>JAEWOG010000001.1 GCA_023460975.1 Actinomycetes bacterium
ATCCGCCCCGCCAGCTTCCATTACGAGAAGTTCACCCCCAACGCGCCGCTGAAGGCCATCGCATGAGTGGGGCCGTCTTTGCCGGTCGCTTTGCGGGCAAGGTGCTGGTCGTGACCGGGGCGGCGCAGGGCATCGGCCGCGCCGTCGCCCTGCGCGCGGCGGCCGAAGGGGGGCGGGTGCTCTTCGTGGACCGTGCCGATTTCGTGGCCGAGGTGGCGGCGGAAGCGGGCGGCAGTGCCGCGGCCTTCACCGCCGACCTGGAAACCTGGGACGGCGCCGATGCGGCGATGCGCCATGCGGCCCGCACCTTCGGCGGCATCGACATCCTGATCAACAATGTCGGCGGCGCCATACGGATGCGGCCCTTTGCCGAATTCGAACCGGCCCAGATCGACGCCGAGATCCGCCGGTCGCTGATGCCGACGCTGTATTGCTGCCATGCGGTCCTGCCGCATCTGCTGGCGCGCGGCGGCGGCACCATCGTCAACGTTTCGTCGAACGCGACGCGCGGCATCCACCGCGTGCCCTATTCGGCGGCCAAGGGCGGCGTCAACGCGATCACGCAATCCCTGGCGATGGAGATGGCGGCGCAGAACATCCGCGTGGTGGCGACCGCCCCCGGCGGGACCGAGGCGCCGCCGCGCCGCGTCCCGCGCAATGCCGATGGCGACAGCGCCGACGAACGGCGCTGGATGGCCGAGGTCGTGGACCAGGTCAGGCAATCCGCCTTCATGCGCCGCTACGGCAGCATCGACGAACAGGCCGCGCCGATCCTGTTCCTGGCCTCGGACGAGGCGTCCTACATCACCGGCTCGGTCCTGCCCGTCGCGGGGGGCGACAGCTGCTGACCGCGATTTCAACGACGAGACAGGGAGGAGACAAGGAATGCGCAGCATAGACGTGAACGAGGCCATCGACCAAGGCCGGTTCGGCATCTTTCAATGGAGGGTGGTCGCGCTTTGCGGCGCGCTGCTGGTGGTCGATGGATACGACGTGTTCGTGGCGGGCACGGTGCTGCCCACGCTGATCGCGGAATGGGGCTTGACCAAGCCGCAGGCGGGCGCGCTGCAGGCCTGGGCGCTGTTCGGGATGATGTTCGGCGCCCTGATCCTTGGCCCGCTGGCCGACCGGATCGGCCGCAAGAAGGGGGTGGCGATCAGCTTCGTGCTGTTCACCTCGGCCACCGTGCTGACGGGCTTTGCCAACTCGCCCGAGCAGTTCAAGGTCTTCCGCTTCATCGCGGGCCTGGGCTGCGGCGGGCTGATGCCGAACGCGGTGGCGCTGATGAACGAATATGCGCCCAGGCGGTTGCGCGGCACCATGGTCGCGCTGATGTTTTCGGGCTATTCGGTCGGCGGCATGGTCGCGGCGGGCCTGGGCATCGGCCTGATCCCCAGCTTCGGCTGGAGGCCGATGTTCTTCATCGCCGCCGTGCCGCTGCTGATGTTGCCGCTGGTCCTGTGGAAACTGCCGGAATCGCTGGGCTTCCTGATCCGCCAGGGCAAGCAGGACGAGGCGCGGCGCATCTTTGCCCGCATCGACCCGGCCACGCCGCTGGCCCCCGAGGACCGGCTGGTCTTTGCCGAGGCCAAGGGCGCATCGGCATCGGTGGCGGAGCTGTTCCGCCACGGCCGGACGCTGCGCACGCTGATGCTGTGGCTGTCCTTCTTCTGCTGCCTGCTGCTGGTCTATCTGCTGTCGTCCTGGCTGCCCAAGGTGCTGCAAGAGGCCGGCTATGCCGAACGGGCCAGCCTGCTGTCGCTGTTCTCGCTGAACTTCGGCGGCATGGCGGGGGCGATCATGGGCGGACGCCTGGGCGACCGCTTCGGCCTGCCCAAGGTCGTGGTGGGCTTCTTTGCCGCGGCGGCGGTCTCGATTGCGCTGATCGGCTTCAACCCGGCGCCGGGGCTCTTGTTCCTGCTGGTCTTCGTCGCGGGTGCGACGACTATCGGCACGCAGATCCTGCTTTATGCCAGCGTGGCGCAGCTTTACAACCTGTCGGTCCGTTCGACGGGACTTGGCTGGGCCTCGGGCGTGGGCCGGATCGGTGCCATCGTCGGGCCGACGCTGGGCGGGGTGCTGCTGGCGCGGGAACTGCCGCTGGAGCAGAACTTCATGCTCTTCGCGATCCCGGCGGCGCTCTCGGCCCTGGCGATGCTGGTCTTTGCGCTTGCCAACGGGCGTGCCCGCGACGCGACGCGGCTTGCCGCCGCCTGAGCATCACCGAAAACAGGCGCGCGGTTCCGGCCGCGCGTCCAAATCCGCATGAAAGGCCGACCATGCCCTATCTGGACCTGCCCACCCACCGGCTTCACTATTGCATCGACGGCGCGGCAGGGAAGAAGCCATGGCTGACCTTCTGCAATTCCCTGGGCACCGACCTGCACATGTGGGACGCCCAGGTCGCCAGCCTTTCCCAGGATTTCCGCATCCTGCGCTATGATCGCCGCGGCCATGGCAGGTCCGGCGCGCCGGTGCCGCCCTATGGCCTGGCCGATCTGGGCGGCGACGTGATCGCGCTGTGGGACGCGCTGTCCATCAGGCGCAGCCATTTCTGCGGCCTGTCCATCGGCGGGCTGACCGGACAATGGCTGGGCATCCACGTCGGCGCGCGGCTTGGGCGCATGGTTCTTTGCGCGACGGCCGCCCGGATCGGCACCGCCGAAAGCTGGCATGCCCGCATCGGCGAGGTCCGGGCAAACGGCCTTGGCGGTCTTGTTCCCGCGACTGCGGAACGCTGGTTCACGCCCGGCTTTCGCGCGACCCATCC
>JAEWOG010000002.1 GCA_023460975.1 Actinomycetes bacterium
GCGAGCTCACGCTGGTGCTCGAGGCGAGCCCCGACTCGCTGGCGGCCGCCGAGGCGCTCGAGCCGGCGTTCCTCGCGAAGCTGCGCCGGGTGCGGGTGCCGCCGCTCGACGGGCCGGACGCGTTCGATGTGCTCTCCCGCATCGCGCGCTCGCACGGCGCGGCGCATCGCGTGAGCTTTGGCGAGGACGCGCTCTCTCGCGCGCTCGACTTGATCGTGCGCTTCGGCGACGCCGACGGGCTGCCGGGCTCGGGGATCGGGCTGGTCGAGCAGATGGCGCGCGGCGCGGCCCGCCGATCGACGCCGCTCTCGGCCGACGACGCGACGCGCGCGTTCTGCGAGCAGACCGGCTACCCGCGCGCGCTGGTCGATCCGGACGCGCCCCTCGTGCTTTCGGCGGTCGAGGCCTTCCTCGGCGAGCGCGTGCACGGCCAGCCGCTCGCGGTCTCGCGGCTCGCCAACGTCGTGGCGGTGCTCAAGGCCGGGCTCGACGATCCTCAGCGGCCGATCGCCTCGTTCCTCTTCATGGGGCCGACCGGCGTCGGAAAGACCGAGAGCGCGCTCAGCCTCGCCGAGTACCTCTTCGGCGATCGTGCGCGCGTCGTGCGGCTCGACATGAGCGAGTACGCCTATCCGTCGAGCGCGGCGCGGCTGGTCGACGGGCGAGGCGGCGAGGGCGATCTCACCCGGCCGCTGCGCCAGCAGCCCTTCTGCGTGCTCTAGCTCGACGAGATCGAGAAGGCCGCCGCGGAGGTCTTCGATCTGCTCCTGCAGGTGCTCGGCGAGGGGCGCCTCACCGACGGAACCGGCCGGGCGGTGAGCTTCCGCCACGCGATCGTGATCCTGACGTCGAACCTCGGCGCGACGAGCCGCGGCGCGATCGGCCTCGGCGCGAGCGACGCGGGGCCGGACTACCTCGGCGCCGCGCGTCGCTTCTTCCGGCCCGAGCTGCTCAACCGGATCGACTACGTGGTGCCCTTCGCGCCGCTGGGCCGCGAGACCTTGCGATCGATCGCGCGCCGGCTGCTCGCGAGCGCGCTCGAGCGCGACGGTCTGAGGCGCCGAGGGCTCGAGGTCGAGGCCGACGAGAGCGTCATCGAGCTCTTGGCGCGCGCTGGCTTCGACCCGACGCTCGGCGCGCGGCCGATGAAGCGCGCGATCGAGGCGCACGTGCTGGTCCCGCTGGCCGAGCGCCTCGCGCGCGGCGAGGGCCGGCGGGGAGGGCGCGTGCGCATCCGCGCCGGCGACGAGGGCCTCGCGTTCGAGTGGGGCTGAGGCGCTCGGCGCCACTCCAGTCAGCCGACCACGCCGCGGAGGTGAGGCGCCGGACCGTCAGATACCCGCCGCCGGCGCCTGCGGTGGCTCTTCGAACGTGCAGACTCCCGCCACCGATGCCTGCGGTGGCATTTCCTACCTTCAGACAGCCGCCGCCGACGCCTGCGGTGGCCTTTTTGGTAGTTCCGGAAATTCTGCTGCTCCCCGTTCCGGAAAATCTGCGGCTCCGGGAAGGAAGGAGCGCGGATGATGATGGCAGCGGTGATGCTAACGATCGGGGCAGTGGCGGCTGCGGTCGGAGGAGACGGATACGACGCGGGGGAGATGCTCCCCTTGCTGAAACGCCACGAGATCCAGGTCCTCCTTGCGGCGGGGTTCACGCCGACGCAGGTCGCTGAGCGCGCCGAGGTGTCGGTCGACACGGTGCGGCGCGTGAAGAGCGAGCCCGCGGTGTCGCACGTCGACGATGCGAGTGAGCGACGTGCACGCGGGATCGGACGCCCGTCGAAGGCGGCGCCGTTCGCAGAGCGCGTGCGCGAGTGGCTTGCGGAGGAGCCCGACCTACCCACTCAGGAGCTGCTGCGACGTGCGAAGGAGGCGGGCTTCGCCGGTCGCAAGAGCGCGTTCTACAGCTTGGTCGCGGGGGTGCGCGAGCGAAGGCCCGCGCCGCCGATCGTCCGCTTCGAAGGGCTGCCTGGAGAGTTCTCCCAGCACGACTTCGGCCAGGTGGACGTGCGCTTCGTCGACGGCCGCACCAAGCGCGTGCACTTCTTCGCCTCGCGCCTGAAGTACTCGCGGTTCGCAGCCGTTACGATCGTGGACGACGAGAAGACCGAGACCCTGGTGCGCACGCTGGTCCGGCACTTCGTCGCGTTCGGCGGCGTGCCTCTGCTGGCGGTCTTCGATCGCCCACGCACGATCGTGACGAAGTCGGGCCGCGGGCGCCGCGTCGAGGAGTTCAACGCGACGTTCGCGCAGGTGATGCTCGAGCTCGGCGTGGGCGCGGAGATGTGCGCGCCGCGCAGCGGCAACCAGAAAGGCGCGGTCGAGCACCTGGTGAAGTGGGTGAAGAACTCGTTCTTCAAGTGGCAGAAGTTCGTCGACGAGGCGGACCTCGAAGCGAAGCTCGCCGCGTGGGTCGACGAGGTGAACCACCGAACGGCGAGCCGCGCGACGGGCGAGATTCCGGAAACGCGGCGGCAACAGGAGCTCGAGCGTCTTCGCCCGGTGCGTCTGCTTCCGGACGAGCTCGCGCTACGCGTTCCCGTGTTCGTCGGACCGACCGCCGAGGTGATGTTCGAGGGCGTCCCGTACACGATGCCGCCCGAAGCCGCGAATATCGCCGGGACGGCGTTCGTGTACACGTCGCGAGTGCGGATCGTCGCGGGGCGCCATGAAGCAGAGCACGCCCGGAGAAAGCCGGGCGATCCACCGGCGTCGTTGCCCGAGCATCGCGCGGCCAAGCTCGCAGCCGTGCACGGCGGTCGAGCCCAGCTCTACGAGAAACGCGAGCAGCTCCTTCGTCTCGGCGAGGATGCTCTCACGCTGTTGACGGCGCTGACGCATCGCGAACCCAGGCGCAGCTCGGAGCAAGTCGAGCGCCTTCACGCGCTCTTCGAAGAGCACGGCGAGGAGGCGATGCGCGAGGCGCTCGCGCGCGTCGTCCAGGCAGGCGCTCTCACTGTCTCGGCCGTGAGAGATGATCTCGAGGCGAGCTTGAGCGCCCGAGCAGGCGTCGAGCGTCAGCTCGACGTGCCGCGAGCGGCGCAACCGCGCGCGCGAGGGCGTGCACCCTCGAAGCGGGCCCATCGCGCGGAGCAGAAGGGAGGCCGGCGATGAGCGACCTCGACCCGCTGCTCAAGCGCCTCTCGCTCGCCAACACGCGCCGCGTGTGGCGAGATCTCGTCCGCCGCGCCGAAGTCGAGACGTGGTCGCACGAGCAACTGCTCCTCACCCTCTTCGCCGAGGAGGTCGCTCATCGTCGCGGCACGCGCCTCTCGCGCGCCGTGCGCAACGCGGGATTCCCCTTCCTTCGCACCGTCGAGGAGTTCAGCTTCGAGTACCAGTCCACGCTGCGGCTCACCACGATCGGCTCGCTCCTCTCGCCCGACTTCGTCACCGAGGGCAACTCGGTCATCCTCACGGGCAAGACCGGACGCGGCAAGACGCACCTCGCGATCGCCATCGCGTACCGCGCGCTCCAGAACGGCTTCGACGCGCTCTTCGTCAACTGCGCCGAGCTCATCGACGACCTCTCGTGCGCCAGCCGTGAGGGCAACCTGCGCGAAGCGCTCGTCCGCTACGTGAAGCCCCACGTCCTCGTCGTCGACGAGGTCGGCTACCTCGCGGTCGGTAACGACGCGGCGAACGTCCTCTTCCATGTCGTCAATGAGCGGCACATTAAGCGGCGCTCCATGATCTTCACGACCAACAAGCCCCCGGGCCGCTGGGGCGACGTCCTTCACGACGACGATCTCGCCGAGGTCATCGTCGACCGCGTCCTCGAGCGTGGCCGCCTGCTCAAGCTCGACGGCCCCTCGGTACGCACCAACCACCTGGCCGACGCCGTCGGCCTGGACGATGATTCGAGCGAGTCCGGCGACCGCAGATTTTCTGGAATCGGCGCCGCAGATTTTCCGGAACCTACACTTTTCGTACGTTCAGACAGCCGCCGCCGACGCTTGCGGTGGCTTTTCGTACGCGCAGACAGCCGCCGCCGACGCCTGCGGTGGCCTTTCGTACGTTCAGACAGCCGCCGCCGACGCCTGCGGTGGGTGTCTGAAGCCCTCGACAGCCCGTCTCGGCCGCCAGGCGGCGGGTCACCGAGCACGACAACCGGTCGCGGCCTCGCGGATCGCCCGGGTGACCTCGTCGGGCGCCTCCTCCTGCGGGAAGTGGCCGGCCGCCGCGAGCTCGATCAGCTCCGCGTGCGGCAGCGCGTCGCGCCAGCGCGCGAGGTAGTTGGAACCGAACGCCGGGTCGCGCATGCCCCACACGATCGTCGACGGGAGAGAGGTGAGGGCATCGCGGCGCGCCCAGAGCGGCGCGTAGTACGGGGCGGCGCCGGCGAGCGCGCACCCGAGCGCCCACGGCGCAGTCCGATCGGCGCGCCGGCCGAAGGGCGCGAGGTAGTGGCGGTGCACCTGTCGAGAGAGCTTCTTGCGATCGCCGAAGCTCATCGGCACGAGCCAGCGCGGCGAGGCGTTGAGCGAGAGGTAGAGGAAGCGGCCGAGCGGCGACGCGACGAAGCGCGACAGGCGGCGCACCGAGGGATCGTCGCCGTGCGCCCAGGCCCACGTGTTGATCAGGACCAGCGCGCGCACCCGCGCCGGCTCCTCGAGCAGGATCGGCAGCCCGATCGGCCCGCCGAAGTCGTGCACGACCAGGGTGAGATCCGTCAGGTCGAGCGCGCGCACCAGCGCCAGCAGGCGGCGCGCGTGATCGGCCGGCGCGTAGGCCGCGTCCGCCGGCTTGTCGGAGAGCCCGAAGCCGAGGTGATCGGGCGCGACGCAGCGATGGGTGGCGCTGAGCGCTGCCACTTGGTGGCGCCACTCGAACGACCACGAGGGCGTGCCGTGGACGAAGAGGATCGGCCGGCCGCGCCCCTCGTCGAGGTAGGAGATCGTCCCCTCGTCAGCGGTGTGCTGCCGGGGCGTGAAGGGATAGAGCGCGCCATCGAGCCACGGTCGCTCGAGGGACGCGAGGGCGGAAGGGGCGTGGGCGAGAGTCTTCATGTCGGTGTTCATCCTGAGCACAGGCTGAGCCCGGACACCGGCGGGCGGCATGGTACGTTCGTACCCGCATGCGCTCGCTGGAGGCACGCCTGGCCGAGGCCGCGGCCTCGTCGATCGCGCTGCCGGCGTGGCGGGCGGCGGCGCTCGAGCTGGTGCGCGAGGCC
>JAEWOG010000003.1 GCA_023460975.1 Actinomycetes bacterium
ATACAAACCCGCACCCATACGTACGGATCCGTATGACACCCCGCCAGCAGACGCCGATCCGTATGACGCATGGACCCAACGCACCAGTTCGCATGACACAGGGACCCACAGAAACACAGGACCCACACCAGCGGGCCAGCATGACGCGAGCAGAGGACCTTCAGGACTTCATCGAGACCCCGCGGCGCCAGTAGCCCATGAAGGCGACCTGGCTCCGGTCGATGCCGCATTCGCGAACCAGGTGGCGCCGCAGCGCCGTGACGACTCCGGACTCGCCCGCGATCCACGCATACAGCTCAGCCTCCGCGGCCGCGTCGCCGACTTCCTCGCCCGTGGACGAGTACGTCGGGGTCTCCCAGATGTCCTCGGCGCCGCCGACGGTTTCCTCGCGCAGGTCGAGCGAGGTGACGTCGACGGTGTCCAGGTGCGCGGTCACGGCCGTTGCCAGCGCGGCGCCGTGCTCACCCGTACGCACCAGCCATGTCACGTCGACGCCGACAGGGTGCCGGACATCCTGGATGTCGCCAGCATCGGGCACCTCCATGAACGCGACGCCACGGGCGTCGTCACCGAGTTGTTCGAGCACCGCGCAGATCGCGGGGACGGCGGTCTCGTCTCCGGCGAGCAGCAGCGTGGACCCGGCCGGCGGGGCGAACTCGATCCCGCCGAACGGCTGCCCGCGCCTCGGCAGCAGTACCACCGCGGCGTCTCCGACGACGGCCCGTTCAGCCCACTGCGCGCCGGGGCCAGAGTCGCCATCGTGCACGGCGATGTCGACGACCAGGAGGGTGTCCGCGCCGCTTCCTCGCAGTTCGCGCAGCGTGTACGTACGCATGTGGCCTCGCTCGCCCACGGGTCGGTCGAGCCAGGTCCCGAGCCAGCTGGCCTCAGCGCCCTCGACCGAGGTCAGGCCGCCGGTGTCGGGGTCGGGCACCACGAGCTTGAAGCGCTGGTCCCACCACCGCCCGTCGCTCTCATCGGGGAGTCCGACGTCGGCGAGCTCGGGGGCGGCGAGCTCGAGCCGGACGAACGTCGGCGAGATTCGCTCCGCGCTGGCAACCCGGACGCGTGCAAGCACCCAGGGGAGCACGTCGGTGGTGGTGGCAGTCATCGGCCCTCCGCTTCGATTGATTAGGCAAGCCTAACCTAAACGACAGGGCTCGGCGTCACTCGATCCGGGTGCGGTGGAAGTTCGCGTACGAACGCGACGGGGTCGGCCCCCGCTGGTTCTGGTACCGCGATCCGTACGCCGACGAGCCGTACGGCTGCTCGGCCGGCGAGGTGAGGTTGAAGAAGCACAGCTGGCCGATCTTCATGCCCGGGTAGAGCTTGATCGGGAGCGTCGCGACGTTGGCCAACTCGAGCGTGACGTGACCAGTGAAGCCCGGGTCGACGAACCCGGCCGTCGCGTGGGTGAGCAGCCCCAAGCGCCCCAGCGACGACTTGCCCTCCACTCGCGCCGCCACGTCGCCACCGAGGCCGACGACCTCGTACGTCGACCCGAGGACGAACTCGCCCGGGTGGAGGATGAACGGCTCCTCGCCCTGCGTCGAGACCTCGCGGGTCAGGTCCGACTGGTCGACGGCGGGATCGATGTGCGGATAGCGGTGGTTCTCGAAGACGCGGAAGAACTTGTCCAGGCGGATGTCCACGCTCGACGGCTGCAGCATCTCCACGTCCCACGGATCGAGGGTGATCCGGCCGGAGTCGAGAGAGGAACGAATGTCGCGGTCACTGAGGAGCACGCGGCCAACGTAGCGCCTCCCGCGCACGTTCGAGGAGGGCGAAGCACGAACCCTGCCCCCCGCGCCGCACAATGGACGGGTGACATTCTCTCGTTACGTAGCCCTGGGCGACTCCTTCACCGAAGGAGTCGGCGACAACGACCCCGGCCGCCCCAACGGCCTGCGCGGGTGGGCGGACCGTACGGCCGAGGTGCTGGCACGCAGCAACCCCGACTTCACGTACGCCAACCTCGCCATCCGGGGGCGCAAGCTCGGCCCGATCCTCGACGAGCAGCTCGACGCCGGGCTGGCGCTCGACCCCGACCTCGTCTCGATCCATGCCGGCGGCAACGACGTGCTGCGCCCCAAGATCGACATCGACGCGCTCGCGGCCCGCTACGACGAGGCGATCGCGCGTCTGGTCGACTCCGGGGCCACGGTCGTCATGTTCACCATCTTCGACCCGGGGTCCACAGGGATCTACGCGGCCGTGCGCGGCCGCATGGCCCTGTTCAACGAGTGGGTCCGCGAGATCGCCGAGGCCCGCAACGTACGTCTGGTCGACATGTGGCGGATGCGGGAGTACGACCTGGCCAAGGTCATGGACACCGACCGCATGCACATGAACGCGATGGGGCACACGATGATGGCGGGGCGCGTGCTCGATGCGCTCGAGGTCGAGCATGACCTGCGCCCGGACTTCGACTCGGTCAGCCTGCCGCAGCTGACGCGCCGCGAGCAGCGCGCCGAGAACGCGCGATGGGCCAAGGAGTTCCTCGGCCCGTGGATCCACCGCCGGCTCACGGGGCGCTCGTCGGGCGACACGGTGACGCCGAAGCGCCCCACACTGCTGCCGGTGGACTGAGCACGGCGGCGGGTCGGGTACGATTCCCACGCTGGCTTGCCAGCATGCGGACGTAGCTCAGTTGGTAGAGCGCGACCTTCCCAAGGTCGATGTCGCGAGTTCGAGTCTCGTCGTCCGCTCCACCCCACCTCAAGTAACGCGCGTTTATCGCGCACTTCCCCTGCGTCATGGCGCAGCGGCACGGGCCACAACAGCGCGGCAGTTCCGCCGGGCGGTGGTCGTACGTTCCACGCACGAAGGCCCGAGATCACCCGGGGCCTTCGTCGGTGAGTACGCCTCACGCAGTGCAGGGATCGCCCTCGCGCGGGGAGCTGCCGCTGGAGGCGGTGACCTTGTCGGAGTCGTCGAACCAGACCGTGTACGAGTCCTGGTTGAGGTACCAGCCGAGCTCGGTCTGACCGTCCTCGTCCACGCCCTCCTCGGTGGGCGCGCCCATCAGACCCTCGACCTCGGCACGGGTGGAGCCCACCTCGACGCCGCAGAATGCCTTGGCGATCGCCAGGGCCTCGTCCTCGCTGACCTCCTTGGGCTTCGTGAAGGAGCCGTCCTCGCCGGCCGAGGGCTCCTCGACGTCGCCGTCGAGGACCCACACGCCGTCGGCGATGACCAGCGCGTACGACCCGCCGAAGCCCTCGATCTCGTGGGTGACGACGGCGACGGCAGCACCGGACTCACCCGCGCTCACCTCGACCGTCGTCTTGCTGATGTCCATCAACGGCTCGCCGTCGGTGAGCAGAGGCTTGAGGGCCTCGACGCGCTCGGCGCAGGTCTCGACGCCGTTCTCCTCGTTGAGGAGCGTTGCGTACGCCTCCGACTCGTGGTCGCACGCCGCGGCGTCGGCGGAGAAGCTCTTCTCGAAGTAGGCGAGGACGATGCTCTTGGCGTCATCCAGCGACGGCCCGGCCTCGGCCGCCTTCTTCTCGGGAGCGTCGGTGTCGCCGCCGCACGCGGTCAGGACGAGGCTGCACGCGGCGAGCGCGAGCGCGGCTGTACGGAACTTCACGGGATCAGACCTCCATGGTCGTGGTCGTACGCGCATGACCCCCGAGATCGCGCCGCCCGGATGGCAGCGCAGCGTCGCGTGTTAGTGCAACCGTACTACTTATGCACACATGGCACTAAGTTGTGCGGACGGCTGACCTAGGGTGGTCGCCATGCCCGCCGCCCCTCCTTCCGTACCCGGGTCGCGTCAGGAGCGGCGCAAGGCCGAGACCCGGAGCCGCATCGTGGCCGCGGCAGATGCGCTCTTCCAGGAACGCGGCTACGCGGACACCTCCATTGACGACATCGCACGCTCCGCCGACGTCGCCGTACGCACGATCTACCTGCACTTCGAGTCCAAAGCGGCGATCATGCTGGACTACTTCGACGGCTGGGTGGACGCCTTCGTGGCCGCCGTCCTGGCGCGCCCGATCGAGGAGCCGATCCAGGACACCCTGGCCGCAGCCATGGCCGCCATGGCCGAGGAGGGCTGGATCGACCGCGTCGAGACCGACGAGCAGCGGCTCCACCCGCTGGTCGAGCACATCGGCTCGGGCCCGCTCGACATCGCAGGGCACGTACTGCAGCGCTGGACCCACACGCTGACCCAGCTCATCGATGACGCGTACGCGCGCGGCGAGGGCCCGGTGGACCCCGTCGCCGCGCAGGCGCGCGCGATCTCGGTGTTCGCGTTCTGGTTCGGCGCGATGACGGTGGCGCGCGAGAGGCAGCGGGGCACCGCCGTACCCCCCGAGGCCAACGGGGCAGCCATCCTCGACCGGATCGTCTCCGGCCAGGTCTGATCCACCCGACCTCATGTAACGCGCGTTTATCGCGCACCTCCCCTGCGTCATGGCGCCGCGCCACGGGCCAGAACCGCGCGGAGGTTCCGCCGAGGAGACGTCGTACGCTCCGTACGTGACCTTCAACGGCTTCCCCGTCGCCGCCCTCGACTTCTACGACGACCTCGAGATGGACAACACCAAGTCCTTCTGGGAGGCCCACAAGGCGACGTACAAGGAATCGGTCGAGGCGCCCTTCAAGGCGCTCGCCGCCGCACTCGAGCCGGAGTTCGGGTCGATGAAGATCTTCCGCCCCTACCGCGACGTCCGGTTCGCGAAGGACAAGACCCCGTACAAGACGCATCAGGGCGCGTTCGTGGCCGCGGGCCCGGCGACCGGGTGGTACGTCGAACTCAGCGCGCGAGGAACACGCGTGGGCGCCGGGTTCTACGAGGCCTCGGGCTCACGCCTGGCGGCAATCCGCGAGGCGATCGACAACGACCTGCGCGGCCCACGACTCGAGCGCCTCGTGGAGTCGTACGCCGCGGCGGACTGGGAGGTGGGCGGCGAGACCCTCAAGACCTCCCCGCGCGGGTACGGCACCGACCACCCCCGCATCGGGCTGCTGCGCCACAAGCAGCTCTTCGTGGGCAAGCCGTACGGCTGGGAGTCCGACGCGATCGACGCGGGTCTCGTGGACCGGATCCGCGGCGACTGGCAGGAGTTGCGCCCGCTGGTCGAGTGGTTGGCGGACGTCAAGGACTGACGGGTCCATCAGCCCCTAGGCTGTGGCGCTCCCCCACGGAAGGCACCCGATGAGCCGCGCTGATCTGCACGACGTCCCCGAGACCGCCCTGTGGACACTGCGCAACCGCGCCGTGGAGGCGATGCGCCCCGGGACCCGGTTCCCCGACCCCGAGGCCGTGGCCATCTTCACCCAGCTCGCGGGCGAGGACTTCTCCCGCTTCGGCAACCCCAGCCCAGCGCACTCGCAGCGGGCGGCGGCGTTCGACACCGAGGTGCGCGACTTCCTCACGAGGCATCCCGGCGCACCCGTGGTGGCGCTCGGCGAGGGACTGCAGACTGCGTTCTGGCGGCTGGGCAAGCCCAGCGGCGGCTGGTACTCGGTGGACCTGCCCGAGTCAGTGGCCCTGGCCGAGCGAGTCCTGCCGCCCGAACCCCAGATCACGCGCCTCGCGATGTCGGCCCTCGACAGGGCCTGGCTCGACCACGTCCCGGACGGGCCGGCGGTGATCTCCGCGGAGGGGCTCTTCATGTACCTCCCGCGCGCCGACGTCCACGCCCTCATCGCCGACTGCGCGGCGCGGTTCCCCGGTGGCCGGATCGTGTACGACTCCATCCCCGCCTGGTTCAGCCGCATGACGCTGGCGGGCAAGGCGCGGCTGTCGAAGGGGTACGTGACCCCGCCGATGCCGACCAGCCAGAAGGTGAGCGACCTGCCGGACGTCGTACGGTCCATCCCCGGCGTGGCCTCCGGTCGCGAGGTTGCCGTACCGCCGGCCCGGCCGTGGGATCCGGCGCTGCTGGCCATGTCCCGCCTGCCTGGCGTACGGGACCTCAAGCCGATGATCTCCGCGCTGGAGTTCGAGGCCTGAGGCACCCCGTACGGGCTCAGGGCTTGGTGAAGCTGGCCATGGTGCGGTCGGGCTCCCAGAAGGCGCGCATGGAGATGACCTGCCCGGCGTCGTTGACCACGTAGACCATGATCAGGTCGGTGGTGGAGTAGGAGCCGTCGGCGAAGGTGGTACGGATCTGGCCGATGTTGGCGCAGGTGTTGGAGCCCGGGTTGGCGAAGGAGTCGCGGACCGTGAAGTGGAACGAGTCGATCGGGGCGATCGCGGCCTCGAAGAAGGCGCTCATCCCGGCGTGACCGTGGTGGCCCTTGCCCTCGGGGTCGAACATGGAGGGGCCGACGGGGTCCTCGAGCACCGCGTCGGGGGCGTACACGGTCAGCCACTCGGCGAGGTCCTTGCGCGAGACGGCCGCGTACGAGCGAAGCGATGCCTCGCGCGCCGGGTGCGCGTCGAGGGGGCCGAGCCATTCGATGGCGTCGGAGAAGTCAGCCGGGGTCAGGGTCATGGCACGGGAGCGTACGCAGAAACTGGAACAGGTTCTAGGGGTTGGGGTGATCCCATCCGCCTCAGGAATCCCCGCTTAGCCGGGGAAACTGCCACCGTGTGCCCTTTGCAAAGGCCACAACGTGACGACATCCCCGGCTGACCGGGGATCCTCCGCCCACCCGGGCAGAGCACGGGCAGATCCCGGAGCGGACCCCGTAGCAGACCCCGGGGCGCGGGCGGGAGTCGGGAGCCGTACGCGCGGGTCAGTGCGGCTGCCACGCGTCGTCGTCGAGCGTCAGGTCCATGACGGCGGCAGGGAGGTTGCCCTGCGCCAGGTCGGAGATGCTGACCTGCTCGAAGACATCGCGCAGCGAGGAGCGTGCCGCGATCCAGACTCGCTGCAGGACTTGGGTGGAGTCGCCGTACTCGACGGCCTCCGGGCGCAGGCCGTACACCGAGACCAGGGGCCCGTCGACGGCGCGGATGACGTCGGCCACGGAGACCGTCTGGGGGTCGCGGGCGAACCGCCAGCCGCCCGACTGGCCGCGCTGCGAGAGGACGACGCCGGCCCTGCGGAGGTCCGCGAGGATCGCCTGGAGGAAGCCGTGCGGGATGTCTTGCGCCTTGCCCAGCTGCTCTGCACTGATGGGGCCGCCCTCCGCGCGGCTCGCGATCTCGATCAACGCCCGCAGGGCGTAGTCAGACTTGGCAGAGACACGCATGGGGGCATTGTGGCAGAAGCGAGGCGATCCACTCGACTTTGCCGGAATCCACAGGGCACGCGCACCGGTGGGTAGGACGCTCGCCCACCAGTAGGGTGTCGAGGGATCTGTCGAGTGACCTCGGGGGGACCGATGACCAGACCGTGGACCTTTGCCGTTGCCAGTGCGCTGGGCTTGGTCGGCGCGCTCCTGACTGCCACGCCCAGTGAGGCAGAACCGGATCGCCTGCTCTTCGAGCGGACCGCCACACTGACGACGTCCGTCGCAGGGATGCCCGTGGCGCACGCGGAGGCCGGCGAGCGCATCGAGTCGTTCGACGTGACGGTCCAGTACGACGAGGCGAAGCAACGCGCCAACTTCTTCGCGCGCGGACAGATGGCCGGGGAGTCCCCCGGCTGGCCCGGCGTCCAGGTCACGGCCGGGGTGGGCACGTTCGTCGGGGCCACCTGCCAGGTCGGCGACGTCGGTGACTCCGTTCGGTACGCCGCCCGCTCCGACCCCGCCGACCGCGGCATCCTCCTCGCCGAGCTCGACTTCGCCTACGACATCCGCCCCGACTGCGCCGTCGTCGTGTCGGCCGACTGGGAGACCGGCGAGATCCTCGACGCCAAGGTGGGTCCCCTCCAGGACGTGTGGCTCGAGGCCGGCCTGGACGCCGAGAAGGTCACGATGCTCGGCACGAAGCAGAAGCAACTCAAGCTCATCCGCGGGGTGCGCCAACTGCACCAGCTGCAAGTCACCAACCCCGGCTCCTACCGTGCCGTCGACGTACGTGTCACCGGCGCTGGCAAGGGCGTGAAGGTCAAGCCCGTCACGATCAGCCGGATCGAGCCGGGCGAGACCTTCGTTCCCTACGTCGAGGTCACGCTGAAGGGCCGCCAGAAGCGCACCTCGGCGCGGTTCACGGTGAGCGGTTCCGGCATCACGGACACGATCACCCTGCCCGTACGCAGGATCCAGCCTCCCGCACGGCCGGCGGACGGGCGCTGGGCCGGCGGGTCCTTCACGTTCCGGGTCGCGAAGGGCAAGATCACGTCCTTCTACGGCAGTGGCCTCGAGATGGAGTGCCGCACGCCGGGGGCGTACCCGACCAAGAAGAACGTCTCGCTCACCTTCCCCACCACGAAGGTCCCCCGCCACGGGTACGTCCAGGCCACGGCGGGTGAGTCGGAGGGTGGTGTCGCGTGGTCGGCCAAGCTGACCGGATACATCTCGGGAAAGAAGTTCATTCGCGGCAGCTTCACGTACGGCACGGGCAACTGCTGGGTCGACGAGGCCGTGCGGGCCACCCGGGTCGGTCGCTGAGCTCCTCGGGCCGGTCGAGCTTCTCGCGGCAACTGTTGCGTCTCTCGGGCTGACGTTGCATCATGGATGTTACTGACGAGTAGCGACCTCGTCGTACTACGCCCGGCCGAGGAGGCCGGCCAAGAGAGGAACGTGGATCAGTGAGCCACTACAAGTCGAACCTTCGCGACATCGAGTTCAACCTCTTCGAGCTCCTCGGCCGCGACGAGGTTCTGGGGCAGGGCCCCTTCGCCGAGGTGGACAGCGAGTCCGCCCGCGAGATCCTGGCCGAGGTCGAGCGCCTCGCGCGCGAGGACCTGGCTGCCTCGTACGAGGACTCCGACCGCAACCCGCCGGTCTTCGACCCGGCGACCCACACCGCTCCCATCGGGGAGTCGTTCAAGAAGTCGTACCGCGCGTGGATGGACGCCGAGTTCTGGCGCCTCCAGATCCGCGAGGAGCTCGGCGGCACGCTCGCGCCGGCCAGCCTCAACTGGGCCATCGGCGAGATGGTGCTGGGCTCGAATGCCCCCATCCACATGTACGCCGCCGGCGCACCGTTCGCGGGCGTGCTGTGGAACAACGCCAACGGCGTCGAGCGCGACGAGCGCGTCGCCCAGATCATGGTCGAGCGCGAGTGGGGTTGCACCATGGTCCTCACCGAGCCCGACGCGGGCTCCGACGTCGGCGCGGGCCGCGCTAAGGCCACGCCCAACGACGACGGCTCGTGGAACGTCACCGGCGTGAAGCGCTTCATCACCTCCGCCGAGCACGACATGAGCGAGAACATCATGCACCTCGTGCTGGCGCGCCCCGAGGGCGTCGAGGGCGCTGGCGGCCCCGGCACCAAGGGCCTGAGCCTGTTCTGGATGCCGAAGCACCACTTCGACCACGCCACCGGCGAGCTGACCGGTGAGCGCAACGGCATCTACGTCACCAACGTCGAGCACAAGATGGGGATCAAGGTCTCCAACACGTGCGAGGTCACCTTCGGCGACCCGCAGGTCGGCGGCGGCGAGCCCGCCAAGGGCTGGCTGGTGGGCGAGGTCCACAACGGCATCGCGCAGATGTTCGACGTCATCGAGAACGCCCGCATGATGGTCGGCACCAAGGCCATCGCGACGCTCTCGACGGGCTACCTCAACGCTCTGGAGTACGCCAAGGAGCGCGTCCAGGGCGCCGACCTCACGCAGTCCTCCGACAAGACCGCGCCGCGCGTCACGATCACCCACCACCCCGACGTGCGCCGCTCGCTGATGACGCAGAAGTCCTTCGCCGAGGCCATGCGCTCGCTCGTGCTCTACACGGCGTCCTGGCAGGACCAGGTGCTCGTCGCCGAGCACGAGGGCACCAAGGACTCCGACGAGGCCAAGCTCGCCATCGCGATCAACGACCTCCTGCTCCCGATCGTCAAGGGCTACGGCTCCGAGCGTTCGTGGGTCCTGCTGGGCACCGAGTCCCTGCAGACGTTCGGCGGCTCCGGCTTCCTGCAGGAGTACCCGATCGAGCAGTA
>JAEWOG010000004.1 GCA_023460975.1 Actinomycetes bacterium
CGACGAGGGCACCGCGCGGCCGCCGGGCGCGTGGAAGCTCCCGATCACCATGCACTCGCCGCGCGGCTTGAGCGGATCGAGATCGGACGCGTAGCGGACGCTGCGCTCGACGTCGTCGTCGTGGTGCGCGTCGCCGGTCGGCAGCGCGTGCGTCGCCGGCGTGCAGGGGCCCCCGGGCACGAGGGTGAACGTCCCCTTGACGACGACGGTGAGCGAGGGATGCGGAGGACGGGCCTGCCAGACGTGCCAGGCGGCCTCGAGGGGTGTCTCCTTGATCAGCTCCACGCGCCGGCGATGGTACTGCGCCCGCCGCCGTGTGTCGCCGCCAATGGCACCGGGGCGATGCTACCCTGCTCGGTGAGATGGCCGAGCCCGCGCGCAAGAGGGCGAGCTACGCGGACGTGCTCGCGGCGCCCGCTCACGTGGTCGCCGAGGTGATCGGCGGGACGCTCTACACCCACGCGCGACCCCGCGTGCGCCACGCGCGCTCGGCGTCGCGGCTCGGGGCCAGGCTGGGCGGGCCCTTCGACGAGGGGATCGACGGTCCGGGCGGCTGGGTGATCCTCGACGAGCCCGAGGTGCACCTCGGCGCGCACGAGCCCGACATCCTCGCGCCCGACCTCGCCGGCTGGCGCCGCGAGCGCATGCCCGAGCTGCCCGACACGCCCTACCTCACGCTCGCGCCCGACTGGGTGTGCGAGGTGCTCTCCCCATCGACCGAAGGGATCGACCGCGCCGAGAAGCTCCCGGTGTATGCGCGCGAGGGCGTGCCCCACGTCTGGTTTCTCGACCCCGCCGTGCGCACGCTCGAGGTCTTCCGACTCGACGGCGCGAGCTACCGCGTGATCGCGGTGCATCAGCGCGACGCCACCGTGCGCGCCGAGCCCTTCGACGCGATCGAGCTGCCCCTCGCCGTCCTCTGGGCGCGCTGAGTTGGCTGGCGCGCGCATCGTTGGCTGGCGCGCGCTTCGCGCGCGCGGGGCCGAGCTACGCGACTTTCTTTCCAGTCGGTGCTTCCCGTCCCCGGTGTCGAGTAGAGGTTGCGCTCCGCTCGGCCTGGCGCGTGCTTCGCAAGCGCGCGGGCACAGAGCTGCACGGCGTTACCGTCCGGTGGGCGCTTCCCGTCCCCGGTGTCGAGTAGAGGGTGAGACGCGCGGGGTCGAGCGGCGCGACCTTCCTTTCCAGTCGGCGCTTCCCGTCCCCGGTGTTTCGTACAGGTGATGCTTCGCTCGGCCTGGCCAGCGCATGGAATTTCAGCGGTCCGGCTCACCGAGCGTCGATGTCTCAAGCCCACGAAGCTCACGCGCACGCATCGCATCGACGATCATCCGTCTCTGAAACGGATGGAACTCGTGCGGCTGTGACCAGAGCCGCCGAAGGTTCTCGCGTGTCCGACACGATCATCGTGATTAGTTGATGCGACACTAGGATACCTGCGCATCGGATTGCGCATATCCATGCATGACAGCGGGCTTCGCAGGAAGGGCCCACCTACTCGCATGCCGAGAATCGAATCGATGAAGATGGATCCTGATTGCTCAGCAAGGCCACGATCCCGGGGGAGCAGGCCCCGGTGACTGTGAACGAGCACAAACGAAACCTCAGGCCTAGACTGCTCACTCATCTCGGTCGCCAGGCTAACAAGATTTAGCTCAAATCCTGCAGCCTGGACGAGCGGCCCCACTGCACGTACGATCACTTCGCGCACGGCCGGCTGGGGCTCAGCAAGATCGGCACGAAGGATATGAATAGTGTAGTGTCCCACTTGGGGCTCCCCTCATTCCGACACCGTCCCTACAAACGCCACAATGCGCGCGGTTCGTGGAACGCCGGAGTGCACATGGGGTGCCGTAGGGCGCTCGCGGGATGGATCGCGATGAGCGCGGCGCTCTGTCAGGCGTGCGGAGCGAGCGTCGTCGAGCGCGCTCCCTCGGGCCGCGCCGAAGCAGCCCCGCCGTCGATTGAGGAGGTGGCGGCCTCCGGCCCTGTCGAGACGGAAGGTGGATCGACCTCCGTCGAAGATCTCGGCGCGACCCGCGCTGCGCCGCGAATGGATGTCGCGGAGCTGGCGCCGGAGCCCGGCGCTCTGCGCCCGCGTCAGCCGCCCGCACTCTTCGCGGCGAGGGCCGTGCCCCGAGAGCACGTCCTGCGGAACGCCATCATTGACGCGTTTCGCGATCGCGTCCTGGACTGGCTGCGCTGCTACGAGCCGAACCTGTGTCAGGGGCAAGCCGCGCCTCCCCGCGTCACCGTCGAGCTCCTGTTGCGCGACGGCCGGCTCCACGACGTGCGCGCGGTCGAGGTCCGAGAGTTTTGGTCGAGCAGCACAGAGGTGCCCGGAGACCTGGAGGGCGAGCTCGCTCTCTGCCTGGTCCGCTTCGCGGAGTCGGTCACCGTCCCCTCCCACGATCCCGCGGACGGACCGCTCGGGATGCGGTTCGTGTTCTGGCCCGACGTCGAGGGTTGTCGGTCGGGTCATTGAGCTCTGTTGGCTGGCGCG
>JAEWOG010000005.1 GCA_023460975.1 Actinomycetes bacterium
TTGGGCCAGGCCGATGCCCTCGGCGAGGTAGTAGTCGTCGGCGCGGGAGCGGTCGGCCTCAACGTACTGCCGAGCGGCGGCCGCGGCGCCGCGGTAGATCTTCAGCCCTCCGTGCACCCCCAGACACCTCCCTCAGTAACCACCGACAACCGCATATCCGCAGGTCAGCGCCCCTCTTGGCGCGCTTCTCCCTACAGAATTTCGTAGCATGCGTGCCGCTCGGTTGGAAGGGTGGAGGGGCGCCGCGAGGGGACGAATCCGGGTGCCGTTGGTGGTTGGGGACGGGTGGCTGAGGAGCGAGCGGGAGGGGTGGTTTGGGACAGGAGGCTGGTTCAGGGTGAAGACGTGGGGATGCGGCGCGCCTCGAGAGTGCGTACGACCTCGGCGGCGGCATCCCGATCGACCGGATCACCGTCGAGCTGCGCAAGCCACCCGAGCAGCTGACGACCCGCGACAAACCGGGTCCCGTCGACGACCGCGTCCTCGGGGACACCGTGCTGGGCAGCTCCCCACAGCACCACGACGGGGGTGACGCCGAGCGGGTTCACCTTGGCCCGGCGGACCCCGCGGGAGTCCCCTCGGAGCAGGTCGCGGGTGATCCCCTCGGCGCGGAGTTTGGCCTTCTGGGCAGCCTTGGCCATCTCCTCGGTGTCCTTGATGACGTTGCGCCACTTCGAGTCGATAACGACCAGTCCGCCGCGCCGAGTCACGACCAAGTGATCGATGTCGCCGTACTGGAGGGAGAGGCTGTCGACCCAGTTCCAGACCAGTTTCTTGCGCTTCGCGCGCTCGAGTTCGCTTCGCGTGTTGTCCTCGCCCCAGGCGCCGCGCACGTGCCGGATCGCTTCGGAGTCGTTCGCGAGGAACGAGCTGTACAGCATGTGCAGATACGTGGCCACGAGCCCCGTCGGCACGGCACCCAACAGCCACCACCGGAACGGCGGCGATGAGATCGTGAATGAAAGGAGCGAGATGCTGAACGCGAGCAGCACGACAAAGCCCACGGAGAGAACGCCGACCACTCGGAGGTTGGACCGCACCCAGGCTCTCAGGCGTCGTCGAAACTCACGTCGCGAGTACGGATGGATCTTGGGCATGCAGACTCCACGGGTCGGGGTTCCGATTCAAACCCGACTCTGAGCCGCGCGTCCTGGCTTCAGGGAACTTGAGGATCCAAGGAGGAGGTGCCGCCACGCGGTGCGAGTACCAGGTGCTCGTTCTCCTTGGCTGGCCCGCACTCCATCACAGAAGCACCGCATCGCGTCGGACGTCGTCGTCGAGGTCCGGCTTCAGCCCCTCGTAGTCGACCAGGTCGACCTCACGCCCCAACACCTGCTCGATCAGCTGCTTGAACCGGACGAAGTCGAACGTGGACGTGCCCGACGGGGACGCCACGACGAGGTCGATGTCCGAGTCGACGCGGGCTTGCCGACGTCCGACCGAACCGAACACTGCGAGCTCGGTGTAGCCGCGCTCGGCAGCGAGAGCCTTCAGCACTGGACCCGCTGCGTCGACGATCAATTCCGGGTGCGCGCTCCTCAGGTCGCTCGCGGCTTTCAGTTGTTGACTGACGGCCGGCTGACTGATTCCGAGCTCAGCCGCTACCTGCCGCTGCGACATGCCGTCAGCGATCATGGCCCTCAGCGCGAGCGCACGGCGAAGGCGCGCGACCTCCTCGTCGCGTCGGGCAGCGCGGTACTCCGCAACCAGAGACATAAGGAAACCTTATCGAGCTGCCACGGCGCCCCGGGATACCCCATCAAACACCCGCCACTCGGGCCCACCACCGAACCACCAGCCCTCGGAGGATTATCATATCTGATAATCTTGGCTGGAGTTGATGCGGCCGAGAGGAGGCAATGATGAGCGCACATCCGCATGACCGCGACCACCAGGCCGTCATCGAGGCGCTGCGCTCGTCCCTGTTGACGAGTGGTGTCAGTCAGAAGGACTTCGCCAAGGCCATCGGCACTTCTGCCCCTCGACTCTCCGCCTACCTGCACGGCAACACCGTCCCGTCCGCGACGCTTCTGCTCCGGGCACAGCGCATCGCGCGAGCGCTCGGCGCGGCCCGCGAGGAGCAGATCCCGACGTCGCTCGACGCGGCCCGTTCCCTGCGTGTCGCACTGCGGACTCAGGGCCGGCCCTCGGGTGTCCTGCGGATCGCCCTCGAGGCGCGCGACCGGTTGCGGGACACGTTGGAACATCGTTCGCACCTTGTCGATGCTTGGGACGCGGGCGTCTCCGTCGGGGACCCGAACTGGGACGCCCTGCTGGCTGCCTTGGTCGAGCACGAGTTCACACTGGCTGGTCGCCCGGCTCCGACCTGGAGTCAGGGCAAGGCGCTGCCACACGAGTGGTTCCCTGCCCGCGGTCGCCTGAGCGAGGAGGCGGTCCGAGAACAGACGCCACAGTGGCTTCGTGACAAGCGGATCTCGCTTGCCGAGTCTGCCTTGCGGTCGCATGAGTTCGATCCGCCGATGGCAATGCGATGAGTGCGCGAGCATCCCCTTCCCCAGCCCGCGGTGGTCGCCCGGGCCCTTGAAAGAACTCGACGCGGGCTCCGTCGTCGACCTGCTGGATGACCTCGACAGCAAACTTGCTCGCCGCGGGACCGCAGCGAGCCTGTACGTCGTCGGGGGCTCGGCGATGTTGCTCGCTCACGGTCGCTCGATCGCCACACCGGACGTCGACATCGCTCGTACGGTCGATGTCGCCACCTGTGCCGCCGAGGAGATCGCACGAGAGCGGGGTCTGTCGATGAAGTGGCTCAACTCGGCTGCCGCGCCTTGGATCCCACCGCGGCCAGACTGCGCGTTGCGGCTCGCATCCCGCCCCGGCGCGACAGTCCATCTCGCGCCCCCGAGACACCTCTTGGCGATGAAACTTGTGGCGTGGCGGCCCAAGGACGAGGACGACCTCGCGGACCTGCTCATTGCGTGCGACTTGGCTCAGGCCACTGCCGAGGAGGTGTCCGCGGTGCTGTTCGAGTTGTACACCGCCGAAGACTCCTTGCCGGGGCTCTTGGGCATCCCGCGCTCCGACGCGGAAGCCACCCGCCTTGAAGCGATCGCTCGGGCCCGCGACGCCCTCACCCTTCTCTGAGCGAGGTCTCAACCTCCCCGAGCCTGCGGCTCGTGGCAGCACGCTCAAGCTGATCGCGGCGCAAGGTAAGCCTCCCGCAGTTCGTGCATGACCTCGAGCCGCTCTTCCTCGGGAAGCAGACCTCCCATCGGCGACACCTCTCGCATCTCGATCGAGTCCCGATCCAGGCCGGTCAGGACCCGCCGCAGGCCCGACAGGTCGCGGCGCCGCACGAGCTCGGTCCAGCGATCGACGTTGCTCAGGTGCACGGACCCCCGGACAGACTCGCGCTCGCGTTCCAGGTTTCGCTCGAGCTTCGGCAACCACATCTCCAACGTCTGCGACGTCAATCGCTTCGACAGACGACGGTGGAGCATCCACGACCGAAGCTCAGACCGCGTGAGCTCTGGTCGCACCGGTCGACGTACGACCTCAAGCCGATACCCCAAGCACGACAGGAGGCGGTCGAGTTGCTCATCACTGAGGTCCGTCCGGCCGGAGAGAAACTGGCTGATGCTGGGCTGATGGACACCGCTGATCCGCGACAACTCCGTCTGAGTGATGCCCGTTTCGGACATCACCTGACGAAGGATCTCTCCGCGGGTCTCCATGGCACCATGGTATAGCATCATTCGCTATGTCCGAAAAACGCTAGAGCCCCGACATTCCTGTGCCCGATTTGTGCCTACGATTCTCACTCGACCTCATCGACGACAAACTACGACGATGTGTTTTCGCAGGTCAGGGCGGGTGTACCACTGACGACCATCAACGAGCTCCCCGTTAGGCGGGGTCCCGGCCTACAGGCCGACCCACTCCCACCCTCTCGCGCGGACGTCATACGGTGCGCGGCAACGGGTGCGCCCACCGCATGACGTCAACCCATCGCTGGTTGAGCCCGTCGAAACCTGGGCTGGCAGCCGCCGGAATCCTGCTGCTCTTCACCGTCGCGCTGACCTGGCTGGCCGTCGTGGCCGGGCTCTCCGCAAAGTCCGTCGATGGAGCGAGCGCCTTCAGCTACCCGCTGATCTTCCTGCCGTTCATCAGCTCGGCCTTCGTGCCGACGGACTCGATGCCCGGACCGGTTGCGTGGTTCGCCGAGAACCAGCCGGTCACCTCGATCGTCAACGCCATCCGTGCGCTGCTCGCCGGGACCCCGGCCGGGAACGACCTCTGGGTCGCGCTCGCCTGGTGCGTCGGCCTGCTCGCGGTGGCGTACGTCTGGGCCGTCGCGACGTACCGCCGCAGACTGCGCTGAAGCCGGCCAGGCGCGCGGACGTCATACGGTGCGCGGCAACGGGTGCGCCCACCGTATGACGTCGTGCGGTGGTCTAGTTCTGGGTGATCCGTCCCTCCACCACGGGCGCGACAGGCGAGTTGGCAGCGATGTAGTCGACGGTGACCTGCATCAGGTCGTCCCCCGGCTGCTGCACGTCGACGCCTTCACCAAACACCGTGTAGCCGTCGCCGCCGCCGTACATGAAGTCGTTGGTCACCAGGCGGATCGTGTCCGCGTCGCCGATGGGGACCTCGCTGCCACCCGCAGCGGGGACCCGCCATATGCCATCGACAACCGGGGTCGCGCCGTTGCAGTGGAAGGTGGCGCGCAGCCCCGAGACCTGCGGGAAGCGACCGGTGGCGATGTTGGGGTCACACGCGGGCGAGAACCCGTTGAGGAACGCCGTACGCAACTGGGCGCCCGTCACCGTCAGCAGCGTCGACCTGTTGCCGAACGGAAGCACCGCGAACACCTCACCCCACGTGATCTCACACGCCGCCTCCCCCGCGCTGGGCGGGGAACAGACCAGGTCGGCCCGCAGGCCACCGGAGTTGGTGTACGCAGCATCGACGCCGGGGTACTTGTTGCGCATCGCGTCGGTCACCAGGTTGCCCATGGCCGACTCCAACAGCCGGCTCGGCGCACGCCGGATGTCGCCAGCCTGAGTGCCGATGACCTGGTTGCGCAGCTCGTCGGTCTGAGCGTTGGCGTCGTCCACGATCGCCTGGACGTCGGCGCGAGCAGCGACACCGAGGTTCTTGGCGACCCGCGTCGCGCCGCCGGCCCACGCCACGTCTCCGCCGCGCGCCATCAGCTGGAGCACTGAGTAGGAGCCCCCGGCGTTGACTCCCTCGGTGATGAGGATGCGTCCGCGCATCAGGTTGGAGACCCGATGGGTGTGACCCACGATCATCGCGTCGACCGTCGTCGTCTGGAGGGCGTCCGCGATGGCCAGGATCGGGCCCTCCCACGGGGTGCCGGGAGAGTTGCCGACCGTGTTGGCGCCCAGCGAGGCGCCCTGGTGGATCACCACGACCTGCACCTTCACGCCTTGCCGGCGCAGCCGTTCGGACTCTGCGCGGATGCGCGGAGCTTCGGGCAGGAAGCGCAGCCCTTCGGTTGCCCCCGCCGCCACGAGTTCCGGCGTCTGCTCCAGGCCTGCACCGATCACGCCGACCTTGACTCCGTTGACCCGGAACACCCTGGACGGCGTCACCCATGCCGGCGGCTGACCGGTGGCCTCGTCAACGATGTTGGTGGCGAGGAACGGGAAGTTCGCCCGCGCCTGCTGCTCCAGCAGCCGCGCGACGCCGTAGTCGAACTCGTGGTTGCCGTACGAGGTCGCATCCAGCCCCCACGCGTTCTCCACGTCGATGGCAGGCATGTCCTGCAGCAGTCCCGAGTTGGGCGGCGAGGCGCCGACGTTGTCGCCCGCCGCGAGGATGAGCCCCTCGCCCGGCAGCGCGCCGAGTTCCTCGTCGAACAGCGTGCCCAGCACCGCGGCGCCGCCGACGCGCGCGTTGACCGCGTTGTCGTACCCGCGCGTGGTCGGCTCGAGTTGGCCGTGGAAGTCGTTGAGTCCCACGATGGGCACCGACGTGTAGCGCCGACCTCCGTCGACCACGTCGAGGAGCACGCGCCCCTGACTGTGTTGCGGCTGCGGGATCCCGAGCATGAACGCCAGGGTCGGGGCCAGATCGATGGAACGCGCGGCCACCGAACGGTGCGCGACCCCCGCGCCACCGGCGAGGAACGTGGCGCGCATGTTGATGTTGGCGGAGAGCACCTGCACATCGGGGACGTAGCCGTGCTGCCCGAAGAACTGCGACGGCGCCACCAGCGTGCCCGGCGTCTGGGCGTCGAACTGATAGGGCGGGTACGCGAACACCACGAGATCACCCGTACGCGTGGGGTGCGCCATGTCTGCGGTGCTGCCCGGGCCGTTGGGAATCCTGCGAGCCTCGGCCTTGGTGAAGATGCGGTCGATCACCTTCCAGCCCTCGGGGCTCGAGTCGTGCGTCCAGTCGTTGGGGTCGACCAGGCCCTGGTACTTCGCTCGGATCGCCGCCAGTGTCTCGGCCTCCGCAGCCGCGGGCACCTGCTGGACGCCCCCTCCTGCGGGGTCGCGCCCGGCAAGGTTGAGATAGATCTGCAAGGTGCCGCCCGCCCAGCAGGCCTTGGCCATGCCGATGGTCTCGCCGGTGGCCGGACGGCAGTTCGAGGTCTGCGGCTTCGACAGCAACCCGAGTTCGACGAGCGGGAGGCTGGCGTCGACGGCCAGGAACTGTGGGGCGAACCCGTGGTCCGAGCCGACGAAGGTGGTGGGGTTGCGTCCGGCCAGCGAGCGCGCGAGTTTGAGGGTCGCGTCGGACTCCGCGTACGCCTCGCGGATGTAGGCGGAGCGCTTCGAAACCCGCCCGTCGCGCACACCGTCAAGGTCCACGTCGTCGTACGCGGGGTTGGGTTGACCGTTCGCCAGCTTGGGCGTGACCAGTCCCAGGAACTGGTGCTGGAACTCGTCAGTCGTGGGCATCCCCACCAGCATCAGGTCCGGGGAGTACTTCTTGGCGACGTACTTGAGCATCGGCCAGTGGCCCTTCGACCAGTACATGCCCTGCTCGGCGTACGTGTCCTCGCTGGTGACTCCCGCTTCGAGGATCGCGTAGTCGGCGGCGGTCGAGGTCGGGAACGTGGCTGCCAAGAACTCGTCGAACTCCGTGAACCCTGGCTCGCCCGGCCAGCTGGGCCAACTCGCGATCGCACGCGTCACCGAGGTGTGGAACAGGCGCACTCGCGACAGGTCCGAGGAGAGGGTCTCGACCTTGAGCAGCATGCCGGCGGTCTTCGAGTCGAGTGCCCCGCCCTGAAGCGTCACCTTCACGTCGGCCCACTCCCCCTCACGCAAGGTGGCGACCGCGTCCGTGCCAGCCTTGGTGGGAGAGAACAGCACCTTGTCGTAGCGCACCCGGCCGTCATCGCGGCTGTCGTAGATGTAGGCGTTGAGGCCGTACTTGTCGGCGCCTGCGTCCAGCACCCGCATGCGCATCTCCTGCGCCGGGCTGTAGGACGTCGGCACTGCGCTCCAGCCCGTGGCTGGCGTGGGTTCCGCACCGGCGAACGGCGCCTGGCCCGCGTGCCCGGTGGGGTGGTCGAACTGCAGCCCGAATGCCTGGATGAACCCGACGTCGTCGAAGAGCTCCTCACCCTTGTGACCGATGAAGTTGGTGGTCACACCTCGACCCGAATGGAACGTGCGGTAGTCGATCGTGGGGCCGTCGATGCTGGCGCCGCGACCACCCGCCCACTCGACCTGGGCGACCTTGAGGCCACCGCGCTCCGCGGACTGGGCGATCGACTCGGCCTGGAGGACTCCCGCGTCGAAGGCAGCCGTACGGGTGCCGAACGGGTCGCCGTTCTTGTGGAAGGTGTTGTTCGTCGACCCATTCACCCCGGGCCATGCGCCCGTCGCCATCGTGTACCAGCCGGCGCCGGTGTTGGGCGGGGCTTGGGTGAGCATCCCGTTCCCCTTGGCCTTGACGCCCTTCTTGAGAAACGAGCGCATCGTCGGCATCACACCTTGGGACGCGTACTTCTCCACCAGGTCCTGGCGCAGGCCGTCGGAGGCGAAGAACACCGCCCGTCCACCGCCGGAGTCGTGCGCACGTGCTCGCCCCGGCGGGTCGGCCTGACTCGTCGTACCCCCGGCAGCCGACGTGGCTGCTGCGGGAACGATGAGGGCGAATGCAGCAATCGCGGCTGCTGACCTGCGGTGGATACGGAACACGGGACCCTCCTCGACCACGAGTGGGAGCCGAGCCCGGAGAGTGTGCCGCCGCCCGGCGAGGCTCCCCGAGACCTATCGAAAGTCTCGCGCGCGCTCGCCGGCGTCAAGGCTGCGATTGGGTAATACCACGCGCACCGTACGTCGAGATGGGCGTGGGCGACGTCAGCCCGAGGTGTCCGTGACGCCCTCGTACAAGCCGATCTGGTTGCCGTCCGGGTCCTCGAAAATGGCCCACCAACTGGTCTCGCTGATCGGCGAACGCTCCATCACGACCGTGCCTCCGTTCTCCACCGCGACGGCCAGGGTCTCCTCGATCGAGTCGACCTCCACGTACGACCGGGGCTGGACGAAGTCGGCGCTGCGCGGCGCCAACCCGCCCCCGCTGATCTCGTTGGGGGCCTGCCACATGGGGTAGTCCTCGAAGCCCGGTGGCGCCTGGATCTGCCATCCGAACAGCGCCGAATAGAACCCCCGGGCACGATCCATGTCGCTGACCGGGATGTCGATGTGGGTGATGTCGCCGTGCGGCATGGGTCCTCCCAAGGTCGGTGTCCCCCATCGTGCGCCCACACCTCGGCGCCTGTCACCCCTCGGTCAGAGTCGGAACGCGACCTTCCGCGTCGCGGGGTCCGCCACGACCAGCCGGACCGTGACGTCCTCCCCCACGGGCAGGGGCTGCTCGGACTCGACGACAGCCTCGATGGCGGGGTTGGAGATGGAGACGCTGCCCCGCGTCGGCTTGCGCTCGTCCGCGTCGAGGATGACGCCCGCGAACGTCTCCCCCACGCGGTCCTCGAGAAGGGCCGCCTCGACCAGGTTGAGGATGCCGTTCTCGTACGCGCTGGCCCGGCGCCCCGACTCACGCATGGTGTCGGGCAACCCAGGCAGCCGCTCCAGGACCCACTCGGGCACCGGCTCCCCCGCGCTCAGCGCGAGACACACCTCCGTGGTGTAGCGGTCGACCAGCCGCCGCAGGGGCGCGGTGACGTGGGCGTACTCAGCGGCGATCGCCTCGTGCCGGGTCTGCTCGGGCAGCTCGCCGTCGAAGGCCACGTATCCCGACCCGCGCAGCAGCCGGGTGCAGGCCACGACCATGGCCGCATGGTTGGGCCGGGTGGGGTCGAGGGAGCGGATGAAGTCCGGGTACGACTGGTCGCGCGGCCAGTCCACCTGCAACGAGCGTGCCGTACGACGCAGCCGCTGCACGTCGCGCTCGGCCGCCGGCGGCAGCGTGCGCAGCAGGCCGACGCGGGCGGTGACCATCATCGCCGCGGCAGCCATGCCGGTGAGCAGGGAGATCTGGGCGTTCCAGTCCTCGACGGCGAGCAGGCTGCGGAACTCCAGCCGCAGGGAGCCGTCCTCCCCCTCGACGACCTCCTGCTCGGGCAGCGGCAGCGACACCCCACCCCTG
The DNA here is from genome assembly GCA_023460975.1 of Actinomycetes bacterium. Taxonomy (GTDB): domain Bacteria; phylum Actinomycetota; class Actinomycetes; order Propionibacteriales; family Nocardioidaceae; genus Nocardioides. The sequence continues at coordinate 9,559 of JAEWOG010000005.1, forward strand.
GCGGCCTCCAGCGCCACGCGCCGCTCGCCCACCTCACGCAGCAGGCCGATGACGTCACCTGCCTCCCCAGCGTCGAGCTGGGCCTGGACCTGGGCGTAGTCGAGTTGCGCGCGTGAGCGTACGAGGGCCCGCTCGACCCTTGCCGAGACGGTGTTGCCCTCGGCGTCGAGCTCGATGCTCCACAGCGCCGCGGGCCGCACGACGTCGGGCAGCAGCGAACCCGCATCCTCCGAGATTGCCTTGGGGTGGAGCGGGATCTTCGAGCCGGCTCCATAGAGCGTCTCGCCGCGCTGGTTGGCCTCGACGTCGACGGCGTCACCCGGCGTGATGAAGGCGCCGAGATCGGCGATCGCGTAGTGGACCAGATACCCCTGGCCGGAGCGCTCGATGTGGAGCGCCTGGTCGAGGTCTCGAGCGCCGGGCGGGTCGATGGTGATGAACTCGATGTCGGTGCGATCCAGCTCCGGCAGCCGCACGGACGCGGCCGCCGCGGCGGCCGTCTCCTCGACTTGCTGTGGGAATTCCGCCTCGACTCCGAGCTCGGCCGCCAATGCTCTGACGCCTTCGCGCAGCTCCTCCTCCCGCACGCTGTGGGACTCCGTACGGACTGTGAGCACACGGTTGCTGGGCACGTGGGCACCCTAGCCGGATCCGGGGACGCGGTGCCGCCTAACCTTTGGCGGGTGCTGATCCTGCTGCCGCCCAGCGAGGGCAAGTCCGTTCCGCGTCGAGGCAAGGCCCTGGACCTCGCGACGCTCACCGCGCCGTCGCTGACGCCCACGCGCGAGCGGATCATCGACGCGCTGGCCGACCTCGCCACGAAGCCCGACGCCGCTGAAATCCTCGGTCTCGGGTCCACCCAGGCTCACCTCGTCGACCTCAACGCCCACCTGCGCACCGCACCCACGGCCAGGGCCGACGCGATCTACACCGGCGTGGTCTACGACTCCCTCGACCTCGCCGGCCTCGACGCTGCCTCCCGACGACGGGCCAACTCCCGGATCGGAGTCGTCTCGTCAGTCTTCGGCCTCGTCAGGCCCGGCGACCGCATCCCCTCGTACCGGCTCTCGGGCGACGTCACGCTGCCCGGCCTGGGGCCGGTCGCGGGCCTGTGGCGCGCGGTCCTCGGCGAGGCTGTCCGCGACTCCTTGGGCAAGGGTCTGCTGGTCGATCTGCGCTCGGGGACCTACGCCAACTTCTGGCGCCCCGAGGCCGACCTCGCCCCCAGGACGGCGACGGTACGAGTGCTCCACGAGCACAACGGGACGCGCAAGGTGGTCAGCCACTTCAACAAGGCCACCAAGGGCCGCATCGTCCGGGCTCTGATGACCAGTGGCGCGAACCCGTCCTCGCCCGCCGCGTTCGCCAGCACGCTCGGCGAGCTCGGGTGGCACGTCGAGATGGGCGAGGCCACCCCGAAGGGCGTCCAGCTCGACGTCGTGGTCACCGAGCTCTGAGGAGACGTGGGAGTTCGACCAGCGGGCCGGGCGACTCCGGCAGTCTCAGCAGGCCGGGCGGCTCGGTCGGGTCAGAGCCCCGACTCAGCCGTCCGTACGAGGATCCGCGTGCACTCCTCACAGCGCACCACGTCGTCGAGTGGCGCGGACTTGATCTGGGCCAGTTCAGCGTTGTCGAGCGTGAGCTGGCACCCGCCACAGCGTCGCTGACGCAACTCGGCGACAGCGACCCCCTTGGACTCGCGCAGCCGCTCGTAGAGCTTGATGAGGTCCTCGGGCATGTCCGCCGCAGCGGGCGGGCGGCTCGCGCTCACGCCGGCCAGATCCTCATCGATCGTCGCCCACGACGCGTCACGGGTGCTGAGGAGCTCGGCGAGGCGGGCGTCGATGTCGGCCACGCGGATCTGCAGGGCCGCGTGGACCTGCTGCGCTTCCTCGAGCTGCTCCATCACCTCGAGCTCGGCATCCTCCAGCGTGGAGATGCGGCGCTCGAGGGACTCCAGCTCGGACTGCATCCGCGACAGATCCTTGGGGTTCGTGATGAGGCCGGCGTCCATGCGCTCACGATCGCGGGTGCGGCGGCTCTTGACCTGCTCGACGTCCGCGTCGGCACGCTTCTGCTCGACGCTCAGGTCATCGACCTTGATCTGCGCGTCGCGCATCTCGTCGACGATGCCGAGCCGTTCCTTCTCCAGCGTCGAGATCTCGCCCAGCACGGGCAGCGATGCACGCTGGTGACGCAGCTGGACAATGCGAGAGTCGATCTCCTGCAGCGCCAGGAGCCTGAGCTGGACGGACGGGTCGGCCTTCAACCTGGTCTCCTCGGGTCGGGGTGGGTCAGCCTCGGAACTGCCACGGGTCGGTGCGCAGGGTGCTGACGTAGGTGTCGACCCTATCGCCCAGCGCACCGGCGAGCCGCTCGGCCACCACCGGAAGCCACGTCCACTCCGCTGCCCAGTGCGCGACATCGATCAGGGCGGGGCCACCCTGCTCCGCGAACTCGCCAGCGCGGTGGTGACGCAGGTCGCTGGTGACGTACACGTCGGCGTCGCTCGTCGCGAGCCGGTCCAACAGGAAGTCCCCCGCGCCCCCGCACACCGCGACGCGGGCCACCGGCCGGTCAGGCGCGCCTGCGACACGGACCCCTTGGACGGTCTCGGGCAGGGCCGCGGCGACCGTGGCTGCGAAGTCGGCCAGCGTCGTGGCCTCGACGGTGCCGATCCGTCCTGTCCCGGTGTCCGCGAGTCCGGGATCCGCCAGCTCCACCACGTCGTAGGCCGGCTCCTCGTACGGGTGCGCCGCCAGCAGCGCCCGGAGCACCGCTCCGCGGCGCGAACGGGGCAGGACTGCCTCGATGCGCACCTCGTCGACGACCTCGAGGTCCCCGACCCGTCCGATCGCGGGGCTGGCACCGGGCAGCGGCCGGAACCGACCCTGACCCTGCGTGGAGTAGGTGCAGGAGTCGTAGTCGCCGACCTGACCGGCCCCGGCGTCGGTGAGCGCCGTCCGTACGGCATCGGCGGCCTCGTGCGGCACGAAGACCACGACCTTGTCGAGCGGCCCGCTCGGCGCGGGGATGATGGGTGCCAGGTCCCGCAGCCCCAGCGCGCGCGCCAATGCCTCCGAGACACCTCCGATCGCCTGGTCGGCATTCGTGTGGGCGGTGAGGAGCGCACACCCGCCTTGGGTCAGCGTGTGCAACGTACGACCCTTGGGCGTGGTGGCCGCGACGGAGTGGACGCCGGAGAGGAACAGCGGGTGGTGCACCACCAACAGGTCCGCTCCCCATGCGACGACTTCGCGGGCAACCTCGAGGGTGGGGTCGACGGCGAACGCGACCTTGCGCACCGGCGTCTCGGGGTCCCCGGAGACGAGTCCGACTGCGTCCCACCCGTCGGCGGTGGCGGGCGGATACCATCCGTGGATCAGTTCGACGACCTCGCGCAGACTCGGCATGGCCACAGGCTAGCCAGCGCCGACACCGCCCGATGAGAGACCTCTCATCGGGCTCTCACCACCCAGCCACCGTGAGGGATGATTCTTCCTGTCATGAGCGGATGGGTGAAGTGGCTGCTGCTGGCAGCCGTGATCGTCCCCCTCGGTGTGTTCGCCGCGGGGGCGCTCGGCGCCGGATCCGACGCCCCGCCTCGTCGCGAACCCGTCGAGCTCCTCTCCACCCCCACCGGCTCGACCGCACCGAGCGACCCCACCTCGTCGGGTGGTCCCAGCACGCCCGTGACCCCGACGCCGAGCGAGACCACCTCCACTCCCCCCACCCGTACGCACACGCCGGCCTCGCCGACGACCGTCCATCCGAGCCCCGACGATCTCGACGACGACGATGACGACGACGGGCGTGACGACGACAAGGACGACGACGGGGACGACCGCGGGGACAACGACGGGGACGACCGCGGCGACGACAAGGACGATGATGGCCGTGGCGACGACAAGGACGACGGTTGAGCGGTTCATCCCCAGTACTGCGCGCCCGGTCACCCCGACCGGGCGTTTCGGTGCGCGCGCGCATCACCGCTGCAGTGGCCGCCATGGTCCTCGCGGCACAGGCAGGCACCGGACTGGTGATCTATGCGATCGAGTCGCGTCGCGTCGACGAGGGCGTCAACAACGGCATCGAGCAGGAGTTCGCCGAGTTCCGTGAGCTCCAGCGCAGCGGGACCGACCCCGAGACCGGAGAGCCATTCACCGACTCCGCACGCCTGCTCGAGGTGTTCCTGAGCCGCAACCTTCCCGGCCCGTACGAGGCACTCATCGGGTGGGTCGACGGGCCCCGGTGGGTCAGCGCGGGGCCCCACCGCGGGCTGGCCAGCGACGCCGCCTTCCTCGACGCCGTACCGGACCTCATCGCCTCTGGTGGCGACGCAGACGTCGACAGCCCCACGCACGGGCGCATCCACGTCGCGGCCCAACCCATCACCGTCGATGGCGTCCAGAACGACGGTCTGGTGGTGGCGGTCCTGATGGACGGAGCACGCGCGGACCTGCGCTCCTTGATGCGGACCTACGTGCTCATCGCCGCCCTCGCCTTCGTCCTCATCGTGGCGGTGGCCTGGCGCATCGCGGGGTCTCTGCTCGCCCCGATCCGGGGCCTCAACTCCGCCGCTCACCGCATCTCCGCCACCGACCTGTCAGCTCGGCTGACCGAGCGGGGCAACGACGACCTCACGGACCTCACCCGGACCACCAACCACATGCTGGACCGCCTTGAGTCCGCGTTCACCACCCAGCGCCAGTTTCTCGACGACGCCGGGCACGAACTGCGCACACCCTTGACCGTGCTGCGCGGCCACCTCGAACTGCTCGATGCCCAGGACCCCGCCGAACTGGAGAGCACCCGCACCCTCCTGCTCGACGAAGTGGATCGGATGTCGCGCTTGGTCCAGGACCTCATCCTGTTGGCCAAGTCGGACCGCCCCGACTTCCTGCGCCCCAGCGAGGTCGACCTCGACTCGCTCATGACCTCGCTGCTCGCGAAGAGTCGCGCGCTGGGCGAGCGGCGCTGGGTCCTCGACGAGGTGGCCCACGAACGCGTCACCGTCGATGAGCAGCGCCTGACCCAGGCGGTGCTGCAACTGGCCGACAACGCCGTCAAGCACACCCGAGCCGATGACGAGATCGGGCTGGGCGCGGCGGTCGAGGGAGACGTCGTACGGCTGTGGGTGCGCGACACGGGCGCGGGCATCCCCGAGAAGGACCGCACGGTCGTCCTCGAACGATTCGGGCGCAGCGCCGTACGCCCCGACGACGAGGGATTCGGGCTCGGCCTGTCCATCGTGGCCGCCATCGCCCAGGCGCACGGCGGCACCGTCCACATCACCGACGCGGACCCGGACGCGACCCCGCCCGGCACCCGCGTCGAGATCCGCATCCAGTGGGAGGGGGCGCCGTGGCGCACATCCTGATCGTGGAGGACGAGGAGCGCATCGCGTCCTTCATCGCCAAGGGGCTGCGCGCCGAGGGGCACCAACCCACGATCGCCGCCGACGGTCCCTCCGGCCTCGACGAGGCGCTCTCTGGCCGCTACGACCTCATGGTCCTCGACATCGGGCTTCCCGGTCTCGACGGTTTCGAGGTGCTGGACCAGTACCGCTCCCAGGGCGGCCGGATGCCGGTCGTGGTGCTCACCGCCCGCGACTCCGTCACCGACACGGTGACCGCCCTCGACCAGGGTGCCGACGACTACATGGCCAAGCCGTTCCGGTTCGCCGAGCTGATGGCCCGCATCCGGGTGCGTCTGCGGCACGCCTCCGAGTCGTCCTCGACTGCGTTCGAGGAGACGCTCGAGTCAGCCGGGGTCAGCCTCGATCGCCGGACGCGGCGCGCGAGCGTCGACGGGAAGTCCGTGGACCTGTCGGCGCGGGAGTTCACGCTACTCGAGATCTTCATGCTCAACCCGGGGCAGGTGCTCACCCGGGAGCAGCTCCTCGACCACGTGTGGGGCTACGACTTCGACCCCGGCTCCAACGTCGTCGACGTCTACGTCGGCTACCTGCGCCGCAAACTCGGCGGAGGCGCGATCAGCACCGTACGAGGGGTCGGCTACCGCTTCGCCCGCTGAGAGGTCTGCTCAGCGGACCTTGAAGCTCAGGCGCGCCGCCGGCTGGGCGGCCAGGACCGGCTCCAGTGCCTCGGCCACCTCAGCGGGAGCCGGGCGCTGCGCGGGGTCCCGGGCCAGCATCGCGGCCAGGATGTCGCGCACGGCGCCCGGCACGCGGTCCGGCAGCGGGCGGGCGTCGTCGACGAGCTGCGGGTGTCGGCGGGCTGCCTCCGCATGGTCGAGGTCTCCGTCGGCGAAGGGCCGCTGACCGCTCACGGCATGGAAGAGCGTGGCCCCCAGACCCCAGACATCACTCGCGGGGCCGGGCGGACCGTACGAGCCACCCGGGTCGGCCTGCTCCGGGGCCATGTACGCATCCGTGCCGATGGGCACGGTGAGCGCCGCGGCATCCTCACGCGGGCGAGCGACGGACAGGTCGATGAGGCGTGCGGGCGCGCCCATGATGATGTTGCTCGGCTTGATGTCCAGGTGCGTCCATCCGATCCTGGCGAAGTAGTGCAACGCCGAGGCGATGTCGATGGCCAACGGCAGGTACTGCTGCTCGGTGAGTGGGCCGTACCGGCGAATCAGCGTCGACAACCGTGGCCCGTCGATGCTCTCGAGGACCAGGTGCGGCCTGGGGAGAGCTCCCGAGTAGCGCAGCCCGCGCACCACCACCGGGTGGTTCACCTCGGTGAGCGCGCGTGCCTCGCGGCGCAGTCCGGACAGACTCGAGGGGTCGTCCACCTGGTCCGGACGGACGACCTTGACCACCACCGGAGCGAAGGTGACCTCGTCGAATGCCAGGTAGGCCTGGTAGGTCGAGCCGCCGCCCAGCAAGCGGATCGCTCGCAGGTCGTCGGTGATGGGGTCTCCCTCGCGCAGGTGCCAAGAGGTGGTGGTCATGGTCCGTCCGTCCGTCGCAGCGTCGCTCAGGCGCGCGTGTCGTTGCGCGACTTGTCGTTGGTCGAGTCGTTCGTCAGGTCGCGGGTGAGGTCTCCGCCATCCCGCGTCAGGTCACGGGTCAGGTCACCGCGGCTGCGGTCCCGGTCGCGGCTGACGTTGGTGCTGCGCGAGTTGGTCGCGTCGCGGCTGACCTTGCTCCGCGTGTTGGCGGTGTCGTCGCCCTTGGTGTTCGTGTTCGTGGCGGTGTTCGTCGGCGGGTCGTTGTCGTCGTCGTTGGTGTCGTCATCGTCGTCGTCGGCCATGAGGACGAGCGCCGCGGCGTCGTCGTCACGCTTGGCCGCGTCGTCGTTGGCGGCGGCGCTGCCCTGCCACACGACTCCGAGGGCAACCAGGGCGCCGAGACCAAGGACCGAGCCGCTCCACAGGGCGGTGAGGGGCTTGCGCATGGTGCTTCCTTCCGTCGTGCCGAACCGTGTTGGTTCGGCGGGTGTGGAAGTGAGTCAACCGAGCGGGGATGAGTGTGCCGTGAGCGCTCCATGAGAGGGGTCTCATCGAGCGGAGCGCCACGGGGTGGTGCGTCGGGACGGTTTCGAACCGCCGACCGCTCGGGTGTAAACCGAGTGCTCTACCGCTGAGCTACCGACGCTTGGCCCGAAGGCCGGGGCCAGCCTACGGGACACGACCGGATGCATGACCCGGCGCCCTGTCGCAGTGCCAGCACTGTGCCCACAAATGAGTTGAACCGCTGGCGTCTCGGGTCACCAGCGGTTCAACAATGAGAACTCTAGCGAGGCGTTTCAAGCCCTGTCCCCGTTTTCGACCACAAAGCCGAAAAAGATTCAGGCGCCGTCCACCAGGCTGGACAACTGCTTCAGGTGCTCGCTCAGGTCGCGGCTATGACCGGGCTCGTTGTGCACGGCCCAGCGCACGATTCCCGAGGTGTCGATGACGAAGGACGAGCGTCGCGGCGCCCCGCGGCGCTCGTCGAAGACCCCGTACGCGGACGACGTCGCGCCGTGAGGCCAGAAGTCCGACAGGAGCGGAAAGTTCAGGCCCTCCGCGTCCGCGAAGGCGCGCAGCGAGAACATCGGGTCACAGCTGATCGCCATGATCTCGGTGTCGAAGGTGAGGAACGCATCGAGGCGCTCGCGGATGGCCCCCATCTCGCCCGTGCACACGCCCGAGAAGGCGTACGGGTAGAACACGAGCGCCACCGCCTTGCGCCCGCGGAACGAGGAGAGCGACACCTCCTGACCGAACTGGTCGGAGAGCGTGAAATCGGGCGCGGGGCTCCCAATCGCGATCGGGGATCGGGGGGCGGTCACCATCGAACTCCTCGTCACCGGCTGGCTAGTGCTCATCGAGGCTCGTGGGACTCGCGGTTGAACGAGGTCGCCTCGGCGACCACGATCTCATGCGACCCGCGCATGCCCCACCCGGGCCTCAGTGGGCCGTACGCGGCCGCACCAGGCGGGTGGCCTGCCAATCCTTGCTGACGGTGGCCGTCGTCGTCTGGGAGAGGCCCGCCACCGGGGCAGCCTCAGCGATGTCGGCGGCGTCGACCGCTCCGGGACGCCCCACGCGCGGGGTCAGCAGCCAAATGGCGCCGCCGCCCTCAAGATCTGCGAGAGCATCGACCAGGCCGTCGACGAGATCCCCGTCGTCGTCACGCCACCAGAGCACGACCGAGTCCACGACGTTGCCGTAGTCACCGTCGACCATGTCCGCGTCGATGGCGTCCTCGATGGCGACACGCAACTGGTCGTCGGTGTCGTCGTCCCAACCGAGCTCCTGGACGACCATGCCGGTCGTCAGGCCCAGCTTGGCGCCGGGCCCGTTCCCCGTGCCCTCATCTTGGGCTGTGGTTGCCACACTCCCCTCCTTCGTCTGCGGCACCGCGATTGTTCGCGGAGTGGTGCGTAGTCCACCGGAGTCGTGCGGGCAGCGCAAGCCTGCGCGCATTCCCGGGCGCGCCGTTCCGATGATCGAGACCGCCGTGAGCGCGGACTGAACCCGAACTCGCCAGTAGATTTCCTGCCGCGCACGGGCGTGGAACGATGCAGGGGTGAGTGACAACGCGAATGCCGGGCAGACCCCCGCCAGCAACCTCCCTCGCCCGACGGCCCACAGCGCACCGTCCGTGATCCACGAGGGACTCCCCACCCAGCTTCCGGACATCGATCCTGACGAGACCAACGAGTGGCTCGACAGTTTCGACGCGATGGTCGACGGCCGAGGCCGTGAGCGCGCGCGCTACGTGATGCTGCGTCTGCTCGAACGAGCCAGGCAGCAGCAGGTCGGCGTGCCGGCGCTGCGAAGCACCGACTACATCAACACGATCCCGCCGGAGCGGGAGCCGTGGTTCCCGGGCGACGAGGACGTCGAGCGACGCATCCGCGCCTACATCCGTTGGAACGCGGCCGTCATGGTGTCGGACGCCAACCGCCCCGGGCTGGAGGTCGGCGGCCACATCGCCACGTACCAGTCCGCGGCGAGCCTGTACGAGGTCGGCTTCAACCACTTCTTCCGCGGCAAGGAGCACGCCGGCGGCGGGGACCAGATCTACATCCAGGGCCACGGCTCCCCCGGCATCTACTCGCGCGCCTTCCTCGAGGGTCGCCTCAGCGAGCAGCAGCTGATGCACTTCCGTCAGGAGGTCCAGCACGGGGTCGGCAAGGGTCTGCCGTCCTACCCGCACCCGCGGTTGATGCCGGACTTCTGGGAGTTCCCGACGGTCTCGATGGGACTCACGGCGATCAACTCGATCTACCAGGCCCGCTTCAACCGATACCTGTCCAACCGGTCCATCAAGGACACCTCGCAGCAGCGGGTGTGGGCCTTCATGGGCGACGGCGAGATGGCCGAGCCCGAGTCGCTCGGCGCCATCCGCGTCGCGGCGCGCGAGGAGCTCGACAACCTCACCTGGGTCGTCAACTGCAACCTCCAGCAACTCGACGGCCCCGTCACGGGCAACGGCAAGATCATCCAGGAACTCGAGTCGGTCTTCCGCGGCGCTGGCTGGAACGTCATCAAGGTGATCTGGGGTCGCGAGTGGGACGACCTGCTCGCCCGCGACGTCGACGGCGTGCTCGTCAACAAGATGAACGCCACGCCCGACGGCGCATTCCAGACCTTCTCCGTCGAGTCCGGGGCCTACAACCGCGAGTTCTTCTTCGGCCCGGACCCGCGCCTGCGCAAGATGGTCGAGCACATGACGGACCGCCAGATCGAACTGCTGCCTCGCGGCGGGCACGACTACCGCAAGGTGTACGCGGCGTTCGATGCGGCCACCAAGCACGTCGGCCAGCCGACGGTGATCCTGGCCCACACCATCAAGGGATGGACCGTCGATGCCCTGGAGGGCAAGAACGCCAGCCACCAGATGAAGAAGCTCGACCTCGACAGCCTCCTGAAGTACCGCGACCGGCTCCGTCTGCCGATGAGCGACAAGGAGATCACCGAGTCGTACGAGTCGACCAAGACCGCACCGTTCTTCCACCCCGGCGCGGACTCCCCCGAGATCGAGTACATGCTCGAACGGCGGCGGGCTCTGGGCGGGTCGCTGCCCAAGCGCGAGGTCCGGGCGAAGGCGCTCAAGCTGCCGGGCGACGCGGTGTACTCCGAGCTCAAGCAGGGCTCCGGCAAGAACAAGATCGCCTCGACGATGGCGCTGGTCCGCCTCCTCAAGGAGTGGATGCGCGACCCCGAGATCGGCAAGCGCATCGTGCCCATCGCCCCGGACGAGTTCCGCACCTTCGGCATGGACTCCTTCTTCCCGAGCGCCAAGATCTACAACCCGCACGGGCAGACGTACGAAGCGGTCGACCGCAAGCTGTTGCTGAAGTGGCAGGAGTCCGAGCAGGGCCAGTTGCTGCACGAGGGCATCAGCGAGGCCGGCGCCGTCGCATCGGCCACGGCGGCCGGGTCGGCGTACTCCACCCACGGCGAGCAGATGATCCCGTTCTACATCTTCTACTCGATGTTCGGGTTCCAGCGCACGGGCGACTCCATCTGGGCGATGGCTGACCAGATGGCGCGCGGCTTCCTCATCGGCGCGACGGCCGGGCGCACCACCCTGACGGGCGAGGGTCTGCAGCACGCGGACGGGCACTCCCCGCTGCTGGCCGCGACCAACCCCGCCGTGGTGCACTACGACCCGTCGTTCGCGTACGAGACCGCGCACATCATGCAGTCGGGCCTGGAGCGCATGTACGGCTCGAGCGAGGAGCACCCCCACGGGGAGGATGTGATCTTCTATCTCACCGTCTACAACGAGCCCGTCTCGCAGCCGGTCGAGCCCGAGGGCGTGGACGTGGCGGGGATCCTCAAGGGTCTCCACAAGGTCTCCACGGCCGACGGCGAGGGTCCGCGCGTGCAGCTGATGGCCAGCGGTGTCGCCTACCCGTGGATCGACAAGGCGGCCCAACTGCTGCGCGACGACTGGGGCGTGCAGGCCGACCTGTGGTCGGCCACCTCGTTCAACGAGTTGGCGCGCGACGGTGTTGCGGCCGAGCAGTGGAACCTCCTGCACCCCGATCAGGAGGCACGGACGCCGTACGTGACCTCCGTCCTCGCAGATGCTGCGGGCCCGGTCGTGGCGGTCTCCGACTACCAGCGCGCCGTGCCGTTGCAGATCGCGCAGTGGGTCCCGGGTGACTTCAGGGTGCTGGGCACCGACGGGTTCGGCTTCGCCGACACCCGCCCGGCCGCCCGACGCTTCTTCCACGTCGACGCCGAGTCCGTCGTCGTCCAGGCCCTGCAGGGTTTGGCCGACGCCGGCGAGATCGAGCGCGACGTCGTGGTCAAGGCCGCCGAGAAGTACCGCATCGACGACCCCACCGCTGTGAGCGGCCAGGTCCAGGAGGGCGGCGCCGCGTGATCGCGTGGCGCTCGTGACGAGGCGCCGGTGAGCGGGACTCGCCGCCGAGCCGTGGCCGTGCTGCGGCGCTCCACCGGAGCGCTCAGCACGGCCGCAACCACGCGCATGCAGGCGGACATGCCGTGGTTCTCGTCCCTGAGCGCCCAGGACCGGTCCTGGGTCGGGCTGATCGTCCAGGCCGGTATCCAGCAGTTCGTCGAGTGGTACGACACGGGCGAGGATCCCGATCTCGTCCCGCTGACGGCCTCCGTGTTCGGCGCAGCCCCGCGCGAGCTGACGCGGGTGATCACTCTCCAGCAGACCGTCGAACTGATCCGCCTCAGCATCGACATCGTCGAGTCCAACATCGACGATCTGGTCAGCCCCGAGGACGCGGCGGGCGTCCACGCCGCGGTGCTGCTCTACTCCCGCGAGGTCGCCTTCGCGACCGCGGAGGTGTACGCCCGCGCCGCCGAGTCACGCGGCGCGTGGGATGCCCGCCTGGAGGCGCTCGTCGTGGACGCCGTGCTGAGGGCGGAGACCGACGACGGGGTGCTGTCGCGGGCCACGGCGCTCGGCTGGGACGTACGCGCCCAGGTGTGCGTGGTGATCGGGTCGGCGCAGCACGACCGCAGTGAGCTCGAGAACTTCGAGGACGTACGTCGCACCGCTCGCCAGCACGGCCACGAGGCTCTGTGCGCGGGGCAGGGCGAGCGGATCGTGGTGATCCTCGGGCCGGCCACCGACGACCTCTCCGTGGCCACCGAGGTGGCGGAACTGTTCGGCCCGGGGCCGGTCGTCGTCGGCCCGGTCGTGGGTTCGCTCTCCGAGGCGCACCTCTCGGCGCGTGAGGCGCTGAGCGCTCACCGGGCGGCACGCGGGTGGCCGGACGCACCGCGACCTGTCCGTAGCGCCGCTCTGCTCGCCGAGCGCGCCCTGGCGGGCGACGGACATGCCCGCAGGCGACTCGTGGAGGAGATCTACCTGGCGTTGGCGGACGGCAAGCCGACGCTCCTGGAGACCCTGCGGGTGTGGCTCGAGTTGGGCTCCTCCATCGAGGCCACGGCGCGCGCGCTGTTCGTGCACCCCAACACGGTGCGCTACCGCCTCGGGCAGGTGGCCGACGTGACGGGCCTGTCCCCCGCCGCCCCGCGCGATGCGTTCACTTTGCACATGGCCTTGGTCCTCGGACAGCTCTCTGGACGCACTTCTTTGTAGGACTCCCACAAAGAAGTGCGGGCGAGTTTCGTACGGCTCGGCTTCGGAACGCGGCGCTGGACCCGCAAGAGTTGAGGCGTGCTCGTCATCGTCGCCCCCGGACAAGGTTCACAGACCCCCGGCTTCCTCCGTCCCTGGCTGGAGGACCCCACCTTCGCCGCCCGCTTCGACTGGCTCTCGACCGTGGCCGGGATCGATCTGGCCCATTACGGGACAGAGGCAGACGCGGACACGATCCGCGAAACCCAGATCGCGCAGCCGCTCCTGGTGGCCACCGGACTGGTCGCCGCCCTTGAGCTGTTCCCGCACCCGGCGGATGCGTTCCAGCGCGTGGGCGCCGTGGCCGGACACAGCGTCGGCGAACTGACCGCTGCAGCGGGCGCACGAGCCATCACCGCCGAGCAGGCGATGGTGTTGGTCCGCGAGCGCGGCAACGCAATGGCTGCGGCCGCGACGGCGACCCCGACCGGCATGACGGCGGTTCTGGGCGGCGACCGGGCCGACGTGCTCGCCACGATCGCGCGCCATGGCCTCACCGCCGCCAACGACAACGGCCCGGGGCAGATCGTCGCTGCCGGCACCACCGCGCAGCTGGCAGCGCTGGCCGCGGACCCGCCCGCCAAGGCACGCCTGACCCCGCTCAGCGTTGCTGGTGCCTTCCACACCGAGCACATGGCTGTGGCCGTCGACCGGCTTGCCTCGCTGGCGCAGTCGGTCTCGACGCACGACGCTCGCACCAAGGTCATCTCCAACAAGGACGGCCTGGTGATCCACGAGGGTCCGCAGGTGCTGCGCCGCATCGTCGGGCAGATCGCGAACCCGGTCCGCTGGGACCTGTGCATGGAGACGATGCTCGACCTGGGCGTCACGGGCATCCTCGAGATTCCCCCGGCTGGCACCCTGACGGGCATCGCGAAGCGCGCCATGAAGGGCGTCGAGACCTTCGCCCTCAAGACCCCCGATCAGCTGGACGCGGCTCACGAGTTCTGCGCCAAGCACGGGGAGCCGTCCCCGGTCGACCTCAGCCCTGCCTGGCGGATGGTCGTGGCGCCGAGCAAGGGCACCTTCCACCTCTCCGACATGGTCGTCGGCGTCGACGTCCTCCCCGAGGGCGCCTCGATCGGCGACATCGCCAGCCTGCGTGACCGTACGCCGGTCCACGCCACCCACGGCGGGCGCGTCGTGGAGTGGTTGGTGGAGGACGGCGACCTGGTCTCCCCCGGTCAGCCCCTGCTCCGTCTGCACCCGGAGAAGGTCTCGTGACCATTCTCGCCACCGCGCCCGGTGCCGCGCACGCGGCGATTCTCGGCGTGGGCTCCTACAGGGCGTCGCTGGTCGTGCCCAACGCCGACATCGTCGAGGCGATCGACAGCAGCGACGAGTGGATCCAACAGCGCTCCGGGATCAAGTCGCGTCGCTTCGCGACGCCGGATGAGACCGTGCAGATGATGAGCGTCCAGGCGGCCCGGCGGGCGCTGGAGAGCTCCGGCGTCGACGCGGCCGAGATCGGGTGCGTCATCGTGGCGACCGTCAGCCATCTCATGCAGACCCCGGCAATCGCGACCGCGATCGCGCACGAGCTCGGCACCGATCACGCGGCCGCCTTCGACATCTCCGCGGCGTGCGCGGGCTTCTGCCACGGCGTCGCGCTCGCCAGCGATCTGGTACGCGGCGGCACCGCCGCCAAGGTGCTCGTCATCGGCGTCGAGCGGCTCTCAGACATCACCGACGGAACGGACCGCGGGACGGCTTTCATCTTCGCCGACGGCGCGGGGGCTGCGGTCGTGGGCGCGTCGGACTCCCCGGGCATCGCTCCCGTGGTGTGGGGCTCCGACGGTGAGCAGTACGACCTCATCCGCCAGCGCGAGGACTGGCGCGAGGTGGTCGGCTCGACCGAGCGCCCGGGGTCGGGCGTGATGCCGCACCTGACGATGCAGGGCAACGCCGTCTTCCGGTGGGCCTCGTTCTCGATGGCCAAGATCGCCCAGCAGGCTCTCGACGTCGCAGGCATCACCGCCGACGAGCTCGACGTCTTCGTCCCCCATCAGGCCAACATGCGCATCATCGACGCGATGGCCCGCTCCATGAAGCTGCCTGAGCACGTCCGCATCGCCCGGGACATCGCCGAGCAGGGCAACACCTCCGCGGCGTCCATCCCCCTGGCGCTCGACGCCATGATCGCCTCCGGCGAAGCGCGCTCGGGCGACCTCGCGCTCCTGATCGCCTTCGGCGCGGGGCTGGCGTACGCCGCCCAGGTCGTCGTCGTCCCCTGAACGATCGGCCACGCCGATCGCACCACGATTCACCCACCAACAGCATCACCCCAACCAGGAAGGAAGGCCCATGGCCACCACCGAAGAGATCCGCGCCGACCTCGCAGAGATCGTCAACGAGGTCGCCGGCGTCGACGCCGCTGACGTGCAGTTGGACAAGTCGTTCGTGGACGACCTGGACGTCGACTCCCTGTCGATGGTCGAGGTCGTCGTCGCCGCCGAGGAGAAGTTCGGCGTGTCCATCCCGGACGACCAGGTCGCCAACCTCAAGACCGTGGGCGACGCCGTCGCCTACATCGAGCGCGCGTCCGCCTGATCTGGCGCGGGATGCCGGCCGCGAGGAGCACTCCCGCGGCCGGCCCTCGCCCATCCCCCTCTCGAGAACGGAAGCCTTCACGATGAGTACCCCCCGTGTCGTGGTCACTGGCCTGGGCACCACCTCGCCCCTGGGCGGTGACGTCCCGACCACCTGGCAGGCCATGCTGGCCGGCCAGTCCGGCGTACGCCACCTCGACGACGAGTGGGCGGCCGACCAGCCGGTCCGCATCGCCGCGCGCGTGGCGGTCGAGCCGACCGACGTCCTCGAGCGGGTCAAGGCACGCCGTCTCGACCGCTCCAGCCAGTTTGCGATGGTCGCCGCCGCCGAGGCGTGGCGCGACGCCGGACTGGAGGGCGCCGATGTCGAGCCCGAGCGCCTTTCGGTCTCCCTGGCCTCAGGCATCGGTGGAGTCACCACGCTGCTGAGCAACTACGACGCGCTCAAGGAGAAGGGCCCACGACGCGTCTCCCCTCTTGCGGTGCCGATGCTTATGCCCAACGCCCCAGCAGCCAACGTCTCGCTCGCGTACGGCGCGAGGGCCGCCGTGCACGCGCCCACCTCCGCCTGCGCGTCCGGCAATGAAGCGATCGCGATGGCGCTGGACATGATCCGGCTGGGCCGGGCAGACGTCGTCATCGCCGGCGGCACCGAGGCCGCGATCCACCCGCTTCCCATGGCTGCCTTCGCCCAGATGATGGCGCTGTCGAAGAACGATGGCGACCCCACCGCTGTCTCGCGACCGTGGGACACCGGGCGCGACGGCTTCGTCCTCGGTGAGGGGGGCGCCGTGCTGGTCCTCGAGTCGGAGGAACACGCACGTGCCCGTGGCGCACGGGTGTACGCGACCCTGCTCGGCGCGGGGATCAGCAACGATGCGCACGACATTGCGCAGCCGGATCCCGAGGGTCGCGGCGGCACGCGCGCCATCCGGGCTGCGCTGCGCGACGGCGACATCGCCCCGACGAGCGTCGTGCACGTCAACGCCCACGCGACCTCCACGCCGCAGGGCGACGTGGCCGAGGGGCTCATGCTCCACCAGGTGCTCGGCGCGCAGGCCACCTCGGCGGTCGTCACGTCGACGAAGTCCATGACGGGCCACCTGCTGGGCGGCGCCGGTGCGCTGGAGGCCGTGGCGACGGTGCTCGCGCTGCACCACCGCACCAGCCCGCCGACCATCAACCTCGACAACCAGGACCCGAAGGTCGAGCTCGACATCCCACGTACGGCGCGCTCGCTGCCCGACGGGGACATCGTCGGCCTCAACAACAGCTTCGGCTTCGGCGGCGCCAACGTGGCCGTCGCCTTCGGGAGCGCTTCATGACCTCCACGGCGCGTACGGCCGCGGGCAAGCTGCCTCGTGAGGACGACCCCCGCAATCCGAATCACCGCCTCGCGGCCCTGTTCGACGCCGGCACGATGGAACTCATCTCCCCCGACGACGGGTCGGGGATGCTGGCGGCCATCGGCTCGGTCCAGAGTGCCCGCGTGGTGGCTTTCTGCAGTGATGCCACGGTCATGGGCGGCGCCATGGGCGACGAGGGCTGCGCGGTCGTGGTCGACGCCTATGAGCGCGCTCTCAGCGACGGGCTGCCGATCATCGGCCTGTGGCACTCAGGGGGCGCCCGGCTGGCCGAGGGCGTTCTCTCGCTGCACGCGGTCGGTCGGATCTTCCGCATCATGACTCAGGCCTCTGGCGTCATTCCTCAGATCTCCGTGGTCCTGGGACCCGCCGCCGGTGGCGCGGCGTACGGCCCGGCCCTCACCGACGTCGTGATCCTCGGTCCGGACGGACGGATCTTCGTGACGGGGCCGGACGTGGTGCGGTCGGTGACCGGCGAGGACGTCGACATGCTGCGCTTGGGCGGCCCGGAGCCGCACGGGCGGCGCTCAGGTGTCGTCCATGTGCTCGCGGACTCCGAGGCCGATGCCCTCGACCGGGCACGCGGCATCGCGCATCTTCTCGGGGCTCAGGGTGCCCTCTCCGTGGGGGCCGTCGCCGACGTCGACCTCAGCGCGGCGCTGCCGGAGTCCCGCAAGCGTGCCTACGACGTGCACCCGCTCGTGGAGAACCTGCTCGATGAGGGAACCATGACCGAGCTCCATGCTCGGTGGGCGCCCAACATCGTCGTCGCCCTGGGCCGCGTCGGCGGCCGGACCGTCGGCGTGGTCGCCAACAATCCGCTCCGCCTGGGCGGCTGCCTGGATTCCCTGTCTGCCGAGAAGGCGTCTCGGTTCGTCCGCCTGTGCGACGCGTTCGGCATCCCCCTCATCGTCCTGGTGGACGTGCCCGGCTACCTCCCGGGTGTGGGGCAGGAGTGGGACGGCGTCGTACGGCGTGGCGCCAAGCTGCTGCATGCGTTCGCCGAGAGCGTCGTGCCTCGGGTCACGCTGGTGACCCGCAAGACGTACGGCGGCGCCTACATCGCGATGAACTCCCGCTCCTTGGGTGCGACGAAGGTGTTCGCGTGGCCGGGCGCGGAGGTGGCCGTGATGGGTGCTGTCGCTGCCGTACGTGTCCTGCACCGTCGCAAGCTCGCTGAGGTCTCCCCCGACATCCGTGGCCGCGTGGAGGAAGAACTGGCGGCGGAACACGAGCGCATCGCCGGCGGCGTCGAGAAGGCGGTCGAGATCGGGGTCGTGGACGAGATCGTGGAGCCGGATCGCACCCGCACGGCCATCGCGGCCGCGATCGCAGCAGAGATCGACGCGCAGGGTGTGCGTCGCGGACGGCACGGCAACATCCCTCTCTGAGAGGCCACCACGCACGAAGAGCGGGTCCCGGTCAGCCGGGACCCGCTCTCGTCGTGTCAGGGGTGGTGCTGAGTCTGGAGCTCACACCACTTGGTGGAGCCACCGTACGGGAGCGCCCTCGCCCGCGTACCGGAAGGTCTCCAACTCGTCGTCCCACGGCTTGCCCACCAGCCGGTCGACCTCGTTCTCCAAGGTGGTCTCGCCGTGGGCAGCCTTCACCATGGCTGCCCGCAACCGGTCCTCGGGGATCATGATGTCACCGTGCAGGCCCGTGACGGCGTGGAAGACGCCGAGCTCGGGCGTGCAGGAGTAGCGCGAGCCCTCAGTGGACGGCGTCGGCTCCTCGGTGATCTCGAAGCGCAGATGGTTCCACCCGCGCAGCGCGGAAACGATCGCGGCGGCAGTGCCGGCCGATCCCGTCCACGACAACTCGGCCCGGTAGGAGCCGGGCTGAGCGGGTTGCGTGGTCCAGTCAAGGTTCACGGCAACGCCGAGCACCCCTCCCACGGCCCACTCGATGTGAGGGCAGAGTGCAGAGGGGGTTGAGTGCACGTAAAGAATGCCCCGTGTCCCCGGACCTTCCGGGCGGATGGCAGTGCGTGTGGTCACAATGACCTCCTTGAGTACAGACGCTCCAGATACGCCTTCCCCAGCGGTCTGACGTCATGGCTCAACAGGGTCGAGTGACACGTATGTGGTTATCGCAGCCATTGTGACGCAAGTGGTCACTGATTTCCAGTGTGACGCCCCGTCATCGCTTCGCCGCGTGCGGGCGCCTCCAGCTGCATCATGCGCGTGACCACCTCGGCGGCAATCCCCAGGCCACCCAGGTGCGACTGCCCGACGACCACCTCGAACGCGACGCTCGGCAGCCGCTCGCTGCAGTGCCTGCCGTGAGCCACAGGCACGATGTGATCGGAGTCCCCGTGCCACCAGTGCACGGGCGTGGTGACGTCCGCCAGGTCGAACCCCCAGTAGCGGCTGAAAAGCACCAGATCTGCCAGCGGCGCGTTGAAGCGATAGCGGGCTCCGTGCAACAGGTCGTCGAGGAACATCGCCTTGAACTCGGGCTGAGCCAGCAGCTCCTTGTCCCCGATCGGCTGGAAGGCCGCGTACAGGTCGAGCACACCGCCAGCGAGCGGCTTGACGAGTCGCACCGCTCGCGACAGCGCAAACCCGGCCGGGCGGCGCGCCACGTTCAGGACAGGCGCCATCCGTACGGCCAGTTGGATCGGTCCCCCGGGCGCCGCGTCGGTCCCCACCGTGGGCGCCACGCCACCCAGGACTCCGACGTCCAAGACGCGCTCGGGCAACGCAGCCCCGCCGGCGAGCGCGTACGGGCCACCACCGGACAGCCCGATCAGCCGGAACTCCCCGATCCCCAGACGGTCCGCCAGGATCTCGAGGTCACCGGCCCAGTCAAGGATCTCCGGGTACAGGTGCGGCGTGGAGGTTCCGACTCCGGGTCGGTCGAGACCGATGACGCGCAGCCCGCGCTCGTCGGCCAGCGCACGCACCGACAGCGGAATCTGGCGCCGGGCGCCAGGCGTGCCATGCATCCAGATGAGCGCCGGGCCCTTGCTGTCGCCGTACTCCGCATAGCTCAGCCTGCGCCCCTCCCGCACCGCGAGGGAACCCTCGACGCTCGGACGGGTGATCGTCTGCCTCATAGGGGCAAAGTCTGGCACGCCCGCGCTCGCGGCGCAGGCGATGTCATACCAACGGAATCAGTTGCTGGCCCGCTCAAGGGCGTCTGCGCGCTCGGCAGCGTCGGTGAGCTCGTCTCCGTCGATGGCGTGCGTACGGTGGAACCACGCCAGAGCGTCCGCCTCACGGCCGGCAGCCAGCAGCGTGTCGGCGTACGCATAGCGAAGCCGCACCACCCAGGATGCGCGGCTCTTGCTGGTCAGCGGTGCCAGCTCGAGAGTCCGCAGGGCAGCGTCGAGCTGGCCCATGTCGCGCCGAGCCCCCGCCTCCACGATGGTCATCTCTGCCTTGGCCTCCGCAGGGAAGTTGGCAACCGAAGGACTCTTGGCCAGCTTGAGGGCCATGTCCGGCTGTCCGAGCGCCCGGTGACAGTCAGCCATGATCGGCAGGTAGTCGGTGGCACCGTTCATGCGCTTGGCCGCGCGCAGGTCGGCGAGCGCCTCCGCGTAGTGACCCGCGGCGTACGCCGTCTCCCCCGCTGCCTCGCGTACGACAGCCAGGCGCGACGCGCGCGCACGAGCAGCCAGCGCGTGCCGGTAGGCCAGCTCGGGGTCCGAGTCGATGTACTCCTGGGCAGCAGCCAGGTGCTTGGCGATGCGTGCCGCCAGCTTCTCGGGCAGGCCCTTCAGCTGGGCGATGACGCCTCGGTCGATCTCCTGACCGGTGATGTGCTCAGGCAGGTCGGGACCGTCGTAGGCAGCCTGCTCAGCAGTCCGCGGAGCCTGCGGCTCGCGACGGTCTCCCTGACGCGCTCCGCGACCCGTCGCCGGCTGCCCGCCGCGACTGCCACCGCGGGGCGCGCCGTCCTTGGAGTAGCTGCGGCGCGAGTCTCCGCCGCGGGAGTCCCCACCGCGCGAGGCACCAGGTGCGGCACCGGATCGTCCCTGCCCACCCGAGCGGCCGGGGGCAGACGAACGGCTCTGGCCTCCAGCGCGGCCCGACGACCCGCCGCGGCCCTCTGCGGGAGCTCCGCGACGGTCGGAAGTGCCACCTCGACGATCGGACGAACCACCCCGGGAGTCGCTGGACCGGCCGCGGCCGCCGCCACTGCCACCACCGGAACGCTGGGGTCCCTTGCCCTGGCCGGACCCGCGTCCGGCCGATCCACCCGTACGGTCGCCTCGACGCTGGTCTGCCATGGTGTACTTCCTCTCGACGGGCCAGGCGGCCCTCGTCATCGTCCCAACCTACTGGTCAGGGCCCATCTACGAAATGACGTAGAGGCCACCTGGAACCAGGTGGCCTCTACGGAATGTTTGTCCGGCGGCGTCCTACTCTCCCACAACCTCTCGGTTGCAGTACCATCGGCGCTGAAAGGCTTAACTTCCGGGTTCGGTATGGGACCGGGTGTTTCCCGTTTCGCTATGGCCGCCGTAACTCTTGCGACACACACCCCGTGCTGCTGGTTGGGTGTGGCCAAATCTGTGTTGTGTTGTGTGTTCCGGATGTTCCAACGGGTTTGTTGGATGGGAACTGCATAGTGGACGCGTGCATTACGTGTGTGGTTTTGTACGTGGTTGGGACAAGCCCTCGGCCTATTAGTACCGGTCGGCTAGGCATTACTGCTGTACACCTCCGGCCTATCAACCCCATGTTCTGTGGGGGGCCTTACCCACTTACGTGGTGGGAAACCTCATCTTGAAACGTGCTTCCCGCTTAGATGCATTCAGCGGTTATCACTTCCGAACGTAGCCAACCAGCCGTGCCCCTGGCGGGACAACTGGCACACCAGAGGTTCGTCCATCCCGGTCCTCTCGTACTAGGGACAGCCTTTCTCAAGTTTCCTGCGCGCGCGGCGGATAGGGACCGAACTGTCTCACGACGTTCTAAACCCAGCTCGCGT
>JAEWOG010000006.1 GCA_023460975.1 Actinomycetes bacterium
TGCGTCAGATGTGTATATCAGACAGCCCACGGAGCCCGAGACGCCGGTCGGCGCGCGGAACTCGCCGAAGACCTCGCGGAGCGCCTGCGCCCACTCGCCGACGGTGACACCGGCGCGCGCGCAGTCGAGGGAGGCCTCGAAGAGGTTGTCCTCCGTCCCGGCGACCTCCTTGAGCCGCTCGAGCGAGTCGGCCGCGGCCTTGGCGTCCGCCGGGTCCGCGTCGCGCTGGGTGCGCCAGGCGCGGACGGCCTCGATGGCCTTGGCCTCGACGTCGGCGTCGACGGTCTGGATCGCGGTGTCGAGGTCGGCCGTGAGCGGGTTGGGCTCGGTGGTCTCGAACTTGTTGACGCCGACGACGATGTCCTCGCCGGCCTCGATGCGCTGGCGGCGAAGGGAGTGGCTCGCCACGAGGGCGTTCTTCATGTAGCCGGACTCGCCGGCGGGGACCGCGCCCCCCATGTCCTGGATGCGCTCGATCTCTGCCTTCGCGCCCTCGACGAGCTCGTTGACCTTGGCCTCGACGACCGGCGACCCGGCGAAGAGGTCGTCGTACTCGAGCAGGTCGGACTCGAAGGCGAGGACCTGCTGGAGGCGCAGCGCCCACTGCTGGTCCCAGGGGCGCGGCAGGCCGAGCGCCTCGTTCCACGCCGGGAGCTGGACCGCGCGGGCGCGGGCGTCCTTGCTCAGCGTCACCGCGAGCATCTCGAGGACGATGCGCTGGACGTTGTTCTCCGGCTGGGCCTCGGTCAGGCCGAGGCTGTTGACCTGGACGCCGTAGCGGAAGCGGCGCTGCTTCGGGTCGGTGACGCCGTACCGCTCGCGGCAGATCTCGTCCCACAGCTCGACGAAGGCGCGCATCTTGCACATCTCCTCGACGAAGCGGACGCCCGCGTTGACGAAGAAGGAGATCCGTCCGACGACCTTGCCGAAGTCCTCCTCGGAGACCTGACCGGTGGCGCGGACCGCGTCCAGCACGGCCATCGAGGTGCTGAGCGCGTACGCGAGCTCCTGCTCGGGCGTGGCTCCGGCCTCCTGCAGGTGGTAGCTGCAGATGTTGATCGGGTTCCACTTCGGGATGTGGTTGACCGTGTACGCGATCATGTCGGCCGTCAGGCGCATCGACGCCTGCGGCGGGAACACGTACGTCCCGCGGGAGAGGTACTCCTTGATGATGTCGTTCTGGGTGGTGCCGGCGAGCTGACGGGCCACGTCGGCGGGGTCGGTGCCGGGGTTCTGCTCCTCCGCGGCCACCTGGTACATCGCCAGCATCCACATCGCCGGCGCATTGATCGTCATCGACGTGTTCATCTCCACCAGCGGGATGTCCTCGAAGAGACGACGCATCTCGCCCAGGTGGGGCACGGGCACACCGACCTTGCCGACCTCGCCGCGCGCCAGCGGGCTGTCGGGGTCGTAGCCCGTCTGGGTGGGCAGGTCGAAGGCGACCGACAGACCGGTCTGCCCCTTCGCGAGGTTGGTGCGGTAGAGCGCATTCGACGCGGCCGCCGTGGAGTGGCCCGCGTACGTACGCATCACCCAGGGACGGTCCTTCTCGGGGCGCGGGGCAGCGGCCTGCGTGTCAGTCATGCAGCGAAGGTTAAGCCCGGTGAGTGGGACACGTCATTGGTTAACGGATGTGAACCTAGCCACGCCGGGTGCGCCGAGCGCCCTCACGCAGCGGCGGCGCGGCGCTCGATCTCCACGGCGTGACCCACCCGGGCGAGGTGGATCATGCGCAGCACGGAGGGGCTGCAATCGAGGAGAGTCAGCTGGCGTCCCTCCAGCCACGCCTGCCGCGTGGCGACCAGAAGCACCCGGAGCGCCACCACGTCGAGAGCCTCAACGCCGCTCATGTCGATGAGCACGTGATCTGCCGTGCTGAGCACGTCGTAGATGGCGCCGCGGACCTGCGACGTGCTCCGCACGTCGAACTCACCGCTCAACACAACCTTCGGTCCATCGGTGGTGATGTCCATCGATTCTCCTCGGTTTCCCCCGGTTCCGTGTCCGACTCCTACCCGGAACTACGAACTTCTAACGACTATGACGCACATCTCACCCATTTGGTTGCCCCCACGCGACTCTTTTCTTCTGCTTCTTACGCCCCAGACGCCACAGGAGCCACACCAGCGTCGCGGCTAGGCTCATGGACATGGTGAATCTGACGCGTATCTACACCCGGACCGGCGACGCGGGGACCACGCGTCTGGGCGACATGAGCGAGACGGCCAAGACCGACACCCGACTCGCCGCGTACGCCGACGTCGATGAGGCCAACGCCCACATCGGCGTGGCACTGGCCCTGGGCGATCTGGACGACGACGTCGTGGCCACGCTCACGCACATCCAGAACGACCTGTTCGACGTGGGCGCCGACCTGTGCACCCCGGTCGTGGCCGACCCCGAGTATCCCCCCCTGCGCATCGAGCAGGACTACATCGACCGCCTCGAGGGCTGGTGCGACCACTACAACGAGGAACTCCCCAAGCTGCGCTCGTTCATTCTCAACGGAGGAACCGTCGGCGCCGCGCACCTTCACGTCGCCCGTACCGTCACGCGGCGCGCCGAGCGGGGTGGCTGGGCCGCGTACGCCGAGTACGCCGACGAGATGAACGTGCTGGCCGTGAAGTACCTCAACCGGCTCTCCGACCTGCTCTTCATCCTCGCCCGGTACGCGAACCGCGAGAATGGCGACGTCCTGTGGGTGCCCGGCGGCGAGCGCTCGAAGTGAGGAACGAACGGAGGGCGTGAGCCGCCCACCCGTACGCGGCGAGCCCTCGAAGTGACGAGCCTCGTGTGCCTCAGGTTCCCCCGCAGAAGCGGGGGAACCTGAACATCACGGGGCATGCAAACCCCCAGAAGTTCAGGACACGCCCATGAGGTCCGGCCTGCTCAGGCCCTCGGGGCGTACATGATCACCGCGACCCCCGCCAGGCACAGTCCCGCGCCCATCAGGTCGTAGCGATCGGGCCGGAAGCCGTCCACCACCATGCCCCACGCCAACGACCCGGCCACGAAAATGCCGCCGTACGCCGCCAGGATCCGGCCGAAGTTGGGATCGGGCTGCAGGGTGGCGACCACCCCGTACAGGCCCAGGGCGATCACTCCCATCCCCACCCACAGCAACCCTCGGTGTTCGCGGATGCCCTGCCACACCAGCCAGGCCCCGCCGATCTCAGCGAGCGCCGCCAGCGCGAACAGGGCGAGGGAGCGCAGTTCGAGCATCGCTCAGGCGCCCGTGACGCCGAACTTCGCCGCCCATCGGGCGCCGTCCTCCGACAGCGTGCCGAGTTCCTGACAGCGCCGGACATAGCCCTTCGCCATCTCGAAGAACTCCATCGGGTTGTAGACGTCCTCCTCCTCGCGCCACAGGCCATTGCCGGCGTAGCGCAGGATCGTCACGTTCGCCATCGCGTGCCGCGACCCGTCCCCCGGGTCCCGCATGGGGTTGTCGATCTCGGCGATCACCCAGCCCTTCTCGACGTCGATGGTCACCCAGTTCGCGGGGAAGTGCGTCATCTCGTTGCCGGGGAAGGAACCCATCGTGCGGGTGACCCAGGCGCGGATCTCCTCGTGCCCGGAGAACTTCCCGTACGCGTGCTCGACGTAGGTCGCATCCGGCGTGAAGCACTGGACGAAGTGCTCCCAGTCGCCGGTCTCGGCACAGCGCTGCACTGCCGACTGGAAGGACGCAAAGGCGTCGATGAGTTCATCACGGGTCCACGTGGTCATGGCGGCGATGATGTCAGAGACGACGCTGCCCTGACCTCTGCTCGGTCAGCGCGTCTCAGAACGCTGCCGCGCGGCGGGCACTGCGAGCGCCGCAGGAACCAGCGCGAGAGCGACCACCGACAGCGCGTTGAGGGTCCCGATCTCGTCGGCGAGGAACCCGAGCAGCGGCGGGCCCGCGAGGAAGGAGCCGTACCCGATCGTCGAGACCACGGACAGCCGTACGGCTGCGCGGGCTGGATCATCCGAGGCGGCGCTCATTCCGACGGGGAAACCCAACGAAGCGCCGGCCCCCCACAGGAGGATGCCGAGCACCACGAGCGCGGGATGCGCGCCGAGGACGAGCAGAAGGACTCCTGCGCCAGCGGCCGCCATCGTGCCCCACAGCACCCGGGCTCGGCCGTACCGGTCGAGCAACCCGACCCCGAACCACCGGGTCGCGGTCATGGCACCGACGAACAGGGCGAAGCCTGCGACCCCGGCAGCGTGGGAGACGCCGTGGCCGTCCACCAATGCCACGGCGAGCCAGTCGTTGGCGGTTCCCTCCGCCAGGGCCAGCGCGAAGACCATCACGCCGATCATCAGGGTCCGCGGCTCCAGCCACGCACTGAACGCCCCGGCAGCGACCGGGCCCTTCTCCTGGGACGCGGTGGTCAGGAATGCCCCGGCGGAGCGCATCACCACCACGAAGGAGACGAGTACGACCGCCCCCAGGTGCCACGTCGCGGCCAGATCAGCGCCGAGGGCCGCGGCGCCACCCAGGGCACCCACGACCGTACCCAGGCTGAACGCTGCGTGGAAGCGTGGCATGACCGCCCGGCCGAGCCCTCGCTCGACGGCGGCGCCCTCCGAGTTCATCGCGACGTCCCACACGCCGATTCCGACCCCGTACGTCGCCAACCCCAGCGCCATGAGTGGCAACGACTCCCCCATGGCCACTGCGACCACCAGGAGGCCGAGCGCGGCGGCGCTCACCCCGCACCGCACGACGAAGCGGGCGCCCTTGCGTGCGATGACGGCGCCGCTGGTCGGGAGCGCAACGATCGAACCCGCCGTGATGGCGAGCAGTAGGACGCCGAGCTCGCCGTTGCTCAAGTCGAAGGCCGAGCGCGCCTCGGGGATGCGAGACACCCACGTGGAGAAGCACAGCCCGTTGAGGACGAAGGCCCACGCCACCGCATTGCGCGCCCTCGTCACCGCGAGGTCCGTCATCGGCCCCGGTTCCAGTCGGTCCCGGGGGGACCCGACTCGACCCATGACTGGAATCCCATCAGGGAGGCTTCGCTCATCGCGAGCTCGACCTTCTCGGCTCCCAACCGGCACTCGACCACGACGTGGTCATCGAACAGGGACATGAGCTCCGGCCCCGTGGGCTCGCGGCGCGACTCGTACAGCAGACGGTCTCGCGACCACGTGAACTTCGGGGTCGGCGAGAGCGAGAAGATCCGGAACCACTCGAGGCGGGAACCCTGATAGCGCCCCATGCCCAACAACCATCCGCGTCCGGGGCGGGAGTCGTCGACCCTGACGCTCAACTCGAAGGTCCCCCCGCGGCGCGACAACAGGCGACGGCGCACGATGAGACCCACCCCGTAGGCAACGACGAGCGCCAGCAGGACACCGATGATGTCGAGCACCAGCTGCCACGGGGCCATCGACACCTCCAACACGACTACACAGTGAGAGCACAAACAGAGAGCGCACGACCCCCCGAAGGGTGTCGTGCGCTCACTGTATAGCCGCTCGAACTCAGCAGGTCACACGGCCCGCTCGGCGGCGCGTACGCGCGCCTCGGCCCGGCGTACGGCCTCGGCCGCCTCGTCGTTGTTCTCCCCCGCAGCGATCGCTCGCTCGAGGTCGTGACGCGCCTTCTCCAGATCGATCTCGTGCGACATCTCGGCACGCTCGGACAGGATCGAGACCCTGTTGTCCGCGACCGAGATGAACCCGGCGTCGACCGCCGCCACCCAGGTCTCCCCGTCCGTGGTGTTGATGTCGACGACACCGTCCACCAGGAGCGAGAGGAACGGAGTGTGTCCGGGCAGCACACCGAGGTCACCCTCGGTGGTGCGGGCGATGACCATCGTGGCCTCGCCCGACCACACGAGACGGTCGGCTGAAACCAGCTCGACCTGGAGGGACCCAGTTGCCGCTGCCATCAGAGGCTCTTCTGGATCTCGGCCCAGTTGCGCTCGACGTCGTCCAGGCCACCGCACATGAAGAACGCCTGCTCGGCCACGTGGTCCCAGTCGCCGTCCGCGATCTGGTTGAACGCCTCGATCGTGTCGGCAACCGACACGGTCGAGCCCTCGATGCCGGTGAACTGCTTGGCAACGTAGGTGTTCTGCGACAGGAAGCGCTGGATGCGGCGCGCCCGCGACACGATGACCTTGTCCTCTTCGGACAGCTCGTCGACACCGAGGATCGCGATGATGTCCTGTAGCTCCTTGTTGCGCTGGAGGATCTGCTTGACGCGGATCGCGGCGTCGTAGTGAGCCTGACCGATGTACTGCGGGTCCAGGATGCGCGAGGTCGACGTGAGCGGGTCCACGGCCGGGTAGATACCCAGCGAGGCAATCTCACGCGAGAGCTCGGTCGTGGCGTCCAGGTGCGCGAACGTCGTGGCCGGAGCCGGGTCGGTGTAGTCGTCGGCGGGAACGTAGATCGCCTGCAGCGACGTGATCGAGTGACCACGCGTCGAGGTGATGCGCTCCTGCAGCTGACCCATCTCGTCGGCGAGGTTCGGCTGGTAACCCACGGCGGAGGGCATACGACCCAGCAGCGTGGACACCTCGGAACCGGCCTGCGTGAAGCGGAAGACGTTGTCGACGAACAGGAGCACGTCCTGCTTCTGCACATCGCGGAAGTACTCCGCCATGGTCAGGGCCGACAGGGCGACGCGCAGACGCGTGCCCGGCGGCTCGTCCATCTGGCCGAAGACAAGGGCAACCTTGTCGAACACGCCAGCGTCCTTCATCTCCTCGATGAGGTCGTTGCCCTCACGGGTGCGCTCGCCGACACCGGCGAACACCGACACACCACCGTGGTTCTTGGCCACACGGGCGATCATTTCCTGAATCAGAACGGTCTTGCCGACACCGGCACCACCGAACAGACCGATCTTTCCACCGGTCACGTACGGGGTGAGCAGGTCGATGACCTTGATGCCCGTCTCGAACATCTGGGTCTTCGCCTCGAGCTGGTCGAACGAGGGAGCCTTGCGGTGGATCCCCCAGCGCTCGTTGACCTCGAACTTCTCGCCGGGCTCGAGGTTCAGGACCTCGCCGGTGACGTTGAAGACCTTGCCCAGGGTGGCGTCACCCACGGGCACGGTGATCGGGCCGCCGGTGTCGCGCACCTGCGCACCACGGACCACACCGTCGGTGGACTTCATCGAGATCGCACGCACCATGCCGTCACCGATGTGCTGAGCAACCTCGAGGGTCAGCTCGGTGGTGACGTCGCCGACGGTCACGTCGGTGGTCAGCGCGTTGTAGATGGCGGGCATCTCGCCGGCCGCGAACTCGATGTCCACGACCGGACCGATGACGCGGGAGATGCGGCCGATGCCGCCCTCCGTCACCTGGGTGCCCTCTTGAATAGTGGCAGTCATTTCTCACTCATTCCCGGCTTGTGCGTCGGCAAGGGCATTGACTCCACCGACGATCTCGCTGATTTCCTGGGTGATGCCAGCCTGGCGGGCCTGGTTGGCAATCCGGGTGTACTTCTTGATGAGCTCCTCGGCGTTGTCCGTCGCCGACTTCATGGCCTTCTGTCGGGCTGCCAGCTCGGAAGCGGCGGCCTGCAGGTGGGCAAAGAAGATGCGGCTGTTGACGTACTTCGGGAGCAGGGAGTCCAGCACCTCGGAAGGCGAGGGCTCGAACTCGTAGAGCGGCAGGAGCTCGTCCTTGCTGGGCGCCTCGGTCCCCTCGACGATCTCCAACGGGAGCAACCGCACGGCGGTCGGCTCCTGGGAGAGCATCGAACGGAACCGGGTGTACACCACGTGCACCTCGTCGACCTGCGTGGCTTCGCCGTCCTCGGCCGTGAACGCCGAGACCAGGGTCTCGCCGATCTCGGCCGCGATGTCGGCCGTGGGCCGGTCGGAGAAACCGGTCCACGACGCGACGAACGGACGACGGCGGAAGTTGTAGTACGCCTCGGCCTTGCGGCCCGAGAGGTACAGGTCCACCGTCTTGCCCTCGGCCTCGAGACGCTCACGCAGGCCCTCGGCCTCCCTGAGCGCACTCGACGCGTACGCACCAGCCAGACCACGGTCGCTGACGACCACGAGGATCGCGGCGCGCGTGGCGTTCTCCGGCTCGGTGGTGAGCGGGTGGTCCACGTCGGAGAACGTGGCCACCGCGCTCACGGCACGGGTCAGTTCACGGGCGTACGGAGCCGCGGCCTGAGCCCGGTTCTGCGCCTTGATGATGCGGGACGCAGCAATGAGCTCCATGGCGCGCGTGATCTTCTTCGTCGACTCGGTCGACTTGATCCGCGCACGGTACTCACGCAGCGAAACGGCCATGGTCAGCCCCGCTTCTGCTTGACGATCTGCTCCTGCTCGACGTCCTCGTCAGCCAGCGCCTCGACCTTGGCCGAACCCGGCTTGATCGACGAACCGTCCGAGGTCTCGAACTGGTCGAGGAACGCGTCGTAGGCAGCGTCGACGGCCTGCTCGGTGGAGTCCTCGAACTTCAGCGACTCGGCGATCGCAGACAGGGTGCCGGGGCTCGTGCGCTTGAGGTGGTCGAGGAACTCGGCCTCGAAGCGCAGGATGTCGTCGGTGGGGACGATGTCCAGCTTGCCGCTCGTGCCCAGGTACATCGACACGGTCATGTCCTCGACCGAGTACGGGCTGTACTGCGGCTGCTTGAGCAGCTGCATGAGGCGCTCACCGCGGGCCAGCTGCTGACGCGAAGCCGCGTCCAGGTCCGAGGCGAACATGGCGAAGGCCTGCATCGCGCGGAACTGCGCGAGGTCGACCTTGAGCGAACCCGTGACGCCCTTGAGCGCCTTCGTCATGGCCGAGCCACCGACGCGGGACACCGAGACACCGACGTCCACGGCGGGACGCTGGTTGGCGGCGAACAGGTCGGACTGCAGGAAGATCTGGCCGTCGGTGATCGAGATGACGTTGGTCGGGATGAACGCCGAGACGTCGTTGGCCTTCGTCTCGATGATCGGCAGACCCGTCATCGAGCCGGAGCCCATCTCCTCCGACAGCTTCGCGCAGCGCTCGAGCAGGCGGCTGTGCAGGTAGAAGACGTCACCGGGGTACGCCTCGCGGCCCGGCGGGCGACGCAGCAGCAGCGACACGGAGCGGTACGCCTCGGCCTGCTTGGTCAGGTCGTCGAACACGATGAGGACGTGCTTGCCCTCGTACATCCAGTGCTGACCGATGGCCGAACCGGTGTAGGGGGCGAGGTACTTGAAGCCAGCCGAGTCCGACGCCGGAGAGGCGACGATCGTGGTGTACTCCAGGGCACCGGCCTCCTCGAGGGCGCCACGCACGGAGGCGATGGTCGAGCCCTTCTGGCCGATGGCGACGTAGATGCAGCGCACCTGCTTCGACGGGTCACCGGTCGCCCAGTTCGCCTTCTGGTTGATGATCGTGTCGATGGCAATGGTGGTCTTGCCGGTCGCACGGTCACCGATGATCAGCTGGCGCTGGCCACGACCGACCGGGACCAGGGCGTCGATCGCCTTGATGCCGGTGGCGAGCGGCTCGTGCACCGACTTGCGCTGCATGACGCCCGGGGCCTGGACCTCGAGGTTGCGGCGGCCGACCGACTCGATCTCGCCGAGGCCGTCGATCGCGTTGCCGAGCGGGTCCACGACGCGACCGAGGTAGCCGTCACCGACGGGCACGGAAAGAATCGTGCCGGTGCGGCGGACCTTCTGGCCCTCCTCGATCTTGTCGAAGTCGCCGAGGATGACGACGCCGACCTCACGAGTGTCGAGGTTCAGTGCCTGACCAAGAGTGCCGTCCTCGAACTCCAGGAGCTCGTTGGCCATGACGGAGGGCAGGCCCGTGACCCGGGCGATGCCGTCGGCGGCCTCGGCGACCAGACCGACCTCTTCCTTGCTGGCGGTGGTCGGCGTGTAGTCGGACACGAAGCGCTGCAGGGCGTCCCGGATCTCCTCCGGACGGATGGAAAGCTCCGTCATTCCTCTTCCTTTGGTTGAAGTTCTGTGCGAAGTGCTGGTTCAGCCAGCGAGCTTGCGGCGGGCGTCGTCGAGACGACCGGCGATGGTGCCGTCAATGACCTCATCACCGAGCTCCACGCTCAGTCCACCGACGACACTGGGGTCGACGATGACGTTGAGGTGGATGGACCGCGAGTACTGACGAGACAGCACCTCGGTCAGACGCTGACGGTCGGCGTCGGACAGCGGGTGGGCGACCCGGACGGTCGCGGCACTCTTGTCCGCCGCCTCTGCAGCCACCTTCTGGTAGCTGGTCAAGGCGGCGCCGACGGTGCGGTAGGTGCTGGAGAGCGACTGCTGCACCAGCGTGACGGTGGCCGGGAGTGCCTTGCCCTCGAGGAGGGAGCGCACCAGAGTGGCCTTGTCGGCGGTGGAACGGTTGTCGTTCGCGAGAGCGTCACGCAGCTCAGAGTTCTGAGCGACGATCTGCTGGACCTCGAACAACTCGTCGGAGAGCTGCGACGCGTTGTCGCCGGCGGACCGGACCGTGGAGATCTCGCTGAGACGCTCGATGGCGTCAGCGAGGTCACGGGGGGCGGTCCATCGGCGACCGACGGCCGAGGAGACCAGGTCGATCACGACCGGGTCGACCTTGCCGTTCAGCAGCTGGCGAACCAGCTCCTGCTTGGCAGAGGCCTCGACCGATGCGTCCGTGGCGATCCGACGCAGGCCGGCCTCACCGCGCAGCAGCTGGGTGACCTGGAACAGGTCCCCACCCACGCGCACGGCGTCCGCACCGTCCTGCAGCCGAGCCTCGAGCTCACCCTGGAGGGTGAACAGGGCGTCAGCGGAAGCACCACGAAGCTGCATCAGTTGACTCCGCTCTGGTTCGACTCCAGGTCGGCGAGGAATCGCTCGACGACTCGGCTCTGACGAGCCTCGTCCTCCAAGCTCTCGCCGACGATCCGGCCGGCCAGGCCGGTGGCCAGGTTGCCGACCTCGGCACGGAGCGAGGTGATCGCCTGCTGGCGCTCGGCCTCGATCTGGGCCTTGCCGCTGTCGACGATGCGAGAAGCCTCGGCCTGGGCCTGCTCACGCATCTCCGCGACGATCGACGCACCCTGCTCACGAGCTTCCTCGCGAATGCGGGCAGCCTCGTGACGGGCCTCGCTGAGCTGCTGCTCGAGCTCGGCGAGCTTGGCGTCCGCCTCGGCCTGCTTGGTCTCCGCCGCGGCGAGGCCACCCTCGATCGCAGCCGTACGCTCGGCGTACGTCTGCTCGAAGGC
The DNA here is from genome assembly GCA_023460975.1 of Actinomycetes bacterium. Classification (GTDB taxonomy): domain Bacteria; phylum Actinomycetota; class Actinomycetes; order Propionibacteriales; family Nocardioidaceae; genus Nocardioides. The sequence continues at coordinate 11,169 of JAEWOG010000006.1, forward strand.
AGGCACGATGAACTTCTTCACCAGGAGAACCAGGACGATGAAGAAGATCGCGGCGAGGACGATCTCGATCGGGTGCGGGATGAGGGGGTTGAGCCCCTCTTCCGCGGCCCGGATGACCTCAGTCTGCATGGGCAGGTCCTTTGTGTCGGATCAGTCGGTGGTCAGCTGACGCCGACGTCAGAGGACGAAGGCGAGAGCGATACCGATGATCGCGAGCGCCTCGGCGAGCGCGAAGCCAAGGATGGCGATCGGCTGCAGGCGACCCTGCGACTCGGGCTGGCGAGCCACACCGTTGATGTAAGCGGCGAAGATCAGACCAACAGCGAGACCCGGACCAACGGTCGCGAGGCCGTAACCGAGCATGTTGAGAGAGCCTTCCACGGCTTCTTCCTTTCGTGATTCCCTGACGGGATTGTGTTGTGTGGAGAGTGGTTCAGGGTGCCGGCGGACCGGCGGGGTGGATCAGTGCTCGTCGGCGATGGCGCCGGCGATGTACATCGAGGTCAGCAGGACGAAGACGTAGGCCTGCAGAGCCATGACCAGCATCTCGAGGACGCAGATCACGAAGAACATCACCCAGGACATGACGCCGGCCGCGATGTAGAGCCCACCCATCTCCTTGACGAGGTACTCGCCACCGAGGGCGAAGAGGAGCAGGAGGATGTGGCCGGCAAACATGTTGGCGAACAGACGCAGGGCCAACGTGACCGGGCGCACGAGGATGTTGGACATGAACTCAAGCGGGACCAGCAGGATCAGCACGGGGCCGTGCACGCCAGCCGGCACCGTCTGGTGCTTGAGGTAGCCGATGAAGCCGTGCTTGGTGATGCCGACCCAGTTGTAGAGGCCCCAGGCCAGCAGGGCCAGGGCGACCGGCACGGCGAAGCGCGAGGTCGTCGGCAGCTGGATCAGCGGGATCAGGCCGAAGTAGTTGTTGACCAGGATGAAGAAGAACAGCGACACCAGGAACGGGACGAACCGGATGAAGTCCTTCTGCCCGATGTTGTCGCGGACCAGGCCGTTGCGGACGAAGCCATAGCCGGCCTCCCCGACGAACTGGAGCTTGCCCGGCACCATGGCGCGCTTGCGCGAGGCGTAGTAGAAGAAGGCGAAGATCAGGATGACCGAGAGGGCCAGCTGGATCATCGGCTTGGTCACGCCCAGGTAGTGCACCTGGCCGAGCCACTCGAAGGTGGGGGCGTTCGACTCGGTGTAACCCACCGGAGGCAGGTTGAAGTCACGCGGACTGGGAGGGGTGAATCCCTCGCCGCCGGACGCCATCGGAATCAAGCTCACCGTGTCTCCTGTGTCTTCTGCTTCAGGTCGTGGGGTCGGACTTCTCGTCCACGTTCTGCTTCGCGGGGGCTCCTCCGCCGAAGCGCTTCCAGGTCATGTACACACCCAGCGCGGCTCCGAAGACGATCCCGATCGCGACGATCCAGTCGGTGCCCAGCCATCTGTCGAGCCCCCAGCCGATCAACCCGTACGCGATCACACCCGACAGCAGGTAACTGACCGCTTGCCACGGGTCGCCGCTGGGTGGTGTGTCGCCGGGGTCCGCAGACCGGGGATTCTGCTGAGCCATCGCGACGGCGAGAATACCAGTCGAAGAGGGTCATCTCGCACCCGCCTCCGGGTCGTGGTCGGAAGGCTTGGTCGGCAGGTCGTAGGCCAGCGTGCGCAGGCGGACGGTCCACACCACCTGGGCCGCGATCCAGACCACCGCGATGGTCACCACACCCGCCGCGATCCACCCGTGGGCCAAGAAGTCGCCGCCGTCACTGGCGCGCATCATCGCAACGGCGAAGACGGCCATGAGCATCAACTGCAGGGCGTACGTCAGCAGCGCCACCATCATCGATGCCGAGGGCAGCACCTTGGCCACCACGCTGACCACGTAGATCCCCCACCCGAAGGTCAGGAGCGTGGCAAGAGCGCCGGCGGCGGCCCCCCGCGCTCCGGCGGCGCCGCCGAAGACACCTCCCGCGGCCGCCAGAACACCGGCAGCAACGAGTGAGAGCGCCACGGAACCGAGGAGTGGCGACACACCGGAGCGGTGCGGCAACTGCGACTCGGTCGTCATGATCGGCGGCCGTTCTACGAGGGGAAAGAACCCGCACGCCGCGGCTGTGAAACGGCCGCGGAAGCGCTCGTGAAAACTATCACAAGGGTTCGGAGGCGCCCAATTCGTCAGTGCTCTCGGCCGTCTCCTCGCTGTCCGAGCGGTTGACCCGCGGTACGAGGAAGGTCAGCGCGATGGTGAGGACGGTCGCCACCGCGATGGACGCCCAGGCAGCCGGCGAGCTCGACAAACTCATGGTCACGGCACCACTCGCCACGAGCGCGGCCCACATCCACATGATGAAGACGGCGCGGCGCTGCGAGTGGCCGATCTCGAGCAGGCGGTGGTGCAGGTGCTGCTTGTCCGGGCTGAAGGGCGAGCGGCCAGCCCTGGTCCGACGCACCACCGCCAGCAGCAGATCGGCGATCGGCACCAGCGCCAGTGAGACCGGCAGCAGGGCCGGGAGGATGGTGACGAAGATGCTGAAGCCGTCGGAACTGATGTCCGTCCCGGAGAACTGCCCGGTCAGCGTGATGGTGCTCGCGGAGAGCACCAGCCCGATCAGCATGGACCCCGAGTCGCCCATGAAGAGTCGCGCCGGATGGAAGTTGTGCGGCAAGAAGCCTGCGCACGCCCCGGCCAGGGCGGCACTGAGCAGGGCCCCGGTGGTCGCGAGATTGAGCGCATTCTGATGCGCGATGACGTAGCAGAAAGCGAACAGCGACAGCGCCCCGATGCCGACCACCCCCGCTGCGAGGCCGTCGAGGCCGTCCACGAAGTTGACCGCGTTGATCGTGGTCACCACCAGCAGCACCGTCACCAGACTGCTCTGGAGACCGTTGAGGCTCAGCTGAGAGCCGTCGGGCAGCGGGATGTAGTAGAAACGCACGTCGAACCACGCCAACAGAACGCCAGCCAGCACCTGGCCACCGAGCTTGGTCAGCGCGTCGATGTCGAAGATGTCGTCGAAGACCCCGACCAGGCAGATGAGCGCGCCAGCGAGCAGCACCACACCCACGTCGCGGAAGACGAAGGGGTCCGAACGCGACAGGAAGGGCAGTTCCCGACCCACCAGGTAGGCGGCCGCGAGTCCCCCGAGCATCGCCAGCCCCCCGAGGTACGGAATGGGCTCGGCGTGCACATCCCGGTCCCGTACGGCTGCCACGGCACCCGTACGCAGCGCGATCTCGCGGGCGATCACCGTCAAGAGATAGGTGGCGGTGAGGGCGACCAGGAAGACGAGGAGGTACTCCCGCATCAGCCCTCGTCCACGACCTGGAGGCCCAGCGGGTCGAGCACCTCAGCCAGGTCCTCGGCGCTCAGGACCCCCCAGCGCAGCACACGGGGCGTCGGCGTGGTGGCATCGATGATCGTCGAGGACGTTCCGTCACCCACCGGACCCGCGTCGACGATGACGTCGACCGCGTCGGCCAGCATCTCCTCGGCGTCGGAGGCATTCTGCGCGGCCGGGCGACCGGTCAGGTTGGCCGAGCTGACCGCGAGCGGTCCTGTCCGCTCGAGGATCGACAGCGTGGTCTCGTCCTCGGGGATCCGCACCGCGACTGTGCCTCGCGTCTCCCCCAGGTCCCACGTCAGGGACGGCTGCTGGCGCAGGATCAGGGTGAGCGGTCCTGGCCAGAACCGCTCGGCCAGGGCGCGCGCGTACTCGGGCACGTCCGTGGCCAACGCGTCGAGCGTGGCGATCGTGTGGAACAGGACGGGCGGAGGCATCTGCCGACCGCGGCCCTTGGCGTCGAGCAGCGCCTGCACCGCAGTGGCGGAGAAGGCATCGGCCGCGATGCCGTACACCGTGTCCGTGGGCAGGACGACGAGTCGTCCGCTGCGCACGGCCAGCGTGACCTCGTCGATCGCCTGGTGCAGTTCGTCCTCAGTGGACGTGCTCATCCGCTTCACGGTGCTCATCGTGCCAGCCTCGCCGTCAGGAATCGGGGCCGACCCGCGAGGTCGCGGTGGTCGGTCACGTCGCTCCAACGACCGTGGGCCGCGAACACTCCCGGCGCCGAGTCACCCTGCAGGTCGGCGTGCTCGCAACCAAGCACTCCCCCGGGCCGCAGCAGTGCCGCTCCGCGCCCGGCCAGGACGCGGATCGCGTCGAGGCCGTCCTGCCCCGAGAACAGCGCCAGATGGGGGTCGTGGTCGCGGGCCTCGAGCGCCACCGACTCCCAGGCCTCCAGCGGGATGTACGGCGGGTTGCACACCAGGACGTCGACCGTGCCCACGAGGTCGTCGAACGCGGTCGCCATGTCTCCGTGGCGCAGGTCGACACCCGTGCCGGCGAGGTTGATCTGCGCCCAGTGGTGGGCACCTTCGTCGAGCTCGACGGCATGGACGAGCGCGTGCGGAACCTCATCGGCCACGGCTCGGGCGATGGCGCCCGAACCTGTGCAGAGGTCGACGACCACCGGAGGGCGCCCCGACACCTCACGCGCCCGGTCGATGGCCCAGCCCGCCAGGAGCTCGGTCTCGGGCCGCGGTACGAACACCCCCGGCCCCACCGCGAGTTCAACGTGGCGGAAGGCGGCCGTACCCGTGAGGTGCTGCAGTGGCTCCCTCAGTGCCCGACGACGGGCCAACTCGACGAAATCGCCCTCCTGCTCGGGCGTCAGCGTCTCGACGAGCGCCAAGGCACCGAGCCCGACGCCCCGTACGTGTGCCAGCAGCAGGTCGACGTCACGCTGCGGAGAGGCGACCCCTGCCTCAGCGAACCTGGCCGCCCACTCGCGCCGCAACTCCCGCACGTCGCCCATTCAGGCCTCCAAGGCGGCGAGCCGGGCGGCGAGATCCGCCTCGACGCAGGACTCCACCACGGGGTCCAGGTCCCCGTCGAGGACCTGATCGAGGTTGTACGCCTTGTATCCGGTGCGGTGATCGGAGATCCGGTTCTCCGGGAAGTTGTAGGTCCTGATCCGCTCCGAGCGGTCCACGGTGCGGACCTGGGAGCGCCGGGCCTCGCTCGCCTGGGCATCGGCGGCGTCCTGGGCTGCCTGCATCAGCCGCGCGCGCAGGATGCGCAGCGCCTGCTCCTTGTTCTGCAGCTGGCTCTTCTCGTTCTGGCAGCTCACCACGATGCCCGTGGGCACGTGCGTGATCCGGACCGCGGAATCGGTGGTATTGACGCTCTGCCCACCGGGGCCGGACGACCGGAACACGTCGATGCGCAAGTCGTTGTCGTCGACACTCACGTCGACCTGCTCGGCCTCCGGCACGACGAGGACGCCAGCCGCAGACGTGTGGACCCGCCCCTGGGACTCGGTCACGGGGACGCGCTGCACCCGGTGCACGCCCCCCTCGAACTTCACCAGCGCGTACGGCGCCTGCCCCGGTTCGCTGGCACCACGGGCCTTCACCGCCACCGTCACCGACTTGAAGCCACCCAGATCGGACTCGGCAGCGTCCAGCACCTCGACGGACCAGCCCCGCCGCTCGGCCCAGCGCGAGTACATGCGCAGGAGATCCCCGGCAAACAGCGCCGACTCCTCGCCGCCCTCGCCCGACTTGATCTCGACGAGCGCGTCCTTGGCGTCATTGGGGTCTCGGGGCACCAGTAGCCGCTGGAGACGCTCAGCGACGACCTCACGGCGCTCCGTCAGCTCGCGCGCCTCCTCGGCGAAGGCGGGGTCCTCGTCGGCCAGTTCTCGCGCAGCGTCCGCGTCCTCGCCCAGCTGCGTCCACTCCCGCCAGGTCCCGACGATCGAGCTCAGCTCGGCGTAGCGCTGGTTCAGGCGCTTGGCCAGGCGCTGGTCGGCGTGGGTCTCGGGGGCCGCCAACTGCTGCTCCAGCTCGGCATGCTCGGCCAGCAGGCCCTCCACGGCGTCGAACACTTCACTCCCGGTCGTGACGCAGGTCGGCGGGTCTGCACCCGCCCGGCAAATACGAAGGCGCCGGCCCACCGTACGAACGGGGAGCCGGCGCCTTGTCGGGGCTACTTCTTGGCAGCCTTGGCGTAGCGGGCCTCGAAGCGGGCGACGCGGCCGCCGGTGTCGAGGATCTTCTGCTTGCCGGTGTAGAACGGGTGGCACTGCGAGCACACGTCGGCGTGGATCGTGCCGGACGTCGCGGTGCTGCGGGTGGTGAACGTCGCGCCACAGGTGCAGGTCACCTGGGTCTCGACGTAGTCGGGGTGGATGTCCTTCTTCATGATGTGTCCTCTCAATGCCGCCGGGTCGCCGCAGGATGCGGGCAGCGTGAACCGGAGCCGACGTTCAAGTGTGCCACTTCGAGCAACCGCCGGGCCAATCGGGGCGTACCCCTGACCCGGCGGAGGCTCGGAGGTCAGTTCTTCGTGCGCTGGACCCGGGTCAGGAACTCGATGTTGGTGCGAGTCGTGGCCAGTCCATCCAGCACCTCGGCCGAGGCCGCCGCGGCGTCCGTGCCCGCGAGACGGCGACGCAGTGCGTGCAGGATTCCTGCCTCCTGCTCCCCCAGCAGTACGTCCTCGCGCCGGGTGGCCGAGAGGCGCACGTCCACCGCGGGGAAGGTGGCCGCCGCCGCCAACTCACGGTCCAGGCGCAGCTCCGAGGTGGCGGTCCCGAGGAGCTCCTCGCAGATCGCCTCGTCGAGGATCGAACCCGAGTCCGCGCTGAGGGTCGCCAGCACGGTCAGCGAGCCGCCGTCCTCGATGTTGCGACCCGCTCCAAAGACTCGCTTGGCCGCGTGCACGGCCGTCGGCTCGAGGCCTCCGGGCAGGTCACGCCCGCTCGCGGTCACGGTCTGGTTGTACGCCCGCGTCAAGCGCGTGAGTGAGTCGAGCAGGATCACGACGTCGTGGCCCAGTTCGACGAGGCGCTTGGCGCGCTCGACGGCCAGCTCGGCGACCAGGACGTGGTCGGAGGCGGGTCGGTCGAAGGTCGAAGCGATGACCTCGCCCTTGATCGAGCGCTGGAAGTCGGTGACCTCCTCGGGGCGCTCATCGACGAGCACGACCATGAGGTGGCACTCCGGGTTGTTGGCCGTGATCGACTTCGCGACCTCCTGCAGGAGGACCGTCTTGCCGGACTTCGCCGGGGCGAGGACCAGCGTGCGCTGTCCCTTGCCCACGGGCGCCGCGATGTCGACGACGCGCCCCACCAGCGCGTCGCTGGTGGTCTCCAGACGCAGCCGCTCCGCCGGATGGACGGGCGTGGCAGCCTCGAACTCCAGCCGTTCACGCGCCGCGTCGGGCTCGGCGCCGTTGACCTGGTCGATGCGCACCATCGGGTTGAACTTCTCGCGCCGCTCCCCCTCGCGGGGCTGACGCACCTGCCCAACGATCGCGTCGCCGCGGCGCAGGCCGTACTTCTTGACCATCGACAGCGACAGGTAGACGTCCTCGGTCCCCGGGAGATAGCCGGAGGTCCGCACGAAGGCGTAGTTCTCGAGCACGTCCAGGATGCCCGCAGCGGGGACCAGGACGTCGTCCTCGAGGATGGTGGTGTCGGGCTCGTTGCGTCCCCCGGTGCGGCCGGTGGTGCGCTCGCGCCCGCGGCGGCGGCGGCTGCGCCGGCTGCCGCCCTCGTCATCACCGTCGTCGTCGGGACCCGAGTGAGGCTGCTGGGACGGGTTGGCCTGCGCCTGGGTGTTCTGGTCGCGCTGGTTCTGGTCTCGCTGGTTCTGGCGGTCCTGCTTGGACTGCGACTGCTTGGCCTGGTCCCGGTTGCCCTGCTCCCGGTTGCCCTGGTCCCGGTTGCCCTGCTCCCGGTTGCCCTGGCCCTTGCGGTCCTTGCCCTGCTTGTTCCCCTGCTGGGCCGACGACTTGTCGTCGCCCTGGCGCTTGTCGCCCGAAGGCTGCTCGTCGGTCTGGGCGCCCCGGTCCTGCGTCGGAGCTGCGTCCTGCTTCGGGCCGCCGTCCTTCGTCGGAGTTGCGTCCTGCTTCGAGCCCGCGTCCTGCTGCTTGCCGCGCCGCTGGCGCTGCACGACGACCGGCGCCTGCGCGGGCGTCTCCGAGGAATCAGCCTCCTGCGGAGCCTGCGCCTTCGCCGGCTCGCGCCGGGGCGCCTTCTCGGTACGGGGCTGCTCGGCGGACGCGCTCCGGCTGCTCTGGGCAGCCTTGATCGCGTCGACCAGCTGCGCCTTCTTCATGGTGCTCGCACCGGAGATGCCCATGCCCACGGCCATCGACTTGAGGTCTGCGATGAGCATGGAACTGAGGCCGCCGGCCCGCTTCTTGGCGGGCGCGGTGTCGGGGGTCTCGCTCACGTGAGTCCTTCCCACGTTCTGGGCGCCCGGGCGACCCGGGCACATCGGAGTGGTCCACCCCGACCGCGGCTGAGCGGAGGCAACTGTTCTCCGCGACGCGGCCGAGGACGTGCTGCGCTGCCGGACCGACGGCCCGAGCGATGCGCGGCGCCGCACTGGCGCGCTGTCAGGCTAGCACCGCGCCGCCCGCTCAGTGAGCGAAGGCCCCGCGCGGTTCGACGGCGAGTTGCTCGACCCGCCACCCGGCCGGCGCATGCGCCGCGACGCCCAACGGATCCGCCCCCGCGAACGCGAGCACCGTGGGGCCCGCACCGGAGACGACGGCCGGGATCCCCGCGGCCCGCAACGACTCGACCAGAGCAACACTGTCCGGCATCGCCGGCTCGCGCTGGCTCTGGTGCAGCCAGTCCCTGGTCGCCGGCAGGAGCAGCTCGGGCTGACCGGCGAGAGCGGCGACCAGCAGCGCAGTCCGCCCCGCGTTCGCGGCAGCGTCCGCATGCGGCACGGCGTCGGGCAGCAGGCCCCGCGCGACCTCCGTACGCAGCGGGGTGGGCGGGATGAAGACCACCGTCGAGATGCGCGGATCCACCCCGGACGACGCGCTGAACCACTCGCCCGCCTCGCGGCCCGCGATCGTGAAACCGCCGAAGAACGCGGGCGCGACGTTGTCCGGGTGTCCCTCGATGTCAGCGGCCAACTGGAAGAGCGCGTCGTCGGACACCAGGAGGGCTCCCCCGGCCACCGCAGCGCGCGCCAGCACGACGCCCGCGACGATGGCTGCGGACGACGAGCCCAGCCCGCGGCTGTGTGGGATCACGTTGCGACATTCCAGCCGCACGCCCGGCAGCTCCGCGCCCATGAGGTCGAGCGCAGCGGCGACGCTGCGCAGCACGAGGTGCGACTCGTCGAGCGGGACGTCGCCCGCGCCCTCGCCACGGACAACCACCTCGACGGGGCCCGGCCGGACGGTGAGGCTCAGCTCGTCCCGCAGCCCCAGCGCCAGACCCAACGAGTCGAAGCCGGGACCGAGGTTGGCCGAAGTGGCCGGCACACTGACGCGTACGGTCTCCTCGACGAACGTCACCATCAGCGCAGACCGGCTGCCGCCGCGGCGGCGTCGACCTCAGCGTCGACGACCGTCTCAGCGACCGGGCCGAAGCCCTCCAGAGCCGTCACGGTGTCCTTGAGGCCGTGGCCGGTCACCGTGATGACGACGCTCGCGCCGGCGTAGGACTCGCCCCTGGACAGGTCCTGCAGCAGACCGGCCACCCCGGCGGCCGAAGCGGGCTCGACGAAGACCCCGTCCTTGCTCGCAAGATCCCGCTGGGCCGCGAGGATCTGATCGTCACTCAGCGAAGCGAAGCGCCCACCCGACTGATCGGCGGCCTCGACGGCCAGGCGCCACGACGCCGGGTTGCCGATGCGGATCGCGGTGGCCTTCGTCTCCGGGTTCGGGAACGGCTCACCCGTCACCAGCGGCGCCGCGCCCTCAGCCTGGTAGGCCCGCATCACCGGTCGCTTGGTCGATCGGCCGAGGTCCGCGTACTGGGTGTAACCGAGCCAGTACGCCGAGATGTTGCCGGCGTTGCCCACGGGCAGCAGGTGGAAGTCGGGAGCGTCGCCGAGCCGGTCGACGATCTCGAACGACGCCGTCTTCTGACCTTCCAGACGCACCGGGTTGACCGAGTTGACCAGCGCGACGGGGTACGACTCGGCGAGACCGCGCGACATGCGCAGGCAGTCATCGAAGTTGCCGCGGACCATGATGATCTGCGCGCCGTGCATGATCGCCTGCGCCATCTTGCCGGCGGAGATCTTGCCCTCCGGCACCAGCACGAGCGGCTTGATGCGAGCCTTGGCCGCGTACGCCGCCATCGACGCCGACGTGTTGCCCGTCGATGCGCAGACCACCGCCTGGGCACCCTCGTGGACGGCCACCGACAGCGCAGCGGTCATGCCACGGTCCTTGAACGACCCGGTCGGGTTGTTGCCCTCGACCTTGAGCCACACCTGACCACCCGTGACTTCGGACAGCCACCGTGACTCGACCAGCGGCGTCCCGCCCTCCCCCAGCGTCACCGCCGGGGTGTCGGCCGGGATGTCGAGCAGCGAGCGGTATTCGTCGATGACGCCCCGCCACTGGCCGTTGGTGCTCATTCGTTGCCTCCTTCGACGCGCATGACCGAGGTCACCTCGCGCACGATCTCCATGTCCCTGAGCTGCTGCACGGTGGCGGCGAGCGCCGCGTCCGTGGCCTGGTGCGACACCACGACGAGCTGCGCGTCCGCGCCGCGTCCTTCCTGACGGACCGTCTGGATGGAGACGCCGTGGTCGGCGAACGCCGTGGCCACCGAGGCCAGCACGCCGGCGCGGTCCTCCACGTCGATGGCCACGTGGTAGCGGGTCAGCGTCTCGCCCATGGGCAGGACGCTGCGGTCGGCGTACGCGCTCTCGCCCACGCCGCGGGTGTCGGCCAGGCGGTTGCGCGCCACGGTGACGAGGTCACCCAGGACGGCGCTCGCGGTGGGGGCACCACCCGCGCCGGGGCCGTAGAACATGAGCTGGCCCGCAGCCTCCGACTCCACGAACACCGCGTTGAACGGGCCACGCACGCTGGCCAGCGGGTGCTGCCTGGGGATCATCACCGGGTGCACTCGCGCGGCGACCCTGTCGTCCTTGAGCTCGCAGATCGCCAGCAACTTGACCACCGCGTCGATGTCACGCGCCGAGGCCACGTCGGCCGCGGTCACGTCGGCGATGCCCTCCCGGTGGACATCGGCGGCAGTCACACGTGAGTGGAACGCCAGCGAGGCAAGGATCGCGGCCTTGGCGGCAGCGTCGAACCCCTCGACGTCAGCGGTGGGGTCGGCCTCCGCGTACCCCAACTCCTGAGCCTCCTCGAGCGCCTCGGAGAACCCGGCGCCGGAGGTGTCCATCTTGTCGAGGATGAAGTTCGTCGTGCCGTTGACGATGCCCATCACCCGCGTCACCCGGTCGCCAGCCAGCGACTCACGCAGGGGGCGCAGGATCGGGATGGCCGCGGCGACCGCGGCCTCGTAGTAGATGTCGCGTCCGGCCTTGGCCGCCGCCTCGTACAGGGTCGGACCGTCCTCGGCGAGCAGCGCCTTGTTGGCAGTCACGACGCTGGCTCCGTTGTCGAGAGCAGCGAGGATCAGGCTGCGCGCGGGCTCGATGCCCCCGATGACCTCCACGACCAGGTCCACGTCGTCGCGGGTGACCAGACCCATCGCGTCGGTCGTCAGCAGCCCCTCGGGCACCTCGACGTCGCGCTCGGAGTCCAGTCGGCGTACGGCGACTCCGGCGAGCTCGATCGGGGCGCCGATCCGCGCAGCGAGATCGTCGGCCTGCTCGGACAGCAAGCGGACCACCTGAGCGCCCACCGATCCACACCCCAGCACAGCCACGCGCAACGCGCGCTTGTCACCCTCGCTCATCAAGCACCTACGTCCGTCGACAACAAGTCCTCCACAGTCTCCCTGCGAAGGACGGTGAAAGTCTTCCCGTCCCGAACTGCGATCACCGGAGGACGGAGCGCGTGGTTGTAGTTCGACGCCATCGACCGGCAGTACGCGCCGGTGGCCGGCACGGCGATCAGGTCGCCCGGAGCCACGTCCCCGGGAAGGAACTCGTCCTTGACCACGATGTCGCCCGCCTCGCAGTGCTTGCCGACCACGCGGGAGAGCACCGGAGGCGCCGTGGAGGAGCGCGAGGCGAGCGTCGCCGAGTAGTCGGCGTCGTACAGGGCCGTACGAATGTTGTCGCTCATGCCGCCGTCCACCGACACGTACGTGCGCTGCTGTCCGCCGTCGAGGGTGACGCGCTTCACGGTGCCGACCTCGTACACGGTGCACATGGCGGGCCCGACGATGGCGCGACCGGGCTCGATGGACAGGCGCGGGCGCTCAAGGCCGAGAATGGCGCACTCGTCGTCGACGATCTTGGCGAGCCGCGTCGCCAGGTCCCCGGGAGTGGCCGGGTCGTCCTGGCTCGTGTACGCGATGCCGAAGCCCCCGCCGAGGTCCAGCTCGGGTGAGACGTAGCCCAACTCGGCGGCGATGCGGGCGTGCAACGCCAGGACACGGCGCGCGGCGACCTCGAAGCCGGAGGTGTCGAAGATCTGCGAGCCGATGTGGCTGTGCAGCCCGAGGAGTTCCAGACCCTCGGTGTCGAGGGCGCGGCGGGCGGCCTCGAAGGCGTCGCCCGAGGCGATCGAGAACCCGAACTTCTGGTCCTCGTGGGCCGTGGCGATGAACTCGTGGGTGTGGGCCTCCACCCCCGCCGTCACCCGCACCATGACTCGTGCGGTCCGGCCGAGCGCGACCGCCAGCTCCCCCAGCCGCTCGATCTCGGCGAACGAGTCGACCACGATCCGGCCCACGCCCAGCTCGAGGGCCCGTTCCATTTCGGCGAGCGACTTGTTGTTGCCGTGGAAGCCCACCCGCTCCATCGGGAAACCGGCGCGCTCCGCGACGAGCAACTCGCCACCGGAACAGACGTCCAGGCACAGCCCCTCGTCGGCGACCCACCGCGCGACCGTGGTCGCCAGGAAGGACTTGCCTGCATAGAAGACGTCGAAGTCACCGAAGGCGTCGCGGAAGGCTGCCGCCCGCGCGCGGAAGTCAGCTTCGTCCAGGACGAACGCCGGGCTGCCGTGCTCGGCGACCAGGTCGACCAGGTCGACGCCGGCAACGGACAGGACGCCGTCGGCCTTCGTCACCCCTGCCGACCACAGTTGGGGCAGGAGCGCGTTGGGGTCCTCGGGGGCGCTGAGCCAGTGCGGGCCGCGCAGCGCGCCGTCCGCGTGGGCCCACCCCGACGGGTGTGCGGTGGGCACGACTCACATCCTCTCGGGTGCAGAGACGCCCAGCAGGCCGAGGCCGTTGGCCAGCACCGTCCGGGTCGCGTTGACGAGCAGAAGCCGCGCGGCGTGCAGGTCGCTGGGCTCCTCGTCGCCCTTCGGCAGGACCCGGCAGGCGTCGTAGAACTTGTGGTACGTCGCCGCCGTGTCCTCGAGGTAGCGGGCGACGCGGTGCGGCTCACGCAACTCGGCCGCAGCCGCCACCACACGGGGGAACTCCGCCAGAGCGCGCAGGAGGTCACCCTCCTTCTCGTGGGCCAGCAGTTCCGGGTGCGAGGCAGGCGCGAGGCCCAGGTCGGCCGCGTTGCGCAGGATGGAGGACACCCGGGCGTGGGCGTACTGGACGTAGTAGACCGGGTTGTCGCTGGCCTGCTTGGTCATCTCAGCCACGTCGAGGGTCAGCGGGGAGTCGGCCGGGTAGCGCGCCAGCGTGTAGCGCAGCGCATCGACGCCGATGAGCTCGACCAGCTCGTCCAGGGTGACGATCGTGCCGGCCCGCTTGGAGAGCCTGAGCTCCTCGCCGTCGGAGAGGATCTTGACCAACTGGCCGATGAGCACCTCGATGTTGGCCTCGGGGTCGTCGCCCGCGCACGCGGCCATCGCCCGGAGCCTGCCCACGTAGCCGTGGTGGTCCGCGCCGAGGAGGTAGACGCAGCGGTCGAACCCGCGCTTGCGCTTGTTGAGGTAGTACGCCGTGTCGGAGGCGAAGTACGTCAGTTCTCCGTTGGAACGGATCAGCACCCGGTCCTTGTCGTCACCGAAGGTGGTCGTACGCATCCACAGCGCCCCGTCGGCCTCGTACACGTGGCCCTTGTCCTTGAGCGCAGCCAGCGTGTCCTCCACCGAACCCTCGCTGTCGTCGTCGTGCAGGCCACGCTCGGAGAACCACACGTCGAAGTGGGTCTGGAACAGCTCGAGCTGGTCCTGCTGCTCCTTGAGCTGCACCTCGTAACCGGCTTCGCGGAAGGCCACGAGGCGCTCGTCGCCCGGCAGTTCGAGGATGTCGGGGTGCGCCGCCAGCACCTTGGCGGCGAGCTCGGCGACGTACTCGCCCTGGTAGCCGTCCTCGGGCACCGGGGTCCCGGCGGCTCGGGCCTCGATGGAGGCGCCGAAGAGGTTCATCTGGTTGCCGCGGTCGTTGATGTAGAACTCGCGCGTCACCTCGGCACCCGCGGCTGCCAGCACCCGCGCCAGCGCATCGCCGACCACTGCCCAGCGGGTGTGCCCCAGGTGGAGCGGGCCGGTGGGATTGGCCGAGATGAACTCGACGTTGACCTTCTCCGGAGTGCTCGAGGTCGTGAAGCCGTAGGCGGCACCCGCCGCGACCACGTCGTCGGCGACCTTGCCCTGCGCGCCGGCGCTGACGGTGACGTTGAGGAAGCCCGGACCAGCGATCTCGACGGCCTCGATGCCCTCGGCGGCCGCGAGACCCTCCTCGAGGAGCTCGGCGAACGCGCGGGGGTTCATGCCGGCCTTCTTGGCCAATTGCAGCGCCGCGTTGGTGGCGTAGTCGCCGTGCCCCTTCTGCCGGGGTCGCTCCACCGTCACGGAGTCCGGAACGCCGTCGGGCAGCGTCACCGCTCCGGAGGCCACCAGGGCCTTGAGGACGTCGACGATCGTGGTGGAGAGTTGCTCAGGGTTCACCCCCCAAGCCTATCGACGGCCTCGGACGATCCTCGAACCGGTTTCACGTCGCGACCACCGGGGTTGTAGGGTCATCCCGTCCCAGAGCCCCCATAGCTCAGGGGATAGAGCACCGCCCTCCGGAGGCGGGAGCCTAGGTTCGAATCCTAGTGGGGGCGCAGACGCAGAAGCGGCGGTGCTCCACACGAGAGCGCCGCCGCTTCGTTGCTTCAACCGTCGTCGCTGGTTGAGCTTGTCGAAACCCCTCGTCGCTGGTTGAGCCTGTCGTCGCTGGTTGAGCTTGTCGAAACCCCTCGTCGCTGGTTGAGCTTGTCGAAACCCCTCGTCGCTGGTTGAGCTTGTCGAAACCCCTCGTCGCTGGTTGAGCTTGTCGAAACCCCTCGTCGCTGGTTGAGCTTGTCGAA
>JAEWOG010000007.1 GCA_023460975.1 Actinomycetes bacterium
GCTCTACACCGACCCCACCAAGAAGGCCCAGTGGGAGGCCGACGTCCTGGCGGCCCTGCCCGAGCTGGTCAACCGGCAGACCGACGGTGAGGTCGCGTTCTTCGAGAACTTCGCCGTGACCCTGCAGAAGCCCGAGCCCCCCTCCGCCATCAAGGAGGCGCTGATCGCACAGCAGGAACAGGTGGCCAAGGCGCGCGCCAAGGAGGCCGAGGCCAAGGCCCAGCAGCTCGCGGCCGAGGCGCAGGTCGCCGTCCAGAAGGCCGAGGCGGCCAAGATCGCCGAGCTCATCAAGGTGCTGGGGCGCGAGGGCTACCTCATGCAGGTCGCCATCGAGAAGGGCCTCAACCCGTTCCAGCCCAGCACCAACGGACTCATCACGCAGTGACGCCTCCCGACCGGCGGACCCCGCTGCCTCGCTTCGGCCACCCAAGGCCGGGACCACAGCCGTGGCAGACACCGCCGGTCGGGGGCATCCTGCCCGCCCTCACCGGGACCATGGACCCTTCTGCACTGCGCCTGGCAGGCGCAGAATAAGAGGTAATCCACACCTCGAGGGGGGCAGAAGCCGCATGTATGACGCGCACGAACTGGGGCGGGACGACTGCACCCAGCTGCTTACCGCGGGGGTGACGGGTCGGATCGCACTCGCCACGCCGACCGGCCCACACATCATGCCGGTGAACTACTCCACCTCCGGGGAGTCGACGCTGGTGCGCACCACGGCGTACAGCCTCATCGGCACGTACGCGCGCGACACCATGGTCGCGTTCGAGATCGATGACTTCGACCACCTGCGCCAGCGCGGGTGGAGCGTGCTCGTCCGCGGGCGGGCCGAGGTGGTCGACGACGCCGAGGAGCTCGCCCGGATCCAGCGCAGTTGGCCGCCGCGGCCCTGGGCGGCCGGGCAGCGCAACCTCGTCCTGCGCATCCCGTGGACCGAAGTGACCGGGCGCCGGCTCGGCACCGGCTGGGAGCCGTACCAGGACTTGGCCGTCCGCCGTCAGGTCTGACTCGGGTTCGCCGCCGCGACCGCCCCCGACTCCCACAGACTGGCCCGGCCTGCCACACTGGCCCCCGTGAGCGCCCCGGACTCCGACATCGCACACGGTCGCAGCCTGCTCGAGGCCATCTCGGCCATCGCCAGCGACCTCGACCTCACCTCTGTCCTGACGCACATCGTCGAGGCGGCCACGGCGCTCACGGGCGCTCAGTACGGCGCGCTGGGGGTGCTGGGATCGGACGGGCAACTCTCCGAGTTCATCACGACCGGCATCGACGACGATCTACGCGCCCTCATTGGCGACCTGCCGCGCGGTGGCGGGATCCTCGGGGTGATCATCGAGCGCCCGGAGGGCCTGCGCCTGATCGACCTCTCGGCGCACCCGAAGTCCGTCGGCTTCCCCGCCAACCATCCCCCGATGCGTACCTTCCTCGGGATGCCCGTACGCATCCGCGGGACTGTGTTCGGCAACCTCTACCTCACCGAGAAGGCGGGCGGAGAGCCGTTCACCGACACCGACCAGCACATGGTGGAGGCCCTCGCGAGGGCCGCGGGCTACGTGATCGGCAACGCCCGCGACTACGAGCTGTCCGAGCGGCGGCGTCAGTGGCTGGAGGCCTCCGCCGCACTCCAGGACGCCCTCCAGCCCCCCGTCGACCACGAGGTGGGGCTGCGGCGCTTCGCGGCGACGACGCGCCGGCTCGCGGGGGCGAACGCGGTGGTGCTGCTGGCCTCCGACGAGACCGAGGCCGACACCCTCCACGCGGACGCGGCCGACCACGCGCGGGTCCACGAGGCAGTCGAGCACTTGCGCGACACCGTCGACATGAGCCCCGATGCCCCCCTGGCGACCGCGACCCTGGAGCACTTCCACGCCGTCGTCGTCCCGCTGCGCTCGCCGCTGGTGCCGCTGCGCGCTCTCGTGACGCTGACGGACCGCACCTCCGCGCCCCTGCACGGGGCCGAGCGCGAGCTCCTCGCCACCTTCGCCGACCAGGCAGTCCTCGCGATCGACAGGGCCCAGGCCATCGCGGAGCGCGAGGAGTACGCGCTGACCTCCGACCGCGAGCGCATCGCACGCGATCTGCACGACGTGGTGATCCAACGGATCTTCGCGACCGGGCTGCAACTGCAAGCCGTGGCGACGTTGGTGGCTGGCAACGAGAAGGTGGTCGAGCGCATCGACCGGGCCACCGAGGACCTCGACGCGACCATCAAGGCGATCCGGGGGACGATCTTCGAGCTCCAGCACACCGGTTCCAGCAGCTCCCTGCGCCAGGAGATTCGTACGGTGGTGCACGAGTACGCGGGCGCCCTGGGGTTCACCCCTCGCATCACCACGACCGGTCCGGTCGACAGTGCGATCGGGCCCGAGCTCGCCGACCAGCTGCTGGCTGTCCTGCGGGAGGCCGTCTCCAACGTCGCCCGCCACGCGCGCGCCAGTTCGGCGGAGGTCCGCGTCGAGGTGGGCGAGTCCGAGGTGACGCTGCTGGTCGTCGACGACGGCGTCGGCATTCCCGCGGAGCTCTCCCGAGAGTCGGGGCTGCGCAACTCGCGGCGCCGTGCGCGCAGTCTCGCCGGGTCGCTGGAGCTTCTCCCCCTGGAGCCCGCCGGCACGTGCTTCCGCTGGGTGGTCCCGCTGGACGGCGCCCTGCCCGAGCACAGCGGCGCCCGTGAGTGAGCCGTACGAGGCCGAGGCCTCGCCCGCGACCGGACGACGGTGGCGGCTCAGCGACGGCGCCGCGCAGGCGTACGTCTGCGAGGCGGGTGCCGCGCTGCTCGGCTACCGGGTGGGCGGGCGCTGGCTGACCGAACCGTCGGACCCCGCCTCACCCCTGCCCGCGGGCAGCGGACAACTGCTCGTCCCGTGGCCCAACCGGGTGCGCGATGGCCGGTGGCTGCTCGAGGGGCAGACCCAGCACCTGGCCCTGACCGAACCGTCGCGCGCCAACGCCTCCCACGGGCTGCTGCGACACGCCTCGTACGCAGCGATCGAGGAGTCAGGGCGTCACGTGCGGCTGCGCGCCGAGATCTTCCCGCAGTCCGGCTACCCGTTCCGCCTCACCCACACCGTGACCTGGGAGCTCCTCGACGAGGGGCTTCGGGCGACGCACGAGGTCACCCATCAGGGCGAGGGCCGCGCGCCCGTGGCGATCGGGGCTCACCCGTACCTGCGCGTGGGCGACGCCGACGTCGCCGACTGCACCCTGGCCATCGATGCGCACACGCGGATCGTCGTGGACGAGCGCCTGCTCCCCGTCGGCACCGCTCCGGTGAGCGGGGAGCACGACTGGCGCTCCGGTCCGCCGATCGGGGCTCGGCGGGTCGACTCGGGGTACGCCGACCTGCGTCCCGCGGGCGACGGTCTGTTCCGGCACACCCTGCGCGCACCTGACGGCCACGGCGTGGCGTTGTGGGCCGACCCGGCGTTCGCGTGGGTCCAGGTGTTCGTGACGGATCGCCTGCCCGGGCGCGACCTCGCGGTGGCCGTCGAACCGATGACGGCGCCCGCCGACGCCCTGAACTCCGGCGAGGGGATCGTGTGGCTGGCCGACGGGGACTCGCTGGTCGCGTCGTGGGGGCTGGACCCGGTGAGCCCTGGCGAGGACTGCGGCTGAATGGCCTCGGCGGACAAGCCTGCCTAGGATCGTGCGGTGACCGAGAACGATCCTTTCGCCCTGGCCGAGCAGGCCGCCGCCACCCTCGCCGACCTGACCGGTGTCGCGTCCCATGACGTGGCGCTCGTGCTGGGTTCGGGCTGGCTCCCCGCCGTGGACGCGCTGGGCCCCGCGACTGCCGAGATCAACACCACCGACCTGCCCGGCTTCCATGCCGCCGGTGTCGCTGGTCATTCCGGCAAGATCCGCTCGCTGCGCGTGGGAGAGACGAACGTCCTCGTGTTCCTGTCCCGCACCCACTACTACGAGGGCAAGGGGGTGCGCTCCGTCGTCCACCCGGTCCGTACGGCCGCAGCCGCCGGGTGCCGCGCGATCGTGCTGACCAACGGGTGCGGCGGCCTCAAGGAGTCGTGGACCCCGGGCACCCCCGTGCTCATCAGCGACCACATCAACCTCACCGCCGACTCCCCCATCGAGGGCGCGAACTTCGTCGACCTCACCGACCTCTACAGCCCCCGCCTGCGGGCGCTGTGCCAGGAGATCGATCCGAGCCTCGACGAGGGTGTCTACGTCCAGTTCCGCGGCCCGCACTACGAGACCCCGGCCGAGGTGCGTATGGCTGGGATCCTCGGCGGCCACCTGGTGGGCATGAGCACCACCCTCGAGGCGATCGCCGCCCGCCAGTCGGGCATGGAGGTGCTGGGCATCAGCCTCGTCACCAACCTCGCCGCCGGCATCAGCGACGCTCCCCTCAACCACGAGGAGGTCCTGGAGGCCGGCCGTGCGGCGGCTACCCGGATGGGTGGCCTCCTGGGCGACATCGTCCCCCGCATCTGAGCGCCCTTCCCCGCCCCCGCTTCTCGCATGTAAAGCGGGGTTATCCGCACTGACACCCCGTTGTGGGCGCGTTGGTACGGCCACGGGAGCGGAAGTTGTCCGCCGACGCACCCCGGCCTCGACAGATCCGGCTCACCAGATTGGGCTCTACACACCACGACGCCCCGGCTGCCAAGCAGCCGGGGCGTCGAGTGTCAGTGCTGGTTCAGCAGGTCACTTCTTGACCTTGAACTTCTTGACGACCTTCTTGGCGGCGTTGAGCTTCTCGTCGCCCGCGTAGGTCACCACGACCTTGTACGCGCCCTTCTTCTTGGCCTTGGGCAGCTTGATCTTGGCCTGGCCCTTGGCGTTGAGGGTCACGGTGACCTTCTTGGCCTTCTTGACGCCGGCGACCTTGATCTTGACGACCACCGTGCCGGTGCCGAGGACGTCGCCGCCCTTGACCGTGACGACGGCCTTGCCGGCCTTCTTCAGGGTGGCCTTCTTGGAGACCTTCACCGTCACCGTCGAGTCAACCTTGACCACGACCGGGGTCGTGGGCGCCGGAGTGGTCGGCGTCGGGGTCGTGGGAGCCGGAGTGGTCGGCGTCGGGGTGGTGGGGGTCGGGGTCGGCTCCTCGAACTTGCTCCAGTCGATGGTCACCGGAGTCGTGGTGTCCTGCGTGGTGTTCGAGTGACCGTGGGCCTGCCACGTGAAGAGCGCGTACGACTCGCCGATCTCGAGCTTGTCGGTCGGCGCCACCAGGTTGGCCGTGAAGGTGTCACCCGAGAAGCGGGACGGCATCACCCAGTCGACGGCAGCCATGGAAGACATCGAGCTCTGGTCGGTGTAGTCGATGACCGTGTCGGCCGGGGCGAGGGCGACGTACACGCCCTGGTCGCCCGGGTTGGTCGACGGGTTGAAGCCCGAACCGGCGACGGAGATCTCCACGCCGTCCTCGTACGACTCGCTCAGCACGGTCGGGGTGACGGTGGGCACCATGACGGCCTCGGCCGTGAAGGCGCCCGGGGCCTTGTTGGCCTGCGCCGCCGGCGGCGTGGCCTTGGAGGAGTTGTAGAAGTGCGCGCGGACGGTCGACGGGATCGCACCGAGGAAGCCCGGGTTGAAGGACTTGCCGTCGGCCGGCAGGTTGCTCGTGGTCGGGTCCGTGGTGACCACGATGCCGAGGTCGACCGCCGTGGCCGAGCCCGCGGGGAGCACGCCCTCCCACTCCGGGGTTGCGGTGAGAACGCCGCCGGTCGAGGACGACGAGCTGAACTCGACGACGGTGACCTCGGTCGGGGTGGTGCTCACGCCCGGCGCGCTGCCGCTCACGTCGGCACGCACCTGACCGGATCCGTCGCCGGAGACCACGACGACCGGGTCGGAGATGGTGACCGAGTAGTACTCGGTGCCCCCGTTGACGAAGGCGCCGCGCACGGTGCCCTCGTACTGGGAGGTGACGGTGCCGTCGGCTGCGCGCGAGCTCGACACGGCCGGGAAGACGAACCGGTCGTCGAGGCCGGTGGTGGGGTCGTTGGTCTCGTGGGTCACGCCACCGCTGAGGGTGCCGGAGGGCGTGGTGGGCAGGACCGGACCGGCCTTGCTGAAGAACAGGTGCTCGACGAAGTTCTGCGAGATGCCCCAGGAGAACGATCCCGTGGCGGGCGCGGCGTGCGACGCGGGGGCCGCGACGACCGCTGCGGCCGCACCGGCGACGAGAGCTCCTGCGACACCGGCAGCCAGGCTGCGGCGCACGCTGTGCGTGTGGGACTTCATGGTGTTCCTTTCAGTGGGTGATGCGACCAGATGAAACGTTCAGTTGATGCGCCGCGACAGGCTCGGCCAGAGCATGAGCACCGCGGACCCCATGAGCAGGCCGCCGCCTGCCCACCAGGCCAGGTTCTGCGTACGCGCTTGCGCCGCCGCGTTGCGCGGCGCGGCCTGAGCACCCGCCGTGGACGGGGGCACGAAGAGCTTCGACGAAGCGGCCGCGACGGGGAGGTCGAGCAGCGGGGCCGCGATCGGCGCTGGGTTCGTGGCCGCCGGCGGGGCGACATGCGCGCTGGGGGCCGGTGCGCTCGCGCTCGGCGTCGGCGTCGCGGTGGGCGGGTCCTTGACCTCGTTGCTCGGGGATGAGCTCGGCGTTGGCGAGGCGCTGGCAGAGGGGGTGGCGCTCGCGGTGGGCGTCGGCACCGGCGGCTCGTATCCCTTCCAGCCGACCGACAGCGGCTCGGGCGCCTTGGTCCAGTCGGACTGCAGGCCGGTGGAATACCAGAACTGGTCTGCCCCCGTCGGCCCGATGAACGACACGAACGACTGCGGGAAGCCACCCCAACCGGTCACAGTGCGGTCCTGTGCGACGGTTCCGGTGACCTGCACGCCCTCATAGGCGGGCGTGGCGCTCAGGCCGGTCTCGGTGACGTCGACAGAGCCGAGATCGGCGACCGTGACGACCTGCGGGGTGAGTGGCGTCCACACACGAGGGTTGTTGCGGTCCGAAGCCCAGCCGCCAGCGGTCGCCGTGAGGGTGCCGACGCCGTCGACGATCTCGAGGACCGGGTCGGCGAGGGTGAACACCGTGTTGCCGCCGTAGTAGAGGACCGTGAAGGAGCCCTGCCAGGCAATGCGGGCGTCCTCGCCCTCGGGCGAATAACTGCCGACGCCTTGGGCGATCGAGACCCGGTGGCCGCTGAAGGGCCCGTACAGACCGATGCTCGCGCCCGTGGCGTCCGTGCCCAGACCCGCCCAGGTGGCGGTCTGCCACGCGCCGGCGGAGTCCTGCTTCTGGATCGTCACGTTCCCAGCGGTGGCCGACCACTTGGACTGCGGCAGTTCGATGCCGCCACGCCCCGGGTCGGCGAGACCGGCCGCGAGCAGGTTGATCGACAGCGGGTTGTGCGATCGCGCGCTCGTCTGCTTGGAGATCCCCCACGTGAAGACCGCGTCGGAGACCTCGTACGTGCCGGCGCCCGGGCCCTGGGTCGGTGTCGGCGTCGGCGTCGGTGTCGGGGTCGGGGTGACGGTGACCGTCTCGGTGACGGTGGGGGTCGGCGTCGGGGTCCCGGTGGGAGTGCTCGTGGGAGTGCCCGTGGGCGTCTGGGTCGGGGTCCCCGTGGGCGTCTGGGTCGGCGTCTGCGTAGGAGTGCCGGTCGGCGTCCCCGTCGGTGTGTCCGTGGGCGTCCCCGTCGGTGTCTCCGTGGGCGTCCCGGTGGGCGTCTGGGTCGGCGTCTCCGTGGGGAGCGTCACCGTCGGGCTGGGCGTCGCGGTCGGCGTCGTGTCGGCCGCGGCGCCCACGGGCAGCAGCATGACGCCGCCAGCGGCCAGCGCCGCAGCGGCCCAGAGGGCGACCTGCTCACGCGCGCGCACGACGACCCCCGAGCCCGCGGCGTACGGCGACGAAGAGTGCCGCGAGGAAGATCAGCGCGCTGACGCCGACGAAGACCAGCGAGGCCGTCGACACGGCCGGCTCGTCCTCGGCGCTCTCGGCAGCGGCGGGCTCCTCGCCCGCGAGCACCCCGAACTTCACCGACGCCGTACGGCCGCTGCTGAACGTGCGCATCTCGTGGGTGCCGGCGCCCAGGTCTGCGGGCAACTGCATCACTCCGGCGACCGTGCCGTCATCACCGACGACGTGGGGCCCGCTGGCCACGACGCCGTCGTCGAGAACCAGCGTGATCTGTGCGCCGGGAGCCAGATTGGTCGCCACGAATGACAACCCCCTGCCCGCGACCGCAGAGGCACGGTCGACCTCCAGCTTGGGCTTGCCGCGACGTACGACCGGCTGCTGCTGCACGGTGCCCGGGGACGCGGTGGGCGTCGTGGAGCCGGGAGTCGTGGAGCCGGGTGTGGTGGTCTCGCCGGGCTCGGTGCCGCTGCCGGAGGGCTGCGGCTGTTCGGCCG
The DNA here is from genome assembly GCA_023460975.1 of Actinomycetes bacterium. GTDB lineage: Bacteria > Actinomycetota > Actinomycetes > Propionibacteriales > Nocardioidaceae > Nocardioides. The sequence continues at coordinate 8,338 of JAEWOG010000007.1, forward strand.
CCGCCAGGTCAGCCAGCTTCACCGGCGTGAAGGTCTCGTTGTTGGCGTTGTGCACTCCGTGCGCGCCGACGGTGATGACGCCGCACGTCACCTTGCGGCAGTCGACCGTCTCCACGCTCCCGTTGCGACCGACGGCCTGGAAGGTGGGACCGGGCACGATGATCGACGTCTGCCAGGCGCCGCTCTCCGACATGGTTCCGCCGTTGGCCGACGACGCCGTGTCGGAGCCGGGGAACGCCACGTAGCGCTGGAAGCCCTGGTTGCCCTTGGTCTCGCTGTCGGGCACGTAGAGATAGTTGACGCCCGACTTGCCGCCCTTGCTCGGCTGCCACGTGCCGTTGACAGTGCCGAACCACACGTAGATGCCGCCGTGGCCACCCTTGATGGACTGGAAACCGCGCCCGCTCACGGTCAGGCGCGAGGAGTACGTCGAGTCGATGACGGCGCCGTTGCCACCGTTGTCGACCCCGACGGAGCCGGCAGCGTACGACGGGGAGGCGACCAGCACGGCCCAGACTGCGAGGACGGACGCGAGAGCCCCGGTCAGGGCCACGCGCAGGGAGTTCATCGAACGGGACACGAGTTCTCCTTCGCGACCATCGTGCGCACGGGGACCACCAGCAGGACGCCGGCATGGTCGACCACGTGCACAGGGTGCTCGTAGACCTCGGTGAGCAGTTCTGAGGTGAACACCTCGTGCGGAGTGCCCGTGGCGCGGACGCGACCCTGGGACAGGACGCAGATCCTGTCGGCCCACGCCGCGGCGAGGCTGAGGTCGTGCAGCACCACCACCACGGCCGCGCCCGACTCGGCGCTGACGCGGGCCTGCTGCAGCACGGCCTCCTGGTGCTTGATGTCGAGTGCCGCGGTCGGCTCGTCGAGCAACTGCACCTCGGTCTCCTGGGCCAGCAGACGGGCGAACGCGACGCGGGCCTGCTCACCGCCCGACAGGGTCGGAACGATGCGGTCGACCAGATGCGTGACGTCGGCGACGGCCATGGAGCGCTCCACGACCTCCTCGTCGAACTCCGCCCGCTCGGTGCGCCGCCACACCGCGCGCCCCATCTCCACGACCTCGCGCACCCGGAATCCGAAGGCCAGGCTCTGCCGCTGCTGGAGGACGCCACGGTGGCGCGCCAGCCTCGCGGCGTTCATCCCGGCGATGCTGGTGCCTGCCATCTCGACGCGACCCGCCTCCGGGGCCAGGTCACCGGCCATCGCCGCCAGCAGCGTCGACTTGCCGGCGCCGTTGGGGCCGACCAGGGCGACCACCTCGCCCGCGCGGACCTCCAGGTCCACGCCGTGCAGGATCTCCTTGCCGCCCAGAGTGATGCTGAGGCCGTGCACGGCCAGTGCGGGGACGCTCATGCCCACCCTCCTGCCGAGCGACGGGCCGTACGCAGCAGCCAGAAGAAGACGGGCCCGCCGACCAGTGAGGTCAGCATGCCGATCGGCAGGTCCGCGTACGCGACGGCCGAGCGCGCGAACAGGTCCGCCAGCACCAGCAGGACGGCGCCGCCGAGCGCGCTGGCCGGGACCAGCGCCCGGTGCCCGGGGCCCACGACCATCCGCATCAGGTGCGGAATGATCAGCCCGACGAAGGAAATGATGCCGGCGAAGGCCACGGCCGCGGCCGTCAGCACTGCCACCACGACGATGCAGATGAGTCGCACCCGCTCGACGTCGACGCCCACGTGCCGTGCCCCGCGGTCCCCCAGGGCGAGCAGGTCGAGGTTGCGCGACATCACCAGGGCGCCGACCAGGCCAAGCCCCGCGACCACGGCGGTGACCACGACGTGGTCCGTACGGGACCCGTTGAGGCTGCCGAGCTGCCAGAACACGATCTCTTCGCGCGCGGCGGTGTCACCGAGGAACATCATGAACGCCAGCGCACCGCCGGCCATCGCGTTGATGGCGATGCCGGTGAGGACCAGGGTGACGACCTCCGTACGCCCGCCGTTGCGCGAGAGCAGGTAGACCGCCAGCGTGGTGATGAGTCCGCCGGCGAAGGCGGCGACGGCGACGGTCCAGGGGCCGAACGCGGTCAGGTCGAAGACGATGACGGCCGCGGCGAGGACGGCGGCGCCGCTGGAGACGCCCACGACGCCGGGCTCGGCCAACGGGTTGCCGAAGACTCCCTGCATCACGGCCCCAGCTGCTCCCAGCGAGGCGCCCACGAGCACGGCCATCGCCACGCGCGGGAAGCGCACCTGCCACAGGGTTGCGTCGCCTTGGGGGTGGCTCGGCACCGGTCCCCAGTCGAGGCCGAGGTGGTGCAGCAGCGAGCCGACGACCTCTCCGGCCGGGATCTTCAGCTGCCCCGAGGCGGCGGCCCAGATCATGGCGATGACGAGCGTCGTCCCCAGCGTGCCCAGCACCATGGCGCGGTTGGACGCGGTCGGCTGCAGGGGCAGGCGCATGCTCACGAGAGCGCCTCCGGCGCCAGGATCGCCACCGCAAGTCCGTTGAGGACCTGGGCGGTGGCGGGGCCGTACCCCAGGATCAGGGAGTCGTCGATCGTGACGAATCGTTCATTCTCGCCCGCGGGGGTCTGGGCGAGGGCGGGCAGCTTTTCGAGCAGGCCGTCCACGCCTCCCGTGGACTCCAGGCCCTTGGTCATCATGACCACCAGTTCGGGCTGCGCGGCGACCAGGCCCTCGGCCGTGACGGGTCGCATGCCGGACCAGCCGATCTCCTCGGTCACGTCGTACCCGCCGGCGGCGTCGATGAGGTCGGTGGCGCCAGAGCCCTTGCCGAACATGTAGTAGACGTTCGCCGCTCCGCGCACGTAGAGGAACACGGTCCGCAACCGCTCGGACTCCGGCGGCGCGACGGCGGCGATGTCGGCCTGCATCTGGGTGATCTCGGAGTCCGTACGCGCGGCGAGGTCGGCGCCCGCCTCGCTGACGCCGAGCGCGGCGGCGACCATCTCGGTGATCTCGGAGACGTTGTCGAGGTTGCGGCTCGAGTCGACCACGACGACGGGGATGCCGGCGTCGCGCATCTGCAGAATGACGTCCCACGGACCGAGCGAGGTGTCGGTGATGATGAGCGTGGGGTCCAGCTCGAGCAGCGCCTCGGCGTTGAGGTCGTGGCCCTGGCCGGTCACCAGCGGCAGGTCGTCGGCCTCGGCGAACTGCGTCGACAGGTCGCGGCCCACCAGCGAGTCCCCCATGCCGAGCTCGAAGACGGTGCGCGAGAGGGTGCCGTACAGGTCGAGGGCCAGCACGCGCGAGGTGTCGGTGACCGTGACCTTGGTGCCCTGGGCGTCGGTCAGCGTGACGGGAAGCGACGGCTGCGGCGCGTCGGCGACGGGGTCGATCGGGTCGTCGACCTCGACGGTGACCTGTCCGGTGAAGGCGCGCGGGTCCTCAGCGACGTCGACCTCGGAGAGCGCGGGAGCGACGGTCCCTTCGGCCACGCCGCCCTTCTCGCTTCCCTCGCTCGCGCCCCCGCAGGCGGCGAGGAGCAGGACGAGCGCCGCACAGACGAGCAGGCTCAGGGAAGGGCGGGGGCTGGGCACGAGGGTTCTCCGGGGAAGTCGAGAGGCGTTGTCCGCCCGGCGTCCGGGCACAGTCGATCGAACCGAACACCCGAGACGAAGTAAGCCCACACTAACTTAGGGAAGCCTTTCTTTGCACATCCGTGTCTCAGTGCGGACCACGGGCCCGACGCGGCCCTCGGGGCTAGAGTGCCCTCGTGCTGATCGCTCCCCCTCGTCCGCCCTGCCGCGCCGGTTCCACCGCTCCTCACCGCGTCGCAGGTGCCTGAGCGTGCCCAAGATCAGCGCCGAGAGCCTCGGCGAGCACCGCGCGCAAGTCCAGCAGCGGATCTTCGACGCCTTCTCGCAGTTGATGAGCGAGCACAGCTTCGATGCGATCTCGATGGCCCAGATCGCCGCGCGGGCAGGGCTGGGGCGTACGGCGATCTACCACCACTTCCCCGACCGCGAGGCCGTCGTGGTGGCCTTCGCCTCGCACGAGACGAACAAGTACATCGAGCGCCTCACCGAGAACCTCGCCGTCGCCGATGACCCCGTGGAGAAGATGCGGCGCTACGTGCGCCACAACCTCGAGACGGGCGAGCAGTTCCACGTCGGACTCGCCCCCAAGCTGTACGGCCACCTCTCCCCCCAGTCGCTGGCCGCGATCCGCGAGCACGTGATCGCGATCGAACTGGTGCTGGCCGAGATCCTGCGCAGCGGGCTGGCGTCCGGGCAGTTCACCTATGCCGACGAGGCCGCCACGATGACGCTGGTGCACGCCTGCCTGGGCCCGCGACACCTGCCCCACGAGGTCACCGAGGACTTCCTGCTCAGAGCCCTGGGCGCCCCCACCGCCGCTGGTTGAGCCTGTCGCTGGTTGAGCCTGTCGAAACCCGCGCCTCCCCCGCTGGTTGAGCTTGTCGAAACCGCGCCTCCCCCGCTGGTTGAGCTTGTCGAAACCCGCGTCTCGACAGGCTCGACGAACGACGAACCCGTCGAAACCACCCCAACGCTGGTTGAGCTTGTCGAAACCACGAACGATGAACCCGCCCCCAGAGTTAGGCAATCCTAAGATCGGACTTGCCAAGAGGCCTGACACGTTGTCAGAATGATTCTGACAACCAGTCAGTTCATTTCTCGGAAGACCTCCTCAGGAGTCCCCCATGACCGCAGTCGACGCCACCGCTGAGACCGTCCCGCTGTCCACCGCGATGCGCGAGGGTTCGCGTGCCCAGCACGACGACGCCGAATCGGCCAGCTTCATCTCCGAGCTCATGGGCGGCAAGCTGACCGAGGCCGCGTACGTCAACTACCTCTCCGCTCTCGCCCCCGTCTACGAGGCCCTCGAGGAGACCGCCCGCTCCGCCGCGACGGACCCGCTCATCGCCCGCCTCTTCGACGCCGACCTCGAGCGCCACCCCTCGATCGTGGCCGACATCGAGGCCTGGCGCACCGGCGCTCCCGAGGAGGACCTGTACGAGGGCCGCGCCACCCGCGCGTACGTCGACGCCATCCGTGCGACCGCCACCAACCCGGTCCGCCTGGTCGCGCACCTCTACACCCGCTACCTGGGCGATCTCTCCGGCGGTCTGGCCATCGGCCGCATCCTCGACCGCGACTTCTCCCGCAACGGCTCGGGCCTCTCGTTCTACGAGTTCGCCAGCATTGCCAAGCCCAAGGTCTACAAGGACGACTACCGCGCCGCCCTCGACGCGCTCCCCCTCGACGAGGGCCAGCGTGCCGAGGTCGTGGCCGAGGTGCAGGCGGCGTTCAGCCACAACCAGGCCGTCTTCGCCGAGCTCGGCGAGCACCTGGACCAGTTCCGCCGCTGACGCGACCGGCGGTGCGCGGGTGTCACCGCGGCGCGCTAGCGTGCGTGCATGACGCCCGACACCGCCGCCCTCGTCTCCCTCGCCGAAGCCTGGCTCGCCGAGGACCCCGACCCGCACACGCGCGGGGAGTTGCAGGGCGTCATCGACCGGGTCCGCGCCGGCGCCGAGGATGAGGTCGTCGACCTGGCGGACCGCTTCGCGGGCACCTTGGAGTTCGGCACCGCCGGCCTGCGCGGCGCGCTGGGGGCTGGCCCCAACCGGATGAACCGGGTCGTGGTCATCCGCGCCGCAGCCGGTCTCGCCGCCCACCTCATCTCCGAGGGTCACGCGGGCGGCCGCGTCGTCATTGGTTTCGACGCCCGCCACAACTCCGACGTCTTCGCCCGCGACACCGCCGAGGTCATGACGGGCGCGGGACTGCAGGCAGTCGTCATGCCTCGACCGCTGCCGACGCCCGTCCTCGCGTACGCCATCCGCGACCTCGACTGCGTGGCCGGGGTGATGGTCACAGCGAGCCACAACCCGCCCCAGGACAACGGCTACAAGGTCTACCTCGGCGACGGCTCACAGATCGTTCCGCCCGCCGACGCCGAGATTGCCGCCCACATCGCCGCCGTCGGCGCCTTGGCGGGCGTGCCGCGGGGGGATGGCGGCACGGTCGTCGACGAGTCGGTCCTGGAGTCCTACATCGCGACCATCGCCGCTCTTGCGGGCGACGGTCCGCGCGACCTGCAGACCGTCTACACCCCGCTGCACGGCGTGGGCGGCGTGACCGTCGAGCGGGTCCTCACCGCCGCTGGCTTCCCCGCTCCGCACGTGGTCGACCAGCAGCACCAGCCCGATCCCGAGTTCCCGACGGTCGCCTTCCCCAACCCCGAGGAGGCGGGCGCCATGGACCTCGCCATGGCGTTGGCGCAGGAGACGGGGGCCGACATCGTGGTGGCCAACGATCCCGACGCCGACCGGTGCGCGGTCGCCGTGCCGGGCCCGCACGGCTGGCGGATGCTGCGCGGCGACGAGGTGGGCGTGCTGTTGGCCCACCACCTGCTCAGCACGGGCCGCACGGGCGTCTTCGCCAACTCGATCGTGTCTTCCACGTGGCTGTCCAAGCTCGCTGCTGCCGCGGGCCAGCCGCACGTCGAGACGCTGACCGGCTTCAAGTGGATCGGTCGCGTCGACGGCCTGGCGTTCGGGTACGAGGAGGCGCTGGGCTATTGCGTCGACCCGGCGCACGTGAAGGACAAGGACGGCGTCTCGGCGCTGCTGCTGGTGTGCGAGCTCGCGGCCCTCGCCAAGTCGGAGGGCCGCACCCTCATCGACGTCCTCGACGATCTGGCCACCGAGCACGGCCTGCACGCCACCGATCAGGTCTCCGTACGATTCGCCGACCTGGCCGAGATTCCCGCCACGATGCAGCGTCTGCGCGCCGCGCCCGTCGCGACGCTCGGCGGGCTGGACGTCCTCGCGGTCGACGACCTGTCCCTGGGCTCGGCCGACCTGCCTCCGACCGACGGCCTGCGCTACCACCTCGCTGAGGGGGCGCGCATGATCGTGCGTCCCAGCGGCACCGAGCCCAAGGTGAAGTGCTACCTCGAGGTCGTCGTCGGGGTGGACGAGGAGGGCGGTGTCGACGCCGCCCGCATCGCGGCCGCCGGGAGGCTCGACGCGATCGCGGCCGACTTCAAGCGGGCCGCTGGCCTCTGAGCACGACGGCCCTCACACCAGGGCGGTGAAGATCAGCAGGACGACACCGGCGCCGAGCGCGGCGATCGGCGCGAGGTCGATGCTGCGCTGGGCGCGCAGGGCGACCTGCTCTGCGGACCCGCGGCGGATGCCCGCGCGTTCGCGTGCCTGGATGGCCAGGTCCCTGATCCGGTCCTCCACGTACGTCGGGTAGTCCACCTCGGCGCTCTTGGGCTCCTTGCCGGGCCGGGGGCGTACGACCAGTCGGCGCCACGAGCGGCCCACCACCGAGGAGACGTAGCGCTTGTCCCCCACTCGTACGGCCAGCATCTGACGCAGCGCCAGCTCCTCGATGCCTGCCAACGGCAGGGACAGGGTGGTGACCATGCCGCGCATCACCAGGTCGGTGCTCGTCACCCACAGCGCGGGGCGAAGCATCGACGCCCACGCGAGCACGCCGACCACGACGAACATCCCGGTCACCCAGGGAGCGAAGTTGTCCGGCCCCTCGACGACACCGGCTCCGGCCATCACGGCACACACCACGACGGTGAGGACCCCAGTGATCCGACCGTTGGTGGCGCTGAAGCGCTCCACCTCGTCCTTGCCACTCATTGCCGCGAACTCCCTCTGCTGCGCGCCGGCTGCGATTCCGTCCGGCATCGCGGCAACCCTATGCTGGGGCGGTGACGACCACTTCTGCCTCAACGGCGAGCGCAGGTGCTCTGGCCGACCACACCAGGTCGGACTCCTCGCTGCGCCGCTTCCTCCACGGCCTTCCCGGCGTCGACCAGGTGGGCGCCGAAGCCCGCGCTGCCGGCCTCGGGACTCGATCGATCAAGACCACCTCGAAGGCGTACGCGCTCGACCTCGCGATCCGCATGGTCGACCTGACCACGCTCGAGGGTGCCGACACCAGTGGCAAGGTCCGCGCTCTGGCCAACAAGGCCCTGCGCCCCGACCCTGCCGACCCGTCCTGCCCGCAGACCGCGGCCGTGTGTGTCTACCCGGACATGGTCGCCACGGCGAAGGAGGTCGTGGGCGACTCGGGTGTCAACGTCGCGGCGGTCGCGACCGCGTTCCCCAGCGGGCGTGCGGCGATGGACATCAAGCTCGCCGACACCCGTGACGCCGTCGAGGCCGGGGCCGACGAGATCGACATGGTCATCGACCGTGGCGCGTTCCTTTCGGGCCGCTACCTGCAGGTCTTCGAGGAGATCGCAGCCGTACGCGAGGCGTGTGCGCGCCCTGACGGCACGGAGGCGCACCTCAAGGTCATCTTCGAGACCGGCGAGCTGCAGACCTACGACAACGTCCGTCGCGCATCGTGGCTGGCCATGATGGCCGGCGGCCACTTCATCAAGACCTCCACCGGCAAGGTGCAGCCGGCAGCCACGCTCCCGGTCACCCTGGTGATGCTGGAGGCCGTGCGCGACTACCGGGCCCTGACTGGCGAGATGATCGGCGTGAAGCCGGCGGGCGGGATCCGTACGGCCAAGGACGCCATCAAGTACCTCGTGATGGTCAACGAGGTCGCTGGTCCGGACTGGCTCGACCCCGACTGGTTCCGCTTCGGCGCTTCGACGCTGCTCAACGACCTGCTCATGCAGCGCACGAAGATGACGACCGGCCGCTACTCCGGCCCCGACTACTTCACCCTGGACTGAGGGGCTCACAGATGGTTTCCACCAACTCCACCAACGCGTTCGAATACGCTCCCGCGCCCGAGTCGCGCGCCGTCGTCGACATCAAGGCGTCGTACGGCCTGTTCATCAACGGCGAGTTCGTCGACGGCACTGGCGAGGGCTTCAAGACCGTCAGCCCGGCCACCGAGGAGGTGCTGGCGGAGATCGCCTGCGCCAGCGACGCCGACGTCGACGAGGCCGTCAAGGCGGCCCGCCGCGCCCACACCCGCGTGTGGGGCAAGATGCCCGGCTCCGAGCGCGCGAAGTACCTCTACCGCATCGCGCGGATCATCGCCGAGCGCAGCCGCGAGTTCGCCGTGCTGGAGTCGATCGACAACGGCAAGCCGATCAAGGAGTCGCGCGACGTCGACGTCCCGCTGGTCTCCGCGCACTTCTTCTACTACGCGGGCTGGGCCGACAAGCTCAAGTACGCGGGGTACGGGACCGAGTCCCTCGGCGTGGCCGGTCAGGTCATTCCGTGGAACTTCCCGCTGCTGATGCTGGCGTGGAAGATCGCTCCGGCGCTCGCGGCGGGCAACACGGTCGTCCTCAAGCCTGCCGAGACGACGCCGCTGACGGCGCTGCTGTTCGCCGAGGTCTGCCAGCAGGCCGACCTGCCGCCCGGTGTCGTCAACATCGTCACGGGCGCTGGCGAGACCGGCCGCGCGCTGGTGTCGCACCCGGACGTGGACAAGGTGGCCTTCACCGGCTCGACTGAGGTGGGGCGCGCGATCGCGAAGGCCGTCGCTGGCACCGACAAGAAGGTCACCCTCGAGCTCGGCGGCAAGGCCGCCAACATCGTCTTCGACGACGCTCCGATGGACCAGGCGATCGAAGGCATCGTCGGCGGGATCTTCTTCAACCAGGGCCACGTGTGCTGCGCCGGCTCGCGTCTGCTCGTACAGGAGTCGGTGGCCGACGAGGTGCTCGAGCGCCTTAAGCGCCGCATGGCGACCCTGCGCGTGGGTGACCCGCTGGACAAGAACACCGACGTCGGCGCGATCAACTCGGCCGAGCAGCTGGCCAAGATCCGCGAGCTGTCCGACATCGGCGAGTCCGAGGGTGCTGAGCGCTGGTCGACGCCGTGCGAGATGCCTGACAAGGGCTTCTGGTTCGCGCCGACGGTCTTCACGGGGGTCACGCAGGCCCATCGCATCGCCCGCGAGGAGATCTTCGGGCCGGTGCTGTCGGTGCTGACGTTCCGTACGCCCTCGGAGGCGGTCGAGAAGGCCAACAACACCCCCTTCGGGCTCTCCGCGGGGATCTGGACCGACAAGGGCTCCCGGATCCTGTCGATGGCCAACCAGTTGCGCGCCGGCGTGGTGTGGGCCAACACCTTCAACAAGTTCGACCCGACCTCGCCGTTCGGCGGCTACAAGGAGTCCGGTTACGGCCGCGAAGGCGGCCGCCACGGGCTCGAGGGCTACCTGAAGGGAGCTGACCACTGATGGCACGCCTGGACGTGAGGAAGACCTACAAGCTCTACATCGGCGGCGCCTTCCCCCGCTCGGAGTCGGGCCGTACGTACGTCGTCAACGATGCGAAGGGGAACCTGATGGCCAACGCCTCGCTGGCCAGCCGCAAGGACGCCCGAGAGGCGGTCGTTGCCGCGCGCAAGGCCTTCGGCGGCTGGTCGTCGAAGACCGCGTACAACCGCGCGCAGGTGGTGTACCGCATCGCCGAGGTGCTGGAGTCGCGGCGCGACGAGTTCATCGCGCAGCTCAAGGCCTCTGAGGGCATCTCGCAGGCCAAGGCCACCACGTACGTGGACGCAGCCGTCGATCGCCTCGTCTGGTACGCCGGTTGGGCCGACAAGATCACCCAGGTGGTCGGCAACGCGAACCCGGTCGCGGGGCCGTACTTCAACCTGTCCTCGCCCGAGCCGACGGGTGTCATCGCCGTCGTGGCCCCCAAGGGTCCCCTGCTGGGCCTGGTCAGCGTCATCGCGCCGCTCATCGTCACGGGCAACACCGTGGTCGTGATCGCCTCCGAGGACCACCCGCTCACCTCGATCACGCTCGCCGAGGTCATGGCGACCAGTGACGTCCCGGGTGGCGTGGTGAACGTACTGACCGGCTCCCAGGCGGAGATCGCGCCGTGGCTGGCCTCCCACATGGACGTCAACGGGATCGACCTGACCGGCGTCGCCGACGCGACGCTGGCTGTCGACCTCGAGGTGGCTGCCGCTGACAACCTCAAGCGCGTACGTCGCCCCGGCGCCGAGGACTGGCTCGCCGAGCCGGGTCTCGACCGGATGACGCAGTTCCTGGAGACGAAGACCGTCTGGCACCCCATCGGGGTCTGAGCGCGGAGTGACCCCGGGCGTTGCGTGCGCCCGGGGGTTGCCCGCGCCCGGGCGTTGCCAGCGCTTGGGATTGCCCGCGCCTGGGACTGCCCGCGCCACGCGCGGATGGGGCGGCGCTGGGCTGGCGCACGTACCTCCTGCCGAGCACTGCGCACAGATGGGCGGCGCCGGGCTGGCGAACGTACCTCCTGCCAACTTCGTGGGCGTGTCGTGAACTTCTGGGGGTTTGCATGCCCCGTGATGTTCAGGTTCCCCCGCAGATGCGGGGGAACCTGCGACACCTGCGACACCTGAGGCACCTGCGACACCTGCGACACCTGAGGCACCTGAAACACCCCAAAGACACCCCCCACCCTCGTGGTACGACGACGGGCGGTGGCCACTGGCCACCGCCCTTCGTCGTTGCTACCTCAGCGGTCCAGAACCGCCTGTGCCAGCACCAGGAGGATCTCCTTGGGGTCGAGGGCCTGATAGGCCTGCGCCCCCGTCGCTGCGGCGATCTTGCGCAGCGAGGCCATGTCGGCGTCCTTGCTGATGCCGACGGGGATGATCCGCACGGGACGGCTCGGGTCGCGCAGCCGCTGGATGCTGGCCAGCAGCTCCGCCTGGCTGAGCGAGCCCGGGTCGTCGTTCGCGCCGTCGGTCAGGATGACCACGGAGTTGAACCACGTGTCGTCGAAGTCCTTCTGCGCCTGCTTGTACGCCGCGAACGTCGAGTCGTACAGCCCGGTGCCACCGCGCGTCATCTTCACGATTCTGGGCACCTGGGAGTGCAGGTACGCCTTGTGGGTCGTCCCGCCGCTCTTGGCACTGAGCTGCTTGATGGGCGCGATCTGCTTGTAGTCGACGCCCTTGCCGCCCTGGTCGATCGAGAAGGCCCACAGGCCGATGCGCGCCTGGTCAGGCAGCACGTCGAGGGCGGTTGCCGCGGCCTCCGCTGTGAGCTGGATGCGGGACTTGCCCGCCACCTCGAAGTCCATGGATCCCGACACGTCGACGAGCACCAGCATGCTGGAGGGCACGGTGAGGACTCGCCACGTCCGCAGGACGTCGTCGGTGATGGCCTTCTTGACCTTCTTGAGCGGCTTGGCGTTGGCCAGGAGGTCCTGGCTCGCCCGCCCGGGCACCCGGAACTCTGCCTCGGCCACGGCCGTACGACCGGCGTCGGAGGTCAACCAGTGCGCCAGAGCGCGCCCGGCGCGGGCGCCGATGCCCTCGGCCGACTGGCCGAGCACGTCCATGTTGGCCTTGGTGACGGACACGATCGGGAACTGCAGCACTGGCACGCCGGTCTTGGGGGCCACCATCGTGAGCTGGTCGTTGCCGCGGCGCGCCTCGAGGTAGTCGCGCTCGGTCATCGGGATCAACTGCGTGCTGGTGCCGGTGATGGCGGTCGGGTCGTTGACCTGCTGCGCACCCTTGGCCTGCTCGCCATAGCGCTGGGCAACCGGAACGGTCGCCTCGGCGATCTGGTCCGCGGAGGCACCGGTCTGCTTCATCTCCGCGTACGGGGCCAGCAGCGCGAGCGCGGAGGCGCCGTCGGCGCTGGGGTCGCGCATCGCCAGGCGTCCGGCGGTGAGCGTCTCGACCCACGACTCCGGAGCCGTGGCTGCCGGCCCGGAGACCAGCCCGACGGGGGTCTCGGCGATCGACGGCGTGACGATCGCGCCGCGATAACCGGCGGCGCTCAACTGCCCCTGCCAGGACGGGCTGTCAGGAATCCAGAGGTCGGGCATCTCGGCGTCGGGGTCGGCCATCTGCGCGATGACGTCCTTCACGGCACCGTCGGTGACGTGGATGTCCAAGCACGGCTCGTCCGTCTTCAGGGACTCCACCGCCTGGTCCACGACGGGTCGCAGCGAGGGCGCCGTCGTGAGCCTGATGGTCTCGATGAAGCAGTCGGCCGACGGGTCGTCGTCGTCGCCTCCGCCACCGAACACGAACCATGCGCCGACGGCGGCCACCAGCAGCAGCACCACGGCCACCACCGCCGGCACACCACCGGGAATGCTCGATCCGAGGCCCGTGGGCTCTGCCGCACGGCGGCCCGCGGACTCCCCCTCGTTGGTTTCGTTGGTCATTGGTTCTTCTCCCACCCAGGTGACGCGCCGTCTCCCACAAAACAGCGATCCCGGGCTCCCCTGCAGAAGAGCCCGACACGAGACAGTAAACTCAGATGGTTTGAGACGGACGTCTTCGAATCCAAAAGAGTCCGTCTGGTGACCATCGACACACCGATCGCTGCAGCATCTGGCCGGCGTGAACCAGTCCGAGATGACCCGAAGTGAGGAGACCACGGCGTGGCCGACCCCACCCTTTCGGGCCATCGAGGCGTGGTCATCCTCGCCGGACCGAGCGGTGCGGGCAAGTCCCGGCTTGCCGAACGCCTCGCACTTCCGGTGCTGCGCCTCGACGATTTCTACCGCGAGGCGGGCGAGGACGGGCTCCCGCTGATCACCTCAGGAGCCAACGCGGGGCTGGTCGACTGGGACCACCCCGACTCCTGGGACGCGGACGCCGCCGTCGCCGCCCTGAGCGAGTTGTGCCGTACGGGCTCCACCACGGTGCCCGAGTACGACATCTCGCTGAGCGCCCGCACGGGGTCGCGCACCGTCGACCTGGGTGAGGCGCGGCACTTCGTGGCAGAGGGGATCTTCGCCCCGCAGGTCGTCCAGACGTGCGCCCGGCTCGGCATCCTCACGGCCGCGTACTGCATCACCCAGCACCCGCTGATCACGTTCTGGCGCCGTCTGACGCGCGACCTCGGTGAGCACCGCAAGCCGCCGGCGGTGCTCGTACGCCGCGGCTGGGCGCTGATGCGCGCCCAGCGCAAAGTCGTCGCCGACGCCGTGGGCCATGGTTGTCGCCCCGCGACGGGCGATCGTGCGTACGAGGAACTCAGCGCACGCCTGAGCGCGCGCTGAGTCCGGCCGTCGGATCAGCCGTCAGGCCGCCATCAACTCTCAGCCCGCCATCAGCGCGGCGTAGGCCGGCTTGATCACGGTGTCGATGATGACGAGGCGCTCGTCGAAGGGCAGGAACGCCGACTTCATGGCGTTGATCGTGAACCACTGAAGGTCCGCGAGGGTGTAGTCGAAGGCCTCCACCAGCGCCGCCATCTCGTCGGTCATCGACGTCTGGGACATCAAGCGGTTGTCGGTGTTGACGGTGACCCTGAAGCGCAGCGCGCTCAGCAGCCCGATGGGGTGCTCGGCGATCGAGGTCGCCGCGCCCGTCTGGACGTTCGAGGCCGGGCACATCTCGAGCGGGATGCGCTTGTCACGCACGTACTGGGCGAGCAGGCCCAGCTGCACCTCGCCGTCGTCACCGATGGTGATGTCGTCGACGATGCGGACGCCGTGGCCCAGCCGGTCTGCGCCACACCACTGGATCGCCTGCCAGATCGACGGCAGCCCGAAGGCCTCGCCGGCGTGGATGGTGAAGTGGCTGTTCTCGCGCTGGAGGTACTCGAACGCGTCCAGGTGCCGGGTGGGCGGGTAGCCCGCCTCCGCGCCCGCGATGTCGAATCCCGCGACGCCGCGCCCGCGCCAGGCAACGGCCAGCTCGGCGATCTCCATCGAGCGGGCCTGGTGCCGCATCGCGGTCAGGAGCTGGCGTACGACGATCGGGGTCTCGCTCGCCGCCACGCCCTCGTCGAAGCCTGCCTGGACGGCCGCGACGACCTCGTCGAGGGTCAGTCCGGCGCTCACGTGCTGCTCCGGGGCGTAGCGGACCTCCGCGTACACGACACCGTCCGCGGCGAGGTCCTCCACGCACTCGCGAGCCACCCGCGTCAGCGCCTCGGCGGTCTGCATGACGGCGACGGTGTGGTCGAAGGTCTCGAGGTAGCGCTCCAACGAACCGGAGTCGGCCGCTGCGGCGAACCAGTCGCCCAGCGCAGTGGCCTCGTGGGCGGGCAGGTCGTGTCCCACGGCTGCCGCGAGATCGATGATCGTCTGCGGACGCAGTCCGCCGTCGAGGTGGTCGTGCAGGAGGACCTTGGGTGCCGCCTGCACCTGGTCGCGCGTAGGTCGGGTCACACGCCCATCGTGTCACCCCGGCATGCGTGACCACGACTCGGCGACCCGATGGGCCGCGCCACGCGGGACGCCTATTCTTCCGCCATGCGCACCTTCTCCACCCTCAGCGACGTCTCCGCGGCAGCCGGCACCGAACTCGGGGTCTCCGACTGGTTCGAGATCGACCAGAGCCGCGTCGACCTGTTCGCCGATGCCACCGAGGACCACCAGTGGATCCACGTCGACGTCGAGGCCGCGGCTGCGGGACCGTTCGGCGGCACGATCGCCCACGGATTCCTGACGCTGAGCCTGCTGCCCCACCTCTTCAACCAGGTGGCGGCCTTCGAGACGGCTGGCGCCAAGCTCAACTACGGCCTCAACAAGGTGCGCTTCCCCAGCCCGGTGGCCGTCGGCGCCCGGGTCCGCTCCCACGTCTCGCTCGGCGAGGTGAGCGACCTCGCGTCCGGGAAGCAGGTCGTCATCAAGCACACCGTCGAGATCGAGGGCCAGCCCAAGCCTGCGTGCATCGCAGAGCACGTGGTCCTGCTCGTGGACTGAGTCCATGCTCCCGGCGGCCGCCACCCGACAGCCCGACTCGACCACGTGTGGTCCGTCGGTCCTGGTGATGGCTGCCCTGCTCGAGTCCCCCGCCCTCCGCGCCCGCGTGGAGGGCGACGGGGCGCTCGATGCCCAGCGCGCCCGCTTCGCGGCAGCCGTACGGGACCTGCACCGTCGGCTCGCCCGCCCGCGCCTGCGCGGACGGCTCCAAGCCCCGTGGCCGCGCGCCCTGGGCACCAGCCCCTGGGCGGTGGCCCACGAACTGGCTCACCAGCGCGACCGGCGACACCGCACCCTTCCCGTACGAGTCGGTGACCGCGCCGCGGCGTGGGCTGTGGCGTACGAGTCGGTGGCCACCAGGACGCCCGTCGCCCTGCTCGTGGGCAACCGCCTGCGCCCGGCCCATTGGGTGCTGCTCACGGCCACGTCCGGGCCCGAACTCACTGTGTACGACCCGTCAGCCAGAGCCCTGGCTGCCGCCGGATCCGGTGGCACCGTACGGCTCACCCGCGAGCAGTTCGTGGGTGGAACGTGCCGGCTGTCCGGGTGGGCAACGCCGTGGGCGTTGGTCCTCGGCTGACCGACGCAAGCCCAGGCGCGGCGGACCTCAGCCGATCCGGTCGATGACCAGCGGTGAGGGCGTGTAGTCGCCTGCGGCACTGATGTCGTAGCCGCCCTCGAGCGAGGCCAGGGCGCGGTCGAACCGCTCCGGGGTGTCCGTGAGGAGCGTGAACAGCGGCGCTCCCTGCGTGACCGTGTCGCCGGGCCGCGCGTGCCACACGACGCCGGCACCGAGCTGCACCGGCTCTCCCTGCCGCTCGCGTCCGGCGCCGAGACGCCAGGCCGCCAGACCGACAGCCATGGCGTCGAGCCGGGTCAGTACGCCAGAACTCGGCGCCGTCACCACGTGGGACTCCTTCGCCACCGGCATCGGAGCGTCCGGGTCGCCGTCCTGGGCGCGAATCATCGCCTTCCAGGTGTCCATGGCACGGCCCGAGGCGAGGACCTCGGCGGGATCGACATCGGTGACACCGGCTCCGGCGAGCATTTCGCGGGCCAGGGCGACGGTCAGCTCGACCACGTCGGCGGGCCCGCCGCCAGCGAGCACCTCGACCGACTCGGCCACCTCGATGGCGTTGCCTGCGGTGAGGCCGAGCGGCGTGGACATGTCGGTGAGCAGGGCGACGGTGTGGACGCCGGCGTCGGTCCCCAGCGCCACCATGGTCTCGGCGAGCTCACGCGCCCTCGCCTCCGTCTTCATGAAGGCGCCGGTGCCGACCTTGACGTCGAGCACGAGCGAGCCCGTGCCCTCGGCGATCTTCTTGCTCATGATCGAGCTGGCGATGAGCGGGATGGCCTCGACCGTCCCCGTCACGTCGCGCAGGGCGTACAGCTTCTTGTCGGCAGGAGCCAGACCGGTGCCGGCCGCGCAGATCACCGCACCAAGATCCTCGAGCTGGCGCAGCATCTCGTCGTTGCTCAGCGCCGCGCGCCACCCGGGGATGGCCTCGAGCTTGTCGAGGGTGCCGCCGGTGTGGCCGAGCCCGCGCCCCGACAGCTGCGGGACTGCGACGCCGCAGGCTGCGACGAGCGGGGCGAGCGGAAGGGTGATCTTGTCCCCCACGCCACCGGTCGAGTGCTTGTCAGAGGTGGGGCGAGAAAGCACCGAGAAGTCCATGCGCTCGCCCGAGGCGATCATGGCCGCGGTCCAGCGCGCGATCTCGGCGCGGTCCATGCCGTTGAGCAGGATCGCCATCGCCAGCGCCGACATCTGCTCGTCGGCCACGCGGCCGTCGGTGTAGGCCGCGACCACCCAGTCGATCTGGGAGTCGGTGAGACGGTGACCGTCCCGCTTGGCCGAGATGACCTCAACTGCGTCGTGCGTACTCATGCGGACAATCTAGGCCCCACCGCCGACGACACCGAAAGTCCTGCGGTGCAGCCACCAACGCCTCACGCGTCGGCGCCGTGCTCCAGATCCGTCGGGCCGAAGGCGTCCGGGAGCACCTGCGACATCGGCCGCACCCCGGAGACCGTCCAGCACAGCAGGTCGGCCCCACCGTGCTCGAAGAGCAGTTGGCGGCAGCGGCCGCACGGCATGATGATCTCGCCCTCGCCGTTGACGCACACGAAGTGCGTCAGCCGCCCACCGCCCTCGAGGACGAGCTGCGACACCAGGCCGCACTCGGCGCACAGCGTGACGCCGTAACCGGCGTTCTCGACGTTGCAGCCGGTGACCGTACGGCCGTCGTCGACCAGCGCGGCCGCTCCCACCCGGTAGTGGGAGTACGGCGCGTACGCCCGGGCCGCGGCGTGCACGGCCTGCTCGCGCAGTGCCTCGAAGATCTCCTGTGCCTGCATGGGCTGACTCCTGCCGACGTTCCAGGCACTCGGCGGGCCCGGAGGGTGGACCACCCTGCCGCAGAGAAAACGCCCACGCAAACCCTCGGGCCATCCGCCTCGGCGCCGCGGGGGCCACCAGTCCCGACTAGATAACGGTTCGGGAGCGGTGTCTGCAAGCTGCCTCCCGCGCGCGAAAGACATGGGTAGCCTTTCGGCAGCCGCCCGTAGAGGTTGCGGGACAAATACGCACTTGGAGGATTTTGTGAAGAACATGCGGAAGGCCGCGCTCGGCGGCGTTGTGCTGATGGCGGCGTCCGTGCTCGCCGCGTGTGGCGACGCTCCGGAGGAGGGCAAGGACGGGGGCAGCGCCAGCGGCGAGAAGTCGGACTTCCTGCCCTGCATCGTCTCCGACGCGGGCGGTTTCGACGACAAGTCCTTCAACCAGCTCAGCCACGAGGGCGTCGAAGAGGCGGCCAAGCAGCTGAACAGCGACTTCAAGGCCGTCGAGTCCAACAGCGAGAACGACTACACGTCCAACATCGACAACCTCGTCTCCGAGGGCTGCGACGTCATCGTCTCGGTCGGCTTCGCGCTGTCCGCTGCCACGGTGGAGTCGGCCACGGCCAACCCGGACACCGAGTACGTCCTCATCGATGACGCGGGCGACAACGACTTCGACGGCACCAAGGACGCCGAGAACGTCAAGCCCCTCCTGTACGACACCGCGCAGGCCGCGTTCATGGCCGGCTACGCCGCTGCCGACTACTCCAAGACCGGCGTCGTGGGCACCTACGGTGGCCAGCCCTTCCCGACCGTGACGATCTTCATGGACGGCTTCAAGCAGGGCGTCGACTACTACAACGAGACCAAGGGCACCAAGGTCAAGGTTGTCGGCTGGGACGGCAAGAACGGCTCGTTCACCGGTGGCTTCGAGGCCAACGAGAAGGCCACCAACACGGCCAAGGGCCTGCTCGACCAGGACGTCGACGTGCTGCTGCCCGTCGGTGGCCCGATCTACCAGGGCGCGATCACCGCGATCGAGGAGTCGGGCACCGACGCCGTGCTGATCGGCGTGGACGCTGACCTGTTCGAGTCCGACCCGAACACCCAGGACATCATCTTCACCTCGATCCTGAAGGCGATGGACCTCTCCACCACCGAGGCCGTCGTGGCCGCCGGTGAGGGCAACTTCGACGCCGAGCAGTACGTCGGCACCCTGGAGAACGGCGGCGTCGGCATCGCGTCGTTCCACAACTTCGAGGACAAGATCTCCGACACGCTCGCTGCTGAGCTCGACGAGGTCAAGGCCGGCATCATCGACGGTTCCATCCCGGTGAAGTCGTACCTCAAGTGATCCACTCCTGAGGAGGGGAGCGGCCTCGGCCGCTCCCCTCTTCGGCATTTCGGGCCCTCCGAACGAAACATCTCCCGCCGTCATGACTCAAAGCCGCAACGTTTCGCGCTGGCCCTTTCATGCGGCACACCTTCGAGCCTTAGGATCGCTGCCATGCATCTGGCCCTACGGAACGTGACCAAACGCTTCGGCACCCTGGTCGCCAACGACCGGATCTCCCTGACCGTGGACAGCGGCGAGATCCACTGCCTGCTCGGCGAGAACGGCGCAGGCAAGTCCACCCTCATGAACGTGCTCTACGGCCTCTACACCGCCGACGAGGGCGAGATCGAGCTGGACGGCGTCGTCCAGCGGTTCAACGGCCCCGGGGACGCCATCGCGGCCGGCATCGGCATGGTCCACCAGCACTTCATGCTGGTCCCGACCTTCACCGTCGCCGAAAACGTGATGCTCGGTGACGAGACCACCGGCTTCGCCGGGTCGCTCGACCTCGACGCCGCGCGTGAGCGCGTCCGGGAGATCTCGGCACGCTTCGGTTTCCACGTGAACCCGGACGCGATCGTCGAGGACCTCCCCGTCGGTGTCCAGCAGCGCGTCGAGATCATCAAGGTCCTCGCGCGCGACGCGCGCGTCCTCGTCTTCGACGAGCCGACCGCAGTCCTGACCCCGCAGGAGACCGACGAGCTGATGCAGATCATGCGTCAGCTGCGTGAGTCCGGCGCGGCCATCGTCTTCATCACGCACAAGCTGCGCGAGGTGCGGGCCGTCGCCGACCGGATCACCGTGATCCGGCGCGGCGCCGTGGTCGGCGAGGCCGAGCCCACCGCGACCAACGCCGAGCTCGCCTCGCTCATGGTGGGTCGCCCTGTCGAGCTGACCGTCCAGAAGGGCCCGGCCAACATCCAGGGCGAGGGGCTCGTCGTACGCGGCCTCACCGTCGCCGACACCACCGGTCTGGTGCACGTCGACAACATCGGCTTCGAGATCCGGCGCGGCGAGGTCCTCTGCGTGGCCGGTGTCCAGGGCAACGGCCAGACCGAGCTCACCGAGGCCGTGGTCGGGCTGCAGGACCACGTGCTGGGGTCCATCCGCCTCGATGGCGCCGAGCTCGTCGGTCGCTCCGTACGACAGATCCTCGACGCCGGCGTCGGGTTCATCCCCGAAGACCGGCAGGTCGACGGCCTGGTCGGCGGCTTCACCATTGCCGAGAACCTGATGCTCGACCGCAGCTTCGGGCCGCCGTTCGTGCGTCATGGCACGCTCCAGCTCGATGCGTTGGAGGAGTTCGCCCAGCGCAAGCTCACCGAGTACGACGTCCGGGCACCCAGCATCGAGACGCCTGCGGGCAACCTGTCGGGCGGCAACCAGCAGAAGGTCGTCGTGGCGCGGGAGATGTCCAAGGACCTCCGGCTGCTCGTGGCCGCGCAGCCCACGCGCGGCGTCGACGTCGGCTCGATCGAGTTCATCCACAGCCAGATCGTGGCCGCGCGCGACTCCGGCGTACCGGTCATGGTGGTCTCCACCGAGCTCGACGAAGTGGTGGCCCTGGCCGACCGCATCATGGTCCTCTACCGCGGCCAAGTGGTCGGGATCGTGGCCGCGGACACCCCCCGTGACGTGCTGGGTCTGATGATGACCGGCGAACGACCTGCAGGAGTGAGCGCATGACGACGCCCGAGACCGCCCCCGAAGAGGAGACCGGCAAGGCTCCCAAGGGCGAGGCGGAGCCGCTGACGCCGCAGCCGCCGAGCAAGTGGCACGACGTCGGCCGCAGCGTGACCACCGGCAACGGGGTCGTGGCGCTCGGTTCCCTCCTGCTGGCCATGCTCGTCGGATCGATCCTCATCGTCTTCACCGACGAGGACGTCACGAGCACGATGAGCTACATCGGTGCCCGCCCCGGGGACTTCTTCGTCGCGGCGGCCGAGGCGATCGGCGGCGCGTACGGTGCCCTGTTCCGCGGCGCCATCTACGACACGCAGGCTGAGGACTTCGCCACGGCGATCCGTCCTCTGACCGAGACGCTGAAGTTCGCCGGACCGCTGATCGCGGCCGGCCTCGGTGTGGGGCTCGCGTTCCGCGCCGGCCTGTTCAACATCGGTGGACGCGGTCAGATGCTGCTCGGCGGCGCCGCTGGCGCCTGGGTCGGCATCAACCTCAACCTCCCGTTCCCGCTGCACCTGATCCTCGCCGTCGCGGTCGCCATGCTCGTCGGCGGACTGTGGGGCGGCATCGCTGGCCTCCTCAAGGCCAAGACCGGGGCGCACGAGGTGATCGTCACGATCATGCTCAACTACGTGGCCTACTACGCGGTGGTGTACGCGCTGTCGCGTCAGGCCCTGCTGCAGGCTCCGGGGACGATCAACCCGAAGTCCCTGCCTCCGCAGGACTCCGCCGTGCTGCCCAAGCTGCTGGGCGACCGGTACGGCCTGCACGCAGGCTTCCTGCTCGCTCTGGTGGCCGTCGCGGTGGTGTGGTGGATCCTCAACCGCTCCGCCATGGGCTACCGCTTCAAGGCAGTCGGCGAGAACCCCCACGCAGCCCGTACGGCAGGCATCAACGTCGGCCGCGCGTACGTCACGGTGATGCTCATCGCTGGCGCGCTCGTGGGCCTCGCTGGCGCCAACCAGACGCTCGGAACCGTCGCCTCCCAGGGTGTCGGGGACGGTCTGGACGCCGGCATCGGGTTCGATGCCATCACCGTGGCCCTCCTGGGTCGCTCTCACCCGCTCGGGATCCTCGGCGCGGGACTCCTGTTCGGCGCGTTCAAGGCCGGCGGGTTCAAGATGCAGGCCTCAGAAGGTATCCCCGTCGACATCGTGCTGGTCATCCAGTCGTTGATCGTGCTGTTCATCGCCGCCCCGCCATTGGTGCGCGCGATCTTCCGCCTGCCCACCAAGGAGGCCAAGTGAGCACCCCGACCGCCGCACCAGCGGCTGCACCGGCGGGCGACACCCCGACGACGATCGATGTCGTCAGCGCCAAGACCCCCATCGCCTTCGGCATCGTGACCGCCGCGATGGCGCTTGCGCTCCTGTTCGGCAACCAGAGCGGCGAGACCACGTTCCGTCTCTCGACGCGCAACGACCTGGTCCAACTGCCCAACCTGACCGTGCCGACCACCGCCACCGCCTGGGTGCTGGTGCTCCTCATGGGCGTGGCCTGCGCCGAAGCTGTACGTCGCTACCTGGCCAAGCGCACCAGCCCGCTGTGGCTGGTGGCCCTGTTCGCCGTGATCGCCATGTGCGCCTTCCTGACCTGGGCTGCGGCGGGGGCGACCCTGCCCGTGGTCGGCCTCCTCGCCGGCACCCTCGTGGTCGCAGTGCCGCTGGTGTTCGGCGCTTTGGGCGGTGTCCTGGGTGAGCGTGCCGGCGTCGTCAACATCGCCATCGACGGGCAACTGCTCGCGGGCGCCTTCGCGGCCGCACTCGTCGGTTCTGTGGCGGGCTCTGCCTGGGTCGGCGTCATCGGTGCCATGGCCGCCGGCGCGTTGGTGGCCCTGATCCTGGGCGTCTTCGCGATCAGCTACTACGTCGAACAGGTCATCGTCGGTGTGGTGCTCAACGTGCTGATCGTCGGTCTGACGAGCTTCATGTTCACGCAGATCCTGGCGCCCAACACTGCTGAGCTCAACACCCCGCCGCGCCTGGGTTCGGTGGCCATTCCGGTGCTGGGCGACATCCCGTTGATCGGTCCGATCTTCTTCCGCCAGTCGCCGCTGATCTACGTGCTGTACGGCGTCGTGATCCTGGTTGCGTGGGCCCTGTTCCGCACCCGTTGGGGGCTGCGCGTGCGCGCTGTGGGTGAGCACCCCAAGGCCGCGGACACCGTGGGCATCAACGTCATCCGCACCCGCTACTTCACCGTGCTGCTCGCCGGCGCGATCGCGGGCATGGGCGGCGCGTACTACACCTTGGTGTCGGTGACCCAGTTCAATCGCGAGATGACCGGCGGTGCCGGCTACATCGCGCTGGCGGCCGTGATCTTCGGCAAGTGGCACCCGATCAAGGCGACGCTTGCGGCCCTGCTGTTCGGGTTCGCGTACAGCCTCCAGGGGCAGCTGTCGATCATCGGTTCGCCCGTGCCCAGCGAGTTCATGCTGATGCTGCCGTACCTGGTGACCATCGTCGCCGTCGCCGGCCTCGTCGGCCGCTCCCGCGCCCCTGCAGCCTCGGGCGTCCCGTACAAGAAGTCCTGACCGCTCGCGGTCCCGAGCGCCCCGGTCCCCCTCGTGGGGCCGGGGCGTTCTGCGTACGTCATGCGAATCCAGCGCTCCCGGGCCGCGTCATACAAACCGGCCCGCCCAGGCCCCGCGTCATACAAACCCGCCCACCCAGGCCCCGCGTCATACAAACCCGCACCAATACGTACGGCCCCGTATGACGCACGCCCCCACCAGAGCAGTACGTATGACGCACCCAGCGACGCGGGACCTCAGCCCCCGTGGGCGACGATGGCGACTTCGGCGAGCAGCCTGGCCCCGATGGCCACGGCGCGTTCGTCGACGCGCAGGTTGCCCTGGTGGAGGTCGTACGTGGGACCGCCGGGGGTACGCGTGCCCAGGCGCGCCATCGAGCCGGGCACCTTGTCGAGGTACCACCCGAAGTCCTCGCCACCGAGGCTCTGCGGAGTGGGCACCGGGCCACGTCGGCCGAGGATCCGCTCGACTGCCTCGGTGAGCGAGGCGGTCTCCTCGCGGCCGTTCACCACGGGCGGAACTCCCCGCTGGTAGGTGATCTCGGCGGTGACGCCGTAGGGGGCCACGACCTGCCCGATCAGGGTGCGTACGAGGTGCTCGGCTTCCGCCCAGGTGACGGCGTCGAGCATGCGGACCGTTCCGACGAGTTCACCGGACCCCGGGATGACGTTGGCCGCCGATCCCGCAGCGACCTTGCCCCAGACGACGCTCACCCCGGCGCGGGGGTCGAGGCGGCGCGAGAGGATCGCGGGCAGTTCGGTGATCAGTTTGCCGAGCGCGAAGGTGAGCTCCTCGGTGAGGTGCGGCCGGGAGGTGTGCCCGCCGCGACCGTTGAGTCGCACCTGGAGGAAGTCCGCCGCACCCGTCAGGGGCCCCTCGCGCAACCCGACCCGTCCGACGTCGAGGCTGGGGTCGCAGTGCAGGCCGAACACCGCCGAGACGTCGTCCAGTGCCCCGTCGGCGAGCAGGTGCAGGGCCCCGCCCGGCATCACTTCCTCGGCGGGCTGGAACAGCAGCCGTACCCGCCCCGGGAGCAGTCCCGCCGCGTGCACCTCCCCCAGCGCCAGCGACGCCCCGAGCAGGGCAGCGACGTGGACGTCGTGGCCGCACGCGTGGGCCGCTCCGCGCACCGTGCTGCGCCAGGGGTCGGTGGTGAGGTCCTCGATCGGGAGCGCGTCGAGGTCCGCACGCAAGGCCACCGCCGTCTCGCCGTCCCCGAGGTCGGCGATCACTCCCCCGCCGGTCACCTGACGTACCCGCCACGAGGTGCCGCGCAGGTGCGCCAGGACGACCTCGGTGGTGCGCTCCTCGGCCCAACTCAACTCGGGGTGGGCATGCAGGTCGCGCCGCACTGCGAGCAGGTCGGATTCCGCCGCTGCGACGACCTTGGCGACGAGGGCGGACGAGGCGGGGATCGGGTCAGTGGATTCCATGTCCTCCCCAGCGTAGTTCCTCCCCGCCGCCACCACGGCCCGCTCGTACGACTGGGTTAGCCTCACGCGGTGTCCCTTCCCGATGCGGATGACCCGTTCGCAGACTTCATCCCCGTACGGCCCTCGCGCTCGGGGGCACTCGTGCGGCGCAGCCCCGGCGGGATGGCCCACGCCAAGACCGCCCTGAGCGCGGCGGCCGCTGCCGAACTCCGCGACGAACGAGACCGCCTGGGCTGGCTGGCCGGAGCGGGTCTCGTGGGCATCGAGGTGCCCCGGGTGCTCGACTTCGTGGACGGTCCTCGCCCGACGCTGGTGACGTCCACCCTGCCCGGCGTGGCCGCCTCATCGGTCCCCGTGGCCCTGCGCGGCGCCGGGATCGAGGCCCTGCGTGAGGCCATCGGTCGGCTGCACGCCCTGGACCCGGCCACCTGTGGGTACGAGAGCACGCTCGCCGTCACCGTCGCCCGGGCCTCGCGTGCGGTCGCCGAGGGGACCGTCGACGGCGACGACCTCGACGCCGAGCGCGCCGGACGCTCCCCGCAGAGCCTGCTCGAGGAACTCCTGGCCGGCCGCGAGCGCGCCGAGTCCGCCCAGGAGCACCACCTGGTGGTGTGCCACGGGGACGCGACGACGGACAACGTCCTCGTCGAGGCAGGCACGGGCGCGTTGGTCGGGATCGTCGACGTGGGCCGGCTCGGCGTCGCGGACCGTCACCGCGACCTGGCCCTGGCACAACGCGACGGCCTGGACCTGTCCGCGCGCGCCTGGACGGCTGATGCAGACCAGTGGCTGTTGCACTACTACCGGCTGCTCGACGAGTTCGCCTGAGGTGTGCCGGCCCAGTGGCACACTGGAGTCACACGGAGGGAGACGCCCATGACCCAGCCCACGCAGCCCAGCAGCCCCAAGGACTACTCGCGCATGCCCGCGCCCCTCGACCTGACGCGCATCCGGCCGACGCACCCGACCCGCGCTGACGCCACCGCGGACGCAGTGGCGCAGGCGGAGTTCGTCGAGCGCAGCCAGGGCTGAGCGGCGGCTGGGCTCAGGCCTCGTCGAACGCCGCGAGGATGGCGTCCGCAGCCGCGGGCGCGCTGAGACGCCCTGAGAGCACCTCGTCGCGGATCTCGTCGCGGATCCCCGCCACGCCTGCGGAGCCGGTCAACCGGTCCAGCAACGCGTCGCGCACCAGCGTCCACGTGAAGTCGAGCTGCTGCTGCGCCCGCTTGGACCGCAGCCCCTCGACGCCGAGGTGCTCGCGGTGTGCCCCGACCCGTGCCCACACGTCGTCGACGCCCACGCCGGTGAGCCCGGAGCAGGTGATGACGGGCGGAGCCCATTCCTTCGGGCCGCGGACCATCCGCATCGCGCCTGCCAGCTCGCGCGCCGCTGCACGCGCCTCGGCGGCCCGGTCCACGCCCCCGCCGCCCTCGGCGTCGGCCTTGTTGACCGCGATGACGTCGGCGATCTCGAGGATGCCCTTCTTGATGCCCTGGAGCTGGTCGCCGGTGCGGGCGAGGGTGAGGAACAGGAACGTGTCGACCATCCCCGCGACCGTGATCTCGGACTGCCCGACGCCGACGGTCTCGACGAGCACGACGTCGTACCCGGCGCCCTCCAGCACGCTCATCGCCTGCGAGGTCGCGGCCGCCACGCCTCCCAGCGTGCCCGCCGAGGGCGAGGGCCGGATGAAGGCGTGGGGATCGACCGACAGCGCTGGCATGCGGGTCTTGTCGCCCAGCACCGAACCACCCGTACGGACGCTGGAGGGGTCGACCGCCAGCACGCCCACCTTCTTGCCCTGGGCCGTGAGGTGGGTGCCGAGCGACTCGATGAAGGTCGACTTCCCCACCCCGGGCACGCCGGAGATCCCGACGCGGGCGGCGGGCTCGCCGGACGCGGACTCAGCGAGCCGCGCCAGCAGGTCACGGGCGGCGAGCCGATGGTCGGCGCGCCGCGACTCCACGAGCGTGATCGCTCGGGAGACCGCGGCGCGCTGAGAGGCTCGGACGCCCTCGTACAGCGCGTCGACGTCGACTGCCGCCATCGTCGCTGGGCTCAGTCGGTGCGCAGCTGCGCGAGCAGGTCGAGCGCGGAGTCGGCGATGACCGTGCCGGGCAGGAACACCGCGGCCGCGCCCATCTCCTTCAGCGTGGCGACGTCATCGGGCGGGATGACCCCGCCGATGACGATCATGATGTCGGGGCGCCCCATGTCCGTCAGCGCCTTCTTCAGCGCCGGCAGCAAGGTGAGGTGACCCGCGGCGAGCGAGGAGACGCCGACGATGTGCACGTCCGCGTCGATCGCCTGCTGGGCGACCTCCTCGGGCGTGGAGAACAGCGGACCGACGTCGACGGTGAAGCCCATGTCGGCGAACGCCGACACGACGACCTTCTGGCCGCGGTCGTGGCCGTCCTGACCCATCTTGGCGACCAGGATGCGCGGGCGGCGGCCCTCGGCCTCCTCGAAGGCGGCAGTCGCCTCGAGGACCTGGTCGAGCTTGGCGTCGCCGGCCTGGGCGGAGGTGTCTCGGTACACCCCGGAGATGGTACGGATGACGGCCTGGTGGCGGCCGTACACCTTCTCCAGGGCCTCGGAGATCTCACCGACGGTGGCCTTGGCGCGCGCGGCGTCCACGGCCAGCCCGAGCAGGTTGCCGTCCAGGGATCCCCCGCCGGCTGCCCCGCGCTCAGCCGAGTTCGTCAGCGCCTGCAAGGCGGAGGCGACGTCGTCGGCGTTGCGCTCGGCACGCAACCGCTCGAGCTTGGCGATCTGGGCCCGGTACACCTCGTCGTTGTCGACCTTGAGGACCTCGAGCGGGTCCTCGTCAGCCAGGCGGTAGGTGTTGACGCCGATGACCTGCTGGGCGCCGGAGTCGATGCGGGCCTGGGTACGGGCGGCCGCCTCCTCGATGCGCAGCTTGGGGATGCCCTGCTCGATCGCCTTGGCCATGCCACCGGCCGCTTCGGCCTCCTGGATGTGCGCCCACGCCTTGTTGGCCAGGTCGTGGGTGAGCTTCTCGACGTAGTAGGAACCGGCCCACGGGTCGATGATCTCGGTGGTGCGCGACTCCTGCTGGAGCATCAGCTGGGTGTTGCGCGCGATCCGGGCGGAGAAGTCGGTCGGCAGGGCGATGGCCTCGTCGAGCGCGTTGGTGTGCAGCGACTGGGTGTGCCCCTGGGTGGCTGCCATCGCCTCGATGGCCGTACGTCCCACGTTGTTGAAGACGTCCTGGGCGGTCAGGGACCAGCCCGAGGTCTGCGAGTGGGTGCGCAGCGAGAGTGACTTGGGGTTAGTCGGGTTGAACTCGCGTACGAGGCGAGCCCACAGCGCACGCGCGGCGCGCATCTTGGCGATCTCCATGTAGAAGTTCATGCCGATCGCCCAGAAGAAGCTCAGGCGAGGCGCGAACTTGTCGATGTCGATGCCCGCGTCCAGACCGGCGCGGATGTACTCCACGCCGTCGGCCAGCGTGTACGCCAGCTCGAGGTCCTGGGTCGCCCCGGCCTCCTGGATGTGGTAGCCGGAGATCGAGATCGAGTTGAAGCGCGGCATCTTCTGCGCGGTGTACGCGAAGATGTCGGCGATGATCCGCATCGACGGCGCCGGCGGGTAGATGTAGGTGTTGCGGACCATGAACTCCTTGAGGATGTCGTTCTGGATGGTCCCCGCCAACTGCTCGGGCGCGACGCCCTGCTCCTCGGCGGCGGCGATGTAGAGCGCCAGCACGGGCAGCACCGCACCGTTCATCGTCATTGAGACCGACATCTGGTCCAGCGGGATGCCGTCGAAGAGCACCCGGGTGTCATAGATCGAGTCGATCGCGACACCGGCCATGCCGACGTCACCGCGCACGCGCGGGTGGTCGGAGTCGTACCCGCGGTGCGTGGCCAGGTCGAAGGCGACCGAGAGGCCCTTCTGGCCGGCGGCCAGGTTGCGGCGGTAGAAGGCGTTGGACTCCTCGGCGGTGGAGAAGCCGGCGTACTGGCGCACCGTCCACGGCTGGGTGGAGTACATGGTCGGGTACGGGCCGCGCAGGAACGGGCTCAACCCCGGCCACGTGTCGAGAGCATCGAGGCCCTCGAGGTGCTCGGGGCCGTACACGCCGAGAATGTCGATGCCCTCGGGGCTGGTCCACGGCTCGCTCGCCGCAGCCCGGGCGGTGCCGCCCGCCGGGGCGGTCAGCGGAAGGCCGGCGAAACTCTTCGGGATGCTCATGCGAGTGCCTCACGGGTGCGGTGGAGGAACGCGAGGGCGTCCAGGCCCATCGCGCAGGAGTCGTCGACGACGAGGTCGCCGGGCTTGCCAGCAAGGATCAGGTGGGTGACCCCGGCCTCGCGCAGCGCTGCTGCGGCCTCGGCTCCCCACTCCGCGTACGCGGCGTCGGTGCCGGCCAGGCAGGCGACCTTCTCGCCGTCGTGGGCAGCGAGCAGGTCCGCGACACCGGAGGTCGCGCCCGCGCTGCGCACGCTCACGCCGCCGGCCGCGAACAGGTTGGTCGCGAACGTGGCGCGTGCGGTGTGCGCGGCCACGGACCCGAGCGTGGCGAGGAAGACCGCCCCGGAGGCAGGCTCCTGGCGCAACTCCTCGAACGCCCATGCGTAGGTCACGGCGCCCTGGGCCCAACCCTCGCCCGAGCGCTCGGGGAGCGTCTCGGCCAGGTTCGGGAACTCCGAGACACCCGTCACCGGGCGGCTTCGATCGGCGACCTGGGCATCCCGGGTGTCACGGACGGCGTTGACGCGCACCTTCAGCGCAGCGAGCGCGTCGTCGGAGGTCACCGAGCCCTCGGACTCGATGAGGGTGAACTCCGCCCACCCAGCCACGGCCAGGTCGTCGGTGAGCTTCTCCACCGCGTACGAGCCACCGGCCGGGTCGCTGACCTTGCCCAGGTGCGACTCGGCGGTGAGCAGCGAGGAGGTGTTGCGCGCGATGCGGCGGGCGAACGCGTCGGAGCGTCCCAGGCGGGCATCGAACCCAAGGACGGTGACCGCGTCGGCGCCGCCCACCCCGGCCGCGAACGCCGCGACGGTGGTGCGCAGCATGTTCACGTACGGGTCGTAGTGCGTCATCATGGGCGAGCTGGTGACGGCGTGCTGGTGCTGCGGCACGGCGCTGGAGCCGCTGAGCTCCAGGACGCTCGCCCACAGGCGGCGCGCGGCACGCAGCTTGGCGATGCTCGGGAACTGCTCGTCGGTGACCGCGTAGCGGAACTCGATGAGCGCGGCGGCCTCGTCGAGGCTGTGGCCGGCGTCGGTGAGCAGGCGCAGGTAGTGCACACCCACGGCCATGCTCCACCCGAGCTCCTGGGCGTCGGAGGCGCCCCGGTCGTGCAGCACCGAGCCGTCGACCACGACGCCGCGAATGCCGAGATCCTTGGCGCGCGAGGCGGTGGCGAGGAACTGCTCCTCCGGGGAGCCGGGCGGGCCATCGTGCCCGAACACCTCGGCAGTGACGGGGTCGGCCGAGAGGTTGTTGCCCGGGTGCGGAGCGTCGGCGCGGGCCGCGAGCGCGTCGGCCAACGCGGCCGACTGGGCCGGGGTGGGACGGCGCAGCACGACGGGTGCGAGGTCGAGGAAGACACCGGCCAGCGCGGCCTCGAGATCCACATCGCCGTCCAGATCGAGGAAGACCGACGTGGCGCCGTTCTCCAGGTCCGCCAGGACGGCTTCGTTGAGCGTCTTCGCGTCACCGCCGGCGAGCGGCGTGCGGTTGTCCCAGTCGCCCGTGCGCGTCGGACGGCCGGACGTCGCGAGGCCGTCCAGGTCGGCGCGCTGGCCGATGGGAGCCACCGAGATCCCGTCGAGCGTGGTGCGGGCGAGCCGCTCCCACACGAGTGAATCGGCGTCGTCGTCACGCAGGCGTCGCGACTTGCGCAGTACGTCGGCGGTGGCCTTCTCCCAGTCCGCGACCGTGGCCACGTCGTGTTCGGAGGCGAGAGAGATCCGCTCGGCGGACACCTCGGGCATGGGGTCGGTCATGACTTCGAGGATAGATTCGATCCGCTCCCCCGTGCCCGGCAGGCCCGGCATTCGGAAGGTGAACCGCCTTACCCCTCGGCCGCGATGGCCCGCCGAGGCGGTGCGTCAGGCGGTCACGGCGAGCTTGGCGGCGAAGCCCAGGAAGGCCGCACCGACGCTGGCGCTGGCCGCCGCCGCGAGGCGCTTGCGACGACGGAACCCCTCCGCCAGCCGGGTGCCGGCGAAGATGAGCGCGCTGAGGTAGGTGAAGCTCGCCACCTGACACATCGCCCCGAGCACCAGGAACGACAGCCACGGGCGGTCGTACGCAGGGTCGACGAACTGCACGAAGAAGGCGACGAAGAACAGGATCGCCTTCGGGTTGAGCAGGCTCACCAGCAGCGCGCGTCGGTACGGGTGCTCGCGGGCGGCCCGATCCGCGGCGAGTTCGTCGAGCGCCTCGACGATCGACACCTCGTGCCGGGACCGCCACGCCCGCCACGCGCCGCGCAGCATCCCGAGCGCGAGGAAGGCCAGGTATCCGGCGCCGGCCCACTTGATGACGTTGAAGAGCACAGGGTTCGCCTTGAGGATCGACGCCACGCCCGCGGCAGTGAGCACCATCAGGACTGCGTCGCCGGTGAAGACACCCGCCGCCGCCGTGTAGCCCTTGCGCACACCCATCCGCGCTGCGACCGACAGGACGTACATCGAGTTGGGTCCCGGCAACAGGATGATCAGCACGAGGCCAACCACGTACGCGGGAAGGTCGATCACTCCGAACATGGGCGCCATCCTCCCACCGCGAACGGGATCGGACACGCGGATTTCGGACGCTGCAACCAGCGCCGCCACCAGTCGTTTGTTAGGCTAACCTAAGGCCACCCCTACCGGCGGGTAGCGAATACGTCACAGCCCCCGGCACTCTCTCAGCCTGCTCTCAGGCGGTAGCCTGACCCCTTGTGGCAGACACGACGCTCATCAAGGGAGCGCGCGCTTCGCGCTCGACCATTGCACTGAAACTCCTGATGGCAGGCTCCGGCCTCATCTTCATCGGTTTCGTACTGACCCACATGTACGGGAACCTGAAGGCGTTCTGGGGACGCGAGTCCTTCAACGAGTACGCGCACCACCTGCGGGTTTTCGGCGAGCCCATGCTCCCCGAGAACGGCCTGCTGTGGATCATCCGCATCGTCCTTCTCGTCTCCCTGATCGTGCACGTCGCCTGCGCGGTGACGCTGGCCAAGCGCGCCTCGCGCGCACGCAGCCAGAAGTACGCCGTGAAGAAGAACAAGGCCTCCTCGCTGTCCTCGCGCACGATGCGCTGGGGTGGGGTGACGCTGCTGGTCTTCATCGTGTGGCACCTCATCAACTTCACCATCGGCAAGGTCAACGTCAACGCGAACCCGAACCCCGCGGGCGGCGCGGACGGCACCTCCGACCCGTACCTCCTGCTGGTCGACACCTTCGACGTGTGGTGGATGACGCTCATCTACCTCGTCGCGATGCTCGCGCTCGCCTTCCACCTGCACCACGGCACCTGGTCGGCGTTGCAGACCCTCGGTCTGACCAACTCCGCCCGCTCGCGCACCAACGCGAAGGCCGCCGGTTGGGTCGTGGCGATCGTCATCGCCGGTGGCTTCTCGCTCGTTCCGCTCGCCGTGCTCACCGGCGTCATCACGAAGTAAAGGACGCTGACACATGGCTTTCCTGGACGGCACCTCGCCCACCAACGCCGCGCCCACGCAGGTCTCCGACGACGCCGCGGGCTACTACACGCTCGGTGACCCGCTGGTCGACCCGGTCGCCCCGACCGGCCCGATCAAGGACCGCTGGACCAACCGCAAGTTCGAGAACCGCCTCGTCAACCCGGCCAACCGCCGCAAGCTCGACGTGATCATCGTCGGCACCGGCCTGGCCGGCGGCGCCGCAGCCGCCACGCTCGGCGAGGCCGGCTACAACGTGAAGTCCTTCTGCTACCAGGACTCCCCGCGCCGCGCGCACTCGATCGCCGCGCAGGGCGGCATCAACGCCGCCAAGAACTACAAGGAGGACGGCGACTCCACGCACCGTCTCTTCTACGACACCGTCAAGGGTGGCGACTACCGCTCCCGCGAGAACAACGTCTACCGCCTCGCCGAGGTCAGCGCGAACATCATCGACCAGTGCGTGGCTCAGGGCGTCCCCTTCGCCCGCGAGTACGGCGGCCTGCTCGACAACCGCTCGTTCGGCGGCGTGCAGGTCTCGCGTACGTTCTACGCCCGCGGCCAGACGGGCCAGCAGCTGCTGATCGGCGCGTACCAGGCCATGGAGCGCCAGGTCGCGGCCGGCACGGTGACCCAGTACACCCGCCACGAGATGCTCGAGCTCATCGTTGCCGACGGCAAGGCCCGCGGCATCGTGACCCGCGACATGGTCACCGGTGCGATCGACACCCACCTGGCCGACGTCGTCGTGCTGGCCTCGGGCGGGTACGGCAACGTCTTCTTCCTGTCGACCAACGCGATGGGGTCCAACGTCACCGCCGCGTGGCGCGCGCACCGCAAGGGCGCCTACATGGCCAACCCCTGCTACACGCAGATCCACCCGACCTGCATCCCGGTCACCGGGTCGCACCAGTCGAAGCTGACGCTGATGTCGGAGTCGCTGCGCAACGACGGCCGCATCTGGGTGCCGAAGAACCAGGCCGACTGTGACAAGGACCCGCGCGACATCCCCGAGGAGGACCGCGACTACTACCTGGAGCGGATCTTCCCCTCCTTCGGCAACCTGGTCCCGCGCGACATCGCCTCGCGCGCCGCCAAGTACCAGTGCGACGACGGTCGCGGCGTCGGTCCCGAGGTCGACGGCGTCCGACGTGGCGTCTACCTCGACTTCGCCGACGCGATCGCGCGCCTGGGCCGCGACGCGGTGGAGTCCAAGTACGGCAACCTGTTCGACATGTACGCCCGGATCACCGGGGAGGACCCGTACTCGGTGCCGATGCGCATCTACCCCGCGGTCCACTACGTCATGGGCGGCCTGTGGGTCGACTACGACCTCCAGTCCACAATCCCGGGCCTGTTCGTGACCGGCGAGGCGAACTTCTCCGACCACGGCGCCAACCGCCTCGGCGCCTCGGCGCTGATGCAGGGCCTGGCCGACGGGTACTTCGTCCTCCCCCACACGATCCGCGACTACCTCGCCGACGGCCCCTTCGAGCCGGTCGCCGAGGACCACCCGGCCGTCGTCGAGGCCCGCGAGTCGGTGAGGACGCGGATCGAGCACTTCCTCACGGTCAACGGCGAGCGCAGCGTGGACTCCTACCACCGCGAGCTCGGCAACATCATGTGGGAGTACTGCGGCATGGAGCGGACGGAGACCGGCCTGAAGAAGGCCATCGACCTGATCCGCTCGCTCAAGGAGGACTTCTACCGCAACGTGAAGGTCCTCGGCAGCGCCGAGACCCTCAACCAGTCGCTGGAGAAGGCCGGCCGCGTCGCCGACTTCTTCGAGCTGGGCGAGCTCATGTGCATCGACGCCCTCAACCGTCGCGAGTCCTGCGGCGGCCACTTCCGCGCCGAGTCGCAGACCGAGGACGGCGAGGCGCTGCGCCACGACGAGGAGTACGCCTACGTGGCCGCGTGGGAGTGGGCGGGCGAGGACGCCGCCCCCGTCCTGCACAAGGAAGACCTGGTCTTCACGGCCATCGAGATGAAGCAGCGGAGCTACAAGTGAACCTCACCCTCAAGATCTGGCGCCAGCCGGACGCCGCCACCCCGGGCGCGATGCACACCTACCAGCTGGCCGACGTGTCGCCCGACATGTCGTTCCTGGAGATGCTCGACGTGCTCAACGAGCAGCTCAACGCCCAGGGCGAGGAGCCGATCGCGTTCGACTCCGACTGTCGCGAGGGCATCTGCGGCATGTGCGGCCTGATGATCAACGGCGAGGCGCACGGCCCGGAGGTCACCACGACCTGCCAGCTGCACATGCGCTCGTTCAGCGACGGCGAGACCATCACCATCGAGCCGTGGCGCTCCGACGCCTTCCCGGTCGTCAAGGACCTCGTCGTCGACCGCAGCGCCTTCGACCGCATCATCCAGCAGGGCGGCTTCATCTCGGTCAACACCGGATCCGCCCCGGAGGCGCACTCGGTGCCGGTGCCCAAGGACGACGCCGACCGGGCCTTCAACGTCGCGACCTGCATCAGCTGCGGTGCCTGCGTCGCGGCCTGCCCCAACGGTTCGGCCTCGCTCTTCATGGGCGCCAAGATCACGCACCTCGGCCTCATGCCGCAGGGCCAGCCCGAGCGCGACGAGCGGGTCGTCAACATGGTCGCCCAGCACGACCACGAGGGCTTCGGAGGCTGCACCAACATCGGTGAGTGCACCGCCGCCTGCCCCAAGGAGATCCCGCTCGACGTGATCTCGCAGCTCAACAAGGACCTGCGCACGGCCATCAAGCACGGGCACTGACGTGCAGGCGGGCGCGGAGGGCGTGGTCGCCCGGCTCCAGGAGGCGGTCGAGCAG
>JAEWOG010000008.1 GCA_023460975.1 Actinomycetes bacterium
GGGCAACCGTTCCAAGCAGGTCACCGAGGCGTGCGGCTCCCACGGCGGCTTCTACCTGGGCTCGATCGGCGGCCCCGCCGCGCGCCTCGCGCTGGACTGCATCAAGTCCCAGGAGGTCATCGAGTACTCCGAACTGGGCATGGAGGCCGTCTGGAAGATCGAGGTCGAGGACTTCCCCGCCTTCATCGTCGTCGACGACAAGGGCAACGACTTCTTCACCGACCCCTCCGGCGCGGTCACGGTGCCCGTCACGGGCATCCGGTTGCGCTCAGCGGAGTGAGCACCCTCGTCATTCGCTGACGTCATGCGGTGGGCGTACGCGCTTCGGCTCACCGTATGACGTCCGGCGAGGCTCTGGTCTGGACGTCAGGCGGCGCCAGCCTCGTACCCGCCCGCCCGGAGGGCCTGCTCGATCTGCGCAAAGAACTCGTCCGGCCGCAGCCGCAACCCCAGCAGGGGCAGGCGCAGCACCCTGTCGTGCTGGATCATCAGCGAGTTCTGACGCAGCGCATCGGCGACGGCGTTCTCCACCCACCCGTGCTGGATGCCGTCCACCTCGACCACCAGGCCGTACGCCTCCCAGTAGAGGTCGAGGTAGGCACGCCCTGAGGAAGTCCTGCGCAGGGCCTGCCGCGTCGGCGCGGGAAGTCCGCGGCGCCGCAACTGAGTGCCGAAATCGATCTCCCCGAGGCTGTGGGCGCCGTCAAGGAGGTCCAGGACCGTCTCGTGGACCAGTGCCCTGCGACGGTCCCGTCGGATGCGCAGGGCCTCCTCCCCCAGCCGCTCGGCGGTGGTCAGGCGCTGTTGGACGGGCATTGTCAGCAGCAGAATCGCCTGGCGATCCGTTGCCGCCCACAGCGCGGCGCGTACGGCCGCCACCTCAGGGCGGGTGCGCGGGATGCCACCGGTGGCCAGATCGCCGGCGGCCCAGCGCCTCGTCTGGCGAATGTCGTACAGGCTCGTACGGCGCACACGCGCCCCGCGCGGAACCGAGACCCGGTGGCGGTCGACCTCGAAGCGTTCCAGGCCGCCCGCCACGAGCGCCGACGCGCCATCCAGGAAGGCCCGCGGCCCACCGTGAATCACTGCGGACCACGCGTGGCCGAGCGGACTGATCTCTCCGTTGTGCAGGCAGATGGCCTGATCGCCCAGCCGCTGCCATCGCCTCGCCCGGACCTGTGCGGCCACCTCGTGGCGAGAGATGCCGAGCGCGTAGAGCTGCGGGCGCGACATCACGCCGCCTTGGTGGGATGCCTGCTGTCTGGCCGCGAGGAGGCGCGGGTCGTCGTACGAAGTCTGTCGGGGCACCTGGCGAGGATCGCCGCTTGGCGCGGGCCGTACACGCCCGATACCGCGCATCTGTGGACAACCGAGCACGCCGGCCGCCTGTGGAAACCACTGACGTCATGCGGTGGGCGTACGCGCTTCGGCTCAGCGTATGACGTCCGGTGAGGGTCTGGATTGGACCAGATGCCTCGGGCGCTGAGCGCGAATCGGGAGGAACCACCCGCGCTAGGTTCGTCCCATGAGCGACTTCCGCACCGAGCACGACTCCATGGGCGAGGTGCGAGTCCCCGCCCAGGCCTTGTGGCGCGCCCAGACCCAGCGGGCCATCGAGAACTTCCCCATCTCGGGCACCACGCTCGAGCCGAGGCACGTACGCGCCCTCGGCCTGGTCAAGCAGGCGGCTGCGCGCGTGAACGGCGAATTCGGGGTGCTGACGGCCTCCGACGCGGACGCGATCGACAGGGCCGCGGCCCAGGTGGCGGCGGGGCGGCACCTCGACGCCTTCCCGCTCGACGTGTTCCAGACCGGGTCGGGCACCAGCTCCAACATGAACACCAACGAGGTCATCGCCACCCTCGCCGCACGCGCGGGCACCGAGGTCCACCCCAACGACCACGTCAACGCGTCGCAGTCCTCCAATGACACCTTCCCCACCTCGATCCACGTCGCCGCGGTCCTCGCCGTCGTCGAGGACCTGCTGCCGGCCCTCGACGTGCTGGCGAGCTCATTGGAGGCCAAGTCGGTCGAGTTCGCCGACGTCGTGAAGTCCGGGCGCACCCACCTCATGGACGCCACCCCCGTGATGCTGGGGCAGGAGTTCGGCGGCTACGCCGCGACCGTACGGCTCGCTGCCGAACGCCTGGAGTCCGTCCTGCCTCGGGTCCGCGAGCTGCCGCTGGGCGGCACCGCCGTGGGGACGGGCATCAACACGCCGCCCGGCTTCGCGGCCCGCGTGATCGAGATCCTCGGCGACCTCACCGGCCAGCAGTTCACCGAGGCCCGCAACCACTTCGAGGCCCAGGGCACCCGCGACTCACTCGTCGAACTGTCCGGGGTGCTGCGCACCTATGCCGCGGGGCTCACCAAGATCTGCAACGACCTGCGCTGGATGTCGTCGGGCCCGACGACGGGCCTGGCCGAGATCCACCTGCCCGACCTCCAGCCGGGCTCGTCGATCATGCCGGGCAAGGTGAACCCCGTGCTCCCCGAGGCCACGCTCATGGTCTGCGCGCAGGTGATCGGCAACGACGCCACGGTGGCGTTCGCGGGCGCCGCGGGCAACTTCGAACTCAACGTGATGATGCCGGTGATGGCTCGCACCTTGCTGGAGTCCGTACGGATCCTCGCCGCGTCCTCGATGCTGCTGGCGCAGCGCTGCGTGGACGGCATCACGGCGGACGTCGAGCGCATGCGCCGCTATGCCGAGTCCTCCCCGTCAGTCGTGACGCCGCTCAACAAGTACGTGGGCTACGAAGCCGCGGCGAAGATCGCCAAGCAGGCTCTGGCCGACCAGAAGACCATCCGCGAGACGGTGCTGGCGATGGGCTTCGTCGAACGTGGCGAGCTGACCATCGACCAGCTCGACGAGGCACTCGACGTGACCTCGATGACGCACCCCTGAGCCGATCGGCGCCTATCCTCGGCTCATGCTGACCGGCCTGCTCGACGCTGACCCGACTCGCTTCATCGAGGTCGCCGGCGAGCGGTTGGACCACGTCGAGTTCCTCGCCGCCGCCCGGGCGGTCGCGCGGGACCTGACGGCGTACGAAACTCCCGGCCGCGTTGCCGTACTGGCTCGTCCGACGATGGCGGTCGCGCTCGCCTTCGCTGGCGCGGTGCTCGCCGGCCGCACGGTGGTCCCGGTTCCTCCCGACTCCGGGATCGCCGAACTGCGCCACCTCCTCACCGACTCCGCGGCCGTCGCCTGGCTGGGCGACCGCGCGGGAGCGCAGCCGGGCCTGCCCCAGCTCGACACCGTGCCGGTGGACGTGGCAGCCAGGGCCGTGGCACCGGACGCGCTCGCGCCGGTCACCGGCGGGGCCGCGTTCGTCCTCTACACCTCCGGCACGACCGGGCTGCCGAAGGGCGTGCTCCTCTCCCGCGACGCGGTGGCCGCGGGCCTCGACGCGCTGGCGGACGCGTGGGCGTGGACGCGTGAGGACGTGCTGGCGCACGGGCTGCCGCTGTTCCACGTCCACGGCCTGATCCTGGGTCTCCTGGGCCCGCTGCGTGTGGGCGGCAGCCTCATCCACGTGGGCCGCGGCACACCCGAGGCGTACGCGGGCGCGGCCGGGGCGTCGATGTTCTTCGCCGTCCCCACCATCTGGTCGCGGCTGGCGGACTCGCCCGATCATGCGCGCGCCTTGAGCGGGGCCCGGCTCCTCGTGTCGGGGTCCGCGGGGCTGCCGGTGCCCGTCTTCGAGCGGCTGCGGGCGCTGAGTGGCCTCGAGGTCGTCGAGCGCTACGGGATGAGCGAAACCCTGATCACCGTCGCCACCCGCGC
Organism: Actinomycetes bacterium; assembly: GCA_023460975.1. Taxonomy (GTDB): domain Bacteria; phylum Actinomycetota; class Actinomycetes; order Propionibacteriales; family Nocardioidaceae; genus Nocardioides. The sequence goes on from JAEWOG010000008.1 coordinate 3,791, forward strand.
CGATGGCAGCCCCCGCGCGGGCTGGGTGGGGGTTCCCGTTGCGGGCGTCGAGACCCGACTGGTCGATGACGACGGCGCGCCGACGCCGCACGACGGGGAGTCGGTCGGGCACCTCCAGGTGCGCGGCGCCACCCTCTTCGACGGCTACCTCAACCGGCCCGACGCCACGGCAGAGGCGTGGACGCCCGACGGCTGGTTCCGTACGGGTGACGTCGCCGTCGTGGCCGCGGACGGCACCCACAGCATCGTCGGGCGCGAGTCGGTCGACCTCATCAAGTCGGGTGGGTGGCGGATCGGGGCGGGCGAGGTGGAGTCGACGCTCCTGGGGCACCCGGCCGTGGCCGAGTGCGCGGTCGTCGGCGAGCCCGACACCGACCTGGGACAGCGCGTGGTCGCCCACGTCGTCCTGCGGCCGGGACACGTGGCCGGGGACGACCTGGCTGCGGCGCTGACGGCGTACGTGGGCAGTGAGTTGTCGGGCCACAAGCGGCCCCGCCAGATCCGGTTCGTCCCCGATCTGCCGCGCAACGAGATGGGCAAGGTCCAGAAGAAGCGCCTGCTGCCGGACTGAGGCGTCCGTTGGCCGGGAGCGCCGCTGGCGCTGTGACGCCGGTCACTGAGATGGTGCCCGCACCATTGACGAGCAGAGGAGCCCGCAGTGTCCCCCTCCCTCCCCCGCACCATCCTGGTCGGCGTCGACCACACCGAGACCTCCGCGGCTGCCGCCGACCGGGCCGCCACTCTCGCCGGAGCCCTGGGCGCGCGCCTGCACGTGGTGACCGCGTACGGCAAGGACGAGGTCGAGCGCGTCGAGATCGGTCACGAGACCTTCGTGCTGTCGTCGGAGGACGAGGCGACCCAGCTCCTCGACCAGGTGGCCGGTCGCCTCGGCGTCGCGCACCCGGACCTGACGATCACCACGGCTGCCCTGCACGGCAAGCCCGCCACGGCCGTCGTCGAGGCCGCGCTCGAGGCGTCCGCGGAGCTGATCGTGGTCGGCAACAAGCGGGTCCAGGGCCCCTCGCGGGTGCTCGGCAGCATCGCCACCGCGATCCTGCACAAGGCGCACTGCGACGTCTACGTCGCCCACACCGTCGGCTAACGGGTCGCCGCAATCCCCAGCGCCTGCGAGGCCAGCGCGGCCACCTCGTCGGCGCTGGTCTCGACGCGCGCCAGCACGCGGTACAGGACGATGCCGATCAGGTTCTCCGAGATCGCGTCGGGGTCCGCATCTGGGGGCAACTGGCCTTGCTCGCGCGCTGCCTCGAACCGATCACCGAGTCCGCCGGCGCTGCCCCCGTGCAGGAGGACATCAAGGCTCCGGGCGAGCGGTTCGTCCCCGGCAGCGGCTCCGATGAGCGGCAGCAGGAGTTGTCCGGCAGCGCTGCCGGGGCCCACATCGAGCATCGTCGCGAGCCATGCACCGACGTCGGCGTGGAGGTCGCCGGTGTCCATCACCACCAGGTCCCCGACCGGGAGCACGCGCTCCACGAGGCACTCCGCGAGCAGGTCGGCCTTGCTGGTCCACCAGCGATAGATCGTCTGCTTGCCGACCCCTGCGGCGGCCGCGATCGCCTGGATCGTCATGCCCTCGTACCCGTGCATCGCGAACTGCTCAGCGGTCGCGGTGAGGATCGCCCGGCGCGCGTCGTCGCTGCGTACGGGACCCGAACGATGGGCGGTCATGCGCGCAGCGTACCCGCGATGCGGACCCGTACGAGGAACTAGACGAGACGGTCCGTATCATCTAGCACCATGGCTGAACTCCTGCACCGCCTCGGCTCCTTCTCCGCCCGCCGCGCCTGGTGGGTCATCGTGGCCTGGGTGCTGGCCCTGGGGCTCGCCGTGGGTGGCTACCTCACCTTCGGCGGCACCCTGACCACAGCCGTCAGCATCCCCGGTACGGCCACCCAGCAGGTCGCCGACCAGCTCGCAGAGGAGTTCCCCCAAGCCAGCGGCGGCACGGCCGTCGTCGTGTTCCACACCAGCGACGACGCGCCCTTCGATGCCGCCCAGCGCGAGGAGATCGGGGCGTTGCTCAAGAGCGTGGCCGACATGCCCGGCGTGCGCGAGACAGTCGATCCGTTTGCCACCACCGCCCAGCTCGAGGCCAGCGTCGCCGAACTGGAGGCCGGGCAGGAGCAGCTCGACCGGGGCGCCGAACGTCTCGCCCGGGGCACGCAGCGCCTCGACGGCGGCCGCGCGTTCCTCGAGCAGGCTCAGGAGCAGCTCGATGCCGCACGGGTGGGCGCCTCCCCCGCCGAGGCTGCGGCACTGGATGCCCAGCAGGAGCAGTTGGACGACCAGTTCACCCAGCTCACCGACGGGGAGGCCAAGCTCGCCGACGGCCGCGCGACGCTGGAGGAGAACCAGCAACTCGTCGACGACTCCCGAGTGCTGCTCGACCTGTCGACCGACGTACGACAGGTGTCCGAGGCGGGCAGCACCGCGCTCGGGACGGTCATCTTCACCGACTCGGTGATCGAGGTCGACCCGGACGAGAAGGCCGCGGTGGCCGAGGCCCTGGCAGACGCGGACATCGCGGGGGTCGAGGTCGACCTGTCGAACGAACTGGTGCAGGCCATCCCGTCGGTGTTCGGCGTCGGCGAGGCGGTCGGACTCGCCATTGCCGCCCTCACCCTGTTCATCATGCTCGGCACCCTCATCGGCGCCGGGCTCCCCATCCTCAACGCGCTGGTGGGAGTGGGCGTCGGCGTGGCCGGCGCGATGGCACTGAGCGGAACGGTCGAGATGATGTCGGTGACCCCGGTGCTGGGCGTCATGCTCGGCCTCGCAGTCGGCATCGACTACTCGCTGTTCATCATCAACCGCCACCGCACGCAGATGCGCGCAGGGATGGACCTGCACGAGTCGATCGCGCTCGCCAACGGGACCTCCGGCAACGCCGTCGCATTCGCCGGCGCCACCGTGATCACGGCCCTGGCAGCCCTCAACGTGACCGGCATCGGCTTCCTGGGCCTGATGGGCACCGTCGGCGCCTTCTGCGTCGCGATCGCCGTGCTCGTGGCCATCACCCTCACCCCCGCCCTGCTGCGCCTGGTCGGCATGCGCATCATCCCGCGTCGCCAGCGCGGCGAGATCGTCCCGATCGCCCACACCACCGAGGGCGAGCAGCCGATGAGCACCCGGCGCGCCGTGACCCAGAGCGTGCTGGGGTTGCTGGCCCTGCTCATCCTCGCCATTCCTGCACTCGACATGCGGCTCGGCCTGCCCGACGGCTCCAGCGAGCCCGAGGACTCCACGGCGTACCGCTCCTTCGAGACCGTTGCCACCGAGTTCGGTCCGGGCGTCAACGGCCCCCTCCTGGTGGTCGTCGAGTATCCCGAGGAGCTCGACGACGCGCAGGCCGTGCACGAGCAGGCCGAGGCGGCCTCCATCATCATGCGCCGCTGGGGCGTGGCCGCTCTGGCCCCCATCGGCCTGTCGGAGAGCCGCCGGATGATCGCCTTCCAGGTCATCAGCAAGTACGGCCCCAACGACGAGGGCACGACCAATCTCGTCAAGACTCTGCGCGCCGTCGGAGGGCTCATCAGCCACGGCCGCGACGACGTCACCGTCGGAGTGGCGGGCAACGCCAGCGGCAACATCGACATCTCCCAGCAGCTCTCCGACACGCTCCCGGGCTACCTGGCCCTGGTGGTCGGCCTGTCGCTGCTGATCCTGGTGCTGGTGTTCCGCTCGATCCTCGTCCCCCTGACGGCCGCGCTCGGATTCGTCCTGTCGCTGTTCGCGACCTTCGGCGCCCTGGTGGCCATCTTCCAGTGGGGTTGGCTCTCGGAGTTGTTCGGCATCCACACCCCGGGCCCGATCCTCAGCTTCCTGCCCACCATCATCATCGGGATCCTGTTCGGGCTCGCGATGGACTACCAGCTCTTCCTGGTCTCGGGGATGCGGGAGGCGTACGTGCACGGCGCCAGCGCGCGGGTGGCCGTGCAGCATGGCCTTCGCGCGGGCCGCGCGGTGGTGACGGCCGCGGCGATCATCATGATCTCGGTCTTCGCGGGCTTCATCTTCAGCCACACCGCGATCATCCGTTCACTCGGATTCGGGCTGGCCTTCGGCGTGCTGGTGGACGCGTTCCTCGTACGCATGCTGGTGATCCCGGGCATCATGCACCTGCTCGGTCCCGCGGCGTGGTGGCTGCCCAAGTGGCTGGAGCGGATCCTTCCCAACGTCGACGTCGAGGGTGCGGCCCTGGAGCGCAACCACCCCGCCCACGCGGCGGTCGCGGACTCCCCCGCACCGACGGGTACGCCAGGGGCGTAGCGGTCAGGGAGGACCGTCAGGGGCGCAACGCTTCACTGAGCGAAGCGAGCGCCTCCTCGACGAGACCGTAGAAGGCCCATTTGCCGCGCTGCTCGCGCACGACCAGACCCGCCTCGACCAGTTGCTTCATGTGATGGGACACGGTGGGCTGGGAGAGGCCGACCGGGTCGACCAGGTCACAGATGCACGCCTCGCGCGTGGGCTGTGCCGCGATGAGCGAGAGCAGGCGTACCCGAGTGGGGTCCCCCAGGGCCTTGAACACGCGCGCCAGATGCTCGGCCTCGGCCACCTCGAGTGCGCCACCAGTGAGCGCGCCGCAACACCCATCCCCCGCCGCCGATGTGCGGGACTCGACAAGAGGAAGCGGGGCGGCGTGATCGAGCGGGGCGGACATGTCAGCCATGGTAGCCCTTCCATTGACATTGGTCGATGCATCGAGAATGATCAATGCATCGACACTCAACGATGGGAGAAGGCAGTGGGCACCGAAGCAGACGCCGTACGCGACGAGGTGCGCCGCCGGTACGCGCAGGCCGCGACGGCCGTCGGAGCCGGCGCCACCAACGCGGACATCAACGACTCCCTCCAGGACGTGACTGGAGGCGGGTGCGGCCCCCAGGACGCGTCCTGTTGCAGCTCCACCCCCGAGGTCGCCGAGGCGTTCGGGTCGACCCTCTACGCCGCCGACGACGCCTCATCCCTGCCCGCCGAGGCGCTGGCGGCCAGCCTCGGCTGCGGCAACCCGACCGCAGTTGCCGCGCTGCGCCCCGGTGAGCGTGTCCTCGACCTCGGATCCGGAGGCGGCATCGACGTCCTCCTCTCGGCGCGGCGCGTCGGAGAGACCGGGTTCGCGTACGGGGTCGACATGACCGACGAGATGCTCGAACTCGCCCGACGCAACGCGGCGCAAGCAGGCGCCACCAACGTCGAGTTCCTCCGCGGCACCATCGAGGACGTCCCCCTCGGCGACGAGAGCGTCGACGTGGTGATCTCCAACTGCGTGGTCAACCTGTCCCCCGACAAGCCCCGCGTGCTGGCCGAGATGTTCCGCCTCCTGGTGCCGGGTGGGCGCATCGGCATCTCCGATGTCGTCGCCGAGGACCACCTCTCGGCCAGCGACCGGGCCGAGCGCGGGTCCCACGTGGGCTGCATCGCGGGCGCCCTGTCCCGCTCGGAATACCTCAGTGGACTCGCCAGCGCAGGCTTCGTCGACGCCGACGTAGAGTTCACCCACGAGGCGGTCGACGGCATGCACGGCGCGATCATCCGCGCCACGAAGCCGCTCGTCTGAGGGCACGTCGGTGAGTTCACGACTGGCACTGCTGGACAAGTACCTGCCCGCCTGGATCGGCCTGGCCATGCTGGGCGGACTGCTGCTGGGCCGAGCCGTGCCGGACATCGCGCCCGCGCTCGAGTCCGTCACGGTCGGTTCGGTGTCCCTGCCGATCGCCATCGGGCTGCTCGTCATGATGTATCCGGTCCTCGCCAAGGTCCGCTACGACGAACTCGGCACGGTCATCGGCGACCGCCGCACCATGGCGTTGTCCCTGGTCCTCAACTGGCTGGTGGGGCCGGCCCTGATGTTCACCCTCGCGTGGGTCTTCCTGCCCGACCTGCCCGAATTCCGTACGGGGCTGATCATCGTCGGGCTCGCCCGGTGCATCGCCATGGTCGTCATCTGGAACGACCTCGCCTGCGGGGACCGCGAGGCCGCCGCGGTCCTCGTGGCCGTGAACTCGCTCTTCCAGGTGCTGGCCTTCGGCGCCCTGGGGTGGTTCTACCTCGACGTGCTGCCCGGCTGGCTGGGCCTGCCCTCGAGTGGGCTCGACGTCTCGCCGTGGATGATCGCCGCCAGCGTGCTCGTCTTCCTTGGCATCCCTCTCGTCGCGGGCTACCTCACGCGACGCCTCGGCGAGCGCCGCATGGGGCGAGAGGCCTACGAACGGGTCCTCCTGCCCCGCATCGGACCGTGGGCGCTCGCCGGCCTGCTGTTCACCATCGTCATGCTCTTCGCCACCCAGGGCGAGGCGATCACCAGTCAACCCCTCGACGTCGCCCGGATCGCCGTCCCCCTGGTCGCGTACTTCGGGCTCATGTGGGGGGCCTCGATGCTGATCGCCCACCGCGCAGGACTCACGTACGAGCGCGCCACCAGCGTCGCCTTCACGGCGGCTGGCAACAACTTCGAGTTGGCCATCGCCGTCACCATCGCCGTCTTCGGCGTCACCAGTTCCGAGGCGCTCGCCGGGGTGGTCGGCCCGCTCATCGAGGTGCCCGTCCTCGTCGGGCTCGTCCACGTGAGCCTGTGGTCGCGTCGCTTCTTCACCACCAAGCAACGTGAGGCAAGCCCCGCAGGCCTTGGTCTCGACTAGCTCAACCAGCGGGCACGCCGGTCGAGCCCCGGCTCACCCTGGTTTCGACACGCTCAGCCAGCGGGAACGCCGACACCCAGTCCCCGACCCTCCAGACATCCCAGGAGCGCCATGAACCAGCCAGAGACGCCACCCACCGAGGTCCCTCGCGTGGTCTACGCCTGCCGCGCCAACGGCGGCCGATCTGTCGCCTCCCGCCTGCTCACCGAGTACTACGCCCAAGGCCGCGTGGTCGCCCTGTCGGCCGGGACCGAGCCGGGTGAACACATCCACCCCGAGGTCGCGAGCGTGTTGGAAGGCATCGGGCTCGACACCTCCGCCGAGAGCCCGAAGCGCCTGACCTCCGCCATGATCGCGGCCAGTGACGTGGTCATCACCCAGGGCTGCGGGGAGAACTGCCCGTACGTTCCCGGCGTCACCTACCGCGACTGGCCGCTCGAGGACCCGAAGGGGCAGGACGCTGCGACGGTGCGGCACATCGTGGCCGACATCGATGCCCGGGTCCGCGATCTCCTGCGTGAGCTCGTCCCCGATCTCGCCCTGGCCCCGTCGTTGCTCGTGGACGACTGAGCAGCGCCGGTCGAGCCTCGCACGCGTTGGTTTCGACAAGCTCAACCAGCGAGGTTTGGTTTCGACAAGCTCAACCAGCGGGGCGCGAGGTCAAGCGGCGGTGCGAGCTGACACCCGAGCGGCACACGCCGAACCGAGCCGGGCACACTGAGTCGTTCGCACACCCCGTTCAGCACACCGGAGCACACATGAGGGACGCCTACTTCGTCCGCCGCGGCGACCACTTCGAGCCGACCGGGGAGGCGCGAGGCTCATGGAGCAGCGACAGCATCCACGGCATCGCCGTGTGCGGGCTGCTGGGGCACGCCGCCGAGCAGGCCGTACGAGCACACGGCCGCGACGACCTCGTCCCGGCCCGGTTCGCCGTCGACCTGTTCGCCCCGCCCCGGTTCACCGACTGCACCGTCACCACCAGTGTCGTGCGGGACGGCCCGCGCCTGTTCCTGCTCGACGTCCACCTCAGCCAGGGCGAGACCCCGGTGGCGCGCGCCAGCGCCACGTTCGTGCGGGCCAGCCAGCGCACCGACGGCGACGTGTGGGAGCCGGCAACGCGCGCCGTGCCGCCGCCCACCGACGTGGCGCCCGAGAGCGACGAGGCGGGGGTGCCGTTCATCCGCAGCGGTGACGGGGCGTGGTCGAACGACTTCCGCGAGCACCAGGTCGGGCTTCAGCACACGGTGTGGCAGGTCGCGAACCCCGTCGTGCAGGGTTCCCCGGCCACGGCGTTCGAGGCCGCCGCGGCCTACACCGACGGCGTCAACATGACCACGAACTGGGGCAGCCAGGGCGTGCAGTACATCAACACCGACGCCACCCTGTGCCTGTCCCGGCTGCCCGTGGGCGTCGAGATCGGCCTGCACGCGCTGGACCGTACCGAGCACGACGGCATCGCGGTCGGCGCTGCCACCATGTTCGACCGCCAGGGCCAGTTCGGCGTGGTGACGTGCGCGGCCATCGCGAACTCGCGTCGCAGCGTGGACATGACGTCGCTCGAGGAGGCCGAGGTCGGTCAGGCGAACAGGGCCTGACCCACGTACTCACCGTCACCGACACCGGGCGGCACCGCGAACAACGCTGAACCGGTGACCTTGAGGTACTCCATCAGGGCGTCCGAGCGCGCCATGGCGGTGTTGATCACGGTGAACTGCGTGTCCGGGTTGCGCACGTACGCCATGAAGAACAGCCCTGCGTCGAGGCCGCCGAGTTCGTTCGACCCGTCGACGAAGTTGTAGCCGCGACGCAGCATGCGGGCGCCGCCGTGGGCGGTCGGGTGGACGACGCGGACGTGCGCATCGACCGCGATCACGGGCTGGTCGTTGCTGCCCGGCATGTCGAAGTCAGGCTCGGTGAACTCATCGCCGCCCGACAACGGGGCGCCGGTGTCCTTCGTACGGCCCGTGAATGCCTCTTGGTCGGCCAGGGGCTGGCGGTCCCACGTCTCGATGTTCATGTTCATTCGACGGGTGACGAGATAGGAGCCGCCCGTCAGCCAGCCCGCGGCCTCGTCGTCCCCGGCCCCCACCCACACGTGGGTGTCGACCTCGCCGGCCTCCTCCGCCTTGACGTTGGCCGTGCCGTCCTTGAAGCCGAACAGGTTGCGCGGGGTGGACTGGGCCGTGGAGGTCGTGGACGTACGCCCGAATCCCAGCTGCGACCAGCGCACCGCGACCGTGCCCATCCCGATGCGGGCCAGATTGCGGATCGCGTGGACGGCCACCTGCGGGTCGTCCGCGCACGCCTGGATGCACAGGTCACCGCCGGTGCGCCGCTCCTCCAGCTGGTCCGCCGGGAAGTGGGGAAGGTCGCGCAGCAGCGCGGGCCTGCGCCCGGCGATCTGGAACCGGTCACGCCCCTGCCCATCACGGAACAGCGACGGGCCGAACCCGAACGTCACGGTGAGCCCGCTCGCCCCCAGCCCGATCGCCTCGCCCGTGTCGTCCGGCGGCACGTTGGCCGGGCCCTGGGTGGGACCCACCGGCCCCGCGGGCTGCCCCGCCATCAGCCGCTCGGCGGCCTCGGTCCACGCGACCAACAGAGCGATCAGGGCGTCCCGATCGTCGGTGGTGACGTCGAAGGACACGAAGTGGAGTCGATCCTGGGCGGGCGTGGTGATCCCTGCCTGATGGGCCCCGCGGAAGGCGTACGGCTCCCGCGGGCCCGGATCGGCTGAGCCGGAGCCCGGCGTCGAGTCCGAGGACAGGGCGTGGTTGACGCCCCAGCCCGCCGCGAACGCACCGGCCGCGGCAGCGCCGCCACCGATCAACCCGCGGCGCGAGACACCACGCCCCTCGGTCATGACAGCACGACCGCGGTGAGCTTCGAGAGCGGCTCGCTCAGCGCGTTCACCGCGTTGGACAGCGCCTGGACCTCGTCGGGGGTGAGCTCGTCGTAGAACACGAACCCGTCGCCGTCACGCTGCGCGTCGAGCAGCTCCTGGAGCTCCTCGAAGCGGGTCGTCAGGGTCTGCGCCAGCTCGGGGTCCTTGGCCTCGACGATGGGCTGGACACCCTCGTACCCCACCCGGGCGCCGTCGACGTTGGCCTGGAAGTCCCACAGGTCGGTGTGCGACCAGATCTCCTCCTCGCCCGTCACCTTGCCCGTGGCGACCTCCTCCAGCAGGCCGCGCGAACCGTTGGCGATCTGGTCGACCGTGAACGTGAGCTCCTGGACCCGACCGTCGAGGGTGGTGGTGTTGGTCATCAGGTCGTCGGCGAACACGGCGCGCTGCTTGGTCGTGAGTGCGGTGTAGCCGCTGGCCGGGGGCCACAGGTCCTTCTCGATGCGGTGCCAGCCGGTCCACTTCTGGCCAGGCTCCAGGTCGGCCTCACGGGCGTCCATCATCGGGTCGAGATCGCCGAACGACTCAGCCACGGTCTCGATGCGCTCCCAGTGGACGCGCGCCACCGGGTAGAGGTCGCGGGCGGCGTCGTCGTCGCCGGCCTTGTAGAGCGCGACGAACTCCTCGGTCTTGGCGACGAGCTGGTCGGACTGGTCCTTCACGTACGCGCTGTAGTTCTTGAGCGCGGTGTCCACGAGCGCCTGGTCGTCGGCGTCCACCGTCGGGGCGTCGTCGGAGGCCGTGACCGTGAAGTCGGCCCGGATCCCGTCGCCCTTCATGCCCGGCTTGCAGGCCGAGACGTACGAGCCCTCGGGCACGTTGACCACGAGCTGGCGCGTCAGCTGCGGGCCGACGTTCTCGACCTCGCCCACGATGCGCAGTCCGTCCTCACCCAGGAGGTAGAACTCGGTGACCTCGTTGCCGGTGTTGGTGACGTCGAAGGTCACCGTCCCGGCGGGGACCTCGGTGGCGGTGAGCTCGCACGCGTCGGCGCTGGAGGTGACCTCCACGCTGCGGACGTCGCCGGCCTCGGCGTCGCTCGGGTCGACGTTCTCGGTGCAGGCGGCGAGCACGGGCAGGGCGAGGGCCATGCCGATCAGCAGGGACTTGCGCATGTCGGTGGTGCTTTCTGTGCGATGGGGTGGAGTGGGTTGCTCAGGAGCGGGCGGCCTCGGGCGCGGGCTGCCGCGGCGCGTGCTGGCGCCGTACGGAACGCAGGAACAGGAACATCACGGGCACGAGGTAGGCGAACCACACGACCGCTTCGAGCACGGTGGTGGCCGGCGAGAAGTTGAAGATCCCCTTGAGCAGGGTGCCGTACCAACTCGAGGGCGGGATCAGCTCCGAGACGTCCCACGCGAGGGTGTGCAGGCCCGGCAGGATGCCCGCCTCCTGCAGGTCGTGGACGCCGTACGCGAGCACGCCGGCCGCCACGACGACCAGGAAGCCGCCGGTCCAGGTGAAGAACTTCGAGAGGTTGATCGAGATCGCGCCCCGGTAGATCAGGTAGCCGAGCACGATCGCGGTCGCGATGCCCAGGCCGGCCCCGAGCAGGGGCTGCCAGGTGGCGCCGGAGTCGCGGGTGGCCGCCTCGGTGGCGGACCAGATGAACAGGGCCGTCTCGAGCCCCTCGCGGCCCACGGCGAGGACGGCCACGAGGACCAGACCCCACCAGGGGCCCTCCGCTGCCGCGTCGACCTGGCCGCGCAGCTCGGTCGAGAGCGTGCGGGCGGCCTTGGCCATCCAGAAGATCATCCAGGTGACCAACCCGACCGCGAGGATCGACAGGGTGCCACCGATGGCCTCCTGCGCCTCGAAGGTCAGCCCTCGCGGGCCGTAGAACAGCGCGAATCCGAACCCGAGGGCGACGGCCGCGGCGAAGCCGACGCCCAGCCAGATGCGAGGAAGCAGGTGACGGCGGTCGGACTTGACCAGGTAGGCGACCAGGATGCTGACGACGAGGGCCGCTTCGAGGCCCTCACGCAACCCGATCAGGTAGTTGGCGAGCACAGAACGGACTGTACTCCGCAAGTTAGGCAACCCTTCGTTGGGTCTCCAGTTCGCGGGACGCGGGCCGTGAAAAAGCGCTCAGGAAGCAGCGGGCGCCCGAAGCCCCTATGGGACGCTGTGGCCATGACCGAGCCCGCCGCGCCCCCGCAGGAGCCCCGCCGCCGCGGGCGTCCCGGGTACGACCAAGCCACGGTGCTGCGGCGCGCCGTCGAGCTGTTCAACCGACAGGGCTACGACGCCACCAGCATGGGCGACCTCGCCCGGGAGCTCGGGATCGGCAAGTCGGCGCTCTACCACCACGTGCCCAGCAAGGAGCACCTGCTCGCCCAGGCCCTCGACGAGGCCCTCGACGGGCTCACCCGGGCCGTGGCCAGCGCGCGCGACGACACGGAGACCTCCGCGTACGAACGCCTGCGGCAGGCCGTGCGGGGCAGCGTCGAGATCCTGCTCACCCACCTGCCGGCCGTCACCCTGCTCCTGCGCGTGCGCGGCAACAGCGCCGTCGAACAGGACGCCCTGCGGCGACGCCGGCTCATCGACGACGACCTCGCCGCGCTGGTCGCCGAGGCGTGCGCCGAGGGAGCCGTACGCGAGGACATCCCGCCCGCGCTCGCCAGCCGCTTGCTGTTCGGGATGGTCAACTCCCTCGTGGAGTGGGCCCGCCCCGACGGCCGGTTCTCCCCCGACGAGCTCGCCGACGCGGTCACGGCGCTGGCCTTCGAGGGCCTGGGGATCGCAGCAGGGCCCGCGCGGCAGGTCGTTCAGGCGTCGAAGTCGACCCGTACGGCCTCCGAGAGCGGGAACGTCTGACAGGTCAACACGACCCCCGCGCTCACCTCGTCGTCCTCCAGGGCGTAGTTGCGCACCATCTCGACCTCGCCCTCGCGCACCAGTGCCCGGCAGGTGCCGCACACGCCGCCGGTGCAGGCGAAGGGCACGTCGGGCCGGGTGCTGCGCGCGGCGTCGAGGAGCGTGGTCGTCCGCGGCGTCGACGTCGTCGTCGACCGGCCATCGAGCACCACGGTCAGCGCGGTCCTCTCCCCCTGCACCGCCGCCGAGGACCGGTGCAGCTCGGGGGGCGGGGCGTCGACGTGGAACAACTCGACGTGGATCCGCTCCGGCGCCACACCCAGCGCCGCGAGGGCAGCCCGAGCGTCCTCGACCATCGCCACCGGACCGCACAGCCACACGTGGTCGACGGCGGCGAGCGGGACGCAGGCAGTGAGGATCGTGCGCAGCCGGTCCCCCTCGAGCCTGCCCGAGAAGAGCTCGACCTCGCGCGGCTCCCGCGAGAGGACGTGGACCAGGTCGACCCGGTCGGGGTGGGCGTTCTTGAGGTCGGCCACCTCCTCGGCGAACATCACCGTGGCGCTCGTCCGGTTGCCGTACAGCAGGCTCACCCGGGCATCGGGGTGGCTCAGGACGGCGCTCGCGATGGAGAGCAGCGGGGTGATGCCGGAGCCGACGGCGATGCACAGGTGGCGCGCCCCCTCGGTCGCGTCAGCTCGCATGGCCCCACTCGGCGCGGCCACCTCGACGACGTCACCCACCGCGATCTCGTGCACCAGCCACGAGGAGAACAGGCCGTCCGGGATCTCGCGCACCCCGATCCGCAGCCCCGCGCCCGGCGGGGAACAGATCGAGTACGAGCGGCGGTGCTCCGAGCCGTCGACGGTGCGCCGCAGGGTCAGGGACTGGCCCGCATCGAACGCGTACTGCTCCGCGAGGTCGCCGGGCACGTCGAAACTGACGGCGACGGCATCGGAGGTCAGGCGCTCCACCCGGCTCACGCGCAGCGGATGGAAGGTGGCGGCCCGGCCGCGCGCGGGCGCGGCGACGCCACTGGCGCGCGTACTCATCGGATCTCCCTGGGGCCCATCAGATCTCCTTGACGTGCTCGAACGGCTCCAGGCACTCCGAGCAGGTGTAGAGCGCCTTGCACGCCGTGCTGCCGAAATCGCTCACCAGCGTCGCCGCCGAGGACCCGCACCGCGGGCACCGGGCGTGCCTGCGGGTCGGCGTCAACGTGAGCGCGACACGACCGCGGGCTCGTTCGGGTGCGGGTCCCGGCGGCGAGACGCCGTGGCGGCGCAGCGCCTCACGACCAGCCGGGGTGATCCAGTCGGTGGACCACGGCGGGCTCAACTCCACGACGACGCGCACACGCTCCAGCCCGGCCCCGGCGAGGCTGCGGAGCAGGTCCGCGCGCATCACCTCCATCGCCGGACACCCCGAGTAGGTGGGGGTGATCGTGACCACCACGTCGCCGTCGAGGGCCTCCACGCGCCGCAGCACCCCCAGGTCGGCCAGCGACACCACCGGCAGTTCCGGGTCGAGCACCGACTCCGCCACCTGCCGGGCGAGCTCCAGGCTGGCGTCCTTCTCCGCGGACGCAGGCGCCGCGCCGGGCAGCACCCTCACCACCGTCCCATCGGGTGCGCCCGGGCCACGACCTGCATCTCGGCGAGCAGCCGGCTGAGCGCCTCGGTGTGTCCCCCGTCGCGGCCGTACGGGCCCGCGAGGGGCTCACCGACCGCCAGCGACAGCTGCCCCGCGCGCGGCCGATCCCCGTCGGGGGCGGCGAGGCCCACCTGCGCCACGACGTCCTCGAACTCCGAGCGGACCTCAGCCGGGTCGACCCCCACCGCCACCTCGGCCACGGCCCCGACGAACAGCTCGCCCAACCAGGGGGCGACATGGGCGAGAGCGCTGGCCAACCGTCGCCGGGACTCGTCGGTGCCGCCCGCCAGCGTCACCACCCAGCGCGCCGCGAAGTCGCGGTGGTAGGTCAGCTCCTTGACTCCCTTGGCCGCGATCGCCGACAGCACGGGGTCCGGGTGCTCCGCCAGCCGTACGAACACCGCCAGGCGCCACGTCGACAGGGCGAGCAGGCGGACCACGAGCTCAGCGAAGTCGCCGTTCGGGAGCTCGGCGAGGCGGACGTTGCGGAACTGCTCGGCGTCGCGGAAGTACGCCAGCCGATCCTCGTCGGGCACCGGAGAGTCCGCGGGCAGCACGGGCACGCACCCGGGATCGGCCGCGGCCGCGCGCGCCAGCAGCAGCCTCGCCTGTCCGAGCAGGTCGAGTGCCACGTTGGCGACGGCGATGTCCTCCTCCAGGTCGGGCGCGCGGCTCGTCCACTCCGCCAGCCGCTGGGCGACGACGAGCGCGTCGTCGCCGAGCATCAGGCAGTACGCGGCGAGGGCGCAGGCGTCCACGTCGGGCGGGACCGTCACGTCGACACCTGCCAAGGGGTCGTCGAAGTCGCTGCCGAAGGCCCAGTGGGCGTCATTGCCGAGCAGGCCGGCGTACACGCTGTCGTGGGCGTCGGGATCGGGGCGGTGGGTCGTGTGCGTCATCGGCTCACTCACATGTGCGGCACGGAGTCGGGGATCTCGTAGAAGGTCGGGTGCCGGTAGACCTTGTCGGCGCTGGGAGCGAACAGCGGATCCTTCTCCTGCGGGCTCGAGGCAGCGATCGCCGAGGAGCGGACCACCCAGATCGAGACCCCCTCGTTGCGCCGGGTGTAGACGTCGCGAGCGTGCCGCAGCGCGAGTTCGTCGTCGCTGGCATGCAGGGAACCGACGTGGACGTGGTTGAGACCGCGCTTGGTGCGGACGAACACCTCATACAGCGGCCACTCGGCCGACGGCGGGGTCGATTCGTTGGACGTGCGAGCACTCATGCGGACTCCTCCTTCACGCCGCCGGCGTACGCCATGGCGGCCTCGCGGACCCAGGCACCCTCGTCCCACGCGCGCTGGCGGTGGGCCAGCCGTTGGGCACTCGCCGGCCCCTTGCCCTTGACGACGTCCCAGAAGTGGTCCCAGTCGGGCTCACCGAAGTCGTACGAGCCGCGCTCGGCATTCCACTGCAACGCGGGGTCCGGCAGCGTCACCCCCAACGCATCGGCCTGAGGCACGGACATGTCGACGAAGCGCTGGCGCAGCTCGTCGTTGGTGTGCCGTTTGATGCCCCACGCCATCGACTGGGCAGTGTTCGGGGACGCGTCATCGGGGGGCCCGAACATCATCAGCGCCGGCCACCAGAACCGATCCACGGACTCCTGGACCATCGCGCGCTGCTCATCGGTGCCACGCATCATCGTCATGAGGAGCTCGTAGCCCTGCCGCTGGTGGAAGGACTCCTCCTTGCAGATGCGGATCATTGCGCGCCCGTACGGCCCATACGAGGTGCGGCACAGCGGCACCTGGTTGCAGATCGCGGCGCCGTCGACGAGCCACCCGATGGTCCCGACGTCGGCGTACGAGAGAGCCGGGTAGTTGAAGATCGAGGAGTACTTCTGCTCGCCCGCCAGCAGGCGGCGGGTGAGCTCGTCGCGGCTCACGCCCAGAGTCTCGGTGGCGGAGTAGAGGTAGAGGCCGTGGCCGGCCTCGTCCTGCACCTTGGCCAGCAGCACCGCCTTGCGGCGCAGGGACGGCGCCCGCGAGATCCAGTTGCCCTCGGGCTGCATGCCGATGATCTCCGAGTGGGCGTGCTGGGCGATCTGGCGCACCAGCGTGCTGCGGTACGCCTCCGGCATCCAGTCCCGGGGTTCGATGCGGTCGTGACGCGCGATCACATCGTCGAATGCGGACTCCAGGTCGCTCACCAGTGCTCCCCCACCTCGTCAGGAACCCGACCTCTGCAGTCATCACGGGCACCACATTTACAGACCATTCGGTCAGTTATTACTGTGACATGGACCACACGACGCAGGCAAGAATGAGGTCCGGCGATGACTGCACGCATGCTCGAGAGCTACGCCGCGGGGACGTGGTTCCACTCCGACGCTGAGGGAACCCCGCTGGCAGACGCGGCCACCGGCGAGGAGGTCGCGCGGATCTCCAGCGCCGGGCTCGACCTGACGGCGATGGTGGCCCACGCCCGCCAGGTCGGCGGCCCCGCGGTGCGGGCGCTGACCTTCCACGAGCGCGCCCTGCTGCTCAAGGAGGTGGCCACGCTCCTGCAGGGGCTCAAGGAGGAGTTCTACGACCTCTCCTTGCGCACGGGCGCCACGCGCCGGGACTCGATGATCGACATCGACGGCGGCTTCGGCACCGTGTTCTCGTACGCCTCCCGCGGCCGCCGCGAACTCCCCAATGACACCCTCGTGTGCGACGGTGACCTCGAGCCGTTGGGAGCGCGGGGCACGTTCGTCGGCCAGCACGTCTACACCTCCCGCCCCGGGGTGGCCGTGCAGATCAACGCCTTCAACTTCCCCGTGTGGGGAATGCTGGAGAAGCTCGCCCCCGCCTTCCTCGCGGGGCTGCCGACGATCGTCAAGCCGGCCTCGCAGACGGCGTACCTGACCGAGCTCGTCGTGCGCCGCATCATCGAGTCCGGCATCCTCCCCGAGGGCTCCCTGTCCCTGCTGTGCGGTTCAGCAGGCGACCTGCTCGACCACCTCACGGTGCAGGACTCGGTGGCGTTCACGGGCTCGGCCCACACGGCGGGAGTGCTGCGCCAGCACCCGTCGGTGCTGCACGGAGGAGTGACCCTGCAGGTGGAGGCGGACTCGCTGAACTGCTCCGTGCTCGGCCCGGACGTACGCCCCGACTCCCCGGAGTGGGACCTCTACCTCAAGGGCGTCGTCACCGAGATGACGGCCAAGGCGGGCCAGAAGTGCACCGCCATCCGACGCATCCTCGTGCCGTCGGAGGTGGCCGACGAGATCACGTCCGCTCTGGTCGACAAGCTCGCCGCGATCACCGTCGGAGACCCCGCCGACGAGGCCGTACGCATGGGCGCCCTGGCCTCCCTCGCCCAACGCGAGGAGGTGCGCAAGGCGGTGGAGTCGCTGCGCGCCTCGGCCGACGTGGTGTTCGGCGACCCGCAGCACCCGTCGGTGGTCTCGGGCGACGCCGAGCGCGGCGCCTTCCTGTCCCCCGTACTGCTCCGCGCCGGGGCGGGCGCGCAGGAGCCGCACGACGTCGAGCCGTTCGGGCCGGTGGCCACGGTGATCTCGTACGACTCCCTCGACGAGGCCATCGCACTGGCCGCGCGCGGGCGTGGCTCGCTGGCAGGCTCGGTCGTCACCCACGACCCCGAGGTGGCCCGCAGTCTGGTTCTCGGCCTCGCGCCCTGGCACGGCCGGATCCTGGTCCTCGACCGCGAAGACGCCCGCGAGTCCACCGGGCACGGCTCTCCCCTGCCCGTGCTCGTGCACGGCGGCCCGGGCCGCGCCGGCGGCGGCGAGGAACTCGGCGGGGTCCGCGGCGTCCTCCACCACATGCAACGCACCGCACTCCAGGGCTCGCCCGACATGCTCACTGCGATCACCGGGCGGTGGACGCGCGGCTCTGCCCGCACGGCCACACCCGAGCACCCGTTCCGCCGTTCGCTCGCGACGCTGCAGATCGGTGACACCATCACGTCGGAGCCGCGTACGGTCTCGCGCGCGGACATCGACCACTTCGCCGAGTTCACCGGCGACACGTTCTATGCGCACACCGACCCCGAGGCGGCGGCCCAGAACGAGCTGTTCGGCGGAATCGTGGCCCACGGCTACCTCGTCGTCTCGCTCGCGGCGGGCCTCTTCGTCGACCCCGACCCGGGGCCGGTGCTGGCGAACTTCGGCGTGGACCGACTCCGCTTCCTCACCCCCGTCAAGGCCGACGACACGATCCAGGTGCAGCTCACGGTCAAGCAGATCACCCCGCGCAGTTCCGCCGACTACGGCGAGGTCCGCTGGGACGCCACGGTGACGAACCAGGACGGCGACCCCGTCGCCACGTACGACGTCCTCACCCTCGTCGCAAAGACCTGGCCGCGGGAGGGCTGACGCCCCCCCTCACGTACGCCCGGTTGTGCTCCCCGGGGTGCGGGCTCGCGGGCTCCCGGGCTCCCCTCGCGGAGGACCCCCGCTCAGGCGGGGAAACTGCCACCTAGCGGCCGTTGCAAAGGCCACAACGTGCAGGAATCCCCCACCCAGTCGCGTACGAGCCAACCCCGAGAGCCCGGCTGGCGGCTGGCGAGAATTCGGCGATCGCCCGCCGCCGACGCCGGATCAATGGTCTGCTTTACCCCGGCCTCACGTCGTCGACGGCCATCGCACACACCGGGGGAACACATGACACTTTGGCGACTCGCCACTACGGCAGCCGCGCTCACTCTCGCAACGACTCTCACCGGCTGCGCCCAGGATGGGCCGGAGATGATGACGATCGAGGAGGCACACGCCGCAAACGAGGCTGACGTCGCGGGAACCGGCCCCGCGGACACGGCAGACGGCACGGACGACGCCGAGGGCGGCGCGACGTCACTGTCACCCGAGGAGCAGGCCCGCTACGACTACTTCACGACGATGGTCGAGGAGCTGTACGCGGACAAGTCCTGGCGGGCGGAGATCGGACTGGACGGGTCCGAAAGGTCGGAGACGTCGATGGGTGGCGGAACAGCCAACGTCGAGGACTACATCGAGCTGCCGGAGTCGAAGTTCGACGACGTCAGAGCCATGATCACCTACACCCACTCGGGCAACGACTACGAGCACTCGGTCACCTACGAGGACGGCGACGGCTTCGCCTTCACCTACGACGGGGTCGAGCAGGCGTACGAGATCCTGCGCGAAGTCAAGGAGTCCGAGGTCAACGCGACCCTCGTGGCCGACGCACACGCGATCCATGCGGCCCTGACGGAGTACTCGAACACCTACGACATTCTGGGGAGCGTCGACGAAGAGGCCGGCAAGGTCGTCATCTCCGTCAACCCCTTCTTCCTCGACGAGGGGCAGGAGGAGCCTCCGAGCGTCGAGGTCGATGCGACGCGCGCTTGGACGGGCCCCGCCGGCACCAGCCGGATGAATGGCGCCGTCTCGGGCTCGTGGCAGGACCCCGACTCGGGCGACACCGTCACGCACGACGGCACTGCCTGGGCGTACGTGAAGTCATTCCCCATCACCTGAGTGGTCGTGGTTGAGCCTGTCGGGGCGTGGATTTCGAAAGGCTCAACCACGAGGCGCCGCCCCGTACGCACCCAGCTCCCACACGCACAACGTCATGGCCGCCGGCGGCCCCAACGACCACCAGCCATGACGTCCCACCAGGGAGGGCGCCCTTTCCAACCTGTCAGTTCCCGGCACCTACCCTGTGGCGCATGACGGAGACGAGCCTTGGGGTCAGACTGGGCCGGGCCACGGTAGGTGGCCCGCTCATGGCCGCGACCGGACTCGTCCTCGGCCTTCCAGCCTTGGCGGCCGTCGGCACCGCGGCCACCCGGGGCGAGGCCTCGTGGTGGTGGATGCCTCCGCTGGCCGTGGTCGTCCTGGTCCTGGTGGGCGTGCCCTTGCTGATGCGACGCCTGACCTGGTGGCTCAGCGACACCACGCTCACCCTGACCGCGGGGCGGCGTGTGCTGCGCCGGGTCGAGTTCGCCACCATCGAGCGGGTCCAGATGGTGCGTACCCACCCCTGGGTGGACCTCGCGCTGTGGGCTCCCATCGACGGGAGCGCCGCCGTCAAAGCGTCGATCTCCGCCTTCCAGGTCAAGGACCTGGACGTGGTGGTACGTCGGGTGCAGGCCGAACTGGCCCAGCGTCCCGACCTGCTCCGCGAGAGCGATCGAGACGACTGGGCGTTCTGTCTGGGAGTCCTGGGACTCTGATCCACTGAGGCGGGTTTCGACAGGCTCAACCAGCGGCGGGGGCGGGTCTCGACAAGCTCAACCAGCGGCGGGGGCGGGTCTCGACAAGCTCAACCAGCGGCGGGGGCGGGT
>JAEWOG010000009.1 GCA_023460975.1 Actinomycetes bacterium
CTTGCGCTCTGGGGGGCGGCGGCGCCAGCGGCTCAGTCCGCGGCCGCGCGGCGCAGGGACTCCGACAGGCGTTCGGCGGCTGCCAGGACGGCGGGGGCGTGCATCCGCCCGGGCTGGCGGGAGAGGCGCTCGAGCGGCCCGCTCACCGAGACCGCGGCGATGACCTTGCCGCCGGGGGAGCGCACGGGGGCCGAGACCGACGCGACGCCCTGCTCGCGCTCGCCGACGCTCTGGGCCCAGCCGCGCCGGCGGATCCCGGACAGCGCGGTGGCGGAGTAGGCGGCGTTCTGGAGGCCGCGGTGCATGCGCTCGGGGTCCTCCCACGCGAGCAGGACCTGGGCCGCCGAGCCCGCGCGCATGGTGAGCTGTGAGCCGACGGGAATGGTGTCGCGCAGGCCCGACGGTCGCTCCGCGGCCGCGACGCAGACACGGTGGTCGCCCTGGCGGCGCCACAGCTGGGCGGACTCGCCGGTGATGTCGCGCAGGCGCGCCAGCACGGGGCCGGCGGCGGCCAGCAGGCGGTCCTCGCCCGCTGCTGCGGACAACTCGGCCAGGCGCGGGCCGAGGACGAAGCGGCCCTGCATGTCACGCGCGACGAGGCGGTGGTGCTCGAGGGCGACGGCGAGGCGATGAGCGGTCGGGCGCGCCAGGCCGGTGCCGGCGACCAGGCCTGCGAGCGTGGCCGGGCCGGCCTCCAGAGCGGCAAGCACGAGGGCCGCCTTGTCGAGAACGCCGACTCCGCTAGAGTTGTCCATATTCCAATACTGCCGTCTCACAACATGGGATGCAAGAGGTACGTTGGAACCCGATCAACTGACTTCAGAGAAGGAGACCGTCATGGGCAAGACCCTGGCAGAGAAAGTGTGGGACGAGCACGTCGTCCGCAGTGCGCCGGGAGAGCCCGACCTTCTCTACATCGATCTCCACCTCATCCACGAGGTGACCTCCCCGCAGGCGTTCGACGGCCTGCGCCTGGCCGGCCGTCAGGTCCGCCGCCCCGACCTGACCCTGGCGACCGAGGACCACAACGTCCCCACGCTCGACTGGGACAAGCCGATCGCCGACCCGGTCTCGCGCACGCAGGTGGAGACCCTGCGCAAGAACTGCGAGGAGTTCGGCGTACGCATCCACCCGCTCGGTGACATCGAGCAGGGCATCGTGCACGTCGTCGGACCGCAGCTGGGCCTGACCCAGCCGGGCATGACGATCGTGTGCGGCGACTCGCACACCTCGACGCACGGCGCGTTCGGCGCGTTGGCCCACGGCATCGGCACCTCCGAGGTCGAGCACGTGCTCGCCACGCAGACGCTGCCGCAGGCACGGCCCAAGACCATGGCCGTCACCGTCAACGGCAGCCTGCCCGAGGGCGTCACGGCCAAGGACCTGATCCTGTACCTCATCACGCAGACCGGCACCGGTGGCGGCATGGGCTACGTCGTCGAGTACCGCGGCGAGGCCATCCGCGAGCTCTCCATGGAGAGCCGCATGACGGTGTGCAACATGTCGATCGAGTGGGGCGCCAAGGCAGGCATGATCGCGCCCGACGAGACGACGTTCGCCTACCTCCAGGACAAGCCCGAGTCGCCCAAGGGTGCCGACTGGGATGCCGCAGTGGCGCACTGGAAGACGTACGTCACCGACGCCGACGCCACCTTCGACTCCGAGATCGTCATCGACGCCGCGGACATCACCCCGTGGGTCACCTGGGGCACCAACCCCGGTCAGGGTGCGCCCCTGGGTGGCACGGTCCCGGCGCCGACGGACTTCGACGACGCGATCGAGCGTACGGCCGCCGAGAACGCCCTGGCCTACATGGGCCTGGAGGCCGGCACGCCGCTTCGCGAGGTCCGCGTCGACACGGTCTTCGTGGGCTCCTGCACCAACGGTCGCATCGAGGACCTGCGCCTGGCCGCAGAGATCCTCAAGGGCCACAAGGTCGCCGAGGGCACCCGCTTGCTCGTGGTCCCCGGCTCGGTGCGCGTGCGCATGCAGGCCGAGGCCGAGGGCCTGCACGAGGTGTTCATCGCCGCTGGCGCCGAGTGGCGCGGTGCGGGCTGCTCGATGTGTCTGGGCATGAACCCCGACCAGTTGGCACCCGCCGAGCGCAGCGCGTCGACGTCCAACCGCAACTTCGAGGGACGACAGGGCAAGGGCGGTCGTACGCACCTCGTCTCGGTCCCGGTCGCGGCGGCCACGGCCGTGCGCGGCACCCTCTCGTCCCCGGCCGACCTCGTGTCCGCCACGGCCTGAAGGAGTCACTGACATGGAGAAGTTCACCAGCCACACCGGCGTCGGCGTCCCGCTGCGCCGCAGTGATGTCGACACCGACCAGATCATCCCCGCGGTCTACCTCAAGCGCGTCACTCGCACGGGCTTCGAGGACGGACTGTTCGCCGCGTGGCGCAATGACGAGTCCTTCGTGCTCAACCAGGACGCGTACGCCGCCGGCTCGGTGCTGGTCGCAGGCCCCAACTTCGGTACGGGTTCCTCCCGCGAGCACGCCGTGTGGGCGTTGCAGAACTACGGCTTCAAGGTCGTGATCTCGCCGCGCTTCGGCGACATCTTCCGCGGCAACTCGGGCAAGGCTGGGCTGCTCACTGCGCTCGTCGACGACAAGGTCGTCGTGGCGCTGTGGGACTACCTCGAGGCCAACCCGGGCGCGTCGGTGACCGTGGACCTGGAGGCCCGTACGGTCTCGGCCGGCGAGGGCGCCGACAAGATCGAGGACTCCTTCGACATCGACGACTACACCCGCTACCGCCTCATGGAGGGTCTCGACGACATCGGGATCACGCTGGGCCACGAAGCGGACATCGCCGCCTTCGAGGGCACCCGCCCCTCGTGGAAGGCACGCACGCTCGCCTGAGCACTGAGCACTGAGCACTGCCACGAGCCCCGCCCATCTGGGTGGGGCTCGTGCGCTGTGTGGCCCACGGTGTCGGCACGACGCGCCGCTCGGTGATTGTGGCCGGGCTCACTTGTCCCTAGCGTGATGGGTGGAAGCGTCGGGCACCGGTTCGGCGGCCACGGTGGAAGGGATCACGGTGAACAAGACTGAGTTGATCGACGCGATCGCCGAGCGGTTCGAGGGCAACCGCAAGATGGCGGCGCACGCCCTGGAGTCGGTGCTCGACACCATCACGCGTGAGGTGGCCAAGGGGGAGAAGGTGGCCATCACTGGCTTCGGCTCCTTCGAGAAGGCCATCCGCAACGCGCGGTGGGTGCGCAACCCGCTGACCGGCGAGCGGATGAAGACGAAGAAGAAGGCGGTGCCGAAGTTCACCCCCGGTGCCGACCTGCGCAACGTCATCTCGGGCGCCAAGAAGCTGCCCAAGCTGACGGCGGCGACGATGCCGAAGCCGCCCGCCTCCGTACGCATGGTCGCCTCGGTGGCGACAGCTCCCGCCAAGGCCGCGGCCGCTGTCGCCGTGTCCGCCACCAAGCGCGCGACCCCGGCAACGAAGGCCGCGCCCGCCAAGGCTGCCCCCGCCAAGAAGGCCACGACGGCCAAGAAGACGGCGACCGAGGCCCCTGCCGCGAAGGCTCCGGCGAAGAAGGCTGCTGCCAAGAAGGCTCCCGCGAAGAAGGCCCCTGCGAAGAAGGCCCCGGCAAAGGCAGCGTCCTCGACGGCCACGAAGTCGACGTCGAAGGCGACCGCCTCCGCGGCGTCCACGGCTTCCAAGACGACTGCCGCCAAGAAGGCCCCGGCCAAGAAGGCCCCGGCGAAGAAGGCTGCTGCCAAGAAGTCGACCTGACTCCCCGACGTACCACCAGTCACATGATCATCAGGATCCCCCGCTTCTGCGGGGGATCCTGAACTTCTGGGGGTGTGCACACCACCAGAAGTTCAAACTCCCCCGCAGAAGCGGGGGAACCAACACAGACCCCAGCCCCCAACCCCGAGCACCACCTGGGCGGATCACTGCCCGAGAGCGGCAGTGGTACGTGGCCCGACTCCCAGAGCGAGCGCGGCGGTGAGGTCGGAGGGGGCATCGACATCGCGCCGTACGGATGCCGCCGCGTGCAGTTCCACGGCGCCGAGGTCGAGGTGTCGCTTGGCCGAGTCTGCGCCGAAGCGGGGGGCGAAGCGACCCAGGGGCGCTGAGTAGAGCGAGGTTCCGGTCCCAGCGGCATCGCGCACGAACGCCGCGTCGTCGGGCAGGCTCGCCAGTACGGCGGCCAAGTCATCGGCGCGCAGGCAGGGGAGGTCGGCAGTGAGAGCGACTGGCCGTGTCCCAGGCCACCGGCGCGTGGCCTCGGCGGCGGCCTGGACGAGCGAGCCGTTGAGGTCGCCGGAGACCCCGTCGGGGACGACCGCGCATCCGAGCTGGGCCAGTTCGGATGCGAAGCGGTGGTCGTCGGTGACTGCCAGGACGGCGGTCACGCCATCCGTGGCCAAGGCAGCTGCCGCGGTGTCGAGCGCGAACGCCGAGGCGAGGGCGGTCCGCAGCTGCGCCGACACGTCGGACAGGCGCGACTTGCCCCTGCCCGGTGGCTTCACGGGCAGCAGCACGGCGCAGGAGACAGCGGCGGTCGACATCGCCTTGATCCTTCCATCCGGCCCCTTGTGGCGCGCCTCACCCCTCGCGGTCGGCACCGAGTAATCTGCTCGCGACACAACCGTGTCACCAAGTCGTGAGGAGTTCCGGTGCTGTTCCGCGAGGTCGACACGCGACGGGGGTGGGCGTTCACCACCGGCGTGATGATCCTGAAGCCCGTCCTCGTGCCGCTGACGCGGCGCGAGTGGAGCGGCGGCGAGCACATTCCCCGCGAGGGCGGCTGCGTCATCGCGCTGAACCACGTCTCCCACGTCGACCCCCTGCTGAGCGCGCACTTCGTCTACGACCACCACCGACTTCCGCACTACCTCGCCAAGTCGGGCCTGTTCCGCAACAAGGCACTGGGCAACTTCCTCCAGGCAGCCGGCCAGATCCCCGTCGAACGCCTCAGCGCCAATGCCGTCGGGGCCTTCGACGCCGCCGTCCAGGCCGTGGGGGAGGGCAAGTGCGTGGTGGTCTACCCGGAGGGGACGCTCACCCGCGACCCCGACCTGTGGCCGATGCGCGGCAAGTCGGGCGCAGCCAGGATCGCGCTGGCGACGGGATGCCCCGTGATCCCCGTGGGTCACTGGGGGGCCCAGGACCTGTTGGAGCCGTACGGCAAGAAGCCCGACCTCCTGCCCCGCAAGACGATCAAGATGCGCGCGGGAGCACCGGTCGAGCTGGCCGACCTGGTCGCGAGCGAGCACACCGCCGACGTCATTGCGCAGGCCACCGACCGGATCATGGCCGCCATCACGGCCATCGTCGAGGAGCTGCGCGGGGAGAAGGCCCCCGCACAACGGTTCGATCCACGCAAGGCAGGGGTCCGGCAGATCGGCAACCCCCGCGGCAGTCGTACGAAGAAGGCACGTCGCTCCGAGGAGGGCAAGTGAGCAGGGTTGCAGTGTTCGGCAGCGGGTCGTGGGGCACAGCGTTCTCGGTGGTGCTCGCAGACGCGGGCAACGAGGTACGGATGTGGGCGCGCCGGGATGCGGTCGTGGCGGCGATCAACGAGAGCCACGAGAACACCGACTACCTGCCCGGCGTCGAGTTGCCCGCCAGCGTGACGGCGACGACGGATCCCGCCGAGGCCGTCGACGGCGTTGACGCGATCATCCTCGCGGTGCCGTCGCAGACCCTGCGGGCCAACCTGACCGAGTGGGCGCCGATCCTTCCCGAGGTGCCGCTGGTGTCCTTGATGAAGGGTGTCGAGCTCGGCACCCTCAAGCGGATGAGCGAGGTCATCGCCGAGGTCACCGGGGCCGGCCCTGAGCGCATCGCGGTCATCAGCGGCCCCAACCTGGCTGGCGAGATCGCTCGTCGTGAACCGGCCGCGTCCGTGGTCGCGTGCGCCGACGAGCAGGTGGCCCAGCGCCTGCAGGACATGATCCACTCGCCGGCGTTCCGGCCCTACACGTCGGTGGATGTGCAGGGCTGCGAGCTCGGCGGCGCGTACAAGAACGTCGTCGCCCTGTGCGTCGGCATGGCGGTGGGGCAGGGCTTCGGCGACAACACCACGGCCTCCCTCATCACCCGGGGGCTCGCCGAGACCGCGCGGCTGGCCATGGCGCAGGGCGCCAACCCGCTGACGCTCATGGGGCTGGCCGGTCTGGGCGACCTCGTCGCCACCTGCTCCTCGCCGCTCTCGCGCAACCGTACGTTCGGCGAGAAGCTGGGCAAGGGCATGACGGTGGAGGAGATCTTCGCGTCGACCCGGCAGGTCGCCGAGGGCGTGAAGTCGTGCAAGTCGATCCTGGCGCTGGCCCGCGCCAACGGAGTCGACGCCCCCATTGCCGAGGCGGTCGACGCGGTGGTGGACGGCCGGATGACGCCGCTGGACATGATCGATTCGTTCATCAACCGCGACACCAAGGCCGAGACCGACTGAGTCGCCCACCGGGCCTGGTGGGCCCGTCGATACCCGTCGAACCCGCCCACCCCACCCGCTGGTTGAGCTTGTCGAAACCTGACCCCGTCAGCCCGTCACCCCGTGAGGTCGTCGAGGGCCTGACGCAGGTCGTCCCACAGGTCGTCCACGTCCTCGATGCCCACGGAGAGTCGGACGAGGGCGTCGGGGATGCTGGCGGGCTCGGTCTTCCAGCGGCGTCGGCGTTCGAAGGTGGACTCGACCCCGCCCAGCGACGTCGCGTGCACCCACAGCGAGGTCTTGCGGGTGAGCAGGTCTGCCGCCATCGCGCCCTGGGCCAGCACGATGGAGATCATGCCGCCGAAGCCGGGGTAGCGGACCTCGCCGACCGCCGGGTGCTCGGCGAGGCGCGCGATGAGTTCCCGGGCGTTGGCCTGGGCGCGTTCCACCCGCAGGTGGAGCGTACGCAGACCGCGCAGCGCCAGGTACGCCTCCATGGGGCCGGGTACGGCTCCGAGCAGGTCGCGGCGGCCCTTGAGGACGGCGTGGAGCTCGTCGTCGGCGGTGCACACCGCGCCCATCAGGACGTCGCTGTGCCCTGAGAGGTACTTCGTGGCCGAGTGGACGACGATGTCGACGTCCTGGGCCAAGGGGGTCTGCAGCAGTGGCGTGGCGAAGGTGTTGTCCACCACGACGTACGCCCCCGCCTCGTGCGCTGCCGCCGTGATGGTCTCCACGTCGGCGATCTCGAGCGCTGGGTTGGTGGGCGACTCCAGCCACACGAGCGCCGCATCGGCGCAGGCCGCCACGACGGCCGCGGTATCGGTCACGTCGACGAGGACCGCCTGCAGGCGGCCGCGGGCCTCGAGGTCGGCGAGCTGCATCACCGTGCCGTTGTACGCGTGCCGCGGCACCACGACCTTGGCGCCCTGACCGACCAGGTCGAGCACCGTGGCCACGGCGGCGAGACCGGAGGCGAACGACAGGCACCGGCCGCCCTCCAGGGCGCCGAGCGCCTCCTCGAACGCGGTCCACGACGGGTTGCCGTAGCGGCCGTACTCGACCTCGCCGCCGGCCACGTACGTCGAGGCGAAGGTGACCGGGACGTTGAACGGCTGGTCCGGCTCGTGGGGCGGTCGACCGGCCGTGACGGCCACCGTGGAGGGCTTGAGGGCATGCTGCGGGGAGTCGGACACCATGACGTCCAGCGTAGGTGGGTAGGGTCGGTCGCGATGAACGAGTCCAGCACCCGCAAGCCCCGCGTCGCCGTTGTCTTCGGTGGCCGTTCCAGCGAGCACGGGATCTCGTGCGTGACCGCAGGCAGTGTCCTCGCCGCCATCGACCCCGACAAGTACGACGTGGTCCCCGTCGGGATCACCACCGACGGGCGCTGGGTGTTGCAGTCGGGCGACCGCGAGCGCCTCGCGATCCGCGGCAACGCACTGCCGAGCGTGGATGCCGACGCCCAGCAGGTGGCGCTCGTCGGGACGGGCGAGAGCCACGAACTCGTCTCGTCCTCACCCGCGGCGCCCCCGCAGGTGATCGGCGAGGTCGACGTGGTCTTTCCGTTGCTGCACGGTCCTTGGGGCGAGGACGGCACGATCCAGGGAATGCTGGATCTCGCTGGCGTGCGCTACGTCGGGTCGGGCGTGCTCGCCTCGGCGATGGGGATGGACAAGGTCTACATGAAGGTCGCCCTGGAGGCTGCCGGTCTGCCCGTCACCCGCGGCATCGTGGTGTCGCGTCGGGAGTGGGAGCGCGACCCCGCCGCCGCGACGGCCCGTATCGACGAACTCGGCTACCCGTTGTTCACCAAGCCTCCGCGCAGCGGCTCGTCCATCGGCATCAGCCGGGTGACGCGTCGCGAGGAGATCGCGGCCGCGATGGACGAGGCCCTGAGGCACGACGCCAAGGTGCTCGTGGAGGTTGGCATGGTCGGGGCCCGCGAGGTCGAGTGCGGTGTGCTCGGCAGCGCGGAGGGGGACCCGCGCGCCAGTTGCGTGGGTGAGGTGCGCACCGGCGGCGAGCACACGTTCTACGACTTCGAGGCCAAGTACCTCGCCGACCAGCACACGGTCATCGACATCCCGGCGGACCTGCCCGCAGACGTCTCCGAGCGCATCCGGGACCTGTCCGTACGCGCCTTCGAGGCGCTCTCGTGCGAGGGCCTGGCGCGCGTCGACTTCTTCCTGATGCCCGACGGCGGCATCGTGATCAATGAGCTCAACACCATGCCCGGGTTCACGCCCACCTCGATGTACCCGCAGATGTGGGCCGCGGCGGGGCTGGACTACCCCTCGCTCATCGACGAACTGCTCACCCTCGCGCTGGAGCGGACGACGGGGCTGCGCTGAGGCCCGACGGGCCAGGCGTCACAGGCAGGCGTCACAGGCAGGGGAGTCCCTCGGCGAGGTGGCTGCTCAGCGGGGCGGCCAACTCGGCCAAGGACGTGTCGGTGGACTCCAAGCGGTCCTCGGCGGGCACGTCGATGCGTACGACGGGGGTCCGACTGAGGGCGTAGGCCACGAGGTCCTCGTCCCCGTCCGAGAGGATCGCGGGCGGAACGAACCAGCCCACGCCCTCGACCTCGCTGCACTCCGACGTTTCTTCGTAGTCGTCGGGGCGGGCGACTCCGCACGTCACGGTGACGTCGCCGTACGACGCCACCCGGCCGTCGACGGCCGACTGCTCGGAGCCGAACAGGGACTCAGGCAGATCGCCCATGAGTGCGCTGCACGCCGCCGCGTCCTCGTCGGAGAGGGCGGGCAGTTCGTCGCCCGAACAGGCTGACAGAGCGAGGGCGGCCGCCAGGCACACGCCAGCGACCGCCCCACGCGGGCGTACGGGAGTCGGCATCCTCAGATGTGCACGACCGGGCAGGTCAGGGTGCGGGTGATGCCCGTGAGGTTCTGGATGCGGGACACGACCAGCTTGCCGAGCTCGTCGACGTTGCGGGCCTCCGCGCGCACGATGACGTCGTACGGTCCGGTCACGTCCTCGGCGGTGGTCACGCCCTCGATGCCCGCGATCTCCTTGGCCACGTCCGCGGCCTTGCCGACGTCGGTCTGGATCAGGATGTAGGCCTGCACGCTCATGGTCGCTCCTGGGGCTCGCACTTCGTTGTCGCCCATCAACCTACCCCGGCCCACGGCGCGCCGACAGGTGGTGCCGGATCGCTGGGGGACATCTGGTGGGATGGACACATGACGTTGCCCCACGACGCCACGCTGGCTGACGCCGGCGAGTTCGGCCTCATCTCGGAACTGACGGCACTCTTCCCCACCTCGGAGGAGGTGCTGGTCGGACCCGGCGACGATGCCGCGGTGATGAGGATCCGCAAGGGCCACGTCGTCGTCTCCACCGACCTGCTCGTGGAGGGGCAGCACTTTCGCCGGGACTGGGTCGAGGCGCTCGACGTGGGCCGTCGCGCCGCAGCGCAGAACCTGTCCGACATCAACGCGATGGGTGGTCGGGCCACATACCTCACGGTCGGGCTGGCCGCGCCCCCCGATCTGCCGGCGAAGTGGGCGTTGGACATGGCCCGCGGCATCGCGGAGGAAGCGCAGGGCGTCGGAGCAGTCGTCGTCGGCGGGGACCTGACGCGGGCTGACGAGATCGTCATCTCGATCACGGTCCTGGGGACGTGCACGGTCAGTCCCGTGCTGCGCTCGGGTGCGCGAGCCGGCGACGTCCTCGCGCTCGTCGGGCGCCAGGGATGGGCCGCCGGAGGTCTGGCGGTCCTGGGGCGAGGTTTCCGTTCCCCGCGCGTTCTCGTGGAGGCGTACCGGCGCCCGGAACCGCCGTACGGAGCCGGGCTGGTGGCGGCCGAGGCCGGCGCGACCTCGATGATCGACATCTCGGACGGACTTCTCTCCGACGCGGGCCATATCGCAGCGGCCAGCGGGGTGGCGATCGACGTTCACGCAGGCTCGTTCGAGATCCCCGAGCCGTTGCACGCGGTGGGATCGGCGCTGGGGGCCGACCCGATGCGGTTCATCCTCACCGGCGGGGAGGACCATCCGTTGCTGGCGACGTTCCCGAGTGCCAGCGCGGTCCCGAGTGGCTGGCAGGTCATCGGCTCCGTCGGCGAGGGGTCGGGTGTCACCGTCGACGGGGAGGCGTACGAGGGACCGCAGGGGTGGTCACACTTCTGAGCTGCGGGCTGGGGGGTTTCGAGACGCTCGTTCCTCGCTCCTCAACCAGCGGGGGCGCTCGTTCCTCGCTCCTCACCAGCCGAAATGACGAAAACCCCGCTGCAAGCAGCGGGGTTGTACGTCGTACGCGTCAGGTCAGCGCGAGACCTTGCCGGCCTTGAGGCAGCCGGTGCAGACGTTGAGACGCTTCGGCGTTCCGTTGACCGTGGCCCGGACGCGCTGGATGTTGGGGTTGAAGCGACGCTTCGTGATCTTGCGCGACCAAGGACGGTTGTTGCCGAAGCCCGGCTTCTTGGCGCAGATGTCGCAGACGGCAGCCACCGTGCACTCCGATCCGTTCGAATGATTAGGTAGTGAGCCTCCTGCGAACCATCGACGCACGCCGAAGTCCGCAACAGGCAACCGCCACAGCGTATCCGACGCACGACGGCCGGAGAAATCGAGGGTGCGACCGCGCGGGCGACTACCCTGTGCCTCTCGACACACCGCGTGACGTGAGAGGAGTGGGTGCGGACGATGGAGACCGTGGTTCAGGGCATCACCGTTGAGGTGCTCGGACGATTCGTCGACGTCGCCACCGACGCTCTGGCCCAGGCGCGCGAGGAGATCGACGCCCTCAACGTCTACCCGATCCCGGACGGCGACACCGGCACCAACATGTTCCTCACGGTCTCCGCCGCGCGCGATGCGCTGCGGGAGGCGCGAGCCGACGGCGAGCTCTCCCTCGAGGACGCGATGGTCCTCATGAGCCGGGCTGCGCTCATGGGCGCCCGGGGCAACTCGGGGGTGATTCTCAGTCAGATGCTGCGGGGGTTCGCGCAGCGCATGGTCCGCGCGGAGGCCGGCGAGACCCGTGCCCAGGTGTGGGCGAGAGCGATGGAGGAAGCCACCGACGCCAGTTACGCCGCAGTCGGAGTGCCCGTCGAGGGCACGATCCTCACGGTGGCGCGCGCCGCGGCCGACGCCTCCTTGGCGATCGTGGCGTCCGAGCCGGGCATCTCCTCGCGCAAGGTCGTGGTCGCTGCGGCTCAGGCAGCGCGCGAGGCGCTGGCCCGTACCCCCGAACAGTTGCCGGTCCTGGCCGCCGCAGGGGTGGTCGACGCCGGCGGGCGCGGTCTGTGCGTGGTGCTGGACGCCGTCGAGACCATCTCCACTGGGCGACGACCGATGCACCACAGCGGCGGCTTCACCGGCGGCATCATTCCCGTCCCCCAGGTCCCCTCGGACGATCTCACCGAAGGGGGCCCCGCGTACGAGGTGATGTACCTCCTCGACGCCGACGACGATGCGGTGGCCGCCCTCCGTACGACTCTCGCCGGCCTGGGGGACTCCCTGGTCGTGGTGGGCGGCGACGGGCTGTGGAACGTCCACGTCCACGTCGACGACGTGGGCGCCGCGATCGAGGCGGGCATCACTGCGGGACGCCCGCACCGGGTCAAGGTCACCCACTTCGCCGAGCAGGTCGATGCGGCACGCGCCAAGAACACCGCTCGTACGGGCCGCAAGGTCGTGGCTGTGGCGGCGGGCCCCGGCCTGCGGGACCTGTACGAGGCGGCCGGCGCCCTGGTGGTCGAGGGCGGCCCCGGGCTGCGCCCCTCGACCGGGCAACTGCTCGAGGCCATCTTGGCGACGGGGGCGTGCGAGGTCGTCCTGCTGCCCAACGACGGCGAGTCCGTACGGGCGGCCGAGATCGCGGCCCACACCGCACAGGCCGAGAACGGCGTGAGCGTCGAGGTCATCGCCACCAGTGCCCAGGTGCAGGGGCTCGCGGCGCTCGCGGTCCACGAGCCCGGCCGGTCCTTCGACGCCGACGTGCGCGAGATGACCGCCACGGCTCGCCACGTCCGACACGGCGCGGTGACCGTGGCCGCCAAGCAGGCGATCACCATGGCCGGCCCGTGCGAACCGGGCGACGTGCTCGGCGTGGTGGCAGGCGACTTCGCGGTGGTTGGCAAGGATCTGGCCACCGTTGCCCTGGACATCGTCGAGCGGTTGCTCGCCGGAGGTGGCGAACTGGTCACGTTGGTGGCGGGGGAGGGTGGCGCCGAGGTCGCGAGTGCCACCGCCCAGGCCGTCGAAGCGGGCCACCCTGCGGTCGATGTGCTCGTGTACGAGGGGGGCCAGGACCGATACCCCCTGCTCATGAGCGTCGAGTGATGGCATCCATCACGCCGCAGAGTCCGGTCGCGTCCGTGTTCGGGCGCTCGGTCAACAAGCGGCGCTGCGTGGAGGAGGGCCTCGGCATCTCGACGGTGGGCGAACTCCTGCACCACTTCCCGCGGCGCTACGTGCAGACCGAGGAGATCTCCACGGTCACGGACCTGGTGCCGGGAACGCACCTGACGATCGTGGGCGACGTGGTGGCCTCGAAGGTGGCCAGCTTCATGGCCGGGAAGCGCCGTTCCTACCGTGCCGAGATCAGGGTCCGCACCGAGGGGGCGGAGTTCACGCTGTCCTTCTTCCTCCCGCACGCGTCGATGGCCGAGTCCAAGAGCAAGGAGTTCGCGCCCGGGACGCGGGGAGTGTTCACGGGCGTGGTGAAGCAGTTCGCCGGACGCTGGCAGCTGGACAAGCCGTACGGGCAGCGCGTCGACACCGAGCACGGCGCCCTGATGAGCAAGTTGATGCCGGTCTACCCCCTCACGGGTGGGCTCTATTCGTTCGACCTGCAGAAGGTCATCGGCACGGCGCTCGACCTGGTCACCGAGGTGCCTGACGTGTTCGACGCGGACCTGCGTGAGCGCTACGAGCTCCTCGACGTGATGCAGGCGCTGCGCTGGATGCACGGTCCGGACGAGTGGGGCCAGGTCGGGGCGGCGCAGAAGCGGTTCCGGTTCGCCGAGGCGCTGGTGCTCCAGCTCGTCCTGGCCCGGCGCCGCGCGGCGCTGCGGGCGCTCGGCGGGCAGGCGCGCGCGGGTCGTACGGACGGGGTGCTGGCCGCCTTCGACGAACGGTTGCCGTTCACCCTCACCGACGGCCAGCGCCGCGTGGGGGAGACCATCGCGGCCGACATGGCCCAGCCGCACCCGATGAACCGTCTGTTGCAGGGCGAGGTCGGCTCCGGCAAGACGCTGGTGGCGCTGAGGGCGATGCTGCTGGCGGTCGACTCGGGTGGCCAGGCCGTGCTGCTGGCGCCGACCGAGGTGCTCGCCCAGCAGCACCACCGCTCGATCACCGCGATGCTGGGCGATCTGGCCGAGGGCGGGATGCTCGGCGGCTCACTCGACGGCACCCGCGTCGCTCTGCTGACTGGCTCGACACCCAAGTCCGTACGGGACACGGTGCTCGCCGACATCGCGTCGGGGGAGGCTGGCATCGTGATCGGCACGCATGCCCTGCTGGAGGATGCGGTCGCCTTCGCCGACCTCGCCCTGGTCGTCGTCGACGAGCAGCATCGGTTCGGCGTGGAGCAGCGTTCGGCGCTGACGGCCAAGGCGGCGTTCCCGCCGCACGTGCTGGTGATGACGGCGACCCCGATCCCGCGCACGGTCGCGATGACGGTCTTCGGCGACCTCGAGACGTCAGTACTCGACGAGCTGCCCGCCGGTCGCGCCCCCATCCAGACGAGCGTCGTGCCGCTCGCCGACCACCCCGCCTGGTTCGACCGGGTGTGGGAGCGCGTGCGGGAGGAGGTCGCGAAGGGGCATCAGGTGTACGTGGTGTGTCCGCGGATCTCGGGGCAGACCCAGGAGGAGGGCGAGAGCGACCAGGTCGACGTCGACGAGGACGGGCAGGAGATCGCCCCGACTCGTACGCTCGCGGCGGTCGAGGAGGTCGTCGCGCTGCTGTCCGAGGGGCCGCTCGCCGGGTTGCGGCTCGCCGGGCTGCACGGCCGCCTGGCGCCCGACGTGAAGGACCGCACGATGACGTCGTTCGCCGCGGGCGAGCTCGACGTGCTCGTGTCGACGACCGTCATCGAGGTCGGCGTCGACGTGCACAACGCCACGGCGATCGTGCTGCTCGATGCGGACCGGTTCGGCGTCTCCCAGCTGCACCAGCTGCGGGGCCGGGTCGGCCGTGGCGGCCTGCCCGGGCTCTGCCTACTCGTGAGCGGGGCCGAGGCCGGTACGCCTGCCCGGGAGCGCCTCGACGCGGTGGCCGCGACGACGGACGGCTTCGAGTTGAGCCAGGTCGACCTCGAGCAGCGCCGCGAGGGCGACGTTCTGGGGGCCAACCAGTCGGGCGGGCGGTCGAGCCTGGTGACGCTGCGGGTGCTGCGCGACGAGAAGACCATCGTGCGGGCACGCGAGGCGGCTGAGGAGCTGCTCGCCGAGGACGCCGACCTCGGCAGTCACCCCCTGCTGGCCCAGGCCGTACGCGAGGTCGAGGACTCGACGGCGTCGGCCTTCATGGAGAAGGGATGATGGTGGGGTGACTCGCATCATCGCCGGGAGCGCCGGGGGCCGACGACTGCAGACTCCTCGGGGGCAGGCGACCCGCCCCACCTCCGACCGCGTCAGGGAAGCGCTCTTCTCGGCGATCGAGGCGTGGGCTGGCTCCCTGTCGGGGCTGCGTGTCCTCGACCTGTACGCCGGAACGGGCGCCGTGGGGCTGGAGGCCCTCTCGCGCGGCGCCGCGGCGGCCACGCTGGTGGAGCACGATCGCTCGACGGCCGCCCTCATCGCCCGCAACGCCCGCGACCTGGCCTTCGACCATGCCCGGGTGGTGACCGGTGCGGTGGGGACGTTCCTGGCCGGCGTGGGGGAGCCGTACGACCTGGTGTTCATGGACCCTCCGTACCCGCTGGCCGATGAGGTCGTCGATGGCGATCTTGCAGCGCTTGTCAGCGGTGGCTGGCTGGCGCTCGATGCTCTCGTGGTGGTGGAGCGTCCCGGCAAGCGCAGCCGCGTCACCTGGCCCGAGGGCCTGGGGGAGTGGCGTACGAAGAAGTACGGCGAGAGCGCCCTTTGGTACGGTCGCGCCACCGGCGACGAGTGAGCTTCGCCGCCGCTTTGCAGAGGAGGTAGGCCCGTGCGCCGAGCCGTCTGTCCGGGCTCGTTCGACCCGGTCACCCACGGACACGTCGACATCGTGCGGCGCGCCGCGCGGCTGTTCGACGAGGTCGTCGTCGCCGTCGGCGTCAACTCCGCGAAGGGCGGACTGTTCTCGCTCGAGGAGCGTCTCGACATGCTGCGCGAGGTCTTCGCCGACGACGCCGCCGTGCGCGTCGACAGCTTCGACGGCCTCATCGTCGACTACTGCACCGAGCAGGGGATCGTCGCGATCGTGAAGGGCCTGCGCGGGCCGGCGGACTTCGAGTACGAGCTCCCCATGGCCCACATGAACGCGCGGATGGCGCCGGTCGAGACCGTCTTCCTTGCCACCGACCCGCGATACGGCTACGTGTCGTCGTCGCTCATGAAGGTCGTGCTCGCCAACGGCGGCGATGTGGACGGCCTGTTGCCCGGATCGGTCGTGGAGCGGGCAGTGGCCCACTACGCGGCGAAGCGGGACTGACACACAGTCTTCACCGATCTGCGCAGGACCTATTGCGGGATTGTGTGTACGGATGCGGCGAGAGTCGTTCACGATGACCCACACGGCGTTCTGAAGTTCAGTGACTAAGTTCTCGTGGAGTGGCTATGCGGTTGTCCGGATTGTGGCGCGGTGGGTGTGTTGCGGTGGCCGTGGCGGCCCTTCTGTCCGGTGCAGTGTTGGGTCCGGTCGGCGCTGTCGAGGGGGTCTGTCCGACGAACGGTGTAAGCAGCGTTTCCATTGTTAGCGGTTTTCCGGGGCTGGCATCCGGTCGGCGAAGGTGATGGCGAAGGCGTTGAGTGCGGGCTTCCACCTCATCGTCCATCGTGTCTGACCGGTGCCCTTGGGGTCCAGCGACCTGGTGACTAGGTAGAGGCACTTCATCGCGGCCTGCTCGGTCGGGAAGTGGCCACGCACCGTCACTGCTCGACGGTAGCGGGCGTTGAGCGACTCGATCGCGATGGTCGAGCAGAGGACCTTGCGGATCTCGACGTCGTAGTCGAGGAACGGGGTGAACTGCTCCCACGCCGAGCGCCACAGGCCACTGATCGCGGGGTAGGGCTTGCCCCACTTCTCGTCGAACTCCTCGAACGCTCGCCAGGCAGCTTCCCGGGTTGGGGCGCCGTAGATCGGCTTCAGATCGGTCACGATCTGTCCCCAGTAGCGCTTCGAGGCGTACCGGAAGGTGTTGCGGATCAGGTGGATCACGCAGGTCTGCACGATCGCCTGACCGAAGACCGCCCCGACCGAGTCGGGCAGGCCTTTGAGCCCATCGCAGATGACGAAGAAGATGTCCTCAACGCCACGGTTCTTCAGGTCGGTCAGAACCTGGAGCCAGAACTTCGCTGACTCCCCACCACCGTTGCCGGCCCAGATGCCGAGCACGTCCTTGTGCCCGGCCAGGTCGACACCGATCGCGGCGTAGATCGGTCGGTTCCCGACCTGGCCGTCGCGGATCTTGACGTAGATCGCGTCGATGAAGACCGCGGCGTAGACCTTCTCCAGTGGCCGCGAGGTCCACTCGGCCATCTCAGCCACGACCTTGTCGGTGATCCTCGAGATCGTGTCCTTCGACAACGAGGCGCCATAGACCTCGGCGAAGTGGGCGCTGATCTCGCCGGTGGTCAGACCCTTGGCCGACAACGACAACACGATGGTGTCGACATCACCCAGGCGGCGCTGACGCTTGCCCACGATCACCGGACTGAACGTGCCATCACGATCACGTGGAACGGTGATCTCGATCGGCCCCACGTTGTCGGTCAGCACCGTCTTGGTCCGCACCCCATTGCGGGAGTTCTAGCCGTTGCGGCCCGCGACCTCGTGCTTGGCGTAGTCGAGATGTTCAGACATCTCCTCGTCCAGCGCGGTTTCGATCACTGTCTTGGTCAGCGTCTTGAGCAGTCCGTCCGGACCGGTCAATGCGACACCGCGCGAGCGAGCCGAACGCACCAACTCGCGAGCGATCTCAAGCTCCTCAACAGAAGGCTGAGCAGACCCCTCAACCCCAGGGCCATCGTCCTGCGCAACGTCCGGCGGTGACACCGCCACGTCCTCCGGTGGGCTCACAGAACTCAGTGTGTCGGTCATCATGACTCCATCCCGCCAACCAGTCGGTCAGCGTGTCGAGCCACTTACACCGTTCCCCGGACAGTCCCTAATCAGCCACCCACCGTGTCCAAGATCCGGGGTGAAGGCCCCCGTACACGCCGGTGACGATCTCGGCGACCGCGCTACACCACTATCGGGGACTCAACTTGTTGGGCCGTGGTGTAATCCGCGCACACGTTCTCTGTCTCTGATGGGATGTTTCGTTGAGTGCTCGATTGAGGGTCGTCGTGTGGCCAGTTGCTGTTTTGTTGCTGGGCTCCATGTTGTCGAGCGTCACTCCCGCGGGTGCCCAGGAATTGCCGGCCCCCCTGCCGGGAATGATTGAGCCGATTGAGTCGGTGGCGTCTCAGCCACTGCCCGATTCTCCTCATGTGCCGCCTCCGGGTCAGGGGGAGGAGGTTACGTCGCTCGCTGGGGCGGAGTGGGCCGCGCTGGACGTTTCGGGTTCTGCTGTGGTGACCCCCACGGCTCGGTGGTCGGGGGTGCCAGGTACGCCGGTTGAGATCCGACTCGGCGGTGAACAGAGTTCTGCGGTGCCGGTAGAGATCAGCACTCAGAAGGCTGGCCGTTTCGGGCCGGGAGCGATGAGTGTCAGCGTTGCGGTTGATGGGGGTGCGTCGACGCTGGAGCTGCCTCCTGTTGAGTTGCGACTCAGCGGCGAGAGTGCGGTCGCGGACTATGTTCCGTGGGGTGAGGGCGTGGGCGTTCTGCAGGTGATGGCGTCGGAGTCGTGCCCTGATGCTGCCCTGGAGTGTGCGGAGCTTGTCCCAGCCGCCCTGGACTTGACGCCGGCGGAGCCTCTTGTGGTCGAGGCCCAGCCTGTGATCGAGGGTGAAGAGGCATCGGGGGAACTGCGGGACTCGCAGTCCTGGAACCCGACGCTGCCTGACGTTGAGGGTCTTGCTGGGGAGGCGCGAGATGATGCGCCTGAGTCGCAGGATCCGGCTCTTCCGGAGTCAATCGATGGCGAGGCCACTGCGGCGGAGTCGGCGACGTTCCTTCTTACCCCGTCCGCAGGCGGGTATGCAGCAACTCCTTCGATTGCCAGTGGGTCTTGGCAGGTTGGTCCGGGGTCGGGTGAGTTCAGTTACGGCTACGACTTCCAGTTGCCAGACCCGCTGCAGACGGGTGCGATCCCCTCGCTCGGATTGACGTACTCGTCCGGTTCGGTGGATGCGATGACGACGAACGAGAACGGGCAGGGCAGCGCCGCCGGTTTGGGGTGGGAGATGGAGCGTTCATATATCGCTCGTTCGTATGCGGCGTGTGCTGATGACGGCGACCTTGCGTCGGGTGAATTGTGCTGGAAGTCGATCGATGGCCAGCCGTGGGAGAACTTGACCCTTGTGCACGGGGGCCGGTCGAGCGCTCTTATCCCCGTGGCTAGGGGTGGTGACCGGTTCCGTCTACGTGATGACCCGGGTTGGCGGATCACGCGTGTCGTCGACCAGGGGGTTCAGACGCAGAACGCTGATAACGATCAGGAAGCATTCAAGGTCGAGACGCCCGACGGCGCTACGTACTGGTTCGGCTACTCGATTGATATGAGCGAACCTCCGGGCTCTAACGGGGTGAGGCCGTCCACCAATTCGGTCTGGACGGTGCCCGTTCGGGGCAACGACCAGGGCGAGCCGTGCCATCAGGCGCGGTGTCGCCAGGCTTGGCAATGGAACCTGGACCGTGTCGAGGACCGTCACGGCAACCTCTCGACACTGACCTACTCGGTGGAGAACAACTACTACAACGGCCCTGGCGGGGATAACACTGCCGACGTTGAGTATGTGTCGGCAGGCGCGCTCAGAAGGATCCGGTATGGATCGCGGGCAGCGGCCCCTGAGGCCTTCACCGCTGAGGTCGACGTGTCGAGCCGGTGGCGGTGCGTCCCCCCACCGGACGGATCGTGCCAGGCGCCGTCGCGGGTAGCCGAGGTCGCCGACACGTACCCAGACACCCCCTTGGCTGCCTCGTTCTGCGGTGAGGGGACCGCCTGCGACAACGTGTCACCTTCGTTTTTCTCGACTCGTCGCTATGACGAGATCACCACACGCGTCCTGCGTGACGAGGTCTGGCGGGGAGTGGATCGGTACGCCCTCACGCCCAAGTATCTCGGTAACGGCGCCGACGGGCTCGCGCACGTACATCTGTGGTTGGACTCGATCACGCATGAAGGGATTGGCGACGACTCCCCGACCCTTGAAGTGACGTTCGATCATGTCATGTTGCGGGGATCTGTCGAGGGTCAGGCCGGTGTGCCCGACTTCTACAAGCCGCGGGTCTCGGGTGTGCTCAACGCCTCTGGTGGTTACACGAGTATTGATTACGACACCAGCGACGGCGTTGGCGATGACCCTTCCGAGACGCCGCAGGACGCAGCTATGTCGGT
This sequence comes from Actinomycetes bacterium, assembly GCA_023460975.1. GTDB lineage: Bacteria > Actinomycetota > Actinomycetes > Propionibacteriales > Nocardioidaceae > Nocardioides. The sequence goes on from JAEWOG010000009.1 coordinate 20,032, forward strand.
CTGCAACGCGGGCTACATCGCTGGTCGCGAAAGCTGGGAGTCGACCCGCAATTGTTTCGCGCAGTACAACGCGAGGTCCGACCGGTTCGAGTGGTTCCACAAGTACCTGGTGAGGCGTGTCGGTAAGTCGGACAGGGCGCTTGGTTACGCCGTTCCGCCGCGCTTGGGCCTGTCTCTTCAGTCTCCCGGGGACACCTCCATTCTTGGTGAGTGGGAGGTGACTGACTACGAGTATGCGGGGGCGCCGGCGTGGAGGTACACCCCGGACCCGAACGCGAACGAGGACCACGAATCCTGGAGGGATTGGCGAGGCTACGAGAAAGTCCTCGTCAAGCGGCGAGAATCCGTCAAGCGAGAACTGACAGGAGTGTCATCAACCACTGTCGTGACCCGATTCCGGGGAATGAACCGAACCCTCAAGTCGCCGAACCCTCCGGTCAGGCACACTGATGTTCGCGTCGCCACCACGGAGGCTGAAGAGGAAGACCCTCTGGACGAACCCCGATACGCGGGACGCGTCGCGGAGACACTCGTTCGCGGCGGGGGTGCGGATGCGGACCCACTCCAGCGCACCTACACCAGCTACACGACCATCCGAACGGTGGATCCACTCGGCGGGGAGGCCCAACGGTACGAGACCTCTGCAAACTATGTGTACGGGTCCACGCAGGTGGAACACACCTACGTCAAGAATGGCGACGACGTCCGACTGGTCACCCAGAACACGGTTCATTCAGGAGGCACAGAAGGGCGGGGCGTACTCCTTGGAGCGTTGTTGTCCTCGACGGCGCGCGGTAACGATGGGCTGACTGTGCAAACGTGCGCAGACACCACCTGGAAGTCCAACGACGACCCAGACACCTTCATCCGAGTGCCTGTCACTACCCGCAGCTTCCGAGGTGAGTGTGACCCACAGGCCTCGACACTTGAGTCGTCCAAGACCATCTACTACGACGACTCCACCCCTGGAAACCCCGCGCCCCTGACTCGCGGGAACCCCACGCTCGTCGAGACTGAATTGGATGCGACGTCCACGGCCCGTGAGGTATTCCAGTTCGACGCCTGGGGCCGCGCGACCTTGCACCGCAACGCCAACGACGTCGCAAAGGGGCGAACAGGCACTCGGTACGCCTACAACCCGCAGACGTCCCCTTCGGACTACCTCGCGACCTCTCGAGTCACCAATACTCTCGGCCAAGAATCCAGTGTTCAGTATGACTACCGTCGTGGTCAGCCAACGACCGTTACCGATCCGAACGGCAACAGAACCCGCTACACCTACGACGCACTCGGACGCCTCACAGAGGTCTTCCTACCCTCCTACACGACTGCGGGCTCGACGACATCAACGCCGTCCATTCGCTACAAATACAGAGAATTCAGCGCGAGTCGCGCCGCCAATAACATGTCGGAGCGCATTGAAACGCTCACCCGACGCGATAGCAGCACGGTCGACTCAACCTTCACGTATCACGACGGTTGGGGTCGACCGGTCGAGACTCAGTCCCTGAGTGTCTCCCACGAGTACCCCTCCGGTGTACAGAAGAGCGGTCGAGTCGTGGACGTCACCGGATACGACAGTTCGGGTCGAATTGCATACCAGGGCGTGCAACTCCCCAGCAATGAGTTGCCTGGCGCCGGGTTGCTGAATCCCGTGCTCGACCTGTCCTCGAGCGCTTCTGCGAAACGGTTTACGCACACCGAGTACGACGCCCTTAACCGGCCGAGCCGAGTCGCCAGCACGTTCCAGGCCGGCATGGAAGCCGAAGTGGTGATGGCGACAACCGACTACGTGCACTCCGGGGATTCCACCATCACCAAGCCCCCGGTCGGTGGCTGGACTAAGGACACCGTCAATGCCCGCGGTGAACTAGCGCGAACCGAACAGTTACCGGGCGGTGACGCCACCGTGGACCCACTGCTTGAGGCAAGTTACACCTACGACGCGGCGGGACGTATTCGCTCCATCGAGTCCCCGATCTCGTCCACGACCCCAGGAGCGTGGACTTACAGATACGACCTTGGAGGTCGCCGCACACGAGCATCCGACCCCGACACGGGTGTCAGCACCACCAGCTACGATGCGCTGGGCAACATCGTTGACTCCACAGACGGCGCCGGACGCATCCTCACCCACACCTACGACGACCTCGATCGCCTCAAACTCGTCTCAAGCGGCGGGCGGACGCTGATCTCACGGACATACGACCAGGGTGCCAACGGACTCGGCAGATTGTCTGCCGCGACACGGTTCAACTATTCACCGGACTCGACTACTCCTGTCGAGATCAAACGCACCTACGCCTACGACTCTCGCGGGCAGAATTCCTACACGTCGTGGCAGTACCCTAAGAGCCTGCTCGCCGAGAACTCCACCGGCACGCAGAACTCACATATCACCACGACCGTCAATGAGGCCGGGTGGCCCATTGCCCGTGGCACGACCGTCACTGCCAACCCGGGTGGATCCGCGTACGTGGAGTACGCGTATAACGGGGCTGGCCAGATGAGCGCGATCACGAATGGCGGGTGGTCGATTGCTCACGACTTCAAGTATTGGTCAGACAACAGGCCCTGGGCATTCCGGTCTGGAAACAGCGCATCTGGCCAACACGCTATTCAGCACTGGCTGTCCGAGAACCAAGCCGACGGCTCGTGGAACGGGCTGCACAGCCAGGCCAATGGTTCCTCGCAAGACACCACGAGACAACTGAAGTACACACGCGACAAGGTCGGGAACGTCGTTCAAGTCCTGGGCACCGAACTCTCCAACGGAGAGAGCACAGACCGTACCGCAACCTGGTGTTACACCTACGACGGCCTGAATCGACTCAAGACCGCTCGCACTGGAACGGCCACCGCGCAAGGGACCTGCGGCACGAGCACCAGTGGAGACCTTGGCATTCTCCAGAAGCCCTACTCCTATACGTACGGCTACGACCACAACCGACTCGCGAGTGTGTCTGGCACCTTCGGCGGTTCTGTCAACGGCACCGTGAGCTACGCCTACACGGACCCGGCCCACCCACACGCGCCCACGACGGCACCCGGCACGTCCACACCAAACGGTGGGGTAGCGACCATGACGTACAACGCCGACGGAGGTGTCGCGACGCGCACCGCTAACGGGGCCACCGACACGTTCACGTACGACCCGTTCGGCAAGTACGCCAGAGTCACGAAGAACTCGCCCGCGCAGACGGAGGACTACTACTACGACGCGGACGGACTGCGCGTCGGGCTCGTTACGAGCACCGGATCGTCGCGGCGTGCCATCCTCACCATGGGTGACATGACACTGGACTCCAACGCACCCACCCAAGGTGAGTTCCAGGTGACGCTCCCCGACGGAACCCCCGTCGCCACCCACCGCAACGGCGCATGGGAATGGCTCTACGTCGACGCGCAACGCAGCACGCGCTTCAGGCAAACCTCCACTGGGCTCACAAAGTTGGAATACACGCCCTACGGATCCCTGATCACCACAGGCAATTCAGGAGGCGGACAACGCGGCTACCTCAACAAGATCCACGACACCTCCGGAGAAATCCAACTCGACCACCGCAAGTACCCAGCCCTAAATCAAACCTTCCTCAACCCCGACCCCCTCCTCATCCCAAGCAACCCTCAAACCCTCAACCCCAACGCCTACGCCCAATACAACCCCACCACCCTCAACGATCCCACGGGCCTGCGACCTACAGACCCGAACGACGATCTCAACGTCGATGTTCCCAACCTGGGGTATGGGCTTGACGGTTACCACCCAGGCCCCCCCGAGCCTGACCCCCATCCGGAAATCCCCGACGACTGGGTTCCGACTCGACCGTCGAGTTTCTATACCAACAACATCAGCAGCCCTCGGAGTGCCACAGGTGGCCTGAACCCAAATGCTGCGGCCAACGCGGAAACAATGTTGAAGATCGCCTTCCTCGACTGGGACTGCGAAGGCTCAGCCTGCTTCCTCGAAGGGGCAATGGTGCTCCCGTGGTTCAAGATCGGCAAACTGTCGAAACTCCGCTTCCTTGGTGATCTCGGGCATGCCGCAAAGTCGGTTGGCAAGGAAGTAGACACGTTCTACCCCGCGAGCAACGGGTTCCTGGGGGCTGCGGACGAGGTCTACCTGCAGCCCGGCCAGATGATCGACCGCTACGGCGGGAGCGGGTATTCGCGATTCTTCTCACCGCAGGGAACGGCCGCTGAGATGCGAGCACTTCCGCCCGGCGTCGGTGACCAGCCGCTGCGCACCTTCGAGGTCATGAAGCCGTTCCCGGTCCAATCCGGGACCGTAGCGCCGGCATTCGGCCAACTCGGCCTCGGCACGCAGCACCTTGCGCCCGTCCGGCTTGAAGTTCTGCTCAAGCGAGGAATTCTAAGGGAGGTGGGCTAGATGCCCGGATCGATCACATTCCCCGAACTCCCATCGTGGGTGTTCACCGTGGACGAACGTTCGGCGGGCGTCTTCGAGGTCATGGCGCTGCATGAGTCGGGGCGCTCGATCGGGCTCGTTGGATTCGACCCGGACGAGCTCATCGCCCAGGCTCGCGCGGAGGCAGCCGCGCCTGCCCAAGGCGCCGATCCGACTCTGCCCGACGGGATCAGCGACAGATGATCTCTCGGGCTGTGGGCTGCTTGGTGGCGATTCTCGTGGCGATCTTTGCGCTGCCGTCACCGGGATCGGCCGTTCCAGAGATTTCGGTGACCACTACCTACGCATACGACAGCCCGGTCTACGACGCACCCGGCAACGACAGCGTGCAGGAACGCGGTCCGCCCAGCGTGTCGATCGCCAACACCACTTATGACGCCATCGGCCACTGGTCGCGTGGCACTGCGGCGCGTCCGGATGGGGCCGGAGCCCGGCCGACCATCACCCACGCCTACCCCGGAACGGTCGTGTGGGTCGCGCGGTCTACCACTACGACCAGTAGCGACGTTGTGCTCTCCGACGGGGATCTCTTGCCGGTTCCGGCCAGCCGAGACGCCGCAAAGACAGGACCGAGCAACGCCCTACGGCCCGTGGGCTCCGTTCTGGAGTCTGTCGACGACGTGATCGCTAATCCACAACTGTTGGCGGGCAAACATCCGGCTCAAGTCGAGAGCATCCTCCGAGGAACGCCCGGCTGGGAGGTTGGGACCTTGGGACGCGGTCGAAGTGCCGGGTCGGGGTGGACCTTCCGCCAGCTCAACGCACGAGGCACCGACTACACCGATCTCTACATCCAGTGGAGTCCTGGCTCTCCTCGCCACTTTGGCGGCGCACCATATTGGAAAGTCTCTAGCGGGACTCACGGCACACAATGGATCCAACAATGACAGACTTGCACCCCGCCTCGCTCGCCAAGCTAGTGCGCAGCATCTCAATGCTGGCACTCCCGTTTGCGGCGCAGGTCGAATGGCTGAGGTCCCTAGGCCTCGGAGAACCCGAGTTCGCTGATGAGTTGGCCCTCGAGCTTGAGGATGGTGCTCGGCTGGCAATGCAATTCCAGGACGCGGGTTGGCTGAAACCTGAGGCACGGCAACTGATTCTTGAGTTGGACGCCGCATTGGCAGCCCGGAGCGGTCCAGATCACGAAGACTTCTGGCGGATGGCATCGCTCCGTGACGCCCCAGAGTGGGATGATGTCCGTGGTCTCGCGACACAAGTCCTTCTGGCGCTGTAGGCGTCATGCTGACATCGGAAGCACGGGCGCGCCTGTCGATCACAGGCTGGTGCTGGGCCGGGTCGCTCCTTGCCGCCCTCGTCGCGGTCCTGACCGTCGTCTTCGCTGCCGCTACCGCGTCCGCCGCAACCACGACCGGCGCTGAAACACGCGTCGGGGCTTCCGCCGAACCCGCCGCGGTTCCCGTCGGGCCGCCGAAACACATCAGCGCAGGTCAGCGGCTAGAAGAAGCCGGTCCGCGGGTCGTAATCGTGGTGGCTACCGGTGTTGCCGCAAACGCGGTACCGCCGAGGTTCATCACTACCGGCGCGGGGGTGACGATCGACCGTGCTTCGGTGGCGGCACGCGTCGCGCAGACTCAAGGCCGTCACGTCGCCGGGCATGCGAACTATGGCGGCCGCGGGTACTTCAACTCGCTCGACGACGCCCAGAGCGTGCTCGACGACTTCCACAGTGGCGCGGCTCAGGTCCTGGGAGTGAAGCGCAACGGAGACATCGTGGTGCGTTCGCCGAATGTCACCGGCTTCAATCACAACCCAGGCGCCGGCTTCCCGAACCAGCCGACAAACGTGTTCTTCATCAAGGGCACCTCGTCTCCAAGTGTCGTCCCCTACAACCCTGCGTGGACGCCATGAGCCTGCCAACGCCAGAAGACCCCGGGCAGGCGCCGGTTTGGGAGAACTACGTCGTTGCCCAAGCTGTCCAGGCGTCCCTTGGCCAGATCCCCGAGCACGCTCTAGCCGTGGGTGTCGAGGCAGATGGGCCAATCGTCCGTCTTCGATTTCAGCTCTCTGAAGTCACCGACGAAGACAGAGCGGACATGACCGACATCGTGAGCGAGCTCGAGGGACTGGTGGGAAACGACGTCGAGGTGGACTTTTCTCACGAGGTGCTTGATCGACGCGACATCTCGCCGACCGCCGGCGTGCGCTGGATCTTTCTCGCGCGGGTGACTGCGTGAGCGAGGAGATCTCGCTCGGGCTGTCGCGTGATCAGGCGTTGGTGCTGTTCGAGTGGCTGGCTCGCACGGGCGCGGGCGAGCTGCCGGCGGCGTTTGAGGACCGGGCTGAGCAGCGGGTGCTGTGGGATCTGGAGGCGGCGTTGGAGAAGCACCTGGTCGAGCCGCTCCAGGTCGACTACCGCGAGCGGCTGGAGGATGCCCGCAGCCGGGTGCGCGACGTCGAGCAGTGATCCCTCAGCCGGCGTTGTGGAGGGCTGCTCGAATGCGGGTGTTGGCGAGTAGGCCGTCGAGGATGTGGAGCAGGGCGGCGCGGTCGGCGTCGCTGAGCTTGTCGAGGTCGCCGAGGCGGGTGCCGAGCTCGTCGTCGGCCTGTCGGAACGGGCGGCGCGAGGCGCCTTCGACGAGGAGGTAGTCGACGGAGACGTCGAAGAGTTCGGCGAACTTCACGATGGCTTCGACCGAGGGCGTGATCTTGCCGTTCTCGTAGCGGCTGATCTGGCCGGCGTCGCCGTTGATCTTGGCGGCGAGGTCGGCTTGGGACCATCCGCGTTCCTTGCGGAGGTCCTTGATCTGCTCGCCGATCGGCATGGTCACCTCGCCCAGTTCCGGTGCTACTGGCGTCAAGTGTGCCTTCATTCGAAGCCTCCGTCCTGCGTGCCGGTTCACTACGAGTTGTAGAAACATGCATACTCTGTCATGCGGCATTGAATCGACCTACAAATTCGAGAAGTTTTCTGGCTCATCGCGATCGAGGGTGTAGTTGGGGTCTGAAGCCTCCGCACTCCAGGAGCGATCTGGCGACGTAGTTCGTCAGGTTGCGGAAGCCCAGGGCGGATCCGCGGAGGTGTTCGAGTCTGCCGTTGAATCTCCTATGTATGTCAAGCAGCCGCCGCAGGTGTGATCGTGGCGTTGAGTTGCCTGTAGATCTGACGGGCGAGGTAGCGCTTGAGCGAGCGGCGGATCTCGCGCGGGGTGCGCCCCTGCGCGGTGCGCTTGTCGACGTAGGCGCGGGTCTCGGGGTCCATGCGCATGCGGGTGACGACGGCCATGTGCAGGGCGCGGTTGAGGCGTCGGTCGCCGCCGCGGTTGATGCGGTGTCGAACGGTGTTGCCGGATGAGGCCGGGATGGGGTTGACGCCGGCCAGGCTGGCGAAGGCGGCTTCGGAGCGGATCCGGCCGGGGTGCGACCACGCAGCGTAGGCGATCGCGGCGGTGACGGGTCCGATGCCCGGCTGGTCCAGCAGGCCCGCGGCGGGGCTCTCGTTCAACAGGGCGGTCATCTGGCGGGTGAGGTCGCCCAGCTCCCTGTCGGCTGTGCGGACACGCTTGGCGAGGCGGACGGCCTCGGCGCGGGCGACGCCGATGGAGAGCTCCTCGGCGCGGGCGCGCCACGCGGCGATCTCGCTGATCCGGCCGGTGTTGAGGGTGCCTCGGGCATCGATCCCCAGGTCGACGACCCGCAGCAGCGCGATCAGGGCGTTGATCGCGGCGGTGCGCTCGTTGGTGATGTGGTCGCGGGAGGCGATCAGGATCCGCAGGGCGGCCCGGGCTCCCTCGTCGGTGCGCGGCAGACGCAGCTGGGTGTGGTCGAGCGGGAGGGCTGCTTGAGCGATCCGGCGAGCGTCCAGGGGGTCGGACTTGCCCACGCCGCGGTTGGCGCGAGCGTTCATCCGTGGTGCCTCGGCCACGGCGTACCCAGCATCGGCAGCTGCACGCGCCAGGCGGGCGCCGTAGGTGCCGACGCCCTCGATGACCCAGAGCGCGTCGAGGTCCGCGCCGGTGCGGCGTGCGACCCAGGCGACGGCACGGGCAAGGCCGGCAGTCGTCGCTGGGAACTGTGCCTCATCGAGGACCTCTCCGGTCGGGCAGGCCAGCACGGCGAGTGCATGGGTTCGGGCGTGGGCGTCTACGCCGATGACGAATGGGCGGGTGTGCGCGACGATCGACATGGTGATCGACGTTCCTTCCTCGTGACGGGGATGTGATGTCTCGGTCGCCAAGCGGCCGGCACCGGCCCGGGTAGAGGTCACGTCGGGGCATATCTGTGATGGGCCACGACCCCGTGAATCTAGATGGGGTCGGACAGTCTCCTGATCAGGTCACCGAGGTGGGCCGGACGGTGCCGGCCGCGCTTCCCAGCGTGGACAATTCAACGGAAGAGCACCGCCGAAGCGGGCCAATTGCTTCGAGAGTCACACGCTGTTCAGCGCGACCGGAACCATCCTGACCAGCCGGTCCCGGACCAGCCAGGTAGACACTCACAGAGGGCTTCGGTGGGGCCGTTGGATGTGCCGGGGCGGTCGAAGTAGGCGAGGACGTCGTCGGCGCGCTTCTTCAGTGTTCGGCCGAGCGTGATCAACTCGGTCAGACACGACGGGACACCGGAGCTGACCGAGTTGATCAACTTCGTCATCAGCTCGCGGCCCTTGGCCCGGTCTGGTGCGCGGTAGGCGGCGACCATGCGCTGGTAGATGCCCCAGGCCGCCTCGACCTCGACGTGGGCGTCGTCGGCGAACAGCGCGGCGAGTCGTGCGGTCTGCTTGTCAGTAAGGAGATCGGCGCCGGTGTGCAGGGTCCGGCGCGACTTGTAGAGCGGGTCGTCCTTGAACCCGCGGTGGCCATGGACCTGGAGCTGTACCCGGCGCCGGCACCGGTCCAGCGCGTCACCGGCAAGGCGGACGACGTGGAAGGAGTCCATGACGGCGACCGCGTCGGGGACTTCCTCGGCGGCAGCGGCCTTGAACCCGGTGAACCCGTCCATCGCGACCACGTCGATCCCGTCGCGCCACGCCTTCGGGCGGTCGGCGAGCCAGGTCTTGAACACCGCCTTGAGCGGCCCTCAACCATGTCGAGCAGGCGTGCTGGGCCGGTGCCGTCGTGGATCGGGGTGAGGTCGATGATGACGGTCACATACTTGTCGCCGTGCCTGGTGTGGCGCCACACGTGCTCGTCGACGCCGAGCACTCGGACGCCGCCGAAGCGGTGCGCGTCATTGATCAGGACTCGTCGGCCTTCGGCCAGGACGGCGTCGTTCGCGGTGTGCCACGCGACCCCGAGTCCGTCGGCTACCCGGGCCACCGTGAGGTGCTGGACCACGATCGCTTCGAGTGCCCACCGCAACCCGCGACGCGACAACTTGGCGCGGGGTTCGGCTGCCCGGGTGGTGTCTTTGCGCCACACGTGCCCGCAGCCGGTGCACCGGTAGCGGCGGACCGTGACCACCAGGGTGGTGGGACGCCAGCCGAGTGGCTCGTGGGCCAGCGTGCGGGTGACCGAATCCCGCGGGCTGCCTTCGCAGCCACAGCGTCGGCACCACTGATCCGGTTCCACGACCCGGCACGCCAGAACTGCACGATCCGGGTGGAGCCGCTGGCCGACCACGACAAGGCCGAGCTCGTCCAGGCGGGCGAACTTGGTCAGGTCAGGGCACGCGAAGGTAGCGTCAGGCATGTCGAGGTCTTCCCAGTGGCTGGCGTAGGAACCGCCATTGTCGGGAGACCTCGACGCCTACCCGGCCACCGCCCCCGAACCGACCGCTACACCGTCAACTGCGTTGAGCC
>JAEWOG010000010.1 GCA_023460975.1 Actinomycetes bacterium
GTACTCGATGACCTCCTGGGACTTGATGCAGTCCAGCGCGAGGCGCGCGGCGGGGCCGCCGATCGAGCCCAGGTAGAAGCCGCCGTGGGAGCCGCACGCCTCGGTGACCTGCTTGGAACGGTTGCCCTTGGCCAGCATCACCATCGAGCCACCGGCGGCCTGGAACTGCTCGACGTACGAGTCCATCCGGCCAGCGGTGGTCGGGCCGAACGAGCCCGACGCCATCCCCTCGGGGGTCTTTGCGGGGCCGGCGTAGTAGACCGGGTGGTTGCGCAGGTACTCCGGCATCTCCTCGCCGGCGTCCAGGCGCTCCTTGATCTTGGCGTGCGCGATGTCGCGGGCCACGACCAGCGGGCCGGTCAGCGAGAGCCGGGTCTTGACCGGGTGCTTGCTGAGTTCGGCGAGGATCTCGTCCATCGGCTGGTTCAGGTCGATCTTGACGACCTCGCCGCCGGCGATGTCGTGCGCGATCCCGGCGTCGGGCATGTACTGCGCCGGGTCGGTCTCCAACTGCTCCAGGAAGACGCCCTCGGGGGTGATCTTGCCGAGTGCCTGACGGTCGGCAGAGCAGGAGACGGCGATCGCCACCGGCAGCGAGGCGCCGTGGCGCGGCAGCCGGACCACGCGCACGTCGTGGCAGAAGTACTTGCCGCCGAACTGGGCGCCGATCCCGAAGGACTGGGTCAACTTGAAGACCTCCTCCTCCAGGGCGAGGTCGCGGATCCCGTGGGCGCTCATGGAGCCCTCGGTGGGGAGGTCGTCCAGGTAGTGCGCCGAGGCGTACTTGGCGGTCTTGAGCGCGAACTCGGCGCTGGTGCCGCCGATCACCACGGCCAGGTGGTACGGCGGGCAGGCCGCGGTGCCGAGGCTGCGGATCTTCTCGTCGAGGAACTCCAGCATCCGCGTGGGGTTCAGGATCGCCTTCGTCTCCTGGAAGAGGAACGACTTGTTGGCGCTGCCGCCACCCTTGGCCATGAAGAGGAACTTGTACTCGGGCTTGCCCGAGGTCTGAGGAGTCGAATAGATCTCGATCTGCGCGGGCAGGTTGGACCCGGTGTTCTTCTCCTCGTACGTGCTCAACGGGGCGAGCTGGGAGTAGCGCAGGTTGAGCTGGGTGTAGGCGTCGAAGACGCCCCGGCTGATCGCCTCGCCGTCGTCGGAGCCGGTGAGCACGCCCTCCGACTTCTTGCCCATCACGATCGCGGTGCCGGTGTCCTGGCACATCGGCAGCACGCCGCCGGCGGAGATGTTGACATTCTTGAGCAGGTCGAGCGCCACGAAGCGGTCGTTGCCGCTGGCCTCGGGGTCGTCGATGATCTTGCGGAGCTGGGCCAGGTGGCCGGGGCGCAGGTAGTGGCTGATGTCGTGCATCGCCTCGCTGGTCAGCCGCTGGATCGCCTCCGGGGAGACCTTGAGGAAGGTCTGCGTGGAGCCGTCCTCCTGGGGGACCTCGAAGGTGGACACGCCCTCGGTGGTCACCAGGCGATACGGCGTCTCGTCCTCGCCGTTGGAGCCGTGGGTGGGCAGGATGTCGGAGTAGCGGAACTCGGGTCCGGACGCAGCGTTGCTCACAGTTCGTCAGGATACGCGCCGCGAGGCGGGCCGCAGGGGCCCGCCCCGACGATCACGGATCAGGCGGGCCAGCGCTGCAGCAGGCCGTCGATGAAGGCCGTGTCGCTGCCCAGTACGCGATAGTCGAAGAACGAGCCGTCGGTGAACGCGAACCGCAGCACGCGCTGGCCGCCTTGGGCAAGAGGCGCTCGCGCTCGCTGCCCGAGTCGGCGACCGGCGCGAGGCCGTACGGGCCCGCACGGCGTTGGCGGGCCTGCCGGTCGAGGGCCAGACCACCGCTGTGGGACTCGGGTGAGCGAACTCCTCACGTGATGGTCAGCGCCCGTACACCGCGAGGACACGACGGGGTGGGGGTGCCAGCGGATTCTTTGCACGCTATGTTCCCAAGGACGACGTCTCTCGGTTGCGTGTGTCACACGCGGGGCGTTGTTCGACGATCCCTGGAGGTCTCGTGAAGATTCGACGCTCATTGGCCGTGTCGGCCGCAGTGGTGACCATGCTGTCGCTCGCCGCCTGCGCCGCACCCGAGAAGAAGGCCGAGGACGGGGCGGCTGGCGAGTCCGCCGCCGCCACCTCCGCCGAGGACTTCGGCGGCATGGACGGACTCATCGAGGCCGCGCAGGCCGAGGGCGAGCTCAACGTCATCGCCCTGCCGCCGGACTGGGCCAACTACGGCGAGCTCATCTCGACCTTCGAGGAGAAGTACGACATCAAGGTCAACTCCGCGCAGCCCACGGCGGCGAGCCAGGACGAGATCAACGCCGCGGAGCAGCTCAAGGGCACCAACCGCGCCCCGGACGTGTTCGACCTCGGACAGAGCGTCGCCCTGGCCAACACGGACATGTACGCCCCCTACAAGGTGGAGACCTGGGACTCCATCCCGGACGAGCTGAAGGACCCCGACGGCGCCTGGGTCAACGACTACGGCGGCTACATGGCGATCGGCTACGACTCGGCCAAGGTCCCGGACGTCACCAGCGTCAAGGACCTGCTCGGCTCGGAGTTCAAGGGCAAGGTCGCCCTCAACGGTGACCCGACCCAGGCGGGCGCCGCGTTCTCCGGTGTCGTCATGGCGGCCGTCGCCAACGGCGGTTCGGCCGACGACGTCGCCCCCGGCGTCGACTTCTTCGGCGAGCTGAAGAAGGCCGGCAACTTCCTGCCCGTCGACCCCGACTCCGCGACCATCGAGTCGGGACAGACCCCGGTCGTCATCGACTGGGACTACCTCGGCGCCGCCGCGGCCAAGAACGTCTCGACGTGGAAGACCGTCGTCCCCAGTGAGGCCGTGATCGGTGGCTACTACTTCCAGGCGATCAACGCCGACGCGCCGCACCCGGCCGCCGCGCGCCTGTGGCAGGAGTTCCTCTACTCCGACGAGGGCCAGAACCTCTACCTCGCGTCGGGGGCCCGCCCCGTGCGCGTCGAGGCCATGAACGAGGCCGGCACGGTCGACCAGGAGGCGTACGACGCCCTGCCGCCCGTGGACGGCACGCCCGTCTACCCGACGAACGAGCAGACCGAGACGGCTGGGGCGTACCTGGCTGACAACTGGTCGAAGGTCATCAGCTGAGCACCGTGAGCGCAGCGAGTACCGGCCGGGGGGCTGCCCTCGGCCGGTACGTCCCCCTGGTTCCGTTCTTCGGCTTCCTCGCGGTCTTCCTCCTCGTTCCGACCGTCACCGTCGCGCTCGGCGCCTTCGGCGACGGCGAGGGCGGCTTCACGCTCGGCAACATCGAGGCGCTGGGGTCCGACGCGGCCGTACGCGCCCTCAAGAACAGCGTGGTGCTCTCGGCGAGCACGGCGGCCATCGGTGCGGTGCTGGGCGCCGTGCTGGCGTACCTGATCGTCAGCCTGGGGGAGGAGAGCCTGCTGCGCCGCGCCACGATGTCGGTGGCTGGTGTCCTGGCCCAGTTCGGTGGCGTCACGCTGGCCTTCGCGTTCATTGCGCTCATCGGTGGCGCGGGCGTGCTCACCGAGATCCTGCGCGAAACCGTGGGCGTCGACATCTTCGGCACGGGCTGGCTCTACGGGCTGCCCGGGTTGATCGTCGTCTACGTCTACTTCCAGATCCCGCTCATGGTGATCGTGTTCGCCCCCGCGCTGGCGGGGCTGCGGCCCCAGTGGCGTGAGGCGGCGACGAGCCTGGGCGCGACGGGCTGGCAGTTCTGGCGCCTGATCGGCTTCCCGCTGCTGCTGCCGCCCTTCCTGGGCAGCGCGTTGCTGCTGTTCGCCAACGCGTTCGCGGCGTACGCCACCGCCGCAGTCCTGGTCAGCCAAGGCAATCCGATCACGCCGCTGTTCATCCGCTCCGCGCTGACGAGCGAGGTGCTGCTGGGCCAGCAGAACCTCGGGTTCGCTCTGGCGCTGCAGATGGTCGTCGTGGTGGCGATCGTGATGGCGGGATACGCCTGGCTGCTGCGGCGGGCTGCGCGGTGGATGCCGTGAGGAGCCTGACATGACGACGTCTCGTACGTTCCGCATCGTGCGCGCTGTGCTGCTCGTGGCCTTCGCCGCCTACTTCGCGCTGCCCCTGCTGGCCATGCTCGACTTCTCCACCCGAGCCAAGGGTGAGGACTCCGGTCGGACCTGGCAGTACTGGGGCAACCTCGTCACCGACGAGATGCTGCGCGAGTCGATCATCGCCTCGGTCCTGCTGGCGCTGCTGACGGTCGTCACGATGGTGGTGCTGCTGGTGCCCACCATGGTGTGGGTGCGGCTGCGAGTGCCGAAGGTGAACCGGCTCGTGGAGTTCCTGTGCCTGCTGCCGCTCACGATCCCCGCGCTGGTCATCGTCGTCGGGATCGCGAACGTCTACTCCTGGGTCTCCTACCTGCTCGGGGACTCGCCGCTGACGCTGACCTTCGCCTACGTCGTGCTCGTGCTGCCGTACGCCTACCGCTCGCTCGACGCCTCCCTGGGCGCCATCGACCTGGCCACGCTCTCGGAGGCCACTCGCTCGCTGGGCGGCACCTGGTTCACCGTGATCGTGCGGGTGGTGCTGCCCAACATCGTGCCGGGAGTCCTGTCGGCCGCGTTCATCTCGATCGCCCTCGTGCTGGGCGAGTTCACGTTCGCCTCGCTGCTCAACTTCAACACGATGCCGGTGGTGCTGGCTCAGATCTACAAGTACGACGCCTCCACCTCGGTGGCCGGGTCCCTGGCCTCCATCCTCGTCATCTCGCTGGTCCTGCTGGTGCTGTCGTACCTGGGCCGGGACCGTCGGAAAGGACGTACCTCGTGACGCAGA
Organism: Actinomycetes bacterium; assembly: GCA_023460975.1. Classification (GTDB taxonomy): domain Bacteria; phylum Actinomycetota; class Actinomycetes; order Propionibacteriales; family Nocardioidaceae; genus Nocardioides. Next base: position 4,820 of record JAEWOG010000010.1, read on the forward strand.
CCGCCCCCACGCCCCCACGCACCGGACTCGCGGTGGAACTCACTGACCTCACCCGGGTGTACGGCGAAGTGCGCGCCCTGGATGGCTTCACGCTGCACGCGGAGCCCGGGGAGATGATCGCGCTGCTGGGTCCCTCGGGCTGCGGCAAGACCACGGCGCTGCGCATCCTGGCCGGGCTCGACACCCAGACCTCGGGGACGGTCCGTGTCGGCGGCAAGGACCTCAGCCGGGTGCCGGCCAACAAGCGCGACATGGGCATGGTGTTCCAGTCCTACAGCCTCTTCCCGCACCTGTCGGTGCTCGACAACGTGGCCTTCGGGCTGCGCCTGCGGGGCGTCGACAAGGGCACGCGCAGGGCTCGCGCCGGGGAGAAGTTGGAGCTCGTGGGGCTCTCCGAGCACGCGGACCGCTACGCCCACCAGCTCTCGGGTGGCCAACAGCAGCGCGTGGCGTTGGCTCGGGCGCTCGCGGTCGAACCCAGCGTGCTGCTGCTCGACGAGCCGCTCTCGGCGCTGGACGCCAAGGTGCGGGTGCAGTTGCGCGACGAGATCCGCCGCATCCAGTTGGAGGTGGGGACGACAGCGTTGTTCGTGACGCATGACCAGGAGGAGGCGCTGGCCGTGGCCGACCGGGTCGGCGTGATGAACGCCGGCAGACTCGAACAGCTGGCGGCGCCCGCGGAGCTCTACACCTCCCCGGCCACGGCGTTCGTGGGCCAGTTCGTGGGCCTGTCCAACCGGGTGCCGGCCCTCGTCCGGAATGGGTCCGCGTCCGTCCTGGGCCGCGACGTGCCGGTGCTGCCGGGGTCGGTGAGCGGGCAGGGCATCGCGCTCGTACGCCCCGAGGCGGTCTCTGCGGTGGCGGACGCGGCCGGTGGGGCGAGCGTGGCGGCGGTGATGTTCCTGGGTCCGCTCTCGCGGGTCACCTGCACGTTGCCGGACGGCACGGAGGTGATCGCCCAGCTGCCCAGCGTCGACGCTGCTCGCCTCGAACCCGGCACCCGCGTACGTCTGGACGTGGAGCCGTCGCCGGTGCTGGTGGTGGACTGAGCAGCAGGTAGCCGGGCCCTCTAGGCTGTCGGCATGGGCCAGATCGAGCACTCCGGCAGCGACCCGTCCCGGCTGCGCGTCTCCGACGCCGATCGGGAGAAGGTCGCCGAGGTGCTGCGTACGGCTGCAGGGGAGGGGCGGATCGACTTCGACGAGCTCGAGGAGCGCCTCGAGGCGACGTACGCGGCGCGGACCTACGCCGACCTGGTTCCGATCACGCTCGACCTGCCGGCCACGCACGCGTCGGGCCTGCCGATGCGGCGTCAGACGCCGCAGGTGCCGACCACGGTGACTCACGAGAACTCGTGGGCCGTCATGAGCGAGACCAAGCGTGAGGGCGCCTGGCTGGTTCCCCACGAGCACACCGCGGTCGCCGTCATGGGGTCGGTCGTTCTCGACCTCCGCGATGCGACCTTCAGCGGTCCGGAGACCAAGATCATCGCCAACGCGGTCATGGGCTCGGTGGAGATCTACGTCGACGCCCACACGCACGTGATCATGGATGGCACCCCGGTGATGGGCGACTTCGCGATGTCGGCCGACAAGGAGCCCTCGCAGGTCGGGCCGGACTCACCCGTCGTACGGGTCGTCGGGGTCTCGCTCATGGGCTCGGTCACGGCGCAACGGCGCCCTCCGCGGGGCACGCCGAAGAAGTTCCTCGGGAAGTACTGACCCACCCGAGACGCCCGCTGGTGGGTTTCGACGGGCTCAACCAGCGAGCCCGGCCTTCGAGTTCTCCGGGATGCGGCCCGCGTTGTCGGGATTGAGGGTGAGGTTCTCGCCCGTCACCGGGTCGAACAGGTGCCCCTTGCGGAAGTCGACCCACAGCCGCGCCTTGTCGCCGCTGCGGATGGAGCTCTTGGCGTCCAACGAGACGACGAGCTGGGCAGGCTGGCCCTCGGTGTCGAGGTCCTTGGCCAGGTCCGCGAGGTCGCGGCTGACCTTGTCGTGAGCCTCGAACGGGACGTACGCGTACACCTCGTGCCCGAGCCACTCCACCACGTCGATGTCGGCCTCGAACGTCGTTCCGGTTTCGGCACGAGTCGACTCGACGATGTCCGCGTCCTCGAAGAACTCGGGCCGGATCCCCGCCACCAGCACCTCGTGTCCGGCGGCGCGCTCCGCGTTCACCGCTGAAATCTCCACCTGCCCGAAGGGCAGGGTCAGTGTTGTCCCGTCCAGGGTCGCGGGCAGGAAGTTCATCGGCGGGGAGCCGATGAACCCGGCGACGAACAGGTTGGCCGGGTTCTCGTACAGCTCCCGCGGGGTGGCGTGCTGCTGGAGGATTCCGCGGCGCATCACGGCGACCTTGTCGCCCAGCGTCATGGCCTCGGTCTGGTCGTGGGTGACGTAGACAGTGGTGATGCCCATGCGCTTCTGGAGCCGGGCGATCTCCGTACGCATCTGCCCCCGCAGTTTGGCGTCGAGGTTGCTGAGCGGCTCGTCGAAGAGGTAGGCGTCGGCGTCGCGCACGATCGCGCGACCCATCGCGACGCGTTGGCGCTGGCCGCCCGACAGGTTGCCCGGCTTGCGTTCCAGGTGCTCGTCGAGTTCGAGGGTCTTGGACGCCTCGCGGACCTTGCGGTCCACCTCGTCGGAGGACGTGCCCGCCAGCCGCAACGGGAATGCGATGTTCTCGTAGACGGTCAGGTGCGGGTAGAGCGCGTAGTTCTGGAACACCATGGCCAGGTTGCGCTCGCGCGGTGCGAGGTCGTTGACCCGTTTGCCGTCGATGACCATGTCACCGTCGGTGATGTCCTCGAGTCCGACGATCATCCGCAACAGCGTCGACTTCCCGCACCCCGACGGCCCCACGAGGATCAGGAACTCGCCGTCTGCGACGTCGATGCTCACATCGTTGACGGCGGGGAACCCGTCCCCGTACCGCTTGACGATGTTCTTCATCTCGATGGTCGCCATGTCTCACCCCTTCACTGCGCCGGAGGTCAGTCCGGCGACGATCTTGCGCTGGAACAGCAGCACGATGAGCACGATCGGGATCGTGGAGACCACGGCCCCAGCGGCCAGCAGGGATGCTGGCCGGTTGAACGGGTCGTTGCCGACGAAGAACGACAGCGCCGCCGGGATCGGCCGGGCGCTCTCGGTCGAGGTCAGCGAGATGCCGAAGACGAAGTCGTTCCACGCGAAGAAGAACGTGAGGATCGCCGCCGTGAACACGCCCGGCGCCGCCAGCGGCACGATCACCTTGCGGAACGCCTGCCACGGGGTGGCGCCATCGACCTGGGCGGCCTGCTCCATCTCCCACGGGATCTCGCGGAAGAAGGCGGACAGCGTCCAGATCGCCAGCGGCAGGGTGAACGACATGTACGGGATGATCAGTCCGGGCCACGTGTCGTAGATGCCGAGGGTGCGCCACATGTCGAACAGCGGGCCCACCAGCGAGACGACGGGGAACATCGCGATCACCAGCGCCGTGGTCAGCACGAACCGCTTGCCCTTGAACTCCAGTCGCGCCACCGCGTACGCCGCCAGCGTCGCGATGATCACCGAGAGCGCGGTGGCGATCAGGGAGATGCCGATCGAGTTGAGGATCGCCCGGCGGAACTGGTCGTTCTCGATCACGTCGATGTAGTTCTGCCACCCGGCTCCGCCGCCCTCGATGGGCAGGAAGCCCGGGCTCCCAGTGGTGACGGCCTCCTGGGACTTGAAGCTGAGCGAGATGATCCACGCCACCGGCAGCAGGCACCACACGAGGATGAGCAGCGCGCCGAGGACGACGCCGATCCTGGTCATGGTCTTGTTCATCTCATCCCTCCTGCCTGGCCGCCGCGAGGTCCACGCGGAAGACCTTGACGATCACGAACGCGACCACGAGGACCGACAGGAACAGCAGCACCGAGAGGGCGGAGCCCATGCCGAGCTGGAACTGCTCGATCACCTGTCTGTACGTCAGGAACGACACCGATTCGGTGCCTTGGGCGCCGGCCGTCATCACGAAGATGTTGTCGAAGATGCGGTAGGCATCCAGCGCCCGGAACAGCACCGCGACCATGATCGCCGAGCGCATGTTGGGCAGGATCACCTTCCACAGGCGCTGCCACCAGGTGGCGCCGTCGACCTTCGCCGCCTCCAGCATGTCCTCGCTGACCTGCGCCAGCCCGGCCAGCAGCAGCAGCGACATGAACGGTGTGGTCTTCCAGATCTCGCTGACCATGATCGCGACCATGGCGGAGCCGTACTCGCCGAACCAGTTGAAGTCGTCGCCGACGAACGGCAGCCAAGCGTTGACGAAGCCGTTGGAGTTGCTGAACGCGAACTGCCAGGCGAAGCCCGAGACCACGGTGATGATGCCGTAGGGGATCAGGATCGACGTCCTGATGACGCCGCGGGCGAAGATCACCCGGTGCATCACCATCGCGAAGACGAACCCGATGGCGAGTTCGAAGGCGACGGTGACGATCATGATGAAGACCGTGTTGAGCGTCGTCGACCAGAACAGTGGGTCGCTCAGGGCAGTGAGGTAGTTGCGTGCGCCCACGAAGCCCCGGTCGTCGGGTGCGGTGAGGCTGTAGTCGAAGACGCTGAGATAGATCGCGCGCAGCATGGGGAACGCGGTCACCACGAGCATCAGGATGATCGCCGGGGCGACGAGCCGTTGGCCCAGCCGGTTCTCGGCGCGACCTCGGTCGGAGAGGGGCACGGCCGCACTCACAGCAGCCTCCTTCCGCCGAGCACCTCGGTCAGGAAGTCGGCCGATCGCTCAGGCGTGGTGTCGGGGTCCACTGAGGTGGGGGAGTGCCACACCGACTGCACGGCACCCGAGATCTGTGAGTAGAAGGCGCTGCGGGGTCGGGGGCCACCGTTCTCGATCGAAGTGGCGAACAGTTCGAGCAGGTCGGCGGGGTAGGCGTCCTTGAGTTCGGCGGAGTCGTAGACCGACTGCCGCGACGGCATCAGGCCATCGTTGACGGCCAGCTGCGCCTGCGCCTCGGGACTGGTCACGCATGCGGCCGCTTCCTGGGCGAAGTCGAGGTTCTCGCTGTAGGCCCCCACGCCGATGTCGATGCCGCCGATGGGTGGCTTGGACTCGGTGCCCTCCACGGTCGCGGGGTAGCGGGCCCAGCCGAGGTCGTCCATGTCGTCGGGGTTGGACCCCTCGTAGTTCTTGTAGACGAAGGTCCAGTTGACCATGAACTCGCCGGCCGACTCACCGAACATGCGACCGAGGCTGGTGCCCTCGTTGGACACGGTCAGATCCGGTTGGGCGGCGTCGGAGTCAGCGAGGTCCGCGATCACCTGGGCCGCCGCGCGGCCGGCCTCGGAATCGATCTCGACCCCCGCGTCGCGGCCCGCCTCGGGGTCGGAGATGATCTCGCCGCCCGCTCCGGCGATGAGGGCGTTGATCCAGACCACGTAGCCCTCGTACTTGTTGGCCTGGACGCCGACGGAGCCGCCGTTGTCCGCGGCCGCCGTGATGACCTGGTCCCACGTCACGGGCTGGTCCATGTCGAGCCCGGCCTGTTCGGCGAGCGACTTGCGGTACCAGAGCACCTGGGTGTTGGCCCACTGCGGTGCCGCGACGACCTCGTCCTCCCACATGACGGTCTCGGCAGCGCCCGCGAGGACGTCGTCGTCGAGGACCGTGGACGCGAGGTCGCCGGTGAACGGTGCGAGCCATCCCGCGTTGGCGAACTCCGGGACGAAGACGGGGTCCAAGCTCATCAGGTCCGTCGAGGAGTCCTTGGCCGCGAGCCGTCGGGCGAGTTGGGTGCGCTGGTCGGTGGCGCTGGCGGGAAGCAGTTGGATCGCGATGTCGTACTCGTCGGTGCTGCACTCCTCGGCGAGCTTTCCGAGCGTCTCCTGCCCGTCGGGGTTGATGTACCAGTTGAGCGTGGGTTTGGCGTCGGCCGCGCTGCACGCGGAGAGGATGCTGCTGGCGAGCGCGAGGCTCACGAGGGCGCCTGCAGCGCGGCGCCCGGGCGAGGTTCGTCGTGGATCTCCGAGCATCCGCACCTCCAGGGTCGTCCCTCTTGTGTAGTCCTCTTCGGGCGATGTGGCAACCGTCACACGGTCGACGAGCGGCCCCCGGGTATGGGTGTCCGGCGGCCGACGGGAGGATGAGCGCATGCGAGACAGCGCGACGGCGTACGCCCCCGGACGGGTGAACCTCATCGGTGAGCACACCGACTACAACGACGGGTTCACGCTGCCGCTCGCCATCGCCTTCGGGTGCACGGCGACCGTGCGCCGCCTCGAGGAACCCATCTGGCGTGCCGCCTCGGCCCAGGTGTCGCAACCGTGGCAGAGCGCCGCGGGCGGGTCACTGCAGGACGCGCCCGCGTGGGTCGCGTACGTCCTCGGCGCACTCGCCCTGCTGCACGAGCGTGGCGTCGTGGACGCTGACGGCGTCGAGGTGACGATCGACAGTGACGTGCCGCTCGGGGCCGGACTGTCCTCCTCGGCCGCCGTCGTGTGTGCGGTGGTCACGGCGCTGGACACCGCGTACGACCTCGACCTGGGGCCGGGGGAGTCGCTCGCCCTGTCTCGGGCGGTCGAGAACGATGTGGTGGGTGCCCCGACCGGGGGCATGGACCAGCTGGTCTCGCTGCGCGCGGTCGCAGGTCATGCCCTGATGTGTGACATGGCGGACCTGACGGCGACGCCGGTTCCCTTCGACCCGCAGGCCCACGGACTGAGCCTGCTCGTGGTCGACTCCCACTCCCCGCACACCCATGCGGAGGGGGAGTACGCGGCCCGCCGCGAGGGCTGCGAAGCCGCCGCCGCGGCGCTGGGCGTGCCGAGCCTGCGGGCACTGACGGACTCGGGCGCCGTCGGCGAGCGGCTCGAGGCGATGCTGGCGCCACTGCCCGACGAGCAGCGTCGTCTGGTGCGCCACGTGGTCACCGAGAACGACCGAGTGCTGCGTACGGCCGCGGCCCTCCGGGCGGGTGAGATGGAGGCTGTGGGCAGCCTGCTCACCAGTTCGCACGTCTCGATGCGCGACGACTTCCGCATCACCGTGGACCGCATCGACGTGGCCGTCGAGGCACTGCTCGCAGCCGGCGCGCTCGGGGCGCGGATGACGGGCGGCGGCTTCGGGGGGTGTGTGATCGCGCTGGTGGGCGAGGACGCCGTGGCCCCCACGCTGAGGGCGGTCGAGGAGGCGTACGCCGCCCGCGGGTGGCAGCGGCCCACGGGCTTCGTCGCCACGGCCCAGCCGGGAGCCCGCGCCCTGCAGTGATGTCAGGCGCGGTCGGCGGTGCGGCGTACGGCGGTGACGAGCTCGGGGTGCAGCGCCTTGGGCAGGTCGTGGCCCATGCCCTCGATGAGCAGCAGTTCGGCGCCCGGGATGGCTTGGGCGGTGGCGCGCCCGCCGCTGGGATGGACGAGCGGGTCGGCGAGACCGTGGACGACCAGTGCCGGCAGGCGCAGGTCCTTGAGCGCTGAGGTCCGGTCGGGCTGGCGCAGGATCGCCAGCATCTGACGCAGGGCGCTGTCGGCGTCGACGCCGCGGTCCCAGGTCTGGACTGCGCGTTGCCGGTGGTCGGCGACCGAGGTCGGGTAGCCGGGCGAGCCGATGAGCCTCGCGAACGCGACGGAGTGCGCAATGTAGGGGTCCCGGCCCGGCTTGCGGGGCGTGATCATCCGGGGCAGCAGGGTGGGGTTCTGCCAGCCGACCGTGCGCCGGCCGGTCGTCGACATGATGCTGGTGAGGCTGCGTACGCGCTCTGGACGAGCGAGTGCCATCGTCTGCACGATCATGCCGCCCATCGAGGCCCCGACGACGTGCGCGCTCGCGATGCCGAGGTGGTCGAGCAGCGCGAAGGCGTCGTCGGCCATGTCGGCCAGCGTGTAGGGGATCTCCAGGTCCTGCGAGCCCAGGACGGGGCCGCCGAAGGCCCGCAGGACCGAGAGCCGGCTGACCTTGGTGTCGACGCGCGCTGAGCGCCCCACGTCGCGGTTGTCGAAGCGGACCACGTGGAACCCCTCGCGCGCGAACGCCTCGCAGAGGGAGTCGTCCCACCACGTCATCGGGGCGGTGAGTCCCATGACGAGCAGCAGTGGTTCGGCGCTGGGGCTCCCGAAGGTCTGGAAGCACAGTTCGACGGGCTCGGTCGGGGCGAAGAGTTCCCCGCTGCTGTTCACCGGCGCGCAGTCGGGCTGCTGCTCGGTGCTCTTGCGGGGCGACATGAGTTCAAGTGAACACGACAGGGCCTCGGCGCGGCGCAGGACCCGCGCGGGACCGCCACGAAACCGTCTGGACCGATGACGGAACCCGCATCGCAGGGGCCCCGTCTGGTCACGATTGCGACACCAAACCCCCATGGAATGGGGGAAATCGTGGTCTGGACCATCGCCCGACGCTACTGTCGCGATGTGAGCCACCACACAGTCGCTGACTTTTTGCTGCCCCCGGGCTACGAGCGCCCGGCCCGCAGCGCCGTGCTCCGCGAGCGCGCAGTCGTCACGGAACTGTCCCGCTATGCACGCCAGGCCATCGGCGACCTGGACCCGCGACGGCGCGCCCCGTACGCGGCCCGCGGCGTGGCTCGCCACGAGACCCCGGTCCTGCTCGTGCCGGGCTTCCTGGCCGGTGACTTCACGCTCGCGCCCATGGCGAGGACCCTGCGGCAGGCGGGCTTTCGGACGTACCGCTCGCAGATCAACGCCAACGTCGGCTGCACCCTCGCCGCGGCCGCCCACGTGGAGACCCGCCTGGAGCACGTCGCGGAGCGTCGCGGCACCCGCGTCCAGCTGGTGGGGCACAGCCTCGGGGGCATGATCGCCCGCGGCATCGCCGCGCGGCGCCCCGACCTGGTCTCCGGGATCGTCACCCTCGGCAGCCCGATGATGGCCCCGGCGGCCCATCACGGGTCACTGTCGGTGGGCGTGGACGTGCTCGTCCGCCTCAGTCGCGTCGGCGTCCCCGGCCTCATGGCCGAGGACTGCGTCGCCGGTGAGTGTGCGCGGGAGAGCTTCTCGCAGGCGCGTGCCGAACTGGCCGCCGACCAGTCGTTCACGGCCTTCTACAGCTACAACGACGGGTTCGTGGACCCCCACGCCTGCATCGACCCGGTCGCGGTCTCCCACGAGGTGACCGCCTCCCACGTGGGCATGGCGCTGGACCCCTCGGTGATCGCACGCGTGCTGGAAGCCCTGAGCGACCCGGCCGCGGCGTTGGTGGGTCGTACGGCCGTGCCGACCAGCGTTCCCCAGGTGCGCCCGGCCTCCGTGGCCATCTGAGCGCACCGGCTCGGGGCGCCCACCCAGACGCCGAGCGGCGTGCGCCGCCCGGCCCCCAGGCTGGGACTCAGTGGTCGAAGTCGACCGAGGAGTACTCGCGCAGCTTGGCGAGCTGGTGCTCGGCCGTGATCGTACGGACGGTGCCGCTGCGCGAGCGCATCACCAGCGACTGCGTGGAGGCGCCGTTGCCGCGGTAGCGGACCCCGCGCAGGAGCTCGCCGTCGGTGATGCCGGTGGCGACGAAGAAGCAGTCGTCGCCGGTCACCAGCGTGTCGGTGTCGAGGATGAAGTCCGGGTCCAGGTTGTGACCGGCATCCAGCGCGCGCTGACGCTCCGCGTCATCGGTGGGCCACAGGCGACCCTGGATGGTGCCGCCGATCGCCTTCATCGCGCACGCGGCGATGATGCCCTCCGGGGTGCCGCCGACGCCGAGCATCAGGTCGACGCCGGTGTCGGGGCGGGCCGCCATGATCGCGCCCGCCACGTCTCCGTCGGTGATGAACTTGATGCGGGCGCCCGTGGCGCGGATGTCCTCGACGAGCTGCGCGTGACGCGGGCGGTCGAGCAGGACGACGGTGACGTCGCTGGTGGTGGAGCCCTTGGCCTTCGCGACGCGGGCGATGTTCTCGGCCACGGGCAGGCGGATGTCGACGACGTCGGCGGCCTCGGGGCCGGTGGCGAGCTTCTCCATGTAGAACACCGCCGAGGGGTCATACATCGAGCCGCGCGGCGCGACCGCGAGCACGGAGATGGCGTTGTTCATGCCCTTCGCCGTGAGCGTGGTGCCGTCGATGGGGTCGACCGCGACGTCGCACTCGGGGCCGGTGCCGTCGCCGACCTGCTCGCCGTTGTAGAGCATCGGGGCGTCGTCCTTCTCGCCCTCACCGATGACCACGGTGCCGTTCATGCCGATCGAGGAGATCATGAAACGCATCGCGTTGACGGCCACACCGTCCGCGTCGTTCTTGTCGCCGCGGCCCACCCAGCGGCCGGCGGCCATGGCGGCGGCTTCGGTCACGCGGACGAGCTCGAGGGCGAGATTGCGGTCGGGCGCGTGCATCGGCGAAGTCATGCGCGAATGTTATCGGTCCGTTACGGGTGTTTTGTCACCGGGAAGTGCATGGTGGGCGGCGGCTGTTGCCTTGACCACACCCCACACCTCCACGCCGGGGGCCAGCCCGAGCTCGGTGGCGGCGGCCGCCGTCACATCGGCGATCAGCGCAGGCGAGGAATCGATGCTCAACCGCAGGACGTCGCCGTGCGGTACGACGGCCGCCACCCGCCCCCGCCAGCGCAGGCGAGGCGAGCCGTGCGGCTCGGTGAGGGTGATCGCGACGTCGGAGGGTCGGAAGGTGATCCGCTCGTCGTCCAACTCGACGACGTTGAGGCCCGCCAGCCGTGCCACATGGGCGGTCCGTGGCATCGCCGCCACCTCGTGCGGACTCCCGACCTGCGCGATGCGACCTTCCTCGAGCACCACGACCCGGTCGGCCATCGTCAGCGCGTCGGCGGCGTCGTGGGTGACCAGCAGGGTGACGCCCTCGTACGCGGCCAGGTGGCGGGCGAGCTCGAGGCGCAGGCCGGCGGCGACGCCGACGTCGAGGCTGGAGAACGGTTCGTCGAGCAGCAGCGCCGCCGGCCGACTCGCCAGGGCTCGCGCCAGAGCGACGCGCTGGGCCTGGCCCCCGGAGAGTTCGCCGACGCGGCGGCGTGCGAGGTCGGCGACGCCGAGCCGCTCCAGCCACGCGTACGCCTCCACGGCGGCGTCGGCCCGTCTTGCCCCGCGGCTGCGCGGGCCGAATGCGACGTTGCCCAGCGCGTCGAGGTGGGGGAAGAGGGCGATGTCCTGGGCGAGGTGCCCGACCCCGCGCTCGTGGATGGGGGCGCGGGTGCGGTCCACGCCGTCGATGACCAGCGAGGTCGCCGGGACGGTGCCGACGATGGCGCCGAGCAGCGTGGACTTGCCGGAGCCATTGGGGCCCAGCACGGCGATGACGTCGCCCGGGGCGGCGTCGAACTGCGCTCTCAGACGCCCGGGAAGGTCGACGGCGACGCTCAGCCCGTTCATCGTTCACCCCACAGTCGGCCACGCAGGGCGAGCAGGACGATGACCGAGCAGGCGAGCAGGATCATGCTGACGGTGCGCGCCACCTCCGGGTCGCGCTGCAGCACGGTGTAGACGAGAGAGGGCATCGTCTGGGTGGTGCCGGGATAGTTGCCGGCGAAGGTGATGGTGGCGCCGAACTCGCCGACCGAGCGCGCCCACGCCAGGGCCGCGCCGGCTCCGAGGCCGGGGGCAGCCAGCGGCAGGGTGACCGTACGGAAGGTGCGCCACCGGTCGGCGCCGAGCGTGGCCGCCACGACGTCGTAGCGTTCGCCGACGCTGCGCAGCGCCCCTTCGACGGTGAGGACGTAGAACGGCAAGCACACGAAGATGTGCGCCATGACCACGGCGGTGGTGGTGAAGCCGACCGTGATGCCGAACGCGTCGTACAGCGGCCCGCCCAACACGCCGCGACGGCCGAACAGGGACAGCAGGGCGACTCCCGCCACCACCGGCGGCAGGACGAGCGGCACTGTGACCAGCGCCCGCAGCAGCCGGCGGCCCCGGAACTCCACCCGCGCCAGCAGCCACGCCAGCGGCGTACCGAGCAGGGCACACCCCGCGGTGGCCGCCGCCGAGGTGAGCGCCGTGAGCCACAGCGCCTTGCGGACGTCCTCGGAGCGCAGGTGGTGGAGGAGGGTTTCGTACGGGGTGGTCAGCGCCAGAGTGAGCAGGGGGACGACCAGCAGCAACGCGCCCAGGGCAGCGAGCGCGGCCAGGGGGAGCGGTACGCGGCCCAGGTGGGCCTCACGGGGCGCCGAAGCCGGCACCGGCGAGCACCTCCTGGCCGCGGCTGGAGAGCACCAGCGTCACGAACTGGTCCGCCAGGTCGCTGTCCGCGGCCTCCTCGAGGACGGCGATCGGATAGTCGTTGGGGACGACGAGGTCTGCGGGCAGTTCGATGCCCGTCACGTCCTCGCCGGCGGCGACGGCGTCGGTCCGGTAGACGAGGCCAGCGTCGACCTCTCCTGACGTGACGCGGGCGAGGACTGCCTTGACGTCGATCTCCAGGCTCGCGGGCTCGTGTGTAAGGGCGCCGTCGGCGATGATCTCGGCCCCGATGGCGCCACAGGGGGCGGTGTCCACGCACAGCACGTAGTCGACGTCGGGGTCGTCGAGGTCTTCCAGCGCGCTGATGCCGGCGGGGTTGTCGCGGGGAACCACGATGACCATCGTGTTGGTGGCGAAGATCTGGCTCTCGCCCTGCACCGCTTCGGCCGCACGCTCCATCGTGGCGGTGTCGGCGGTCGCCAGAACGTCTGCGGCGCCGCCCTCCAGTACCTGGTCCGCGAGGGTGCCCGAGGACCCGAAGACCAGTTCCACCTGGACGCCGGGGTGGTCCTGCTCGAAGGCGTCGGCGAGGTCGGAGAAGGAGTCCGTCAGCGACGCCGCCGCGAGCACGGTCAGTGTCTGGTCGTCGTCCTGCGACCCGCAGGCGCTCAGGCCCAGCGTCGACAGGAGCAACGCCGAACACGCGATGCGGCGGAGGGTTCGGGACTTCATGGCAACTCCAGGACGACGTTGGTGGACTTGACGGAGGCAATGGCGCGTACGCCTGGCGCCAGCCCCAGCTCCGTCACCGCGTCGCTGCTGAGCAGGGACACCACGCGGTACGGGCCGCACACGAGTTCGACCTGCGCCATCACGGCGTCGGTCTTGACGTGGGTGACGATCCCGGACATCCGGTTGCGAGCGCTCACGGTGCTCGCGCGGACGCGGTGGCGCTCGTCGTCGGCGTGCGGGCTGATCAGGTCGGCGGCCAGCCGCGCGAGGTCGACGCCGTCGACGACAGTGCGACGGCCGTCGGTCTGGGAGGCGAGGCGTCCTGAGTCGATCCAGCGGCGGACGGTGTCGTCGCTGACGGCGAGCACTTCTGCGGCTTCCGCGATGGAGTAGTGGGGCACGGTTGCATTCTCCGCATGCACGGATGATTTGTCACCTTTGCTTCCGTGCATGCGGAACTATGACTGCCTGCGTACGAACCCTGCTGCGTACGGGGTGGTGCCGCTTGGGAGAATGGGACGGTGAGCGAGAAGCCCAGCCGTTACGACCGCACGTTCCCCGGCCTCATCGGCGCGATGATCGTGACGCTGCTGGCCGTCGTGGCCTTCGTGGCGTGGCGAGGCACCTTCCGCGACAACAAGGAGGTCGAGGTCCCCACCGTCGACTGGCGCCAGAGCGTCGAACTGGCCCAGGAGGCCAACCTCCCGATCGTCGCCCCGACCGACCTCCCCGACGGATGGCGTGCCACCAGCGTGGACCTCGTTGCCGTCGGCGACCAGCGGTGGGGGATGGGCGTGCTCACCGATTCCGAGAGCTTCGTGGGCCTGCGGCAACAGGACGCCTCCCTGGTGACGATGGTGGAGACCTACATCGACAAGGACGCCGAGAGCGGCGGCGAGGTCACGCTCGAGAGCTCCGTCTCGACGACGTGGGAAACGTGGAGCGACGACGGCGGTGACCTGGGGTACGCGACCGAGGTCGGCGACGACGTACTGCTCGTCTACGGCTCGGCGGGCAAGGAAGCACTGGAGGAGTTCATCGCTCTGCTCGAGGTCGTGGAGCCTGCGCCTGCGGAGTGACGTTCTGGGCGGGCGTCATACGAACCTGCTGGTTTGGGTCGGGCGTCATACAAACCCGCTGGCTTGGGGCGGGCGTCATACGAACCCGCTCGCTTGCGCCCGGCGTCATACGAACCCGCTCTCTTGGGCCCGGCGTCATACGAACCCACTGGCTCGGCCCCGGCGTCATACGAACCCGCAGCTATACGTACGGGTCTGTATGACGGGTGGCGCCGCAGGCGCGCCTTGTATGACGGATGCCGCCGTTTGGCGAGTTTGTATGACGCGGCCTGGCGTGAGGAGTCCTGGGTCGGGCGTCATACGAACCGGCTGGTTTGGGCCCGGCGTCATACGAACCGGCGCGCTTGGGCCCGGCGTCATACGAACCCGCAGCTATACGTACGGGTCTGTATGACGCAGGACCAGACGGGCGACGCTTTGTATGACGCGGGACCGGGCGGGCGACGCTATGTATGACGCAGGACCAGACGGGCGACGCTATGTATGACGCAGGACCGGGCGGGCGGCGGCTTTGTATGACGCACCCCGACCGCCATTCGTACGACCGCACCCTTCGTACGACCCACGCCAACGCCGAATCGGCCCACGCCAGGGGCGATCGGATCCCTATTCGCCGGAGTTGTCATCCTCGAGTACGGCGTCCAGGCGGGCCCGGGCGCCGTCGAGCCAGTCCTGGCAGACGCCGGCAAGCTTTTCGCCTCGCTCCCACAGGGCGAGTGATGCTTCGAGGGTGGTCCCGCCGGTCTCGAGAGCGCGGACGACCTCGATGAGTTCCTCGCGGGCCTCTTCGTAGGAGGGGGCCTCCTGCGTCGGGTCAGTCATCGCTGTCTCCTTCGGACGTTCGTTGGGCGGGAGCCTTGGTGGCCGGAGTGTCTGGAGCCGGGGTGCCTGGAGTCGGGGTGTCTGGAGCCGGGCCCCGAGCCGCAGTGCCTGGAGCCTCCGTGCCGGACGCGGCGGCGCTGTGATCCACGGCGTCGGGGGTGACGGCATCGACGATGACGGCCAGGCGACCGTCGGCGAGGCGTACGGAGAGGGGTGCGCCTGCTGCCGTGTCGGCGACGGACGTGAGCACTCCGCCATCGGCGGTCTGCACGACCGCGTATCCGCGGCGCAGGGTCTCCAGCGGCGACAGCGCCCGGGCGCGAGCGCGTTGGTGCGCGATCTCGTCGCCCGCACGTTCGAGGCGGTGGGTGAGGACGCGCCGGGCGCGTTCGCGCATCTGGGTGACCTCGCTGGAGCGCTCGGCCAGCATCGTGCGGGGATCCGCCATCACGGGTCGGGTGCGGAAGGCGTCCAGCCGCTCCTGCTCGCGGACCACGAGGTCGCGCATGAGCGTGCGGAGTCGGTCGCGGGCCCACAGGACGCCGCGCACCTCCTCGGCCATGTCGGGCACGACCAGCTTTGCGGCGTCCGTCGGGGTGGAGGCGCGGACGTCGGCCACCAGGTCGAGCAGCGGCTGGTCCGGTTCGTGGCCGATCGCGGAGACGACGGGCGTGCGCAACCCGTGCACGACCCGGATCAGGCCCTCGTCGGAGAAGGGCAGGAGGTCCTCGAACGAACCCCCGCCGCGAGCCACGACGATCACGTCGACGTCCGGATTGCGCTCGAGGCGTTCGAGCGCGTCGATGACCTCACTGGTGCAGCGCACTCCCTGCATGGCCGCGTGGACGACCGTGAACTGCACCGCGGGCCACCGTCGCGACGCGTTGTCCAGCACGTCGCGCTCGGCGGCGCTGTTGGGGGCGGTGACCAGCCCGATGCGGCGGGGGAGGAACGGGAGGTCGCGCTTGAGCTCGGGCGCGAACAGGCCCTCCGCCGCCAGCAGTTGCCGCCGCCGCTCCAGCCGCGCAAGCAGCTCGCCCTCACCCACCATCCGGATCTCGCGCGCAGCGAGGCTGAACGACCCGCGGTTGGCGTAGAAGCTCGGCCGCGCGTGGACCACGACGCTCGCGCCCTCGACGAGCGGCACCTCCATGGCGTCCAACAGCGCCCGTGGGCAGGTCAGGGTGACCGAGATGTCCGCCACGGTGTCGCGCAGGGTCATGAACACCGTGGCCATCCCCGGACGCCGGGTCACCTGGGCGATCTGGCCCTCGACCCAGACCCCGCCCAGCCGGTCGATCCACTGGCTGACCGCGTTGGCCACCGCGCGCACCGGCGCTGGTGACTCGGCAGTGGCGTCGCGCAGTGAAACCATGGCGCGAGGATAGGGGAGGCCATGGACAGTTTCAGCGAGCACGGAGCGCTCACGGCGCGCCTGCGCTCTGCTGGGTGTGTCTTCGCCGAGGAAGAGGCTGCTCTGCTCGCCGAAGCCGGCAGTGCCGGCGCCGACCTCGAAGCCCTCGTACGCCGCCGCATCGCCGGCGAGCCCCTCGAGCACGTCCTCGGCTGGGTGGACTTCGACGGGGCCCGGCTCCACGTGGGGCCGGGTGCCTTCGTACCCCGCCAGCGCACCCGGTTGCTGGCACGCCTGGCCTCCGCTCTGGTGCGCGCTCAGCCGGAGGGAGCCGTACGCCTGCTCGAGGTCTGCTGTGGGGTTGCCCCGGTGGCGGCCACCATCGCTCGCGACCATCCGGGCTGCGACGTGCTGGCGGTCGACATCGACCCGCGCGCCACGGCGTACGCGGCACTCAACCTCGGCAGTCATCGGGTCCGTACGGGGGACCTGTTCGAGCCGGTGCCGCGTGAGTGGCGTGGGCGGGTCGACGTGTGCGTGGCCAACGCGCCGTACGTGCCCAGCGGCGAAGTCGTCCTGATGCCCGCCGAGGCGCGCGACCACGAGCCGTTGCACACGCTGGCGGGGGGTGCCGACGGGCTCGACCTGCACCGCCGGATCGCCGCTGAGGTGTCGCGCTGGCTCGCGCCCGGAGGGGTCGTGCTGGTGGAGGTCTCGACCGCGCAGGCTGCGCACGCGCAGGAAGTGTTCGCGGCGGCCGGGCTGGGGGTGCGCACCGAGCGGGATGAGGACCTCGACGCGACTGTGGTGGTCGCGACGTGGCCCGGCGTGCGGACGCCTCCTAGACTCGGACCATGACCACCGACCTCGGCATCCCCCCGGTCCTCGACCCCGAGAGCGCCAAGACCGTGCTGCTCGCCGCCCCGCGCGGCTACTGCGCGGGCGTGGACCGCGCGGTGATCACCGTCGAGAAGGCTCTCGACCTGTACGGCGCCCCGGTGTACGTCCGCAAGGAGATCGTGCACAACAAGCACGTCGTCTCTACGCTGCAGGAGCGCGGCGCGATCTTCGTCGACGAACTCGACGTCGTCCCCGAGGGCTCGACCGTGGTCTTCTCCGCCCACGGTGTCTCCCCGGCGGTCCACGCCGAGGCGGCCGAGCGCGGCCTCAAGACGATCGACGCCACCTGCCCGCTCGTGACGAAGGTGCACCACGAGGCCAAGCGGTTCGCTGCCGACGACTACGACATCCTGCTCATCGGCCACGCCGGCCACGAGGAGGTGGAGGGCACCGCTGGTGAGGCGCCCGACCACATCCAGCTGGTGGAGTCGCCCGAGGACGTCGCCCGGATCGAGGTCCGCGACCCCGCCAAGGTGGCGTGGCTGTCGCAGACCACGCTGTCGGTCGACGAGACGATGGCCACGGTCAAGGCGATCCGGGAGAAGTTCCCGCTGCTGCTCGACCCGCCCAGCGACGACATCTGCTACGCCACCCAGAACCGCCAGCTCGCGGTGAAGGAGATCGCGACGGACTCCGACCTCGTCATCGTGGTGGGTTCGCGCAACTCCTCCAACTCCGTACGACTCGTCGAGGTCGCCCTCGAAGCGGGCGCCGGGGCCTCGCACCTGGTCGACTACGCCCACGAGATCGATGAGGCGTGGCTTGAGGGCGTCGAGACCGTGTCGGTGACCTCGGGAGCGTCCGTGCCCGAGGAGCTCGTGCAGGGTGTGCTGTCCTTCCTCGCTGAGCGCGGCTACCCCGACGCACGCGCTGTCCATTCGGCCGAGGAGTCGCTCATCTTCGCCCTGCCGCCGGAGCTGCGTCGCGACCTGCGCGCCGCGCAGAAGGCCGCTCAGGGCTGACCTGCGCGGACCGGCAACGTCATACGGTGGGCGCCACTCTCACGCTCGGCGCGTATGACGTCAGCCGGGGTTTGGGCGTGGACGACCTAGACTCAACGCGTGGCCCGCTACCTCGACATTCATCCCGACAACCCCCAGCCGCGTCTGATCGGCCAGGTGGTCGAGGCGCTGCGTGACGATGCCCTGATCGCCTACCCCACTGACTCGGGGTACGCGTTGGGTGCCCAGCTCGGCAACCGCGACGGCCGTGACCGCATCCTGCGAATCCGCGACCTCGACGACCGGCACCACTTCACGCTCATGTGCCGCGACTTCGCGCAGCTGGGGCAGTTCGTGCACGTGGACAACACGGCGTTTCGCGCCATCAAGGCGAGCACGCCGGGGCCGTACACGTTCATCCTGCCCGCGACCGGCGAGGTGCCCAAGCGACTGATGCACCCGAAGAAGCGCACGGTGGGCGTCCGCATCCCCGAGCACGTGCTGGTGCAGACACTGCTCGCCGAGTTGGGGGAGCCGATGCTGACCAGCACGCTGATCCTGCCGGGCGAGTCGGAGGCGCGGACGATGGGCTGGGAGGTCAAGGAGGAGCTGGACCACGTCGTCGACATCGTGATCGAGTCGGGCGAGGTGACTGCGGAGCCGACAACGGTGGTCGACTGGTCCGAGGGGGCACCCGAGGTCATTCGGTACGGCGCGGGGGACGCGGCGCGCTTCGAGGAGTGACTCTCGCGGCAGGCGGCTAGGCGTCCGCTTGGCGGGCGCGGAATCCCATCCAGCCCAGGCAGAGCACGAATCCGGCGAGAAGCGCCCAACTGTGGCGGACCATCCCGGACACCAAGGTCTGGGTGAACCCGTCTCCTGCCTCACCCAATGCTTCGGGCGCCACCAGCGCGACGAGGGTGAACACGGCGAGCATCATGATGGGCGGCATCAGGGCGACGATGAAGAAGTCGTCCAGCCTCACGAGTGCGGCTAGCCCCAGGCACAGCGTGACGAAGGCCAGATCGAAGAACAGGCTGACGCGGCCCACGATGAACACGTCGATCGTCACGGCGGTGAGCGCCACAGCCATCCCGAGGGCAACCAACTGACGCCCGGGTTCTTGACCGACGTCCCAGAGGGCCTTCGCCTGGCTCACGCGTCCACCGTAGGGCCCCATCTCATGCGCTCTCACTCCGGCGCGCCGCAGCGGACGCTGATGGGTCGCCGGTCCGGGGCGGCTCTGGGGCGCCCCAGTCCTCGCTCAGGGGCCCTGTCTCGGGTGCCATGGCGGGCGCGGCGTGGTGGCCGAGGGCGTCGAAGTCGGTGGGCCGGGCGCCCTCGAACTCCGGTGCGCTGAGGCGCCTGGTGACGGCCTCCACCTGGCGAGGTGAGGGGAGGTCGGCGTCGCTCACCCCCAGGTCGCGGAACCGGCGCGCCTGCACGAGGACCCGGCCCTCGAGGGAGCCGACGGAGGAGTTGTACGCCTCCACCGCGCCCGACAGGGAGCGGCCCAACTTGTCGAGGTGACCGCCGAGCGTGGAGAGCCGGTCGTGGAGCTCACGGCCGAGCTGCTGCACCTCGCCTGCGCGCTCGGCGAGGCGCTCGTGGGTCCACCCCTGGGAGATGGTGCGCAGGAGCGCGATGAGCGTGGTGGGGGTGGCGAGGACGACGCCGCGGTCGGCGGCGTACTCGAGCAGGTCGGAGGAGGACTCCAGCGCCGCAGAGAGGAATGCCTCGGCCGGCACGAACATCACGACGAACTCGGGTGCCTGGGGCAGGTGGCGCCAGTACGCCTTGCGGCCCAGCGTGTCGACATGCTGACGCATCTGGCGGGCATGGCGGTCCAGGTGAGTGCTCCGGGCGTCGTCGTCATCGCTGCCCGTGGCGTCGAGGAACGCGTCGAGCGGCACCTTGGCATCCACCACGACGTCACGCCCCCCGGACATGTGCACGACGAGGTCGGGCCGCAGGGCGCCCTCCTCGAGGGTGACCTGCTCGGAGAAGTCGCATCGGTCGACCATCCCCGCCAGCTCCACGGCTCGACGCAGGTGCAACTCGCCCCACCGCCCGCGGACCTGAGGCTTGCGCAACGCCGTCGAGAGCGTCTGGGTCTCCCTGCGCAGCACGTCGGTGGAGTGGCGCATCGCGTCGACCTGCTCGTGCAACTGCGACTGCCACGCCACGCGGTCCCGAGCGAGGTCGTGCAACTGGTCGTGCAGCCTGTCCAGGGACTCCCGCACGACCGCATGGTCGGCGGCGCGCAGCTCGAGGGCGTCACGCGCGTCATCGCGGCGGGCGATCTCCGCCTGGGCGACCTCGACGGGACGGCCGCGCGCCCAGAGAACGCCGATCACGGCGCCGAGGCCCAGGCCAATCAGTCCGCCCAGCAGCACGAGGGTCAGTGCGAGCAGTGTCGAGTCCATGGCCGACAGCATGCCGGGATGCACTGACAAAACCGTGCCGCGCGGCCGGGCGAGGCCAACGTACGGCCCCGGAAATGACAGGAGCGGCTCGACCCTCGTGGGTCGTGCCGCTCTTGGTGCGGTCAGGTTGTCAGGCCAGCGCCTTGGTCTTGAGCGCGTCGAACTCGGCCTGGTCGATGACGCCGGCGTCCAACAGGGCCTTGGCGCGGGCGATCTCGTCGGCGGGCGAGCCGGCCCCGGCCGACACGGAGCGGATGTAGGCCTCGGTGTCGGTCTGCGCGGCCTGCAGGGCGGCGACGTTGCGGTCGGCCATGCCCTTCCCGCGCAGGATGAGGTAGACGAGCGAGGTGAGCATCGGGATCAGGATGAGGAAGAAGATCCACACGGCCTTGATCCAGCCGCTGGTCTCACGGTCGCGGAAGAGATCGGTGATGACCTGGAAGAGCACGACCAGGTATGCGAACAGCAGGAAGGCCGACATCAGCAGCCAGAAGAAGTCCCAGAATGAATCCACGTCGGCAATGTACTCGTCGCCGCGGCTGCCCGCAGCAGTCCCGGCCGTACCTGCGACCTGAAATCAGGTGATGTCCACGACGACGGGGGCGTGGTCGGAGGGGGCGCCCGTGCCCTGGGCGGGGTCGCGCTCGTCGCGGTCGATGAAGGCGCCGGTGACCCGGGCGGCCAGCGACGGGGAGGCCAGGGCGAAGTCGATCTTGAGGCCGCGGTCGCGCTCGAAGCGCTGGCGGTAGTAGTCCCAGTACGTGAAGCCCGGCGCGTGCTCCCGGGTGACCTCGACGTACCCGTCGTCGAGGAAGGCCTCGAACGCGGCCCGCTCCGGAGGTGTCACGTGGGTAGAGGTGCGGAACTGCTTGATGTCGAAGACGTCCTCGTCCCTCGGCGCGATGTTCCAGTCGCCGACCAGCGCGGTCGGGGTCTCCAGCCACCCGCGCGCCTGGGTGCGCAGCGCCGCGAGCCACTCGAGCTTGTAGTGGTAGTGCGGGTCGTCGGGCTTGCGGCCGTTGGGCACGTACAGGGACCACACGCGCACACCCCCGCACGTCGCGCCGAGCGCGCGCGACTCTGCGGCGGCGGGTTCTCCGAAGTGGGGCATCGACTCGAAGCCGACCTGTACGTCGTCCAGGCCGACACGGCTGATGAGCGCGACCCCGTTCCACTGGTTCGTGCTGGCGGTGACCACGTCGTAGCCGAGCGCCTGGATCCCCATCAGGGGCAGTTGGTCCTCGCGGCCCTTGATCTCCTGCAGCGCCAGCACGTCCACGTCGTGGCGGGCCAGGAAGCCCTCCACGCGGTCGATACGGGCGCGCAGCGAGTTCACGTTCCAGGAAGCAATTCGCACTCGGCCACCCTAGAACCCGCGGAACAGGAGTACGGTCTCAGGTACCGGTCGTGCGTGACCGTGCGGCGAGGTGGATGCCCCTTTCGTCCCGAGCGGGAGGGGCGCCCTCGCGGAAACCGTCCACGGCGTGCGGAGTGGACGTCCGGGCCAACTCCACGGCGCGCACCAGCGCCACGTTGCGCAGGCGCACGCTCTCCGATCCCGCTGCGGTCGTCGCGACGAGGTCGGTCAGACCGCCGAGACGCTGGAAGTAGGCCTGCTCGAACACCCACCCGATGACGCCGTCATGCTCAAGGACCTCTCGCCTGCGGGTGAACATGCCGCTGCCGACCACGAGGTGCCGCTCAGTGAGGGCGTGCCCCAGATGGCGGTAGCTGAGGGCGCCCGTGAGCAGGCCGAGCAGCACGCTCACTCCGATCCAGGCCCACGGGGACCAGGCGGGGAGCACGTCGTACACCTCGTCGGGCAACGGGGCCAACCAGTAGATGAGCGCCCCGATGACTGCGAACTCGGTGAGGCCCTGATGGGCGATCAGTGTGCGCCGCAACGCCTTGGCGCCGTGCCGGGCCAGCGGCACCGTGAGCGCATCGGGATCGTTGATCAGCTCGCCGCCGACGGCTCGGGTCACGCGGCGGGGCGCCGGGGGAAGGATGGTGGGGGAGTTGTCGGACAGCCCGGTCGCCATGACCGAGAGTTGGGCGCCTCTCACGACGCGCATCAGCAGCGGCTCGTCGTGCTGGAGACCGCGGATGCGGCGCTCCTCGATGCTCGTGGAGCGGGTGGAGAACAGCCCCGCCGACAGGTTGAGGTTGCCGTGCTGGCGCTCCAGCCGCAAGTCCCACCAGCGGGTCACGTACTCGAAGACGGCAATGAGCACCCACAGGGCGAGGCCGCCGACCAGCAGCACGACCACGACGAGCGCGAGGGCGAACGAGGTGACCCACTCCCACGCGTCGCGCAGGTGCTCGGGGTCGAAGATCGGCAGGTCGTCGAGGAACTGGGAGGCAAAACCCAGGATTGCCGCCAGCACCACGAGCCGGGTGAGGCTGAAGGGCGCGAACCTCGCCCAGGACCACGTGAACGTCGCGAGGACCTCGGCGGGTTCCTCGACCACCGTGGTCGTCACTTGGTCCCCGGCGCCGTACGCACTCGCGGCACCGAGGCCTCCTGCCTCGGCAGAACCCGCCGGCTGTGCCATCGCGGCTTGGGACATCCCGGGCTGGGCGATCGCCGCGGCAGGAGCGGTCGTACGCCGGCCCAGCAGGTTGGCGCGCAACTGCTCCGCGCGGGCCGTGGGCAGCGCGTCGAGGACGAACTGCTCCCCGTCGACCCCGGTGCCGATCTCCACCTTGCGCAGACCAATGAGGCGGTGCACCAGGGTGGCCGTCAGGTCGACGCTGCGGACGCGATCCAGCGGGGCGCTGCGCTTGTTGCGGCTGAGCACCCCGGAGGAGAGCTCCAGCCGCTCGGTCGTCACCCGGAAGTACGTGGACAGCCAGGGGAGCAGGCCCAGCACCGCCGCAGCGATGAGGACGAACGGGGCGCCGAGCAGGACCCAGCGCAGGTTGCCGCTGCTGATCAGCGCGATCAGGCCCGCGGCTGCGGGGACGGCTCCCTCCTTGAGGACCTTCGCGCCCGAGACGGCCAGGTTGCGGATGTCGAGCCGCTCCCACCCCTCGCCGTCGGGGCGGAACCTGCTCACGTCGCGTCACCCTCGTCGGCCGCGGTGATCGCCGTGAGCTCGGCGGCCAGGTCGCGGGTGCGCTCGGCGTCGAGGCCCGTGATCGTGATGGGGCCCGCGGCCGAGGCCGTGGTCACGGTGAGCGAGGCGAGGCCAAAGGCCCGCATGAGCGGCCCCTGGCTGAAGTCGACGGTCTGCACGCGGTTGATCGGAGCGATCCGCGTCTCCCGGCCCAGCCACCCCTCGCGGGTGTGGATGGCGACCTCGTTGACCTCCCACCGGTGGACCCGGAAGCGGAAGGTCGGCATCACGATCACGTGCACGATCGCCAGCACGACGACCCCGACGTACGCCACCGGGAGCCACCACAGACCCCACGGCTCGAAGTAGAGCCCCACCCCGAGGGCGGCGACGAGGATCAGGTCGCCGATCAGGGCGTTGATGCGCCAGTACGGTACTGCGCGGGGCGAGACCCGGTGGGCGGGCTCGCGGAGCGCCATCGCGGTGCTGTCGGGCCCGGCGGCGGGACCGGCAGCGGCTGGTGTCGGGGGAGTCGGGACGGCATCGGGTTCGGTGCTCACAGGCTTGACCCTTCCACACGCCCCCGACAGTCAGCCGCTAGGCTCGTACGAGATCCAACGGGTGCGTGCCTAGCAGCCGTTGCGCCACTCCCGGACTTGGGAGGGCTGATCCAGCGCTCGCAGACCTGTCGCGAGCGCGGTCCGCCCATGCCCCACGATCCGGAAGTGATCCCATGACCCATCGCGCCGTCCTCCCCGCACTCGCCCTGCTGCTGCCACTGGCTGCCTGTGGCGCCGACGCGGAGGCGCCCGATCCCGGCACGAAGACCTCCTACGCGTTCAGTGCCGACAACTGTGGCACCGTCGTCGAGCCCGCCGCGGTCCCCGAGCGCATCGTCACCGTCAAGTCCACCTCGACCGAACTGGTGGTGGCCCTCGGCCTGGCGGAACGCCTCGTGGGGACCGCCTTTGCCGACGGCCCCGTCATCGACGTCCGCGACGGCTCCGAGGTGGAGGTCCCCGTGATCTCCGAGCAGGCGCCCAGCCAGGAGGTCGTGCTCGAGGCCGAGCCCGATCTGGTCCTCGCCGGCTGGGAGTCGAACTTCGCCGCCGACACCGCCGGCGAGCGTGACGTGCTCGCCAAGATGGGGGTCGCCACGTACGTCTCCCCGGCCGCCTGCCAGGAGCCGGACTACCAGCCGAACCCGATGACGTTCGACGCGCTCTTCGACCAGTTCACCGAGGCCGGCGAACTCCTCGGCGCCACCGACGCCGCCGCTGACCTCGTCGCGGACCAGCAGGCGCAGCTCGACGAGGTGCGCCACGACGGCGACGGCCTGACGGCCCTGTGGTGGTCGTCGGGCGAGGACACCCCGTTCGTCGGCGGCACGATCGGGGCGCCCGCGATGGTGCTCGACGCCGCCGGCCTCACCAACGTCGTGGACGTCGAGGCGACCTGGACCTCGCTGGGATGGGAGGCCATCGTTGACGCCGACCCGGACGTGCTGGTCCTCGTCGACGCCGCCTGGAACACCGCTGACGACAAGATCGCGGCCCTGGAGTCGAACGCCGCCACCCGCGAACTGAAGGCCGTCAAGGCCGGCAACTACGTCGTCGTGCCGTTCGCGGCCGCTGAGGCGGGCGTACGGTCCGTCAGCGCCGTCGCATCGGTGGTCGAGCAGGTCGCCGAGCTCGGGGTGCGCGAGCAGTGAGCGTGGCGACCGCCCGCCCGACGCTGCGCCGCACCGCGGTGCCGGCGGCGGCCGTGTGGGTGGTCGCGGTCACTGGCCTGCTCGCTTCGCTGATCGGCGCGGTGACCTTCGGGCCCGCCGACATCACCGCCGCCGAGGCGTGGCGCTCGATCGCTGCCCACCTGGGCCTCGCCGAGTCGACGCTGAGCCCGATCCGGGACGCGATCGTGTGGGAGTTGCGGCTGCCCCGCGTGCTCACGGCGGCTGCGGTGGGCGCGGGGTTGGCGGTCTCCGGGGCCGTCATGCAGGCGCTGACGCGCAACCCGCTGGCGGATCCGTACCTGCTCGGCTTGTCCTCGGGCGCCTCACTCGGAGCGGTCCTGGTGCTGCTCACGGGGCTGTCGGTGGTCCTGCCGCTCGCCGCGTTCGTCGGCGCGATGGTGGCGCTGGTCGCGACGTTGCTGCTGGCTCGTTCGCTGGGCGTCATCACCCCGAGCCGTACGGTGCTGGCCGGTCTGGCGGTGTCGTCGTTCGCGGGGGCCGTGACCTCGCTGGTGATCTTCTGGAACACCCAGGGCGACTCGTATCGCCAGATCCTGAACTGGCTGCTGGGTTCGCTCGCGGGCGCCGACTGGAGCAGCGTCGTCATCGGGTGGGTGACGTTGGGGCTCGTCGGCGTGCCGCTGATCCTGTCCGGTCGGGTCCTGGATGCCTTCGCCTTCGGTGACACGTCGGCGGCGACGTTGGGCATCCCGGTCTCGCAGGCGCGCTGGCTGCTGCTGGGGGCCACCGCCCTGCTGACCGGCGCGATGGTGTCGGTGAGCGGGTCGATCGGGTTCGTGGGGCTGGTGCTGCCCAACGCCGTACGTCTCGTCGTCGGGTCACGGCACCGAGTGCTGTTGCCCCTGTCGGCCGTGGTGGGCGCGATCTTCATGGTGTGGGTCGACACGGGGGCGCGGACGCTGTTCGACCCGCGCGAACTGCCCGTCGGCATCATCACCGTCCTCATCGGGGCGCCGGTCTTCGTCGCCGTCCTGATCCGCAACCGGGAGCGCGCATGAGTGCCGGGCTCGTCGTCGACTCACTCGGCGTCGCGCTGGGTGGTCGTACGGTCGTCGACTCGGCCTCCTTCACCGCCGACGGCGGGGTGGTGGCGCTGGTCGGGCCCAACGGTGCGGGGAAGTCCTCGCTCCTGCGCGGCATCGCGGGCGTGCTGCCCGTGAAGGCCGGATCGGTGTCGTACGACGGGGTCGACCTGCGGGCGCTGTCGGGGCGCGAGCGGGCTCGGGTGTTGGCGTTGGTGGAGCAGGAGGCGCGCAGTGAGTTCGGCGTGCGCGTGCGCGATGCGGTCGACCTCGGGCGCACCCCGCACCGGTCACTGTGGGGCTTCGAGTCCGCCGGGGACGCCGAGGCGGTCGGGGAGGCCCTCAAGCGGGCCGACGCCGAGCACCTGGCGGACCGCGAGATCGGTGCCCTGTCGGGCGGCGAGGCTCAGCGCGTCCACCTGGCCCGGGCGCTGGCCCAGGAGCCGCGACTGCTGCTGCTGGATGAGCCGACGAACCATCTGGACGTCCGGGCTCAACTGCGCACCCTGTCGCTGCTGCGCGACCTGGCGGCCGGGGGTGTGAGTGTGCTGGCGGCGCTGCACGACCTCAACCTCGCGGCGTCGTACTGCGACCACGTCGTGGTGCTCGCGCACGGGCGCGTGGTGGCCAGTGGTCCGGTGGCGGAGGTGCTCGTCCCGGAGGTGATCGAGGAGACGTACGGCGTCACCGCCGATGTCCTCATCCACCCGCGGACCGGGCGGCCGCTGATCGCCTTTTCCTAGGTTTCTGGGATGTGGGCGGGTGCTTCGTTGGGATCCCCCGCAGATGCGGGGGATCCTGAACTTCTGGGGGTGTGCACACCCCCAGAAGTTCAGGGAAACCACACGAACCCCGACCACCCCTTGGACGTACGCCTGCCGCAAAGCCCGCTCACGCCCGACTCCCGAGCGCGATCGGACCGCGGCGCCCTACGATGACACCTGCTCAGAGGAGGTGCAGGTGTCCGACCGGATCGGGTACGTCGTCCCAGTCGACCGGGTCACGCCCCGCGAGGCGGTCGATCTGGCTGTGTTGGCTGAGCGCGCTGGGTTCCGCGGGACCATGGCTGCCGACCTGTTCCAGCCGTGGCTGCCGAGTCTGGGCCAAGCGCCCGCGGTCTGGGCGGTGCTGGCGGCGCTCGCGGAGCACACGACGTACGACTTCGGTCCCGGCATGGCCGTGCCGGGGGCGCGGATGCATCCGGCGGCGATCGCCCAGCATGCCGCCACCCTGGCGTCGCTGCACCCGGGCCGTCATTGGGTGTCGCTGGCCGCGGGGGAGGCGCTGCACGAGCACGTGACGGGTGGGTACTGGCCCGAGCCGCCCGAGCGGATCGACCGACTCTTCGAGGCCGTCGACCTCATGAAGCGCCTGTTCGTGGGGTCCCTGGCGGGGCGCGACGTCCGGTTCGCCGGGGAGACGTTCACCCTCGAGAGCAGCCGGCTGTGGACCATGCCGGAGCGCGCCCCCTCGGTGCTGGTCGCGACCGGAGGCCCGGTCACCGCGCGGCGGGCCGGGCGCACGGCTGACGGTCTGCTGGCCGTCGGAGTCTCGTACGAGCAGGCCGCGGTGGTGCTGGAGCGCTTCGCCGCCGGCGCCGCGGAGGCGGGCAAGGACCCCGAGTCGATGCCGCGATGGCTTCACCTCAACCTGTCGTGGGCGGCCACGGACGACGAGGCGCTGGCCCAGGCCGCGTCCCTGTATCCGTTGGCCGCGATGCGGTTCGCTCGTGGCGATCTGCGCTCGCCGCAGATGATCGAGCAGATGGCCCGGCTCGTACGGCCCGAGGACCTGGCTGGACGCATCCCGATCTCCGCGGACCCTGCCGTGCATGCGGCAGAGATCCGGCGCCACCTGGCGTTGGGGTACGACCGGGTGTTCGTGCACAACGTGGGTCTCAACCAGGCGGCGTTCCTGGACGTGTTTGCGCGCGAGGTGCTGCCCGGCCTGTGAGGGTCACGCCGACGAATCAGTCGACGGGGCCGCGCGGCCCTAGAATCTCGTCACGTGGCTCTCACCATCGGCATCGTCGGACTCCCCAACGCGGGCAAGTCGACGCTCTTCAACGCACTGACCAAGAACGACGTCCTCGCGGCGAACTACCCGTTCGCGACGATCGAGCCCAACGTGGGCGTGGTCGGTGTGCCCGACGACCGCCTGCCCAAACTGGCCGAGGTCTTCGGCTCGGAGAAGATCCTTCCCGCGACGGTGGAGTTCGTCGACATCGCCGGCATCGTGCGCGGCGCGTCGCAGGGCGAGGGGCTGGGCAACAAGTTCCTCTCCCACATCCGTGAGTCCGCGGCGATCTGCCAGGTGACCCGCGTCTTCCGCGACGAGGACGTCACCCACGTCGACGGTGAGGTCAACCCGGGCAACGACATCTCGACGATCCAGACCGAGCTGATCCTCGCCGACCTGGAGACGGTCGAGCGGTCCGTTCAGCGCCTCGAGAAGGAGTCGCGCAAGAACAAGGACCTCGTCGCCAACCTTGAGGCCGCCGTCGCGGCCAAGGAGGCGCTGGAGGCCGGGACGCCGATCATCGCGCTGATCAACGAGGGCAAGATCGACCGGCTGCTGATCCGCGAGCTGTCGCTGCTCACCGCCAAGCCCTTCATCTACGTCTTCAACTGCGACTCCGACGAGCTGCACGACGAGGACCTCAAGGCGAAGATGCGCGAGCTCGTGGCGCCCGCTGAGGCGATCTTCCTCGACGCGAAGTTCGAGTCCGAGCTCATCGAGCTCGACGAGGAGGAGGCCGCGGAGTTCCTCGCCGAGGCCGGCGTCACCGAGCCCGGCCTGGAGGTGTTGGCCCGCGTCGGTTTCGACACGCTGGGGCTGCAGACGTACCTCACCGCCGGTCCCAAGGAGACCCGCGCCTGGACGATCAGGAAGGGCGACACCGCCCCCGAGGCCGCTGGCGTGATCCACACGGACTTCCAGAAGGGCTTCATCAAGGCCGAGATCGTCTCGTTCGACGACCTCATGGAGGCCGGGACGATGGTCAAGGCCAAGGAAGCCGGCAAGGTCCGCATGGAGGGCAAGGACTACGTCATGGCCGACGGGGATGTCGTGGAGTTCCGCTTCAACGTCTGAATCGACGCGTTTGCGCAGGTCAGAGGGGGTATGGCCCCTCCCGGTCCGCATAAAGTCCGCAAGAATTTTAGCGCGACGCCCTCGATCTGGCTTGTTTCGGAGGGCCGATCTTCGGAGCCCGGTGGCTACCAGGCTCCGCCCGTGACGTGACTCTTTGAGGAAATGGCGCGGGCAAGCGCGACGTCGCAAGTGGGCTGAAATGACCGGCCCGACCGTGTGACTGTCCTCTCATACCTCTTGAGACTCTCGCCCCGCAACTTGCGTTTGCCCCGAACTCCGGCTGGCTACTTGGGAGGACCACCTTGAGTCGAGATGGTTCGAAGCAGTTCGATGAGGCCGCCGATGGAGATGGAGTTTCCTCGCCCAAGCCGCACACGACCCTCAGGCGAAGAGGTGACCGCTTCTTCGGGTACGAACACACGATTCGCCACGGCGACCCGAACCCTCTCCAGCTCCTCTTCGTCTTGAATCTGCTCCAAGAAGGGCTGCAGTGCCGCCAGGTCGAGCGCTAGCCGCTTCGCTGTCCGCTCCTCCCGACGATGCTCCGACGCCTGATGCGCGGTGTAAGCGGCGACAAACAAACCCACCAAGGAAATGCTCAACTTCGCCACGATGTACTGCGAGGAGTCGTCCCCGGTGGACCTCAGCGCGAGCACGAGTCCGCCGACTGTCGCTAAGCCAACAACGACGGTTGCGACGGTCCACCAGAATGCTGCACTGGCCTGGTGCGCCGCCCAGGTGCCGTACTCGCCTGCTACAGCGTGTCGCGAGGTCTCGTCGGCCAGCGCCTTGGCTTGGTCGCGGTATCCCTCCAGGGACGCGATGACCGCCCTCGCAGCCTCCGCCTGCTCCTCGCGCTGCGCTTTCGCCTGCTCTCTGAGGCCCTCGACGCGTTCCTCCTCGGCCGTGACACGTGCAGCCTCTGCCTGGTCGAACGTTTCCTGCCGCGCCTCGGCTTCCTTAGCGAAGGTGTCCTTCGCCGTCTCTATCTGTTGCTCGGCGCGCGTCTGCAAGTCGTCGAGAACTGCTCCCCGGGACTCGATTTGTTCAGCCAACTGAGTGAGCCTCTCCCGTGAGGCCGTCAGATCCTGCTCGCGGAGTTGCTGCGCCTGCGTGAGTTCCTCGCGGAGCGAGTCCACTTGGTACCTCAGGCGCTCGGCCTCCTGATCCAGCGAGTTCTTGTACCGCGTCGCTGCTGCCTTGACCGCCCTCTGAGCCTCATCCGGGGTTCCCCACGGGAAGTGCTGTCGACAGGACGTCATCACGGCAGGAACGTGGCTCGCTGCAGCCGTCAGGTACTGCGTGGCCGAGGTGTCGCTCAGGTATTGCGTCAGCGCTTGCTTGATGTTGGCCAGGTGGGTGTGGAGCTCGTCCATCGGTTGCTGTTCGACCAGCACGGGATCCGTATCCCGCAACCCGTCGACGAAGGTCACAGCCGAGTCCAGCCGACGTACGGCGTAGCGCTCGTCGTCGTCACTAGGCTCTAGGTCGCTCGCCAATAGCTCCTTGAGGTCATCTAACACCGGCCAAAGTGCGTGGGTGTCGTAGGTTTCCTGGCGCACCGTGCGTCCCCCTTCCGAGTCGTGGCCGACTCCCAGCCACGCACCGAGAGACTAAATGCTGAGTCCGACACTCCGTGATCGGATGGCCGAGCCCTTACAAGCAGTGGCGATTGCCCCATGGTGGGCCGAAGCTGCGCGCCACCGCTGGCGCCTTGGGAGGTTCGTCTGCGATCCGAGGCCACAGCTCACGCAGTCGGTCTCGCCCCCACCATGGCGAGGGCCTGTGCAGGCCGAGCGAGTGACGCGGCCATGATCGACTCCGCTGCCTTCCTCGTACGGTCCTCGGCGGTCGGCCAGAGGTGTGCGTAGGTGTTGAGCGTCGTCGTCGCCTTCGCATGGCCCAGCGAGCGTTGCACCGTCACGACGTCGCAGCCGGCCGCGATGAGGCCAGAGGCGTAGAAGTGCCGTAGGTCGTGGAGCTTGATGCCAGACAGGCCGGCGTCGCGCAGCGTCTTGCGCCACCAGTAGCCGACCGTGTTCTGGTGCGGCGGCTCGTCGCCCTCCCCAGCGAAGAGCCATCGTTCCTTGCCGGTAGTGCCGTGGGCCGAGATGTGCTCGGTGAGCACCTCGACCAAGCTGTTGGCAAGGTAGACGACGCGCTCTGATCCGTACTTCGGCGCCCGTACGTCGATCTCCCCACCGTTGACCCGCTGGACCTGGCGAGAGACTTTGAGCGATCTGCGGAGGAAGTCGACGTCGCCGAACTGAACCCCGGCGGCCTCGCCGAGCCGAAGACCGGCGAACGCGCAGAGGGCGATGAACGGCTGGAACCGTTCGTCTGCCGCGGCCATGAGCTGCCCGACCTCCTCGGGAGTTGGGATCGCCATGGCCACGTCCGCGCGTCGGCCGCGGGGGAGGCGTACGCCGTCGGTCGGGTCGGAGCCGATCACCCGGTCCTTCACGGCGGCGCGGAACACCGATCTGACGTTGACGTACCTCGTCTTGATCGTGCCGGGGGCAAGCCCGCTGGCGTTCATCTGCTTGATCCAGGTCTCGACGTCCGAGCGCCGGACCTGCTTCATCGGCTTCCCCGCGAACGGCACGGATCTCGCCGCGAGCGACATGGCGAGCACGGTGCCGGGTGCCCAGACCTGGCGGGCCGACCACTCGCCGAAGTACGCCGCGAACGTGATCCGGCCCGCCTTGGGATCGGCGTACGTGCCGGTGACCACCGCGGAGGTGACCTGGTCCAGCCACTGCTGGGCGTCGATCTTGCGGCCGAAGTGACGCGAGTGCTCCTTGCCGGCCTCGTCGCGGTACCGCGCCCGCCACCGGCCGTTGGCTCGCTTGGCGATGTTTCCCGCCATGGTGATGCTCCTTCCAGGATCGCTCCATCGTCTCTCTGAGATCCGACGATGGGGCAGCGTCAGCGGTGGTTCTGGGGACGGTTGGTCTGCTCGGTGAGCCAGAGGACGAGGTCGGCGCGCCAGTAGCGGACGTGGCGGCCGACCTTGAAGCTGCGGGGGCCGGCGCCGAGGTGACGCCAGTAGCGCAGGGTCCCTTCGGGAATCCGGAGGAAGCGGCAGGCTTCCTGGAGGGTGAGCATGTCGTCGCCGGGGTTCTGACGGGGTCGTGGGGCGTTGGGTTGTGCGGTCATGGCGGCCTCCTTGTGGCTGGGCTTTCGACGTCGTTCGTGGCCGTTCGTGAAGGGTGGGGGTCTGTCATAGAGAGGTACGCGCCCTACGATGCGCGCTGGGGGCACCAATTCGCGCCCCTCCTCGCCCGCCCGTCCTCGGGACGGGCGCGCCGTGAGGTGGCGTTCTCGCAGGTCAGGCGGCGCCCGTCCGAAAGTTCAGGACCTCATCGGGAGCTCCTCGCTGGTCGTCGTTGCGAACGACCTGTACGTGTTGTTCAACATGGGGCGGCGGGTTCCCGCGGACTTGTGAAGGTGTTGATTCACGCCGATCAGCGTGGGCGAGGGGCGTTACCGGAATGCGGTAACAACGGAGGGGAACGCAAGGGGGAACGCTGCATTCCTGCAGGTCAACGGCGTTCCCTAAGTCGTTGGCTGCGCCCGCTTTCAGAGGCCGATTCCGGAGGGCCGTGAGACGGGCGACCGGTACTTTGGGATCGGGAGTCGTGGCGTTGGAAGCGGTACGGCGGCCGCTCCGTAGCGGTCGACCGCGTCAGCGGCGAGCCGTCGGGCGTGGGCGGGGCCCAGGTCCGCGCGGTCGCGGCTGAAGACCTCGACCCACTGCCGGCGGGCGTCCTCGACGCCCTCGGCGACGAGGTGAGCGCTATTGCTGTGCCGTCCGCGGGTCATGGCGACGTACGCCGCCGCGGCGCCGGTGCTGTCGCTCAGCGCCACGTGAGCACGGTGGACGGTGTCGCCCTGCGCCCCGTGGACCGTGGTCGCGTAGGCGAGCTCGACGAAGCGGGTCGCGTAGTCGGGTGGCACCTCGCGTTGTCGCCCGTGACCGTACAACAGGAGGGAGCCGTCTGCTCCCATGCCTGCGACGGTCCATGTCTGGCGGTTCGCGACCTGGAGGTCGGAGTCGTTGCGTCGGGTGGCGACTCGATCGCCGAGGCCGATCCGGTCGCCAGCAGCGGTGGTGATCGCAGCACTTTCTTCCTCGGAGCCGTGGTCGTGTTCGCGGATGACGGCATTGAGTTCGGCGACCTGCTGGCGGGTGTCGGCGACGACCAGCTCTCCCTGGGCGCCGGCTGCCGCCAGGGCTTCGGTGCGCTCGACCTCGGAGGGGTGGATGACGACCTGGCCGCGGCGATGCAACGCGTCGAACACCCCGCCGGGGTCCTCGCCGGTCCGCATCCTCAGACTCAGCGCCGCGTAATCGGGGTCGGTGAACCGGTGCACCGTCTCCAGGGTGACGACGGCGCTGGGGTGGGCCCAGGTGACCGCGTGGTCTAGGACTCCGCCGCGGCCGACGGCAGGGAGTTGGTGGCGGTCCCCGACCAACGCCACCCGCGCGCCGGTCTCGTCGGCCAAGGTGAGCAGCGCATGCGCGGTGTCCTGGTCGAGCATCCCGGCCTCGTCGACGAGCAGGAGATCTCCCGCACCCAGCCGGGCAGTGTCGCTGGGGGTGGGGTTCGGAAGTCGGGACCAGTGGCCGTCGGAGTCCCAGCGCCACCCGTGATCATGGATCAACCACGCAACTGAGTGCCCCTCGGCACCGGTCTCGGCCGCGGCCACCTGGGCTGCTTTCAAGGTCGGGGTCACCACCATTATCCGCTGCCCCCGCGCCGCCAACCGCTGCTGCACCGCACGCAGCGCCGTGGTCTTGCCCGCCCCTGCCGCGCCTTCGACGACAACGAGCCGACCCGCACCCGCGAGGGCACCGACGACCTCGGCCTGCACCGGGTCGATCCGCACCAGCCCACGCCCACCCACGCGGACGCGGTTGGCCGGTTGGGCCGAGCGTTGAGCCAGCCGGGCGATCAGATCGGCCTCGACCTCGAGGACGCGGGACGAGGTGAGCGTACGCACGTGCTCGGGCACATCGCTCGCGTTGAGCAGCCGGCTGCACCGGGCGACGGCTCGGGCAGTGATGTCCTCGGCGAGCTCGGCGCGGGCTGCCGTGTCGGCCACCAGGCAGGTCTGGGCGAGCAACACCTCGGTGTACCCGCGGATGTACGCGGCGTTCCACGCTGACCGCTTCGCTCCGAGGATCGAGACGACGAGATCTGCGGCGGCGTCTCGATCCACCCACCCCGGCCGCGTGCCTTCCAGCACCACGGATCCGGCCGGATCGCGGTAGCCGAGTTCACGCAGCTCCGCGGTCCAGTGCGCCACCAGTTCTCGGCCGTCCTTGGGGACGACCTTCTCGGGGCGGGCCTCGGCCCACGCCCGCCGGTCCCACACCTCCCGCAGACGGGGGCCGGGCTCCTCACCGGGGTGGTCGCGACGCCAGGTGGCTTCGTACCGGTCGCTGTTGCGACGGATCTGGGCGGTCCGGGCGCTGAACGCACCCACGTACGGAGCCAGTTCACGGATCTCGCTGGACTCCGGGTCAAGCGTGAGCCCGTGCGCCGCGAGGACCTTCCGGAAGTGCGGGTCGGTGGCCACGGCTGCGTGCCCGATCCCGTTGATCGCCTCGATGCTGTCGCGGATCCCCACCGAGTGGATGCCGCGCCACTTCCCGGCCGCGAACACGCGGGCGTTGATCTGCAAGTGCAGATGACGGTGCGGATCCCCCGCCCGAGAGGTGTGGTGGCGGATCAACGCTGCCTCGATCGCCTCGACCGGCACCTGCACTTGCCGCCCCCGCGGACCGACCCGGGTCGTTGCGTGCTGGGCGACCCAGCCGATGATCTCGGTCGCGGCCTTGGCCTGGGCGGTGTCGAGCGCGGCCGAGATCTCCGGGTGCAACGCGGCCGCCAGCGACCAGGTCTTCGGTCCGTTGACCACCACCTCGACGAACCGCAACGCGTTGTCATCCGTTCGGAGGCGTCCCTTCGCAGTGCCCGTGTCGACGTTGATGCCGCCGACCCACTGCTCGTAGGTGTCGCCGTCCATCTCTTGCTTCGTCTCGACGACGCTCCCACTCTCAGTCGGTTGCGCGACCATGCGGATGGCGAGGCCGTCGCCTTCGGCCAGGTAGTAGTCGTCGTAGCGGGCACAGTCGTGCTCGAGATAGGTCCGCGCAGCCTTCGGCCCACCGCGGTAGAACTTCACCCCACCATGCACCCGGACCACCCGCCTCTACGACGTCCGTCGACAACCAACGGACCCCTAGAAATGCCGCGTGGGCCGCCCCACCACGGGCGACCCATCTACGTTCCTTCGTAGCATGCGTGCCGCTCACGAAGAAGGGCTTGTCGCGGGCAATCGCAGGGTGAATGACGGGAGATTCTGGGGGCCGCGAAGAGCCAACGGTTGTCGACGAAGACGAAGTTGGGAGGTCCGGGAAGGCGAGAAGATCAGGAGTCGGCGGAAGAGGCTTCGAGGGCGGCGGCGACGGCCTCGAACTCGACCAGGGCAGCCGTCAGGTCTTCGACGATTTCTCGGGCGATGACCTCGGGTGCGGGCAGGTTGTCGGCGTCCTCGAGCGACTCGTCGCGCAGCCAGGTGATGTCGAGGTTGGCCTTGTCGCGCGCCACGAGCTCGTCGTGCGCGAAGGCCTTCCAACGCTCGGACTCCACCCGCTCCGCGCGGTCCTTGCCGGAAAGGTACGCGGTCACGAAGTCATCGAGGTCTGCCCGGCGGAGCGGGTTCTGCTTGAGGGTGAAGTGCATGTTGGTCCGGAAGTCGTAGACCCACAGCTTCTGGGTCCAGGGCTGCTCGGCCGCCGGCTTCTTGTCGAAGAAGAGCACGTTCGCCTTCACCCCCGGCGCGTACCAGATGCCGGTGGGGAGACGGATCATCGTGTGCAGATCGAAGTCCGCGAGCAGCTTGCAGCGCAGCGTCTCGCCTGCACCGCCCTCGAACAGCACGTTGTCGGGCAGGACGACCGCGGCGCGACCATTGATGTCCAGGACCGTCATGATGTGCTGCAGGAAGTTGAGCTGCTTGTTGGACGTCGTCACGACGAAGTCTTGGCGCTCGATGTCGCGGTCTTCGCGCACGGCCCGCCCGTCGGCGCCGACCATGGTGAGCGACGACTTCCGGCCGAACGGCGGGTTGGACAACACCACCGACCAGCGCTGCCCGGGGTCGGCGATCAGCGAGTCGCGTACGTCGATCAGGGACTCGCCACTCGGCGTCCCGATGCCGTGCAGCAGCAGATTCATCGCAGCCAGCCGGGCGGTGCCGTCGACTAGCTCGTAGCCGGAGACGAACTCGTCGCGGAGGTGCTCGCGCTCGGTCGGCGTGAGGCTGGCGGCGTCGCGGGAGGCGTGCTCGTGGGCGACCAGGAGGAAGCCGCCGGTGCCACAGGCAGGGTCGACGACCGTGTCAGTCGGTTTGGGGTCGATGACGTCGACGATCGCCCGGATCAGCTCGCGGGGCGTGAAGTACTGGCCGGCGCCGGAGCCCTTGTCGGAAGCGCCCTTCGACAGCAGCTCCTCATAGGCGTCGCCCTTGAGATCGGTGCCGGAGGCTGACCAGTTCTCCTGGTCGATGAGGTCGACGATAAGTCGCTTGAGCTTGGCCGGGTCCTGGATCCGGTTCTGGGCTTTCCGGAAGATCGTGCCGAGCGTGCCCGGCTGTTGTGCAAGGCCAACCAGAATCCTGGTGTAGGTGACCTCCAGCTCGGTGCCTTCGGCGTCGAGGAGCTTCTGCCACGAGTACTCGGGCGGCACGATTTGCTGCGGGTTCAGCCTCCGGGTGGCCCGCTCGTGGGCCATCTTGAGGAACAGCAGGTAGGTCAGCTGCTCGGTGTACTCGATGACGCCGACGCCGTCGTCACGCAGGACGTTGCAGTAGGACCAGAGCTTGTCTACGAGGCGGCGGGAGTCAGACATAGTCACGGTCACAGCTTTCGGTGGAGCTCGTAGCGGGCAGATCGGCCGGGGTCCTTGGTCGCCCAGCCCAAAGCTGCCATCCGGATCTCAGCCTCCTTGCGGATGCGGTTGTTCATGGGATGCACCTTGTCGCGGACCGGGACATCGAAGAGGTCGTGGAGAAGCCGCTTCACTGCGCGCACAGCGTTGCTGTTGCCGTGGAAGACACGGATGCCACCCTCCAGCACAGATTGCGAATGCATCGCGCGATAGAGCTGATCCAGGTCGATGGTGTATCCGTCCATGACGAACGTCGTGTCATCCATCAGCTTCTCCGTCCTCCTCTGCTCCGTCCCGCAGCGAGTCGCGCAGCATCTCTCGAAGCTCGGCGAGCGTCTTCCCCGTGGGGACATGCGTCCAGTCAGTCCAGCCATTGCGCGAGCTGCCGACGAGTTTCGACAAGGCAGGTGACGGGGCACGGAAGTGGCCCGCCGACGTGTCCAGGCCGCCTGAGCCCGTCACGGTGGCATGGAACTCGGTGCCGGATCGCACCTTCTGATGCCGCAGCCGGTCCCCGGGTATCACCAGCCCGCGCACGATGAGCGGCAGCAGATCGCCGTGCACAAGGTTGTCCGTTCGTGTCCGTTCCTCCGCGGCCCGGCTCGTCTCCGTGGCCTGGAAGGCCTCCAAGTCGACGAAGTCGGCATCCGGCTCACTCGGCCGGGGCCAGGCAGCGAGCGCGCACCTGATCAGAGCCAGCTCCCGGAGACCGATCCGATCCTCGTCCCAGGCCGAGACCCATTCGTCCTGGGTGAAGTCGTCGACACCTTCGGGGAAGGTCAGGATCGACCCTGTCGTCAACCGGGCGAGGCTATGGGTCTGGAGCGTATGCCGTTTCTTGCTCCAGGCCTGGTTGCTCAGAGTTGAGTTGAGGCTCTGCGTGGCCAGGGTCAGGTTGCCGAGGCGGTGGATTGAGTTGTTGCGTCGCTCGATCGCCGACCCTGGAACGCCATCTGGCAACGACCAGTTCTCTTCCCACTTCACCGGCATGACGTGCTCGATCGTCAGGGCCTTACTGGCTGCTCGGTGAGGCAAGGTGGGCTCGGCTCGGCTCGTAATAAGGTGGTTCTCCAGCCCTACCAGCAGGGTGCGAAGGCGGGCGCGCACAAGATCGTTGTAGAGGTTCATGTTCATCAGTCCGCTGATGAACGCTGAGTCGTCCGGCCAGATCCGGCTGTCGGCCGTCTGGCTTGCCAGACCCGCGACGAGCAAGTCGCCGGCCCGGGTGACATCGCCGGTCTTGATCGCCCCCAGCAGGGTGCCGAACAAGCGGTTGTAGTCCTTGGTGGTCATGCGACAGATCGCCCGTCGCATGAGGAACGAGTCGATCGCGAGCGTGCCGACGACGGCCTGATCCTCGGGGATCTCGGACGAGGCATGGAGGAACAGGATCAGCGGCCACGGCGTGGTGGTCTTCGTGGCGTCCAACCGGTCGAGAGCCTGTGCGACTGGGGAACTCATCGGAAGCCGCTGCAACCGGTCCATCGTTTCGGCGTAGACG
>JAEWOG010000011.1 GCA_023460975.1 Actinomycetes bacterium
GCCAGCAGGCCTGCCGCGGGGGGGGGGGGGGTGGGCCGGGTCGTACGAAGGGTGCGCATGGAACTCTCCTGTGGGTGCGCGGAAGGAGCCCGCGGCAACGCACACGGGCAGGGTCAGGTCGCGAGCACCACGGGTGGTCCACGGCGGGGATGGGCGCGCAGGGCCAGCACCCCGGGTCGAGCGACGAGCACGGCGCCGACCAGCGTGTGCCGCAGGGCATCGGGCCGTACGAGCACGGGCACCACGAGCGACGCCAGCACGACGTCGACACCGGCGCGAGCCAGACCCAGGAGTGCCCGCAGCGCACGCTCGCCGTGGGCGAGGAACACTCCCAGGGCCACGGCGCCCAGCGCGTGCGCGGCCACCATCAGCGGCCCCTGCTCGGTGAGGTGCTCCCACTGGTGGGCCCAAAAGCCCCCGCCCGAGGCGGATGCGGGCGCACCGGAACCGGTGGGCACGGTGGCGACGTACACGTCGTGCAGGTTGCCCGTACGCGGCCCGGTGCCAGTCGGGACAGCGGGCACCGCCGACGTGCTCACTCGCCCGTCACCGGCGTGCCCGG
This sequence comes from Actinomycetes bacterium, assembly GCA_023460975.1. GTDB lineage: Bacteria > Actinomycetota > Actinomycetes > Propionibacteriales > Nocardioidaceae > Nocardioides. The sequence continues at coordinate 563 of JAEWOG010000011.1, forward strand.
CCAGGGACGAGAGCACGAGGTGGCCCCCAGTCTGAGCGGCGACGACGAGGGCCACCAGTCGCGGCGTCGAGGCCCACGACAGCAGGAACTGCGCGCTCAGCAGCACGCTGGCCGCAAGCAGCACCGCGAGCACCGGGGCGGGAGGCAGCAGGCCGCCACCGAGCAGGTGGGAGCCGACCGCGCTGCCGAGCCCCACCGTGCCGAGGGCCGTGGCGCGCGACCACACGAAGGGGGCGCGCTCGGGGACGCCGGCGTCCGCGCGGGGCATCGGCACCTCCCTGGTCTCGACCGGTACGCGCCGAGCCTAGGCGGTGGGTGCGCGCCAGCCGATTCGGGGCTGGACCTTGAACGGCCACGACAGTCGCCGTACCATCGCGATATATCGCGACATTCGGAAGGACGAGCAGCATGAACGACCCGTTCGGCTCCCGCCACTCTCGCCGTGGCCGCAACCCGTGGACTGCGTGGGGCGCCCCGTGGGCACCCGGAGCGGGCGGGCAGCAGGGCCCGCCGCCCTGGCTGTCCGAGCTCCTCGGATTCGCTCAACCCTCTCCCCCTCCCCACCGCGGGCCGAAGGTGCGCCGCGGGGACGTCCGCACCGCGATCCTCGACGTGTTGCATCGCGCCGGGCAGGCGGACGAGCCCATCAACGGCTACCAGGTGATCCAGCAGATCTCCGACCTCTCCGACGGCGCGTGGCGTCCCTCGCCCGGGTCGGTGTACCCGACCATCTCCCAACTCGAGGACGAGGGACTCGTCACCAGCGACGACGCCCGCGGGCGCCGCACGATCCGGCTCACCGCCCAAGGGTTGGCCTGGGCAGAGGCCCACACCGACGAGCTCGCGGCCGTGTGGGAGCCCTTCTTCGCGGACGCCGCCTCGAGCGAGGCGACGCAGGACCCGCACGGCGGCGCGGACTTCAAGAGTGAGATCGGGCAGGTGCTCAGCGCCGCGTGGCAGCTGGTGACCCAAGGCTCGGAGTCGCAGCGCCGGGCCGCTCTCGACGTGCTCGTCGAGACCCGGCGGAGCCTCTACCAAATCCTCGCCGAGGGCCGCCGCGACCCCGGGACGTCCCAGTGAGGGACGTGCGCATCGGCGATGCCGAGCGTGAGCACGCCATGTCCGAGTTGGGCCGCCACTACGCCGACGGACGATTGGAACACAGCGAGTACGACGAACGCCTCGACGCTGTCGGCACGGCCAGGACCGCCGCTGATCTGGCGATGCTGTTCGAGGACCTGCCGGCACCCGTCAACCCCCGCCTGAGGCCCGAAGGTCGCCGCAGTCCCGTGCCGACGCGGCGGCACCAGCGGCCGCCCCTCGGCGTCATCCTCACGATGATCGCGGTCATCGTCCTCTTCATCCTGCTGTGACCGCGGCCGGCGCCGCGACTACGGTGACGCCATGAGCGCTTCCTGGCAGGACCCCGCCGTGATCGACCGACTCCTCGACGAGACGAGCACCTGGGCAGTCGTCGGCCTGTCCAACGACACCTCGCGGACCGCTTCCGAGATCGCCGACCTGCTGCGAGGCAAGGGCAAGCGCGTCATTCCGATCCACCCGTCAGCACCGACGGTCGCTGGCGAGCAGGGGTACGCCACGCTGGCCGAGGTGCCCCACCAGGTGGACGTCGTCGACCTGTTCGTGCGCTCGGAGCTCGCGGGCCCCGTCGTGGATCAGGCGATCGCCGTCGGCGCGAAGGGCGTGTGGCTCCAACTGGGCGTGATCGACGAACAAGCAGCACAACGCGCGGCAGCCGCCGGGCTGGACGTCGTCATGGACACCTGCCCCGCCATCGAGTGGCGGGGCCGCGACTGATCGTCAGCGCGCGTCGACGGCCTCGGGTTCGTACCAGAGGTCGGCCAGCGCATAGCGCTCTCCCACCGAGAAGTCGTACTGCACCAGGCGCAGGTCGTCGACGAGGCGACGCTGCTCCGACGTCATGTCGTCATAGCTCAGGGCACTACCATCAGGCCGCACGGCGCCAGTCACGGTGAGCGCCCCCACCTGCTCGCGGACGGCACGCAGCAGGCGCAGATAGCCGGGGGCCTCTCCCCCGTGCAGCTCGGCGGCCACCTCGATGAACGACGAGGCGGCCACCGTTCCGAGGGGGTCCCTTGCGGCGTCGACCCTCTCCGAGTCCCACACGAAGAACGGCGCTCGCCGTGCCGCTTGCGGATCAGCAGACACCACTCCGGATGGCAGGACACCGGGGAAGTGGTCACCGAAGTACACCAACAGCGTTGGCTCCCCCGTCTGCTCAAGATCGTCCATCAACTCCCGTACGGCCCGGTCGCTGTCGGCGACTCCTGCAGCCCACGCGCCGATCTTGGCCTCGGCACCTGAGTTCGGGGCAGCCAGCGTGACGTCAGCGGTGCCGAACGTGTCAGCGGAATACGGTCCGTGATTTTGCATAGTGACGACGTGCACCAGAGTGGGTGCTTCAGACCCCTCGATCTCCGTCACCACTTCTTCGAACAGCGCCTGGTCGGTCACGCCCCCAAGCAGACCGACCCGCTCGGCATCCCCGAAGGTCTCGCGCGTCTTGAATTCATCGAAACCGAGCGCACGGTATGCCTCAGGGCGCCGGTAGAGCTCGTCAGTGAATCCGTGAACGGCAACAGTGCGGTGCCCTCGGGTCGCTAGCCACGCCGCCACACTGGGGTAGGTGCCCTGTTCAGGAACGAACTGGACAAAGGGCGAGTCCACCTGGGGCGCGAATAGCCCCATGCTCTGACCCGTGAGCGCTTGGAACTCCATCGTCGCGGTGCCGGTCCCGTAGTCAGTCACCGTCTGGCCGCCCCAACCCCGTCGGATTTGGGCGTGGATGTTTGTCAGCGGGTCAGGTTGGATGTCGACGCCCTTCACGCCATCCAGTTCGCCCATGGACTCGCTGAGGATCACGACCACGTTCGTGTCATCGAGCACCCCCTCCCCAGTGGAGGGAGCCGCCCACCGAGACGCCACATCTGCCATCGTCTGAGCGTCATACCCAGCGGGCGGCTCCATAGCCTCGACGGGCAATGTGTACAGAGCCCCTGCCACTGCGCCGTTGAGGCGGTAATTGTCGAAGTCCGACCACGCCGCCCACTGAGCACCCACCGCGTCGTACGAGCGTCGCAAGACATTGCCCGTGCGGTTGAACCCCGAGGCCGCGAAGAGCACACTCATCGCGGCGAGTACGCACACCACACGAACTGTTACCCACTTGCGGTCGGTTGCTGCCGGTCGTTTCCACCCACGGGTCATCCGATCCACGACCCAGCCGACGGCCACGGCGGCCACCGCGACCACGACGAGCGACCCCACCACGACCCTAGGAGAGCCGAGCGCTGCCAGCAGCGCAGGGTCCGACAGGAATCGCATGTCGGCTGGGACGGCCGGCTGCTGCAGTACTTGAACTCGCTGCCAACTCGCCATGGCGATGAACACGGCCAGAATCATCATCACTGTGAGTGGCCATCGCAGGCTTGCGACGACACTCACGATGCCCATCATCACTACGGTCAGCAGCACTGCGCTGAGAACGATTGGCCCAGGACGGGTGACTAGGCGTACTCCCAGGCCGAACCAGACCGGCAGTTGCAGGAGCAACGTCGCCAGCAACGAACAGAGAAAAGTGGTGGCGATCGCGCTGCCGTATGAACCGGCCAGCCACGTGCGCACCGGCCCGCGGCTCTCTTGCGTCGAGCGGTCGGCCCCCTCCGAGTCCCTCATACCCACCGTGGGAGAGTACGCGCGTTCAGAACTCAGCGGAGCCAAAACACCTCAGACGACGCCGAGGGCCAACATGGCGTCGGCGACCTGCTTGAACCCGGAGATGTTGGCGCCGAGGACGTAGTCGCCGGGACGGCCGTACTCGTCGGCCGCCGAGGCACACCGGTCGTGGATGCCCGCCATGATGTTGGCGAGTCGCTGCTCGGTGTAGTCGTGGCTCCACGAGTCGCGTGAGGCGTTCTGCTGCATCTCCAGCGCGGAGGTGGCCACGCCACCCGCGTTGGCCGCCTTGCCGGGAGCAAAAAGGACACCTGCGTCGGTGAACGTGGTGACACCTCGCGGCGTGGTCGGCATGTTCGCGCCCTCAGCGACCACCTTGACGCCGTTGCGCACCAGCGCCTCGGCCGCGGTGTGGTCGAGCTCGTTCTCGGTCGCGCACGGCAGGGCGACGTCGCAGGCCACGTCCCAGATCGATCCGCCGGGCACGTACACGCTGCCGGGGCGACGGGCGGCGTACTCGGAGATCCGGGCCCGCTCGACCTCCTTGATCTGCTTGACCAGGTCCAGGTCGAGCCCGGCCTCGTCGACGACGTAGCCGGCAGAGTCCGAACAGGCCACGACGGTGCCGCCGAGCTCGTGGACCTTCTCGATCGCGTAGATGGCCACGTTGCCGGAGCCGGAGACGACGACGCGCTTGCCGTCCAACGACTCGCCGTTGGCCTTGAGCATGTTGTCGACGAAGAAGACCGTCCCGTAGCCGGTGGCCTCCTTGCGCACCAGCGAGCCGCCCCAGCCGATTCCCTTGCCGGTCAGGACGCCGGACTCGTAGCGGTTGGTGATCCGCTTGTACTGGCCGAACATGTAGCCGATCTCGCGGCCACCCACCCCGATGTCGCCCGCCGGGACGTCGGTGTACTCGCCGATGTGGCGGTAGAGCTCAGTCATGAAGGACTGGCAAAAGCGCATGATCTCGTTGTCGGAGCGGCCCTTGGGGTCGAAGTCCGAGCCGCCCTTGCCGCCGCCGATGGGCAGGCCGGTCAGAGCGTTCTTGAAGATCTGCTCGAAGCCGAGGAACTTGATGATGCCGAGGTAGACGCTCGGGTGGAACCGCAGACCGCCCTTGTAGGGGCCGAGTGCGGAGTTGAACTCCACCCGGAAGCCGCGGTTGATCTCGATCCGGCCGTTGTCGTCGACCCACGGCACGCGGAAGATGATCTGCCGCTCCGGCTCGCAGATGCGCTCGATGACACGGGCATCGGCGTACTCGGGGTGCTTGGCGATCACCGGGCCGAGCGAGTCCAGCACCTCACGGACCGCCTGGTGGAACTCCAGCTCGCCCGGGTTGCGGCGGAGGACCAGTTCGTAGATGGACTGCAGCTTCGGATCAAGACTTCCCACAGGCGGAGGCTATCGGCCTTCTGCCTGCCGAGCACACCGGGGTCGCTCCCCCTCACCCGCGCACAGCCGCCCGTACGCGACGGGTGCCGGTCGGGGCGAGGGTCAGAAGCCCAGCTTGTGGGGCCGTACGGTCGCCTCGCGCACCGCCTCACCCTTGGTGTGGGCGGCCTTGGACAGGTCCTCGGCGAAGGCGAGGAGCCGGTCGGTCAGCGCGGCGTCGGACGTGGCGAGGATCCGCGCGGCGAGGATGCCGGCGTTGCGCGCGTTGCCGATGGCCACGGTGGCCACCGGGATGCCGGCCGGCATCTGCACGATGGAGAGCAGCGAGTCCATGCCGTCGAGGTACTTCAGCGGCACGGGCACACCGACCACCGGCAGCGGTGTCAAGGACGCCAGCATCCCGGGCAGGTGCGCCGCTCCCCCGGCGCCGGCGATGACGACCTTGAGGCCGCGGCCGTGGGCCTGCTGCCCCCACTCGACCATCTCCGTCGGCATCCGGTGCGCCGAGACCACGTCGGCCTCCCACGCGACGCCCAGCTCGTCGAGGACCTCCGCAGCCGCACGCATCGTGGGCCAGTCGGAGTCGGACCCCATCACGATGCCGACCAGAGGGGTGGTGTTCTCGCTCATGCTCACTCGCTCTCGTTGCCCAGTTCACCGGCGAACCACGCTGCCGCGTGCCGGGCACGCGCGAGGCAGTCGTCGAGGTCGTCGCCGTACGCGTTGACGTGGCCGACCTTGCGCCCGGGGCGCAGGTCCTTGCCGTACAGGTGCACCCGCAGGTGGGGGTCGCGGGCCAGCGCGTGGGGGTAGCCGTCCCACAGCCGCCCGGCGTCGGGGTCGCCGCCGAGGATGTTGACCATGACGGTCCACCGCGCCCGGGGTGCGGGCGATCCCAGGGGCAGGTCGAGCACGGCGCGCAGGTGGTTCTCGAACTGGCTCGTCACCGCGCCGTCCTGGCTCCAGTGGCCGGTGTTGTGGGGGCGCATGGCCAACTCGTTGACGAGGATGCGCCCGTCGGTGGTCTCGAAGAGTTCGACCGCGAGGATCCCGGTGACGTCCAGCTCACCGGCCACCCGCAGTGCCAACTGCTGCGCCTGCCCGGCCAGTTCCGGGTCCAGGTCGGGGGCCGGGGCGACGACCTCGTGACAGATCCCGTCGCGCTGGGTGGTGGCCACGACGGGGTACGCCGCCGCCTGCCCCGACGGGGCACGCGCCACCAGCGCGGACAGCTCTCGACGGAAGTCGACCAACTCCTCGGCCAGGACCTCGACGCCCGCTGCCTGGGCGGCCGTGAAGGCGGCCTGCGCCTCGGCCGGCTCGCGGACGACCCACACGCCCTTGCCGTCGTACCCGCCGCGGGTTGTCTTGAGCACGCAGGGCAGCCCGAACCGGACCACATCGTCGAGGTCCGCGACGACAGCGTTGCGAGGGCAGGGCACGCCCAACTCGGCGAGCCGGCGCCGCATCACGGCCTTGTCCTGGGCGTGGATCAGTGCGTCGGGGCCGGGCCGTACGGCCACCCCGTCGGCTTCCAGAGCACGCAGGTGCTCGGTGGGAACGTGCTCGTGGTCGAACGTCACCACCGCAGCCGAGTCGGTCACGGCGCGCAGGGTGGCCAGGTCGCGGTAGTTCCCCACGACGTGGTCGCCGATCACCTGAGCCGCGGAGACTCCCTCAGCCTCGGCAAGCAGTCGCAGGGGCAGCCCGAGGGCCACGGCGGGCTGAGCCATCATGCGGGCCAGCTGACCTCCCCCGATGATGGCGAGGAGCGGGGCACGACGAGACGCCTGGGACACGGACAGGACCCTATCGGCGTCGTACGGTCAACGGTTCGACCAGTCCGAACCCACGGACCGGGCGGGCGGTGAGACGCCGGCTCTCGTACAGCTCAGGAGACAACTTGTCGGCCGTGTGCTGGTCGATGATGATCCGGTTGCGGCGGGCCACGGCGGTGAGGCGGGCGGCCATGTTGACCGGGGGGCCAAACACGTCGCCCAGGCGCTGGACCACGGGTCCGCTGGCCACGCCGACCCGTACGTCGGGCATCTTCGGGTCGCGACCGACGACGTTGATGATGCCCTCCGCGATGGCCATCGACTTGTCGGCGTCGTCGATGACGAACAGCACGGAGTCACCCAGGCTCTTGATGATCCGCCCACCCATGCGCGAGACAACGTCCTGGCACCGCGACTCGAACACCTCGACGAGATCGCCCAGCTTTTCGCGGGTGATCCGGTTGGACAGCGCGGTGAAGGACACGATGTCGGCAAAACCCACGCTCACCTCGACGGTGTGCAGGTCCTCGTCCTTGGCTCCCATCGCCTCCACGCGCGCCACAGCGGCGGCCAGGTGGCGGCGCCAGGCGTAGATCACGAGCAGCTCGAAGGGGCGGTTGAGCTCGTCGATCAGGCGCATCGCCGAGGTGACGCGCGATCCGGTGGCCTGCTCACCCGACTCGAGTTCCTCGACCCGGGTCACCAGCGTGGCGACCTCCCAGTCGGCCAGGCGCGACATCATCTGCCCGACCCCGCGCGTGAGGTTGACCGCGGTGTCGAAGTCGATGGACCCGGACTCCACGAACCCCATCAGGACCGAGACGGCTTCGAGGTCTGCCTCGTTGAAGGCGACCTCGGTGTCGAACTCAGGGAATCCCAGGGCCCGCCACAGCCGGCGGGCCTCATCGATCGTGATGCCGCTCTCCTCGGCGACATCGGCGGCCGAGAACACCGGAGCCGTACCGAGGATCGCGCGGGTCAGGCGGTCGCTCGCCCCGCCGAGCTCGCTGGGGTCGCGCAGAGAGCCCTGACGCTGTGCGGACGCGTCGGGGAGGGAGTGGTCGGCGTCGCCGCCGCCCTGCTCAGGCGCCATCGTCAGCCCGGTCCCCGCTCGAGAGTCGGTGCAGTTCCTCGGAGACCAGCAGTTGGACGTGCTCGACCTTGGGCACGTCGTGCAGCTCGACCCGGCCGTCAGCGCTGGCGTCGGAGACGACCAGCGTCCCGCACCCGAAGATCCGGTCGATGACGCCGATCTCGAAGTCGACGCCGCTGATCCGGTTGAGCGGAATCGTGCGGCCTTCCTTGGCGACGATGCCCGAACGCTTGATGAAGCGTCGGTTGGTGAAGGTGTACGTGGTGCTCATCCACCGCAGGAACGGCACGACGGTCCACACCACGACGACAGCCGCCGCGATCGCCCCGCACAACGCGCCCACGACGGTGGACCACGGCTCATCAAGGCCCTGGGCCCAGCTCGCTGCAAGCGCGATCACCACGCCCGTCACCACGAGCACGAGCAAGGGAGCGATCAGGGCCTTGGGATGGGTCCGGGTCGAGATGACGACCCGCTCCCCCTCGTTGAGCAGCTTCGCGGGAAACGTCGACATGGGCAGATCATGTCACCCCAGTGGGCGTACGTGAACGACGTCACCCGCCGTCACCGTCAGCGTGCCCGGGTCGTCCGCCACAACCAGCGCTCCGTGGGAGTCGAGGTCGAGAGCCGTACCGCGGTGAACGACGCCGCCCGGCAGATGGACATCGACCTCCTGCCCCAGCGTCGAACAGGCGGTCCGATACGCGGCGAGGAGCTGCTCGGGCTCGTGGAGCAGCGGCGTGAGGGCCTGCCAGGTCGCGAGCAGGCTCACCAGGATCTGGGTGCGGTCCACGGCCACGACGCGGTCGAGTTCCGCGGGCGTGACGCCCTCCTCGGCGGCCACCTCCGCCCGCAACTCCTCGACCACCGAGGTGGCTGCGTCGCTGGGGAGCTCGTCGGGTGTCTGCGAGATGTTGATGCCGATGCCGACCACCGCGAGCGGGCCGTGCGGCCCCTCCACCCGCTCCACGAGGATGCCGGCCAGCTTGCGCGCCCGCCCGTCCACATCGAGTGCGAGCACGTCGTTGGGCCACTTCAAGGCCACCCCGCTGACCCACTCAGCCAGCGCGGTCTCGACCACGTAGCCCGCCAGCAGGGGAACCAGCGGCCACCGCGAGGCCTCCACGTCAGGGTCGACGAGGAGGGAGAAGGTGAGGGAGGAGCGCGCCGGGGTCTCCCAGACGCGTTCGAGGCGGCCTCGGCCCGAGGTCTGGTGCTCCGTGACGATCACGAGCCCGGGCTCCTCCCCGGCACGCGCCCGATCGGCCAGCAGGGCGTTCGTCGAGGGCGTCTCAGCGACCACTTCGACCCTCAGGCCATCGGCGCCTCGGCTCAGGCGGGTGGGATCGAGGGGTGGGCGGTCGGGAACGGAAGTCGGCATGGGGACTAGATTGCACCCATCAACGTGAGGAGGCCACACACGTGAGCGCACAGCCGGGCGAGGGCACCGAGATCCCCGCCGACATCGACATCCACACCACCGCGGGCAAGCTCGCCGATCTCGAGCGCCGCATCGACGAGGCGGTCCACGCAGGCTCCGCCAAGGCCGTCGAGAAGCAGCACGCGAAGGGTCGCAAGACCGCCCGCGAGCGCATCGAGATCCTCTTCGACGAGGGCTCCTTCGTCGAGCTCGACGAGCTCGCGCGCCACCGTTCGACCGCTTTCGGCCTGGAGAAGACCCGCCCCTACGGCGACGGCGTCGTCACCGGCTACGGCACGATCAACGGTCGCCAGGTGTGCGTCTTCTCCCAGGACTTCACCGTGTTCGGCGGCTCGCTGGGCGAGGTGTACGGCGAGAAGATCACCAAGGTCATGGACCTCGCGATCAAGACCGGCTCGCCCATCATCGGCATCAACGAGGGCGCCGGCGCCCGCATCCAGGAGGGCGTCGTCTCCCTGGGTCTGTACGGCGAGATCTTCAAGCGCAACGTGCACGCCTCGGGCGTCATCCCGCAGATCAGCCTCATCATGGGCAACTGCGCGGGCGGCCACGTCTACTCCCCGGCCGTCACCGACTTCACGATCATGGTCGACCAGACCTCCGCGATGTTCATCACCGGTCCCGACGTCATCAAGACGGTCACCGGCGAGGACGTCTCGATGGAGGACCTCGGCGGCGCGCGCACCCACAACACCAAGTCGGGCAACGCGCACTACATGGCCTCCGACGAGGACGACGCGCTGGAGTACGTCCGGGCCCTGCTGAGCTTCCTGCCGCAGAACAACCTCGACGAGTTGCCGACGTTCGACGAGGTCGCCGACCTCGAGTTCAACGACACCGACCGGGCGCTCGACACGATCATCCCGGACTCGCCGAACCAGCCGTACGACATGCACGACGTCATCACGGCAGTCGTCGACGACGAGGACTTCCTAGAGGTCCAGGAGCTCTTCGCCCCCAACATCATCGTCGGCTTCGGTCGGGTCGAGGGCAAGCCTGTCGGCATCGTGGCCAACCAGCCGATGCAGTTCGCGGGCACCCTGGACATCGACGCCTCCGAGAAGGCGGCCCGTTTCGTGCGCTTCTGCGACGCGTTCAACATCCCGGTGCTGACCTTCGTGGACGTGCCCGGCTTCCTGCCCGGCACCGACCAGGAGTGGACGGGCATCATCCGCCGCGGCGCCAAGCTGATCTACGCCTACGCGGAGGCCACCGTCCCGCTGGTCACGATCATCACCCGCAAGGCCTACGGCGGCGCGTACGACGTGATGGGCTCCAAGCACCTCGGCGCCGACATCAACCTCGCTTGGCCGACCGCGCAGATCGCGGTGATGGGCGCCCAGGGTGCGGCCAACATCGTCCACCGCAAGACGCTCAAGGCCGTCGAGGCCGAAGGCGGAGACGTGGAGGCCAAGCGCGCCGAGCTCATCGACGAGTACGAGACGACGCTGGCCAACCCGTACATCGCGGCCGAGCGTGGATACGTCGATGCGGTCATCTCGCCCCACGAGACCCGCGTCGAGGTGGTCCGCGCCCTTCGCCTGCTGGCCTCCAAGCGCGAGAGCCTGCCGGCGAAGAAGCACGGGAACATCCCGCTCTGATGGCCGACGAGACCACGCTCGGGCAGACCCCGGCACCGGCCCAGCCGGTGCTGCGGGTCGTCAACCCCGACGCCACGCCTGAGGAGATCGCGGCTCTCGTGGCCGTCTTCTCCGCCATGGGCGGCGGCGCACCGGCAGCACGGCGGCCGCAGCCGCAGTGGAACGCGCCGCACCGCTTGGCCCGTCGCACCCTGCCCCACGGGGTGGGTGGCTGGCGCGCCAGCGGCATGCCCCGCTGAGGTCACGTACCCACACGAGCGAAACCCCCGCACACAGCGCCCGTGGCGTCTGGTGCGGGGGTTTCGGTCGTTCTGCTCCGAGCCAGGACTCAGGCGAGTGCGGCCATGCGGTAGCCGACGCCGCGCACGGTCTCCACGAACCGGGGTGAGAGCGCGTCCTCGCCGAGCTTGCGGCGCAGATTGGCGATGTGGACCTCAACCGAGCGCTTGTCGGCGTCGCTGACATGGTTGGTGACGCTGGTGTCTCGGCGCGCCACCAGGACCAGGTCAGCCTTGCTGCGGGCTCGCCGGCCGGTGCCCGCCAGGGACGCGATGAGGTCGAACTCGGTACGGGTGAGCTCCACCTCCGCCCCGTCGACCACGCACATGCGCGCCGCCAGGTCCAGGCTGAGCGCCCCCCACTCAAGGGTCGATGATTCCGCTTCGTCGAGCCGCTCGGGCTCCGGGGTGACGTCTGTGCGGTGCCGCGGTCGCTGCAGCATGGACATCGCCCGCGCCATGAGCTCGCGGCCACGGAACGGCTTGGTGAGGTAGTCGTCGGCGCCCGCGCGGAAGCCGGCCAGCACGTTCTCCTCGTCCGCCAACGCGGTGACCATGATCAGGTACGTGTTCGAGTGACGCCGGATCGCTCGCGTGGTCGCGAAACCGTCCATCCCGGGCATCTGCACGTCCACGGTCGTGAGCAGCGGGTCATGCCTGCGGACCGCCTCGACCCCTGCCTCTCCGCTGTCGGTGAGCACCGTCGTGAACCCCGCCCGGGTCAGGACGGCGTCGATGAGGTCCCGGACATCCGGATCGTCCTCGATGACGACGGCCGTACGCGCGGGGGTTCCAGACATGGCGCGCAGGCTATCCAACGGGCTGGACCGGCTGGCCCCCGCCCTCAGGCGGCCGTGTCGGTGACGTGGACGCGCTCGATCCGCGGCGGTTCGGTGAGGGCGGAGAACAGCCACTGGCGGTAGGCGACGTAGCGAGCAATGTTGGCCAGCGTCGCCCCGATCACGTTCGCGGCGAGGTTGTCGGAGACGGGGTCGTTGAGGCCGATGGCCCGGGTGAAGACGATGCACAGGACCGGGATCAGCATCGTGGCGAAGTTGAGCACCAGGAACCACGCCAACTGCGGCCAGGCGCTGCGTCCGCTGCCAGCCGGAAAGACCCACCGGCGTGTGGCGGGAAAGCTGACGGCCATGCCGGCGGTGTTGGCGAGGATGACCGCCAGGGACGGATTGTCGTTGAACGGAGCCCACGAGCCCCCGAAGCCGTGAACCAGCAGGTTGAAGACCACCAGCGACAGACCGGTCGCCACGAGCCCCACCGCACCATGCTTGACCCCGGTGGACACCTCCCTGCGGAGTCGCTCCATGCCGACGAGTCTATCGGGGGCCTGGAGCGCGTCTGCGCACGGTACGGCCCCGGGCGCGTCCGGCCTCACCGTGTCATCCTTGCCGCGTGAGCGCACCCACGACTCCCCTCGTCCTCGCTTCCGCTTCCCCCGCTCGGCTGAGCATCCTGCGGCGCGCCGGGATCGAGCCCACCGTGGTGGTCTCGGGCGTCGACGAGGACCAACTCGTCGGCCTCGCTCCGGGGCCGCTCGCGGCCGCGCTGAGCGGCCTCAAGGCGACCGCCGTGGCCGCGCTCGACACCCTGCCGCTGGATGCCCTGGTGCTCGGCTGCGACTCCGTCCTCGAACTGGACGGTCGGGCGCTGGGCAAGCCCGGCACTGCCGACGTCGCGACGGCACGATGGCGCCAGATGCGCGGCCGGGTCGGGGTGCTGCACACCGGCCACACCCTCATCGACACCGCGTCCGGAGCTTCGGTGAGCGAACTGGCCAGCACCCGCGTCCACTTCGCCGAGGTGAGCGATGCGGAGATCGAGGCGTACGTCGCCACCGGCGAGCCCCTGTGGGTCGCGGGCGCCTTCACCATCGACGGGTACGGCGGGGCGTTCGTGGACCGGATCGAGGGTGACCACCACAACGTGATCGGCCTCAGTCTGCCGCTTGTCCGCCGCATGGTCGCCGCACTCGGCGGGCAGTGGACGTCCCTGTGGAACGCACCGCCCGCCGAGTGAGGTCGGCATCGGGGGCTGCTCACTCCTCGGAGGCCCACGCCTGCTTGAGGCTCACCCGGCCCTGAGTCTGGAGCAGGGAGCGGCGATAGATCCGCTCGCCCACCACGATCATCACGCCCGCGAACGCCGCCAGCAGGGCGATCGCCACCACCGGCTGCCACCACCCCACGCTCCCCTCGAGGATGCGCTGTGGCATCACGATGGCCGACGCCGGAGGCACGTACGAAGCGATCACCTTGGCCTGGCCGTCGACCTGGAGGGCGACGATGAACAGCACGACCAGCAGCATCGTCAGCGGCGTCGCCGTGGACTGCAGGTCCTCGGTCCGTGAGGCCAGGGAGCCCGCCACCGCCCACAGGGTGGCCAGCGCACCGAAGCCCAGCAGGAAGAACACGAGGAACCACACGACCGGGCCCGACAACGAGGGGACGATGGCGGAGTACTCGGTGAACGAGAGCCCCACCAGCCCCACGGCCGCGTACAGGATCACCTGCAGCACCGCCAGGATCGTGTTGCCCAGGACCTTGCCCGCGAGCAGGTGCCGCAGCGGAATGGCGGCCGCGATGATCTCCACGATGCGGCTCTGCTTCTCCTCGACCACGGAGTTCGCCAGCTGCATCCCGAACAGGATGGTCGCGAGGTAGAACAGGAAGGCGAACGCGAAGCCCATCACTTCGGCGACCTCGGCCTTCTCGGCGTCGCCGCGGAGGAACTGCTCGGTGACGACCGAGCCTGCCTGTAGGTCGGCCATCGTGGTGCCCGCCGCCTCGGCGCGCGAGGCGATCGTCCACTCCTGAACGGTCTGGGACACGATGCGGGTGAGCGTCGAGTCGTCCGATGACTCGTACGTCAGGTCCCAACCCTCGCCGTTGGGGTGCAGCCAGGCGTCGGCCTTGCCCTCGCGCAGCGCCTCGGTGGCGGCGGCCTCGCTCGCCACCTCGCGGACCTTGATGGTCACCGAGTCGTCCAGTTCTCCGGCCCGCTCGCTCACCGCGTCGGCCACGACCCGCTCCTGGGGGGCGACGGCGATCGTGAACTCCTCGGTGGCGTTGGCCTGGTAGGCGATGAACGCCATGTATGCGGCGATCATGGCGACCGTCACGAGCGTGCCGAGGAGGAACGCCTTGTTCGTGACCTTGGCCATGATTTCGCGCCGGGTGACCAGCAGCCAGGGCCTGCCCACTGCTCGGTCGTTCGTACGGGTGCTCATGCGGAGACCTCCCGGTAGATGTCGCTCAACGCCGGGCGCACCCGGCTGAACTCGTGGACGGCCCCCCGACGGGCGGCCTCGGAGACCAGCGCCTGCTCAGCGCCCGGCTCGAGCACCTCGACCAGCACCGACTCTCCCGCGAGGTCGAGGACCCCAAGGCCGGGCAGGTCCCGAACCCATCCCGTGTCGTGCGAGGCGACCAGCCGGTAGCGCACGGCGCCCGTCTCCCGCAGCGACTCGACGTCACCCTTCGCAACGACTCGCCCCTTGGCGAGGACGACGAGACGGTCGCAGAGCCGTTCGACGAGGTCCAACTGGTGACTGGAGAACAGCACCGGAACGCCGTCGCGTGCGTACTCACGCAACAGGTCCACCATCGAGTCCACCGCCATCGGGTCGAGGCCGGAGAACGGCTCGTCGAGGATGAGCGCGGTGGGACGCGGCAGCACGGCGGCGATGATCTGGACGCGCTGCTGGTTGCCCAGCGACAGCTTGTCCAGCTGGTCGCCGGCACGATCGGCGAGGCCGAAGCGGTCCAGCAACTCAGTCACCTGAGTCGTCGCAGCGCGCCGCTCCATGCCCTTGAGCTCGGCCAGGTAGACGAGCTGGTCGCGGATGGGCTGGCGCGGGTAGAGCCCGCGCTCCTCCGGCATGTAACCGAAGCTGCGGCGCTCGGCACGGGTGATCTGGTGGCCGTGCCAGGACACCTCCCCCGAGGTGATGCCCAGCACGCCCATCACCATGCGCATGGTGGTCGTCTTGCCGGCACCGTTGCCGCCGACGAATCCGGTCATCTGGCCCTCGGGGACGGCAAAGGTGACGGAATCCACCGCAACCTTCTCCCCGAAACGCCTCGTCAGGTTCGTGATCTCCAACATGACGGCGACGCTACGCAGCGCTGGCCCACGCCGGATCCCCCGTGCGACGGAGATCAGGGGTGGAGATCAGCCGCGCACAGCCTCAGGGTGGGCTCATTCCTCCGTCGCGCGGATGAGGCCGCTCTCGTACGCGTACACGACGGCCTGGACGCGGTCGCGCAGGTGGAGCTTGGCGAGGACGGAAGAGACGTGGGTCTTGACGGTGGCCTCCCCCAGCACGAGCTCCTCGGCGATCTCGGCGTTGGACAGCCCCCGGCCCAGCCGCTCCAGCACATCGCGCTCCCGACCGGTCAGCAGCCCCCACTCGGCAGGGGCGGGCCGGTCGGGCTCGGGGGCGTCGGTCATCCGCGCGATCACGCGGCGCGTCACCTCAGGTGCCAGCAGGGCGTGGCCGCCGGCGACGGCGCGTACGGCCTCGAGGAGCTGCTCAGGGCCCGCGTTCTTGAGCAGGAAGCCGCTGGCACCTGCCTCGAGCGCCGCGAAGAGGTACTCGTCGTGGTCGAAGGTCGTCAGGATGACGACCTTCGCGAGGCCCTCCGCCACCACGTGGCGCGTGGCTTCGATGCCGTCCATGCGTGGCATCTGCACGTCCATCAGCACCACGTCCGGAGCGTGCTCGCGCGCCAGGTCGAGCGCCTGCGCGCCGTCGGCCGCCTCACCGATGACCTCGATGTCGTCCTCGTGCGAGAGCACCAGGGAGAAGCCCGATCGGACCATCGCGTGGTCATCGGCCAGGAGGACTCGGACGGCGCTCACGACTGCCTCTCGAGCGGGTAGCGGACCCGGACGCGGTATCCGCCCGTGATCCTGGGGCCGATCTCAACCTGCCCGCGGTGAGTCGCCGCGCGCTCCCGGATCCCGAGTTGGCCCATCCCGCTGCCCGAACTGCCCGCGCGCGGGCGACCGTCGTCGACGATCTCCACCTCGGCGTAGGGCGGGCTGGTCTCCCGATCCACGCGCACGACGACCTGGGCGCGACTCGCCGTCGAGTGGCGCGCCACGTTGGTGAGCGCCTCCTGCGCCGTGCGGAAGATCGACAGGCCCAGCGACCGAGGGAGCGCGCCGCCGGCGCCGTGGGGGCGCTCGACCAACGTGTACGCGACGTCCACGCCCTGCTGGCGAGCCCCCTCCACGAGGGCCGCCAGATCCGACAGGTCCGGCTCGCTGGCCACGGGAGCCTCAGGGGTCCCGTCCGTGTCGCGCAGCGCCCCGAGCAGGCCGCGCATCTGCACCACGGCGTCCCGCGAGGCGTCCTCGATGTAGGCCAGGGCCTTCTCGGCGACGCCGGGGTCCTTGCCCATGACCCTGCGGGCGGCGCCAGCCTGGACCCCCATGGCGGACACGTGGTGGGCGACCACGTCGTGCAACTCCCGGGCGATGCGCAGCCTCTCGTCGACCACGGCCTGGTCGCGCAGGCGTACGGCTTGGCTCTCGATCATGGCGGCCTGCTCGTCGACGCGCGCCCGCTGCCGTGCGGTGCGCCACGAGTGGGCACCCGCCAGGACCGCGCCGCCGAAATAGACCGCGTTGACCAGCAGGGTCACCCCGACCACGGACACGATCGGGCCGAAGACGCCGGCTCCGTCGTCGATGTCGAAGGTCTCCTCGATGCCCGCGCCGAACGCGAGCTGCCACGCCACCCACGCGAACATCGCCAGCACGATCGCGGAGACCACGACCAGCATGAGCCGGCGGTCCCGCCCCCACGCCACCGCGGAGAAGAGGGCGACGAAGTAGACGATCTGCAGGGACGGCTGCGCCATGATTTGGGGCAGCGTCACCCCCATCACGAACATGTGGCCCGCCGCCAGCGCGGCCACCGTCAGGGGCCAGCGACGACGCCCGGCGAGGAGCACGACACCGCTGGCCACGGTCAGCCACTGCACCCAGACCGGAGCGGTCAGGTCAACGAGGGCGCCGGCACCGCGCAGCAACTCCAGGTAGAGGAGGGAGAACGCCGTCACGCCCACGACCAGCACCCAGTCGCGCACGCCGATCGGCGGCGCGGGGCGCTCGAAGTCATCGTCGAGGCCGAACCACTCCCCGGCGATGGCGCGTACGGATCTCCTCGGCATGACGTGGAGCCTAGAGGCAGACACCGACAGCCCCCACGGGGTGGGCCCGCGTCATTCGACAGGCAGGCCGAGCCCCCGCGCGATCAGCATCCGCTGCACCTCAGAGGTGCCCTCTCCGATCTCGAGGATCTTGGCGTCGCGGTAGAAGCGCGCGATCGGGTACTCCTCCATGAACCCGTAGCCACCGAAGATCTGGGTCGCGATCCGGGTCGCCGTCACGGCCGACTCGGTCGCGTACAACTTGGCGACAGAGGCGGCCTGCTTGAAGGCGGCCACGGAGACCGGGCGACCCGCATCCATCGCGTCCTTCATCGCGGCGGCCTTGTACGTCAGCATGCGAGAGGCATCGAGCATGACCTGGAGGTCGGCGACCTGGAACGCCACACCCTGCTTGCGCCCAATGGGGCCGCCGAAGGTCTGGCGCTCCCCGGCGTAGGCGAGGCTGTGGTCGAGGCACGCTTGGAGGCACCCCACCGCGAGCGCTGCGATGGCGACGCGACCATCGTCCAACGTGGCGAGGAACTGGGCGTAGCCCCGGCCCCGCTCGCCCAGCAGGTTCGCCTCGGGGACGCGGCAGCTCTCGAAGGCCAGCGGGTGGGTGTCGGAGGAGTGCCACCCGAGCTTGTCGTAGCTCTTCTCGGCGGTGAAGCCAGGGGTGCCGCTGGGCACGATGATCGCCGAGATCTCGGGGCGTCCGTCGGGCCGCTCCCCCGTGCGAGCGGTGACAGTGACCACCGAGGTGATCGAGGAGCCCGAGTTGGTGATGAACTGCTTGGCGCCGTCGATGACCCACTCACCGCCGTCGAGGACCGCCTTCGTACGGGTCGCCCCGGCGTCGGACCCGGCTCCGGGCTCGGTGAGGCCGAAGCCCGCCAGCCTCCGACCGGCCACGAGGTCGGGGAGCCACGTCTGCTTCTGCTCGGCTGTCCCGAAGGTGAGGATCGGGTTGATCCCCAGGCCGACGGCGGCCTCCAGGGTGATCCCCATCGCCTGGTCGACCCGGCCGATCTCCTCGATGGCCAGACACAGCGAGGTGAAGCCGCCGTCCTCGCCGGCCAGCCCCGCGCCGCCGTACTCCTCGGGCGCGGTGAGGCCGGTGAGACCGAGGTCGCCCATCGTGGTGACGAGGTCGCTGGGGAAGTGGTGGTCGCGGTCCCACTGGGCCGCGTACGGCTCGATCTCCGCAGCCGCGAACTCGCGGACGACCTGACGGAACTGCTCGTGCTCGGCGCTGAGTTCAAACGACATGACCGCAGACTAACCCGGGAGGTTAGCGCTTGTTAACCTCCCGGGTCCAACGGAATCCAGTCCCCCGAGTGATCAAGCCGCGGCCGCAGGCCCTACGGTTTACCTAGGCGAGCCTTACCTATCTTGGAGGACCCCATGCGTGCCCGACTTCCGCTGACGCTGGCATGCGTCGCACTGACCGCCTCATTCCTGTCCGCGTGCAGCAACGAGCCGGACCTTGTGGTCTACAACGCTCAACACGAGCAGTTGATGGACGAGATCGTTCCGCTCTTCGAGGCCGAGACCGGCCTCGATGTCGAACTGCGCCACGGCAAGGACCTCGAACTGGCCAACCAAATCGTCGCCGAAGGCAAGGACTCGCCCGCAGACGTGTTCCTCACAGAGAACTCGCCGGCGATGAGCATCGTCGACAACGCGGGACTCTTCACGCCCGTCTCCGACAAGGCCACCGAGCCGATCCCCGACCAGTACGTCCCCAGCTCAGGCAACTGGACAGGCTTCATCGCCCGGTCGACTGTCGTGATGTACAACACCGAACAGGCCACCGAGCGGGACATGCCCGCGTCGATCCTCGACTTCGCTAAGCCTGAATGGGAGGGCCGCATCTCCTTCTCCCCGACCGGCGCCGACTTCCAGGCAATCGTGAGCGCTGTCCTGGAACTGGAGGGCGAGGAATCCACCCGCGAGTGGCTGGCCGGGCTCAAGGCCAACGGCGTGGAACTGCAGAACAACCTCGTGGTGCTCCAATCCGTCAACTCAGGCGAAGTGGAGGCGGGTATCGCGTACCACTACTACTGGTTCCGCGATCAGGCCGAGGCCGGAGACAATTCCGACTCATCCGCCCTCTACTTCTTCGCCGATCGAGACCCCGGCGCCTTCCTCAGTGTCTCGGGCGCCGGCGTGCTGGCCTCCAGCGAGAAGTCTGACAATGCCCAGCGCTTCATCGAGTTCCTCACCGGGGAGAAGGGGCAGCAGGCAATGGCAGAGTCCTACGCCCTGGAATACCCGCTCAACCCGGCCGCCACGCTGCCCTCCGAGGTCAAGCCGTTCGATGAACTGGAGCCCCCCGCGGTCGACGTGTCGACCCTCAACGGCCCCAAGGTCACCGAACTGATGACCGAAGCTGGCCTCCTCTGAGCGCCTCCCGACGGATCGGGTTCGCGCATGCCACAGGCCTGGCCGTCGCCCTCTTGACCCTGATCCCGCTTGGGTACGTGGCGGCTTGGTCGATCTCAGTCGGCCCACACGAGGCGTGGCAACTTCTGGTCCGCCCACGCATCGGCGAACTCCTGACGAACACCGTGTCCCTGACTCTGGCCACGATGGCGAGCACCGCCACTTTGGGAGTCGGCCTTGCCTTCTTGGTCGAACGAACGGACCTCCCTGGACGCCAGCTGTTCCACGGCCTGCTGGTCGCTCCGCTGGCCGTGCCGGCGTTCGTGCATTCCTATGCCTGGGTCTCGTTGGCACCGTGGGCCATCGGCTTCTCGGGGGCGTGGCTCGTCATCACGCTGTCGTACTTCCCCCTCGTCTACCTGCCCGCAGTCGCCGCGCTGCGCGGCATGGATCCGGCACTCGAGGAAACGGCGTGGGCGCTGGGACACTCCCGGGCGCGCACGTTGTTCAGCGTGCTGGGGCCGCAGTTGCGCCCTGCGCTGCTGGGTGGGGTGCTGCTGGTGGGGCTCCACCTGCTCGCCGAGTTCGGCGCCTTGCAACTGCTCCGCTTTCCCACCTTCACGACCGCGATCTACGACCAGTACGGCTCCACCTACAACGGCTCAGCGGCCACCATGATGGCCGGTGTCCTGGTCTTGCTGTGCATGCTCCTCCTACTGGCTGACCTGCGCCTGCGGGGCCGACGACGCTTCGCCAGAGTCGGCACCGGAACCGCACGCAAGGTCACCCCACTCAGGCTGCGTTCGGCGCGCTGGCCCACAGCATTCTTGGTGGGCGGCATCCTCGGGCTGGCTCTGGGTGTGCCGGTGTACGCGCTCGCACATTGGCTGCGCGTAGGCGCATCGACGCACTTTCCCCTGGCCGATCTGGCCGCCGCCACTGGCTCGACCCTGGGACTGGCCCTGATCGGGGCATTGGCGACCACAACCCTTGCCTTGCCGGTCGCCTGGCTGGCAGTACGAGTCCGAGGGCGATTCGCCACCGTCGTCGAGCGGAGCACGTACATCGCCAACGCGCTGCCGGGCATCGTGGTCGGGCTGGCACTGGTCACGGTGTCGCTCAGCGTCGTTCCGGCGACGTATCAAACGACCCTGCTTCTCGTCGCCGCCTACGTCATCCTGTTCATGCCGCGCGCCGTGGTCTCTGTGCGCGCCGGGATCGAGCAGGCCCCACCGCGACTCGACGAGGTGTCTCATGCCCTTGGCCTCAGCCCGCTGGCGACCTTGCGGCGCGTGACCTTGCCGGTCATCGCCCCGCACCTCGGAGCCGGTGCAGCGCTGGTGTTCCTGGCCATCGCCACGGAACTCACCGCGACCCTGATGCTCTCCCCGATCGGCACGCACACCCTCGCCACCGAATTCTGGTCGGCGTCCTCAGACCTGCGCTACGGCGCCGCGGCCCCGTACGCGTTGCTGCTGGTCGCGGTGTCCGTGCCAGCCACCCTGTTGCTGGTGAAACGCGAGAAGGCGGAGCCATGAGTACCCTGCACGTGCGAGGCGTGACCAAACGATTCGGCGACGTGGCGGCTCTCGACAGGGTCTCCGTGGAGGTCGCGGCCGGCTCGCTGACTGCGGTCCTTGGCCCTTCTGGCTGCGGCAAGACGACACTCCTGCGCCTCATTGCGGGATTCGCCACGCCCGACACCGGCGAGATCTCCTTCGGAACACGAACCGTTGCCGGCCCGGAGATCTGGGTGAGCCCCCAGAAACGCCGCGTCGGCTACCTGCCGCAAGAAGGTGCGCTCTTTCCACATCTCGACGTTGCGGCCAATATCGGATTCGGACTGCCCCGATCGGAGCGGACGACCGCTCGCATCAGCGAGCTCCTCGACCTGGTCGAGTTGCCCTCCGGCTACGCCACCCGCCACCCCCACGAGCTCTCGGGTGGTCAACAACAGCGGGTCTCGCTGGCCCGCGCAATAGCTCCTCGTCCGTCGGTGGTGCTGCTCGATGAGCCCTTTTCGGCGCTCGATACCGCCCTGCGCGACAGCACCGGAAGGGCAGTGGCTCGAGCCCTGCGCGCCGCGGGCGCCACGGCTGTGCTCGTCACCCATGACCAGGGCGAAGCGCTCTCTTTGGCCGACCGGGTCGTCGTCATGCGTGCCGGCCGAGTCGTCCAGGCTGACACCCCGCAAGAAACGTACGCCCACCCCCGCGACAGCGAAACCGCTCGCTTCGTCGGCGGAGCGACCATCCTGCCCGGCACGGCTACGGGCTCGAAGGTCAGCACAGCCCTGGGGATCCTCACCACCGTGTCCTATCGCGAGGGCGAGGTCGAGGTCGTGGTGAGGCCGGAGCAGGTCCATCTGGGCGACGAGGGCACTGCCGTCACGGTCCAGGAGGTCAGCTACTTCGGCCACGACGCCACCGTCCGGGTCCGCACAGATGACGGCACACAGGTCCTGGCCCGAGTGTCAGGAAGCGCCCCGCTCCCTGCGGTCGGCGAGGCCGTGGGAGCGCTCGTCGTCTCAGCAGTGACGACGTTCGGACTCACGGCCAGTTCTTAGGCAAGCCTTTCCTCATTTACTATCGCCTCGTGGTCACGACACACTCCCCGCTCTTGCTGGCCCCATCCCGGCATGCCTCCCTGAGCGCAGTGACGCTTCCCGACGGCACGGGCCTCACTCACCACGACCTCGCTACCGCAGTCGGCGACCGCGCCCAGACGTGGGGGGCTGGGCGACGCGTGGTTCTGATCGAGGGCGGCAACCGACTCGACGCCCTCGTCGCCCACTTGGCCGCGCTGGAGCACGGGCACGTCTCCCTGCTGGTCCCCGAGGACCGGCCCGATCAGCGAGACGCGATGGTGGCGGCGTACGACCCCGACATCGTGTGCACAGCTGATGGCGATGTCATCCGACGCGAGCGTTCCGTGCACGACCTTCACCCCGACCTCGCGCTACTCCTGAGCACCTCCGGGACGACCGGCTCACCCAAGCTTGTCCGGCTTTCTCGCGCCAACGTCGCCAGCAACGCGCGATCAATCGCGCAGTACCTCGAACTCGGGCCGCACAGCAGAGCCATCACCAGCCTCCCGTTGCACTACTGCTACGGGTTGTCCGTTGTCCACAGCCACCTGGCCGCGGGGGGCTCCCTCGCCCTGTGCGACCTCTCTGTCGTCGACGAGTGCTTCTGGGACTTCTTTGAGGTGAGCGGCGCCACCTCGTTCGCAGCTGTGCCGCACACCTTCGACCTCCTCGATCGAGCCGGATTCGACCAGCGCGCAACCCCCACTCTGCGTCAGGTGACCGTCGCCGGCGGGAGGCTCGCCCCCGACCGCGTGCGTCACTGGGCAGCCGAGGGACGGGCCGACGGCTGGGAGCTGGTGGTCATGTACGGCCAGACCGAAGCCACCGCACGCATGGCCTGGCTGCCTCCAGACCTGGCCGAGCAGCATCCTGGCTCCATCGGTGTGGCGGTGCCGGGCGGCGCTTTGCGCATCGACCCTGTCCCGGAATCCTTGGAACCGGGAGTCGGCGAGCTCGTCTACACCGGCCCCAACGTGATGATGGGGTACGCGCACTCGCCGTCAGACTTGGCGGGCGGGCCTGAGTTGATGGAACTGCGCACCGGCGATCTGGGCCGAGAGCACGGCGGTCTCTTCGCGGTGGTCGGACGGCGCGACCGGTTCACGAAACTGTTCGGTCTGCGACTCGACCTGGGGCGCCTAGAAGACTTGCTCGCGGACACCGGGTCGCCGGCCGAGCTCGTCGCGACCAGTGCCGCGATCCACACCTTCAGCACGCACGGGCGACACTCCGCCGCACTGAGATCGAATGTGGCCGATCTCTGCGGCATCCCGGTCACGGCGGTCCGAACACACGTGGTGCAAGTGCCTCGCACGCCCAACGGCAAGATTGACCGCGCCGCCCTGCAACGCCTCGCGGAGTTGGAGGAAGCCGCCGAGCTCAACGCGGAAGATCTCGCCCCCGTGGAGGACGCGGACCACGCAGCGTGGGTCCTTGCCACAGTCGGCCGGCTCCTGGGTCGCCTCGACGTGCGCGCCAATGACACGTTCGTGTCCTTGGGCGGGGATTCGCTCTCATTCGTGGAGACTGCGGCCGTGCTCGAGGCACGCCTCGGCCCACTGCCACCCCAGTGGCACACCCGCCCGTTGGTCGAACTGGCTCACCCCGCGGCCGCCCTTGACTCGCCGGGATCGCTCAAGACGCGCCTCGACACTACGGTGGCGATCCGGGCGCTCGCGATCGTGGCCGTCGTCGCCAGCCACGTGGACCTCGTCTCATGGGAGGGCGGCGCCCATCTCCTGCTCGTTCTCGCGGGGTTCAACTTCGCACGATTCCAACTCGGGTCGAGCACGAGAGGGCAGCGAGTGCGCCACGGCGTGTCGAGTTTGCTTCAGCTCGTCGTCCCGAGTGTGCTTCTCATCGGAGCCCTGGCCATGGTCACAGGGCAATACGACGCCCCCACCGTCTTCCTGCTCAACGGTCTTTTCGGCAGTGATCAGTGGAACGACCAGTG
This sequence comes from Actinomycetes bacterium, assembly GCA_023460975.1. Lineage (GTDB taxonomy): Bacteria > Actinomycetota > Actinomycetes > Propionibacteriales > Nocardioidaceae > Nocardioides. The sequence goes on from JAEWOG010000011.1 coordinate 24,971, forward strand.
GCAACTGTGGTTCCTGGAGGCGCTCACATGGACCACCGTCAGCGCGGTTGCTCTCATGGCGATCCCCGCAGTCCACCGCCTGGAGCGACGGCGCCCGTACGCGTTTGCACTTGCCCTGGCGCTCGCCGCGGTGGCTGTGCGCCTGACCTGGACCGGCCAACAGGCTGGCCCGACGGAGCGCTACACGGTCGGCGTGGTGGCCTTCTTCTTTGCGCTCGGCTGGCTGGCAGCGCGAGCGGAGTCACCATCGCAACGCTGGGTCGTCACCGTCCTCGCGACCGGTAGCATCGTGGGTTTCTTCGCCGATCTCGGCCGCGAGGGCTTCATTCTGGTAGGCGTGTGTGCCCTGCTCTGGCTGCCGCAAGTCCCGATCCCCCGGATTGTCGCCTCAGCAGTGGCACGGACGACCGGGGAACTGGCCAGTGCTTCGCTGTTCATCTACCTCATCCACTGGCAGGTGTACCCGCCTCTCGAGGAGTCCGGGCATCCTTTGATCGCGCTGACCGCGTCGCTGGCCGTCGGCGCTGTGGTGGGCGGAGCGTTCCGACCTGTGCAACGCAGGCTAGCGACCCTGATCACTCGCAGCCCCGAGCAGAGGGCCGACTTGGAGAACCAGGCAATGCCGACTCGTGTGTCCGAGGAAAGGACCAGGCGCCGGAAGCCAGTGACGCAAAGGGTAATCTCGGTCCGTTCGACCCCTCCACCACGCACGCCCGTGGCCACCAGGCAACCAGGAGTATCCGAGTGAGCTTGCAGAAGGTCCTCATCGCCAACCGCGGCGAGATCGCTGTCCGAGTCATCCGCGCCGCGAAGGACGCGGGCATCGCCTCGGTCGCGGTCTACGCCGACCCGGACCGTGACGCCCTGTTCGTGCGTCTGGCCGACGAGGCGTACGCGCTGGGTGGCGCCACCCCGGCCGACTCGTACCTGGACATCGCCAAGATCATCAAGGTCGCCCAGGACTCCGGCGCGGACTCCGTCCACCCGGGTTACGGCTTCCTCGCCGAGAACGCCCAGTTCGCCCAGGCCGTCATCGACGCCGGGCTGATCTGGATCGGCCCCTCCCCCGAGGCCATCGACGCGCTCGGCGACAAGGCCAAGGCCAAGCACATCGCCGAGCGGGCCAAGGCTCCGCTGGCCCCCGGCACGAAGGACCCGGTCAAGGACGCCGACGAGGTCGTCGCCCTGGCTCAGGAGTTCGGCCTGCCGATCGCCATCAAGGCCGTCTACGGCGGCGGCGGCCGCGGCCTCAAGGTCGCCCGCACGCTGGAGGAGATCCCCGACCTCTACGAGTCCGCCGTCCGTGAGGCCGTCACCGCGTTCGGTCGCGGCGAGTGCCTGGTCGAGAAGTTCCTCGACCGCCCGCGCCACGTCGAGACCCAGTGCCTCGCAGACTCCCACGGCAACGTCGTGGTCGTCTCCACCCGCGACTGCTCGCTGCAGCGCCGCCACCAGAAGCTGGTCGAGGAGGCGCCCGCGCCGTTCCTCACCGACGAGCAGAACGCGCGTCTGTACGAGTCCTCCAAGGCGATCCTCAAGGAGGCCGGCTACGTCGGCGCCGGAACCTGCGAGTTCCTCGTCGCGGCCGACGGCACCATCTCCTTCCTCGAGGTCAACACTCGCCTCCAGGTCGAGCACTGCGTCTCCGAGGAGGTCACCGGCATCGACCTCGTGCGCGAGATGTTCCGCATCGCCGCGGGCGAGGAACTCGGCTACGGCGACCCCGAGGTCAAGGGCCACTCCATCGAGTTCCGCGTCAACGCCGAGGACCCGGGCAACAACTTCATGCCCGCGCCGGGCACCCTTACCGAGTGGGCCCCGCCGAGCGGCCCCGGCATCCGCCTGGACTCCGGCTACGTCAAGGGCGAGACGATCCCCGGCTCGTTCGACTCCTTGGTCGCCAAGCTGATCGTCACGGGCGCCGACCGCACCCAGGCCATCGAGCGCTCCCGCCGCGCGATCGCGGAGTTCGAGATCGGCGGCATGCCGACCGCGCTGAGCTTCGCCGAGGTCGTGCTGAACGACCCCGCGTACGTCGCCTCCTCCAACCCGAGCGGCGAGGGCTCCTTCGACGTCTACACGACGTGGATCGAGACCGACTTCGTCAACAACATCCCGCCGTACGCCGGCGACTCGGTCGACGCCGAGGAGGCAGGCGAGCGCCAGACGGTGACCGTCGAGGTCGGCGGTCGCCGCCTCGAGGTCGTCCTCCCCGCGGGCCTGGGTGGCCTCGGCGGCGGCGCTGCGGGCGGCGGCGCCAAGAAGCCGAAGCGTGCCGCCAAGAAGGCCGGCGCTGCAGCCTCGGGCGACTCGGTCACCTCCCCGATGCAGGGAACGATCGTCAAGGTCGCCGTCACCGAGGGCCAGGAGGTCGCCGAGGGCGACGTCATCGTGGTCATGGAGGCCATGAAGATGGAGCAGCCCCTCAAGGCACACAAGGCCGGCACCGTCACCGGCCTGTCGGCCGAGGTGGGCGCCACCGTCGGCAACGGCGAGGTCATCTGCGAGCTGAAGGACTGACGTACCAGTCCCTCAAGGGCCGTCTCCCTCACGGGAGGCGGCCCTTGCTCATTTCGTACGCGCGCCGAGCGGAGGATCCCCGCTCGAGCGGGGAAACCCTCACGTAGCGGGGGTTGCAAAGGCCACAACGAGACAGTTTCCCCCGCCCAGTCCCATCAACGCCCCCACATAGATAGCGAGCACTCACTCTCTATGCTAGGTTCCCGGCGTGCCCGAATCTCGTACGCCGCCCCGCCGCACGCAGGCGCAGCGACGAGACTCCACCATCGCCGGGCTCATCGAAGCCACCGTCTCCTGCCTCACTGAGCGGGGGTACGCCGCCACCTCCACCGCCGCTGTCTGCGCGCGGGCGGGCGTGAGTCAGGGTGCTCTGTTCCGCCATTTCCCCACGCGGCAGGACCTGCTCGTCGCCACGGCCCAGCACGTCGCCGAGCACAACGTCGCCGCCTTCACCGCGCTCGGCAGCGCACCCGTCGGCACCGTCGACGAGGTCGCCCAGGTGCTGGAGCACCTGCGTACGGTCGTGCTGTCCCCTGCCAACCAGACCTGGCGCGAACTCCTCGTCGCCGCGCGTGCCGACGCGGACCTGCGTACGGCGTTGCTCCCGGCCCGACAGGAGTTCCAGGCACGGATGCTCGTGGCAGCCACGACGCTGTGGGGCACCCGGATCCCCGCCGAGGACCAGGCCGCGGTGCTGAGCCTGGTCGTCAACTTCTTCGACGGCCTCGCCTTCTCGGCCCTCGACCCCGACCCCCGAGCGCCCGCCGGGCGCACCGTCGAGCGGGCGTTGCGCCTGCTCGCGGAGATGATCGTCGACCACTACCCCCAGGAGAACTCGTGAGCACGCAGTCCCCGACCGCCGACACCTTCACCCCCGACGTGATCGTCGTCGGCGCCGGTCTCGCCGGCCTCGTCGCGACCCACGAACTCGCCAAGGGCGGCAAGCGCGTCCTCGTCGTGGACCAGGAGAACCGCAACAACCTCGGCGGTCAGGCGTGGTGGTCCCTGGGCGGCCTGCTGTTCGTCGACTCCCCCGAGCAGCGCCGCATGGGGATCAAGGACTCCTACGAGCTCGCGCGTCAGGACTGGCTCGGCAGCGCCCAGTTCGACCGCCTCGGCGACGGCACCGACGGGCCCGGCCGCGGCGAAGACCACTGGCCGCGCCAGTGGGCGGAGGCGTACGTGAAGTTCGCCCACACCACCAAGCGCGACTACCTGCACGACCTCGGCCTCAAGTCACTGCCGTTCGTCGGGTGGGCCGAGCGTGGCGACGGCCGAGCCAGCGGCCACGGCAACTCCGTGCCCCGCTTCCACCTGACCTGGGGCACGGGCCCGGACGTCGTACGGATCTTCGCCGAGCCCGTCCTGGCTGCCGAGGAAGCAGGGCTCGTACGGTTCGCGTTCCGCCACCAGGTCGACGAGCTCCTCGCAGAGGACGGCGCCGTCGTCGGGGTGCGCGGCACCGTCCTCGCGGACGATGACTCCGAGCGCGGCGTGAAGTCGGTCCGCGACGCCGTGGGCGAGTTCAGCCACCGTGCCGCGGCCGTGGTTGTCACCTCCGGCGGCATCGGCCACAACCACGACCTGATGCGCGCCAACTGGCCCACCGAACGCGTCGGCCCCGCGCCCCAGCACATGATCTCCGGCGTGCCCGCGCACGTCGACGGCCGGATGCTCGCCATCACCGAGGCCAGCGGCGCCACGATCGTCAACCGCGACCGCATGTGGGCGTACACCGAGGGCATCCACAACTGGGACTCCGTGTGGCCCGACCACGCGATCCGCATCCTGCCCGGCCCGTCATCGATGTGGTTCGACGCCAACGGCAAGCGCCTGGAAGGGGCCTCGGGCGTGCCCGGCGCCGACTCGATCGGGGCCATGAAGCAGATCCTCGCCACCGGCTACGACTACTCCTGGTTCGTGCTGACCCAGTCGATCATCGAGAAGGAGTTCGCGCTCTCCGGCTCCGAGCAGAACCCTGATCTCACGGGCCGCGACATCAAGTTCATGCTCCAGTCGCGTCTGGCCAAGGGCGCACCGGGACCGGTGGAGGCGTTCAAGCAGAACGGCGTCGACTTCGTGGTCGCCGACAACCTCGCCCACCTGGTGGCCGGGATGAACAAGATCTCTCGCGGCCCCGCCCTCGACGTCGACGTCATCGGGTCGCAGATCACCGCCCGTGACCGAGAGCTGGACAACGCGTTCGGCAAGGACGTCCAGCTCATGGTGATGGCCAACGCCCGTCGCTCACGCACCGACAAGCTGATCCGGGTCGCCAAGCCGCACCGGATCCTCGACCCCGAGCACGGCCCGCTCATCGCGGTGCGGCTCAACATCCTGTCCCGCAAGACGCTGGGCGGGCTCGAGACCAACCTGGACAGCCAGTGCATCGCCGCCGACGGCAGCCCGATTCCGGGCCTGTACGCCGCCGGCGAGGTCGCGGGCTTCGGAGGGGGCGGCGTCCACGGCTACAACGCGCTCGAGGGGACGTTCCTGGGAGGCTGCATCTTCTCTGGCCGTGCAGCCGGCCTTGCACTCACCGGGCGTCGCTGACCCGCGTACGCAGTGGGCGGGCTCGTGCCGCGCCCCACATTGGGGACAGTTGGAGGGCATCCGGAAGGCCCGTGACCACCTCCAAGTGTCCCCAATTTGGGCACCGGCACCGGGGCACCGGGGCACCGGGGCACCGGCCGAACGTCAGGGAAGCTCGACGGGGACACGTCGGCTCACCGGCTGCACTGCCAGGGTGAACCAGTCCGAGCGCAGCCCGAACGCGAAGCGGAAGTCGTCGCCCGTGATCTCGACCCGCCCCGCGGTGCCGACGAGCGCCATCGAGGTGACCCGGCCGCCCCACTCGCCGTTGCCGTCGCGGCCCGTGACCTCGATGGAGGTCAGGTCGCCGACCGCGGGCCACTGCGCTTCCAGTGCCGTGTCGGAGACGGGGACACTCCACGCCCGGTAGGCGGTGTCGTACGGGTCTGGTTGGGCGACGAGGTAGGGCTGGGAGCCAGCGGAGGCGTAGCCACCGTTCGACGCAGAGAACTGCGTGAAGGCGGGAGTACCCTCCCAGAGCACGATGCTGCCCTTCGTCGCCGCGATCGCAGCGTTGGCGGCGGAGTGCTCGTCCGCCACGCCACCGTAGACCTGGCACGACTCGGAGTCACACAGGTCGTAGTAGCGCGAGGCGTTGTCCGCACGCTCAAAAGCGGCGTACGTCCGGGCGGCCACCGACTGCGAGCTCACCGCGGCGGACTCCCACAGGGCCGGGATCTCGCGGGGAACGACGCCGCGCAGGTACTGCTCCATGCTGAGCACGTTGACGGTGTCGCGGGCGTTCTTGCCGGGCGTGGGTGACGCCGAACGCAGCGCGCCGCGGTAGTCAGTCCGACCCGCCGGCGTGATGAGGGTCATCGGCCCCGTCGAGGAGCGGAACTCGGCGTCGCCCGGGAAACGCTTCCAGTTGCGCCACCCGGCACGCTTGCGGAACTGCACCCTCGTGGCCGCGCGGTCCCCGATCAGTCGCCACTGCACTGCCCCGTTGTCGGGCAGACGCCAGGTGCGCTTCTTCTTGAGGCTGCGCACCCGTACGCCGTCCTGGGCGCGGATGCGGACGTCGTTGGTCGTGTCCGCGGTGAGCAGCACGCGGACCTTGCCCGCTGTCTGGCCCAAGGTGGTGCCGGGGTAGTAGAAGGCGATGATCTGCTGCCAGGACAGGCCCTGGGCTGCGGCGCCCTTGGCGCCCCACTGGCTCATCCCGTTGCCGTGCCCGTAGCCGTTGCCCGTCACGGTGATGCTGCTCGCGCCGGCGACCGGGTACACCTCGACCGCGCGCTCAGACGCGGCCTGCGCGGGCAGACTGCCGAGCGCGAGGGCGCCGACGGTCGCGAGGACCGCAGCGGAACGGAGTGCGAGGGCGTGCAGCATTGTTCTCCCGAGTCTGGTGTGGAAGGGGAAGGATGATCACAGCACGCGAACGGACGCTATTCAAACGCAACAACAGAACTACCTCGGCGTAGTTCCGCCGAGGGCGATCACCTCGCCGAAGCCGCGATCTCCTCAGCGACCGCAGCGGTCCCCCCGGCCTGGCCCTCGGGCGCCGTCACCTGCACCCGGACGAACCCGTATCCCTCAGACAGGCCCTCCACCACGATGCTCGTCTCTTGGCCAGCCTCCCGCCCTGTCGTGCTGCACCCGTCGCCGACGGCCGCGTAGCCCTCACCGTACGAGCTCACGTTGCCGCAGGCTGCGACCTGGGCCTCGTCAGCGGCGCCCTGGGCGGACGCCTCGCTCCCCCCGCCGTACGCCTCCCAGCGCACCGTTACCGCAGAGCCGTCCGAGGCGGTCATCTCGCACTCGGCGCCGGATGTCAGGCGCTCGTTGGCGACAGAGGAGCTCACCTCCACCAGCCCCGCCGAGGCCACCACGTCCCCACCCACCAGACTGCATGCGTCCTCGGCGAACACCCTGGACGTCACACCGACCGGCTCGTCGTCCGAGCAACCCACGAGTGCCAGACACGCCACCACTCCAAGACCGAGAATCGCGCCACGCATGGCGGTCACTGTGCCACAGGGACACCACCGTTTACATCCGGCCCGGGCGGGGAAACAGAAGCGTATGACTCATATCGCCCCGGACTCGGCGGCCCTGCTGGACCGGCTCCAAGAGCTCGAACCGAACGGCACGGTGGCAGACGTTGCCCCCGTCTCAGCCACCGACCGCGACGGGCGTGTCGAGGTGACCATCGACGCCACCCGCCAGATCCTCTCGGCGCGCGTGCTCGACCTGTCTCGCCTGAGGACGGCCCCCTCCCTGAGCAGCGCGCTGCTCGGCGCCTTCCAAAGCGCTGACGCCGAGCGGATCACTCGGAGCCTGGGCGCCAACGACCTGCTCGGCCGTCTTCCCGATCCTGCGGAGCCACCCCGCCTGAAAGTGCCGCGCATCGGCGACGTGTCCTACGCGGCGTTCCTTGCGGGCGACTTCCCCGGCGAGGGCGTACGGGCTCCTGCGGGTCACGTCCGAGGGGTCTCGGACAACGGCTACCTGGTCATCGAGCGGGACAGGGCGGGCGGGCTCCTCACCGTACGCGCCGACGAGGAATGGCTGGTGGGCACCATGCCCGGGCACCTGGAAGACGCCATCGTGCAGGCAGCACGGTACGACCTGGAGAGTGAGTGAGATGGGCATCAAGGAAGACCGGGAGACACTGCTCAAGGCCGCCGGCGGCTGGAATGGCGTCGGCGCCGAGGTGAGCCGGGCGAAGGGCCTGGTGACGGTGGGCGAGGACGGTGGGTTCGCCTTCGGCGGCCTTGCCGTCCTCGCGGGCATCGATGCCGCGCACGACGAGTTCATCACCGACATGGTCGCTGCGCTGCACAAGGGCAACCAGACCATGACCGACATCGCTCAGGCGTTGATCGACACCGCCAAGGACTTCGGGGCCACGGACACGACCGTGGCCGACACCTTCCACAACCCCGACGGGACACCGAAATGACCGACTACGCCCACCACCCCGACTTCGTGTCGGACGTCCAGAAGCAGGTCGACGAGTTCGCTGCGCGGATCGACGAGGGTCTCCAGTGGGTCTCGGACCAGTGGGAGAAATGCATCATGGACAGCAACTGGGGCTGGCTCAGTCCCGGGCCGAAGGCTGCCTACGAGTACGCCAAGTCGAAGTGCGAAGAGAAGATGCAAGAGCTGGTCGTGGCGTTCCAGGACGGCGTCAAGGAGATCTGGAAGGCGGTCCGCACGGTGACCGGCGACCCCTTCACGCTGATGCAGATGAACCAGGCCTACATCGACGCTGCAGGCGCCCTCCGCGACGAGAAGATAGTGATGCGGCGCCTCAAGACGAGCGTGGCCGGCGACTGGGAGGGCTCTGCCTTCACTGCATACAGCTCGATGATCGACGAGCAATTGGCGGCGGTCGGCGGCGTGGACTCGGGCCTGGTCAAGGCGGCCACCGCGTGCGCCCAGGGGGCCCTGCAGATCAACAGCATCTGGACCGACATCGTCAACGCCATCCTCGAGTACGCCGGCAAGGTGGTCTCGGCCATCAAGGACGGCACCGACGCGGGTCAGTGGGTCACCCTCGACCTGGGCCCGGCGCTGAAGATCATCCTCGACGCGGTCCTCGCGGCGGGCAAGCTGGCGGTGAAGCTGGAGACGTACTGGGCCGACAACGCCACGGTCAAGACCAGCATGTGGCGCGAGCTCAACTCCGGCCTCGAGGGCCTGAACGCCAACAACGAATGGCCCGGGATCGCCTACTACTCGGGCGAGATGGACGACCAGGGCAACTGGAAGAACAAGTAGCGGGCCCCTGAAGGGGCACCACACCGAGGTGCCGCGCGCCCCGGGCCCGCCCGCCCAGCCCCGCGCTCACGGCCGGGCTGCGCCCGGGGGTGCCTCAGACGCGGTGCAGCCGCCGCGCGGCCTCGGCGATCGACCCACTCATCGACGGGTAGACGGTGAACGCCTGGGCCAACTGGTCGGCCGTGAGCGACTCGGCGACGGCCAGCGACACCGGGTGGATCAACTCGGAGGCTCGAGGCCCCACCACCACTCCCCCGACCACGATGCCGGTCCCGGGACGGCAGAAGAGCTTGACGAAACCGTCCGTGACACCCTGCATCTTGGCCCGCGGGTTGCCCGCCAGCGGCAGCATCACGACCTCGGCCTCGATCTCGCCGGCATCCACGGACTTCTGCGACCAGCCGACGGTCGCGATCTCCGGGGCGGTGAAGACGTTGGAGGACACCTTCTTGAGGTCGAGCGGGGCCACCGCGTCGCCCAGGAAGTGCCACATGGCGATGCGTCCCTGCATGGCCGCCACCGAGGCGAGCATGAGGACTCCGGTGCAGTCGCCGGCCGCGTACACGCCGCGGGCACTGGTGCGAGACACGCGGTCGACCTTGATGAAGCCGCCCTCGTCGGTGATGACCCCCGCGCTCTCGAGGCCGAGATCGGCGGTGTTGGGGATCGACCCCAACGCGAGGATGCAGTGGCTCCCGGTGACCGTACGGCCGTCGGTCAACGTCACCGTGACCGTGTCTCCGTCGCGCGTGACGGACTCCATCCGGGACTGGCCCAGGACCTGCATGCCCTGGCGGACCGACACTTCCTCCAGCACGGCGGACGCATCGGCGTCCTCGCCCGGCAGCACCCGGTCGCGCGAGGACACCAGGGTCACGTCCACCCCGAGCGCCAGATAGGCGCTCGCGAACTCTGCGCCGGTGACACCGGACCCCACGACGATGAGCTTGTCCGGCACCTCGGTGAGGTCGTACACCTGCTCCCACGTGAGGATGCGCTCGCCGTCGGGCTGGGCGCTCGGCAGCGTACGCGGCGCGGCGCCGGTCGCGACCAGGACTGCGTCGGCCCGGAGCACCTCGCTGCCTCCGCCAGCCAGCTCGACGACCACCGCGTCCGGGCCATCCAGACGACCGCGACCGTTGACCACGCGTACGCCGTCGCGCAGCAGGCGTCGCGCAATGTCGGCGGACTGCTCGGCCGCCAGACGCATCACGCGCTCGTTGACGACCTGCAGGTCGACGGCCAGCGGCTGGATCTCGATGCCCTCAGCCGTCGGGCGGCGGATGCCGAGCTCGCGCGCCCCCTTGGCCTCGGTCATCACCTCGGCGGTCGCGATGAGCGTCTTGCTCGGCACGCAGTCGGTGAGGACCGCCGAGCCGCCGACACCGTCGGTGTCGACGACGGTCACGTCGGCCCCGAGCTGGGCGGCGACCAGGGCCGCCTCGTACCCACCCGGGCCGCCACCGATGACGACCACGTGCTGACCTGAGACATCGAGCTGGCTCATCGGCTCACTCCTGTGTGTGGTGAGTGATCAGAAGTTGATCATGTGGCCGGTGATGCCGTGCACCGCTTCCTTGACGGCCTCCGACAGCGTCGGGTGGGCGAAGACGTTGCGCGAGACCTCGTCCGCCGTGAGATCCCACTGCTGGGCCAGCGTCAGGACGGGCAGCAGCTCGGTCACGTCGGGGCCGATCATGTGGGCGCCGAGGATCTCGTTGAACTCGGCGTCCGCGACCACCTTGACGAAACCAACCGCCTCGCCGAGGCCCTGGGCCTTGCCGTTGGCGGTGAACGGGAACGTCGCGGTCTTGACGTCGTAACCCTTCTCCTTGGCCTGAGCCTCGGAGTAGCCGAACGAGCCGATCTGGGGCTGGCAGTAGGTCGCGCGCGGGATCATGTCGTAGTTGACGGCCATGGTCTCGGCACCGCTGATGGTCTCGGCGGCCACGATGCCCATCGCCTCCGCGACGTGGGCGAGCATCATCTTGCCGGTGCAGTCGCCGATCGCGTACACGTTCGGGACGTTGGTGCGGCAGAACTCGTCGACCTCGACGGCGCCCCGCTCGGAGACGGTGACGCCGATGTTCTCCAGGCCGTAGCCACTCACGCGCGGAGCGAAACCGAAGGCAGCCAGGAACTTGTCGGCCTCAAGGATCTCCTCCTCGCCGCCGGCGGCGGCGGGGGCAACGGTGACCCACACGCCGTCCCCGTGGTCCTCCACCTTCTTGACTGCGGTGGAGGTCAGGACCTTCACGCCCAGCTTCTTGTAGTGCTTGGCCAGCTCCTTGGACACGTCCGCGTCCTCGGCCGGGACCATGCGGTCGGCGAACTCAACGATCGTGACGTCGACGCCGAAGTTCTTCATGACGTACGCGAACTCCACGCCGATGGCACCCGAGCCGCCGATGATGATCGACTTCGGCAGGTCGGCATCGAGGATCTGCTCCTCGTACGTGACGACGTGCTCGCTCAGCTCCACACCGGGGATGAGGCGCACGGTCGCGCCGGTCGCGATGATGAGGTTGTCGAAGGTGTAGGTGGTCTTCTGATCACCCGAGACCACGTCCATCGACGTGGGGCTCACGAGGGTGCCCCAACCGTTGATCTCGGTGATCTTGTTCTTCTTCATGAGGAAGTGGACGCCCTTGACGATGCCGGCGGACACGTCGCGCGAGCGCTTGTGCGTCGGGCCGTAGCTCATCGTCGCGTCGCCCTCGATGCCGAACTTGGCCTTCTCGTGGGTCAGCGTGTGCGCCAGCTCCGCGTTCTTGAGCAGCGCCTTGGAGGGGATGCAGCCGACGTTGAGGCAGACACCTCCCCAGTACTTCTCCTCAACCACCGCGACCTTCTGGCCGAGCTGGGCGGCGCGGATGGCGGCGACGTAGCCACCGGGGCCAGCGCCGAGGACAACGGTGTCAAAGTGCGTCTCGCTCACGGACCTCAGCCTAGTTCCCCGCCCCCACGGTGCGGCAACCGGCCGGGGACACTCTCCATCGACCTCGCTACCCTTGTCCGGTGACGTTGTACGCCGCGTACGGGAGCAACCTCGATCCGGGAAGGATGAGTGAGCGCTGCCCGCACTCCCCGCTGCAGGGGACCGGATGGCTGACCGGCTGGCGCCTCACCTTCGGCGGTGAGGACCACGGGTGGGACGGCGCCCTGCCCACCATCGTGGAGGACCCGCTCGAGCAGGTCTTCGTCGCCGTCTACGACGTCACCGGCACCGACGAACGCCTCCTCGACGGCTGGGAGGCCGCGGACACCGGCCTCTACCGCAAGACGCGGGTGCGCGTGGTCACGCTGACCGGCGAACTCGTGGCGTGGGCGTACGTGTTGGACGCGTACGAAGGCGGGCTCCCCTCAGCCTCCAACCTCGGCGTCCTGGCCGACGCCGCCGAAGCCGCAGATGCACCGGTCGACTACGTCGCCGCCCTGCGCAACCGGCCCTGCCGCTCGATCGGGCCGTAGGCCGCGTCATACGAACCCGCGCCGCCCGGCCCCGCGTCATACAAACCCGCACCGCCCGGCCCCGCGTCATACAAACCCGCACCTATACGTACGCCTTCGCATGACGCACGGCAGGACACGGCAGCTTCGTATGACGCACGCGCCTGGAGGCCGACCGCGTCAGCGATCCCGCCGCAAGTCCATCCCCACTGCAAGCGGGTCGCCGACGTTCAGCAGCACTCCGGTGGCGCGTTCGACCTCACGCCGTACGGCCGCCTTCAACGGGAGAAGGTATCCCCCGTCCTTCGGGAACAGGGCCGTGTCGAACTCCACCTCGCCGATACGCACCCGTACGGCCACCTGCCCCCAGTACTCCAGACCGCGCGCGGCCTCCTTGACGTCGTCGCTGTCGTCGTCGGGGATGCGTACGAAGAAATAGGGGGCTGGCCCGCGCCACTCGACGAGCGGACCGGTGAAGTCGAACTCCATGCCGTCACTATCACCCATCGTCAGCGAACGCGGGAGCGCCGGAACTTAGAAGTCGAGGCGTACGTCCAGGTCGCCCTGATCCAGTCCGCTGGCAAGGAGGACGTCTGCGGCCAGTGAACGGATCTGCGTCGCAACGGCGGCGCGGTTCAGCGTCATGTCGGCGGTGGCCGCTGCCACCGCAGCCCGGACCGAATCGATCAACTGCTCCTGCGCGTGCGCGTAGTTCTCCGGGCGGTCGAGGTCGGCCTCGAACAGCCGGACGCCGACCGCAAGCACGTCGATCGCATCAGCCATCGCGGTCCCACAGTCCTCGCCCAACCGCACCATCGTCGCCACTCGCCGCGCCAACACGCGGGCGTCGCGGATCGCGTAGTCGATGTCGATGAGCAAGGACGCGTACCGGTCCACTTCGCTGCGGTGCCGCCAGCGCAACGGTGACATCGTGGCCACCTCCTGCACGCTCGCGGCAGTGTTGAGGGCCGTGGTCACCTCCGCCTGGAGGCCCCGCGCCCGCGCCAGGGCGTCCTGAGCCACCACCGCGTCGCTCGTGCGTACGGCCTGAGCCACCGCGCTGAGAACAGCCTCCAGGTCATCCAGCAGGGGACGCACTTGCCGGTCCACGTCCCGAGTGACGTTGCGAGGTACGAGCGCGATCATCGCCAACGCGCACACCCCACCGATCAATGCGTCGGTGAAGCGAGTCATGGCCGGATTGTCGGCTCCCGCCGCCGGGACCACGGCCGCCAGCAGGACCCCCGAGTTGGCCGCCTGAGTCAGGGAGACTCCCTTCAGCCCGGCGAACACGGCCGTGGTCGTGGTGAGGACCACGATCAGAGCCAGCTGCCACGCACCCCGGCCGATGCCGAGGATCAGGATCTCGCCCACGAGAACCCCGACCGCCACGCCGAGCACCAGCTCGAGCAGCAACCGCTGCCGCAACCCCACGCCCGCCAGCAACACGATGACGGCGGCGACCGGGGCGAAGAATGCCTGCTCGTGCCCGAGGAGATGCGTCGAGACGAAGTAGGCCAACGACGTCGCTGCGGCCAGGCGTACGAGCAGCCGCCACCGTCGTGAGACCTCGCGGCAGCGCTGCCCGAACGTCATCCGCGGCACCAGCACGGGCATCCGCAGAGCACGGTGTTCGCGAGGCACGCGACGAGTCTTCGCCCCATGCCCGTCCTGTGCAACCTGAGCTCCCCGGCCCGCGGCGGGTGCGGGGTCAATCAGGCCTGGCTCCCAGCGTCGCCGGTGTGACAGCACGCCTCGATGTTGTTGCCCTCGGTGTCACGGACGAAGGCGCCGAAGTATCCCGGGTGGTACTCCGGCCACAGGCGCGGCTCATGCAGCACCTCGGCACCCGCGGCAACGGCCTCGTCGAACCAGGCTCGTACGGAGTGGGCATCTGGGGCGACGAAGGCGACGTGACTCTCCCGATTGGGACCGACGCCCTCGAACGTACTGATCCAGAACGCCGGTTGCTCCGTGCCGTATCCGATGGCGACCCCGTGGTCGAGGAGCCGGCGGTGACCGAGCGCTCCCAGCACACGGTCGTAGAAGGCGCTCGCGCGCTCCATGTCAGCGACGTTGATTCCGATGTGATCGATCATGACTCGATGCTGCACCCCACCACTGACAAAACGCGAGGGCCGCGATCTCGTGACACATCCCGGGGCGCTGCGGCGGCCGCGCGCCCTGGCCAGCATCACATCCAGCGCGCCCTCAGCGCTTCTTGTGCATGCTTGTGACGGCGCACCAGTACGGATAACCCCGCGTTACATGACGAAAGGCGGGGCGACGACGTCGGCAGCCGGACCGAGGAGGTCAGTGACCGCCGAGCAGCTTGGACGCGAGCACCGCTGCCTGGGTCCGCCGCTCCAGGCCGAGCTTGGACAGGATCGAGGACACGTAGTTCTTCACCGTCTTCTCGGCCAGGAACATCTGCTCGGCGATCTGGCGGTTGGTCATGCCCTCGGCGATGTGGCCGAGGATGAGCCGCTCCTGATCGGTCAGGTCGGCGAGCTCAGGCGCGACGGCGCCACCGTTGCGGACCCGCTCGAGCACCTTGGTGGTCAGCGACGGATCGATGAGCGAGTTGCCCGCCGCGACCTGGCGTACGGCATTGACCAGGTCGTTGCTGCGGATCTCCTTGAGGACGTATCCCGCGGCGCCCGCCATGATCGCGGCGAACAGAGCCTCGTCGTCGTCGTACGAGGTCAGGATCAACGCCTTGATCTCGGGGTCGATGCCGCGCACTGCACGGCACACCTCGATGCCGGAGCCGTCGGGCAGGCGCCCGTCGAGGATCGCCACGTCCGGGCGCAGAGCGGGGATCCGAGCCTGGGCCTCAACCGCGGACGCCGAGTCGCCGACGACCTCGATGTCGCCCTGGGCCTCGAGCAGGAAGCGGAGTCCTTCACGCACGACGTCGTGGTCGTCGAGAAGGTAGACGCGGATCGGTTCACTCATGGGCGGCATTGTGCCCGATGCGTGCTCGCGGGACTCAGCCCATCGTCTTTTGCCCGTCCAGCGACTCGCGGATGATGTCGGCGTGACCCGAGTGCTGAGTCATCTCTGCGATGACGTGCACGAAGACGCGGCGGGCGCTCCACCGCGTGCCGGGGACGAACCACGGGGCCTCGGGGAGCAGGTGGTCGGCGTCCAGGTCCGGCACCTGCGCCACGAGCTCCTCGGTGCGGTCGGCGACGGCTGCGTACGCCGCGACGAGCCCCGCCAGCGTCTCGTCCGCACCCATCACGAACTGGGCCTGGAACTCCAGGACCTGGGCTGGAGGGTTGGTCCAGTCGATGGTGGCCCAATCGATCTCAGGCTGCTCGGAGGCACCGTCGGTGACGAAGGAGTTCCACGCGGCGACGGTGTGGGTGACGTGCTTGACGAGGCCACCCAAGCTGAGCTCGCTCACGGTCGGACGCTCACGGGCCTGCTCGTCGGAGAGGCCCTGCACGGTCGTGAGGAACAGCTCGCGGTGCTTGCGGAGGCTGTCGAGAAGGTCGAGTCGCTCGCGGCTGAGGGTCTGGTCACTGGTCATGGAACGACGCTACTGCCGCGCACTGACAACCACGAGAGACGACAGGACCCCGGCCACCACCGTGGTGGCCGGGGTCCTGGTGCGAGAGAACAGCGGGCGTCAGCGGGTGACGACCACCGCGGAGCCGTGGCCGAAGAGGCCCTGGTTGGCCGTGATGCCGACCTTGGCGTTCTCGACCTGGCGGCCCTCCGCCTGGCCGCGAAGCTGCCACACGAGCTCACACACCTGGGCGAGCGCCTGAGCAGGAACGGCCTCGCCGAAGCAGGCGAGTCCACCGGAGGGGTTGACCGGGATCCGGCCACCGATGGTGGTCTCACCCGAGCGCAGCAGGCCCTCGGCCTCGCCGGGACCGCACAGCGAGAGGTCCTCCATCCAGTCCAGCTCGAGGGCGGTCGAGAGGTCGTAGACCTCAGCCACGTCGACGTCGGAGGGGCTGATGCCTGCCTCCTCGTACGCGGCGTCGCCGATCGACTGCTTGAACGTCCGCTCCCCCGGCGTGCCCGCGTCCGTCGACAGCAACGGCATGTCGATCACGGTGTTGGGGAACTGAGGCGTCACGGTCGAGATGGCCGCCAACCGCACCGAGTCGATCCCGTGCTTCTTGGCGTACTCCTCCGAGCACAGCACCACAGCGGCGGCACCGTCGGAGGTGGCGCAGATGTCGAGCAGGCGCAACGGGTCGGTCACCATCGGCGAGGCCAGCACGTCCTCGACGCTGACCTCCTTGCGGAACCGGGCGTACGGGTTGGCCAGGCCGTGGCGGGCGTTCTTGACCTTGACGGCCGCGAAGTCCTCGCTGGTGGCCCCGAAGACGTCCATGCGGCGGCGGGCGTACAACGCGAAGTAGGCAGGGTTGGTCATGCCGAGCAGCCGGAAACGCAGCCAGTCGGGGTCATCCCAGCGCTCGCCCGCGTTGGGGGCGAGGAAGCCCTTGGGCGTGGTGTCGGCGCCCACGACCAGCGCGACCTCGGACAGGCCGGCGAGGATGCGGGCCCGAGCGGTGTCGAGCGCCTGGGCGCCCGTGGCGCAGGCGGCGTACGAGGTGGCGATGCGGGCGCCGTTCCAGCCGAGGGCTGAGGCGAAGGTGGACCCGGCGACGTAGCCGGCGTAGCCGTTGCGCACGGTCTCCCCGCCGACGACGAGGTCGACGTCGCTCCAGGCGACCCCGGCGTCCTCGAGGGCCGCGCGGGCGGCGACGACGCCGTACTCGACGAAGTTCTTGCCCCACTTGCCCCACGGGTGCATGCCGACACCGGCGATGGCGATCTGCTTGCTCATGCTCATGCCTCCTGTCCGGCCGCGACCGGCTTCCAACGCCAGATGGTGCGCTCCCCGGACTCATCGGCGTAGAGCGTCTCGACGACGAGCTCCACCTCGTCGCCGACCTTGATGTCAGCGACGCCGAATCCGTCGGCCACCTGACCGAGGACGACCAGGCCCTCGGGGAGCTGGACGGCGGCAAGCGCGAAGGGGACGTACGGCTCGCTCGCGGCGATGTAGGGAGCCGGGGGCTGGTACTGGGCGTCGGTGTAGGACCACACGGTGCCGCGGCGCGACAGCTCGGTGTCGGCAAACTCAGTGCCGTTGCAGCGCGGGTTGCGGCAGAAGCCGGCTGTGCGCGGGAAGAACACCGTCTCGCAGGCGGTGCAGGCCGAGCCGATCAGCGCCGGTGAGTCACCGGTGGTGAACCAACCCTCGATCGCGGGAGTGGCAGTCATGCAGACAGCGTAAACCAAACAACTGCTTGGTTGGGTGTGATGTACGGCCCAACGGGCACCGCCTCACAGCCCAGTGGCGCCGTCGATCGATTCGCGGATGAGGTCAGCGTGTCCGCAGTGGCGGGCGTACTCCTCGATCATGTGGACCAGGATCCAGCGCAGACTCACCCTGCCGTGATGACCCGCTCGCGCTGCCAGGGTGTCGAGGCCCTCTGCCGCCAGGGCCGCCGCGATCGTCTCGTCGGAGCGCGCGATCTCGGCGCGCAGCATCTGCGCCAACTCCTCGGGCGTCTCCTCGCGCCAGGAGTGCCAGTCCCAGTCCTCGTCGGCGTCCCAATCGACATCCGCCCACACGCCGTCAGGAGCCAGCCCCAGGAAGGACGCCCGGAACCACCACTGCTCGACGAACACGAGGTGTTTGAGCATCCCGCCCAGACACAGGTCCGAAGGCGGGAGGGTGCGCCCCAACTGATCGGCGTCCAGACCCTCGCACTGCCGCAGGAGCGTGCGGCGGTAGTGGTCCAGGAATGCGGTCAACGTGGTCGCCTCGTCGGCGGCGGGAGGAATCGCCATGCCCACGACGCTAGCGCCGCCCCGCCCCTGGGCGCGATGGGATATCGCATGCCCAGGGGCGGGGCGCCGCACGGCGTACGGATCTGCTCAGCGGGTGATCCTCAGGGACCCCCGCGCAGTGGCGGAGCCCGCCTCGTTCGTCGCCGTCACGGTGATCGTGACCTTGCCGCGCACGAATCGCTTCGACGACAGCGTGACCACACCGCTCGAGGTGATGCTCTTGGTGCCGATCGTGCGACCGCCCTGGGTGAACCTCACGCTGACGCGCGCATCACCGGCGACAGCCACGGCCACACGCACGCCGCGCGTCCTGGCCGTGCGCACGGTCGCGTTGGCCCCGGCCACCCGGGCCACGGGCACGGCGGTGCTCGGGGTCGGGGCGGTGGTCGGCGTGGTGCTCGGGGCCGGGGTCGGCTGCGCCGTGACCGTCACGGTGGGCGCCGGGGTCGGGCTGACGGTGACCGTCGCGGTCGGCTGCGCGGGCACCGTGCTGGGCGTACGACCCAGCATCGTGGCGAACAGGTCGGTCTGGTCGATCACCCCGGTCACGTTGGCCGCCTGGGGGCCCGAAGCGGCGACGCGGATCTGCGCACCCGTGTGGTTGGAGCCGGTGGCCGAGGTCGAGTACGCGACCGTCATCGGGTCCCCGTCTGCGGTCAGCAGCGTCGCCGTCTGGCGACCCTCGGAAGGGCCGCCCACGATCTGGGTGGAGTGCGCGTGGTCGCCGGTGACGATGATGAGCGTGTCGGGCTCCCGCTCCTGGAACTCCAGCGCCGCCTGAACCGCCTCGTCGAGCTGCTTGAGGTCCCCGATGGCTCCGCAGATGTCGGAGGCGTGCTCCTGCTTGTCGATCATGGCGCTCTCGGCCTGCAGGAAGAACCCCTTGTCGGCCGTGTCACCGGCGTCGAGCAGGTCGATGGCCTTCTGCGTCATCGCAGCAAAGCCGGGCTGGGCGCCGCGGTCTGCGCTCTCACACGTCGTCGTGGCGCTGCCGCTGCCGGGCGGGGCCGTGGCGACGAGCGGCTTGTAGAGCGGGGTCATGTTGCCCGAGGTGAACAGGCCCAACACCGGACCGTCGTCGAGCGAAGTGATCGCGTTCATCCCAGCGGCGTCGTTGACCACGCGGTAGCCCTTCGACTCGGCGTACGCCTTGACCGTGGGCCCCGCGTCGGTCGCCTGGGCGAAGCGCTGCGCGCCACCACCGAGCATCACATCGGTCTGCGAGTCCACCAGCTGCTCGGCGACCGAACCCTTGCCACCGTTGGACTTCTTCGCGGCCGTGCAGGCGCCCATGTCCGTGGGCCCCTGGCAGCCACGCGCGTTGATGTGCGCAGCGGCAGCCGCCGGCGTGGCGTCGGTGAGTTCAGCGGTGGACACGTTGCCGACGAGCTTGCCGGCGGCCTTGAACTTCTCCAGGACCGTCTCGTAGTCCTCCCCCGGCACGTTGGCCGCGGTGGAGGGGCCCTGGGAGAGGCGCCCATCGATGGTCTTCTTGCCGGTGGACCACCCGGACGCGGTCGGCGCGGAGTCGGAGACGTACGCGATGGGGTAGTCCGGTCCGACCCCTGCCTTGAGGCCGTACGTCGTCATGGCGCCCGTGAAGGGCAGGGCGTCGAGGCCATCGAAGCGGCCGCCCGCACCGTGCTCATAGTTGCGTGCGGCGGTGATCATCGAGTCGTCCATGCCGTCGCCGATGATCAGGATGACGTTGCGCGGTGCTGCGGGGTCGAGGGCGGCCGCGATCTCGGCCGTGCGTTCGGCGCTGAAGCCCTGGGGCGTGGGGTCGTACGCGTGGGCCGCGAGTCCTCCGGTCAGGGCGAGGGCGGTGAGGGATCCCACGCCGAGCGCGAGACGCTTCATGCGGTGCACAGTGAGTCCTTTCGTGGCGGGGACGCGTCGGCGACCCCGGTCCGAGGCAGCGAGCCGGGCGGCTCGGCGACCACCCCATCGAGCGCAGGAGTACGGACGGGGACGCCGAAGCGACCGGGAGGCGACGTGCGGGTGAGGCTTGGGAGACACTGGCCGACATGCCGCTCGCCCACACCGACGCCGTCCGCGCCTGCCCGTGCGGAAGCGGCACGCCACTGCCGGCCTGTTGCGGCCCCCTGCTCCTGGGCGCGCGAGTGGCCGAGACCCCGGAGGAGCTGATGCGCTCGCGCTACACCGCGTACGCCCTCGGCGACGACGGCCACGTCTTCCGCACCTGGCACCCGTCCACGAGACCCGCCGACGTGACGGGCGACCCGCAGTTGACGTGGACCGGACTCCGCATCGTCGACACCGCTGACGACGAGGTCGAGTTCGTGGCGTCGTACGAGATCCACGACCCTGATGGCGCCGTGCGCCACGGCCAGATGCACGAGCGGAGTCGGTTCGCCCGCCGCGCCGGACGCTGGATGTATCTCGACGGGGCAGTCGAGTAGTCCGCCCCTTCCGCCAGGCTCAACCAGCACCCACGCCCGTCGAGCCTGTCGAGACGCCCCGCCCCCGGTTTCGACAAGCTCAACCAGCGCCCTCGCTCGTCGAGCCTGTCGAGACGCGGTTTCGACAAGCTCAACCAGCGCACACCCGGTTTCGACAAGCTCAACCAGCACCCTCGCCCGTCGAGCCTGTCGAGACGCCCCGCCGCGTCTGGTTTCGACAAGCTCAACCAGCGCACCAACCAGCGAAAACACCGCTGCCCCGGCAGTGGGACCGGGGCAGCGGTGCGTCGGTGGGATCGACTCCTGTGTCAGCGCTTGCGCGCCTTGACCTTGACCTTCGTCGTGGCGCTGGAACCGTTGGCCTGGCTGGTGCCCGCGAACGCGACGGTCACCTTGTACGTGCCGGGTCGCAGCTTGCCGAACTTCGCGGACGCGATGCCAGCGCAGGTCAGGGACCGCTTGACCGTCGAGACGGCCTTGGCACGCTTCAGGGTGATCGTGACGGGCGCCTTGCACGTGCCGCCAGGCGCGGTGACCGTGACCCGTACGGCGGCCTTCGCCTTCTTGGCGTTGACCTTGACCGCGACTGCCGTGGAGCTCGCACCACGGACGACGCGAGCGAACGCGCTGTCGCCGCTGGCGGCCTGCGCCGGGCTGGCCGGGACGAAGTCGGCCAGGACTGGCACCGCCCCCACCACCGACGCCGGGAAGGAAGCGGTCGCGCCGCCCGCGACCACCGGAACGCTGGCGGTGGTCCCGCCGACGGTGAAGGTCACGCTGCCCTGGGCCGCGGCTCCGCTCGCGACGGCAACGCTGGCGCTGACCGAGACGGTCCCACCCAGCGGGGTGTCAGCCACGTCGGCAATGCGCGTCGTCGTGGGCTGGATCAGCACCACCGGGGTGGTCGGCTCCGGCGTGGTGGGCGCGGGTGTCGTCGGTGCCGGAGTGGTCGGCTCCGGCGTGGTCGGCTCCGGCGTCGTGGGCTCCGGCGTCGTGGGCTCCGGGGTGACCGGCTTGGGCTCGACAACGAAGGTCACCGGCTGCGCCGCGCTGGCCACGAACCCGGACGAGGCCGCAGGCACGAACTCTGCCTCGATCTCGTACGCGCCCTCCCCGAGGAACGGCAGGCTCACCACGGAGCGACCGTTGACCACGGGCGAGGACATCGTGCGATTGGCGAAGTGGAAGTCGACCCGACCGCGCGCCGCCTCCGCGGCAGACACGACGGCCGTCACCGACATCGACGTACCGACGGTCAAGGTCGTCTTCGGAACCTCGAGCCAGGTGTTCGTCTCGATCAGGTCTCCCCCGGCGCCGGGAACGACGGTCAGGGACAGCGGCGACGCCGTGCTCGGGGCGTACTCGCGGGGGTTGGCGGGAACGAACGCGCCCGTCACCTGATAGCTGCCCGCACGCAGACGCGGGAGCGTCACCGTCGCCGACCCGTCGACGACGGGCCCCGTGTAGGGCTTGCCGCCCACGACGACGCGTACGGTGCCGGCAGCGGCCCCCTCGGCCGCGCTGACCTGCAGCGTCGCCTTCGCCTCGTCGTCGGTGGTGATGCTCGCGCGATCCAGCGTCATCGTCGTCTCGGTGGTGATGGCCGGCACCGGAGGCGCCACCGTCACCAACAACTCCTCGGCCGACGCGGCGTCGTAGAGCAGCGGCTCCGTGGGCGCGAAGGTCGCGGTCAGCGGGTGGCCGCCCAAGGGCAGGCCCGTGATCGTCGCTCGGGCCACACCGTTGGTCACGGTCGCCACTGCGGACTTCGGGCCGGCCGTGAACGTCACCTTGCCTGCCACCGAGCCTGCGGTGACTGCCACGCGGGCCTCCACCACGAGGGCGTCGTCCTCCACGAGGTTCACCGACTCCGCCGACATCGTCACGCTCGAGCGCGCCATGACGCGCACCGTGTCGGCGACGAGCTGCGCCTGGTCGGAACCGCTCCAGGTGCAGGTCTGCACGCCCGCGTCGATGGCCTGGCTGCCGTTGGCCTTGAGCAGCTTCAGCGCCAGCTGGTACGAGGTGGCCATCTTGGCCTGCACCAGCTGCGGCGTGGCGGGCGGCGTCCACGTCCCCCACGACCCCTCGCCGTTGAGCGCGGCGTCCTGTCCGCTGACGACGTCGATGACGGGGCTTTCGACCGTCACGTCCTTGGTGACGCCGCCGATGGTCAGAGGCATCGTGCTCGATGCCCCGACCTTGCGCAGGCCGACGAGGTCCCAGCCCATCTTGAGCACTGCCCACGGGGCGACGCCGGTGCTGAACACCTTGACGTCGACGGGGCTCGACTCGCCCACGTAGACGACCTCGGGAAGGGTCGTGTCGTAGCGGGAGATGCTGGTCTGCGCGCCGACCACGGGGGCCGTGCAGGTGTACGGGGCTTCCGGGCTCTGCGCCACCGATGACGGGGTCGCCAGCCCGAGGGCACCACCCACGAGTGCGGCAGTGACGCCGACGCCGAGGGCTCGAGAAACACGGCGCATCAGATCAGCCCTGCCTTGCCCGTGGCCACGCGACCGGCAGCGGATCCCGCCAGCGTGCGACCCGACTTGCCCTTGGCCTTGCGCTTGGGCTTGACCAGGGTGACTGCCTTCGCCTTGGCGACGTTCGCAGTGGCACGGAACTTCACCACCACCTTGAAGGCCTTCACGCGGACCTTCTTCTTGAACTTGGCGACAGCCTTGCCGTTACGCACGGTCACGGTGACCTTCTGCTTCTTGGTCCCCTTGCCCGTCAGCACCACCGTGGCGGTGCCGTTGACCGCACCGCCGTGCGTGGCGGCCACGGTGACCAGGGCCTTGACCTTCTTCTTCTTGTTGACCTTCACCTTGGCCTTGGCCGAGGCGGTGTCACGGGTCACCGTGACCGAGGCGCTCGCGCTGCTGGGCTGCCATGCCGCGGCGTCCGCAGGCGTGAACTGAGCGGAAACGCCGTGCTTGCCTGCCGCCAGGACGGGGAGGTCCATGGTCGCGGTGCCGTCCACCAACGCCACCGTGGTGGAGCTGCCGGCGACGGTGAACGTCACGGAACCAGCCGCAGCGCGACCCACGGCAGCGCTCACCCGGACCCGAGTGCCGTACACGACGGTCGTGTCAGCGAGCGCGATCTTGAGGTTGCTCGCCGACGGCGCCACGGGCGCCGCGGGGGTGGTCGGCTCGGGCGTGGTCGGAGCCGGAGTCGTCGGCTGGGGGGTGGTCGGAGTCGGAGTCGTCGGCACCGGGGTGGTGGGCACCGGGGTGGTCGGCTCGGGCACAGTCGTCTCGGTGACGACGAGGTCCTTGCCGTCCGACGTCGCGGAGATGACGTCGACGCCGGCGGAGGGGGCGTACTCCGCCACCACCGGGTAGGTCCCAGCGACCAGACGCGGAGCGGTGGCGGTCGCGACGCCGTTGATGACGTTCGCCTCGAGCGACGTCCCGCCCACTCGGAAGGTGACGATGCCGGACGCGTTGCCGCCCTCAGCGTTGACCAGCGCCTTGAGGGTGGCGGAGGTGGCGTCGGAGACGGGCGCGGGATCCTCGAGAACGATGCTCGAGGTGCCCAGCTGGGTGAGGGCGGTGACGCCGGATGCGCTGCCGCTGTGCTGGCCAGCCACCGGGACGTACGTGGCGGTGACGTCGTGACGCCCCATGGCCAGCGCTGGGAGCGTAAAGCTGGCGATGCCTCCCTCGAGCTGCGCGCTCATCGGAGCGTTGCTCCCGACGGACAGGCTCACCGAACCCTCCGGGCTGCCCTCGAACGCCGAGACGAGGACGGTGGCCTCGCCAGTCTCACCCGGGGCCAGACGCAGCGACGGCATCGAGACGGCGGTGGTGGTCTGCGTCTGGGCCTTGACCTTGACCATGCCGTTGGTGGAACTGCGGTCGTAGTGCACCTCGTCGGAGGGGACGAAGGTGGCGGTCACAGAGTTGTTCCCCGCGGGGAGGTCAGCCGGGAGGTACGCCTCGGCCACGCCGAGACCGTTCGGGACGGCCTCGACCGTCTGGCCGCCGACCTGGAACAGCACCTTGCCGTCGACCGTGCCGCCGTCGACGCCCACGGTGGCGACGGCCTTGGCAGCCGTGCCCGCGAAGACGCCCGCGCTGGGGGTGATCTCCAGGCCCACCGACGAGCGGGACTTCACGACGTACGTCGCCAGCACAGGCGTCGTCGGCTGGTCCTCGGAGATGCGCACGCCACAGACGTAGTTGGGGTTGCGGCTCGGCGACTCGACGCTTCCGGCGTCGTACCAGTCCTTGGTGGGCATCTTGTAGGACGGCACCTTGACCTGGATCGTGCCCGGGGTGGTCTGCGTCGGGATCTGGAACATCGGGCCGTCGAAGGTGAGGGTGATCCGACTGTTGTGGTCGTACTCCATCTTCTTCTTGGGCGAGGTCATCTCGATGCCGCTCACAACGGCACCGTTGAGGTCCACGTTGGGCGTGAGCCAGCCCTGGATCTGGCCGAGCCCCAGAACGAGGCTTCGGAAGCGGTTGGACTCACCCGAAGGCAGGCGGTACGACACTGCCGCGCTGACGGTCTTGGGGTCCTCGTTGACGTAGAACGTCGTCGGCACTCCCTTGAGCGTCCAGTCGGTGTCGTGGACGGTTCCGTTGTCGAACCCCCCGTCGCACTGGAACTGCTCCCAGATCGCGCTGTCACCCTGACCCACCTCGCCCTCGGCGATCGCCGGCGCCATGGAGGCGACCACGGCAACCGCCGCACCTCCGGCGATCGCGACGGTCGTCCGGGAGAGCCGCCTGGCCCGTCCGCGCTTCGTGAAGACCTGCATGTATTTCCCCTCCCCAGGGCCTGTCGCGGGCGCGACAAGGCATACCGGGGGAATGTGACACATGTCTCCGGTCAATGTGGCCGTTTTCACCGAAAGTCGTACCGACGGTACGTGGATCTATACCAAAGTCTCGGGTTGCAGGGCCCGGCTACAGGCTGGTACTCGCTCCCTCGTCCGTGTCGATCCACCGGGACCCGACGACCGAGGAGGAGGACGACCCGTGCGTCGCGCGGGCGACGACCTGAGCCACCACGTCCGCCGCCGAAGGACGAGCGCCGAGGAGCACCTCGACGTGCTGCTCGGCCCACCGCACGTCGAGCACGTCGACGCCTGCCGCTCGGATCTGCGCCTCCGCCTTGGCCGCCACTGCGTGCTCGAGCAGCACACGATGCTCCTCCACCAGGACGCGTCGTCGCGTCCCGACGACAGCCACGGCCTCACGTACGGAATCGGAGTAGGCACGGACGAGTCCCCCCGCGCCCAGCAGCGTCCCCCCGAACCACCGCGTCACGACCGCGACCACGTCGCTGAGCTCCGCGCCGCGCAGGACCTCGAGCATCGGCGCCCCCGCCGTGCCCGCGGGCTCACCGTCGTCCGAGGAACGTTGGAGGTCAGCCTGGGGACCCACCACGAAGGCAGAGCAGTGGTGCCGCGCGTCCCAGTGCTGGTGCCGCATCTGCGCCACGACCTCACGCGCGGCCTCCTCGCTCGCCACACGCCGGATGGTGCACAGGAACCGCGAGTTGCGCACCTCGATCTCAGCCTCGCCGTCGCGCGCGGGAACCAGGTAGGAGTCCTTCATCGCCCCACGGATCCGGGCTCGTCTCCGTGCGGGTCATCCCCACCCGCCTCATCCCCGGCGGCCGGGTGCGAGGTCTCATCGGTCGCCGCGGGAAGGGCGTCCTCCCTCAGTTCGCGCGGGCTGGCACCGAAGCGCACGCTCACGGTCTGGAACCCCTTGTGGCGCTGCATCCCGGCATACAGCGCGTACGCCTCCCGGTCGGCGTCGGTGAGCTCGACCGAATCGGTGAACGGTGTCAGCAGCGCGCGTGGATAGAGCCGGCGCGTGATGACGACGTTCACCTCGATCGACAGCACGGCCATCAGCGCGCCGATGTAGAGGAAGCCGAACAGGCCCAGGACCAGCCCGAAGGTCTTGGTCATGGAGGAGGTGTCGACGAGGACGTGCTGGACGTACGCGGCCCCCGCGACCTGGAGGGCCTGCCACAGGAACGCGAGGACGAAGGCGCCCGGCGCCGACCGGCGCAGGCGCGAGTGCCGCCCCGTTGCCGAGAGCTTGAACAGCACCGTCAGGAACGCGCCCACCACGAGCACCGTGGCGAAGGCGACCAGCAGCCGCGGGAGCTGCCCCCACTCGGTGAACACGTTCGTCGAGCTGATCAGTGTCGAGCCCACTGACACGGTGACCAGCGACAGACCAGCTGTCAGCAGCAGTCCCAGCGTCTTGAGGCGGGAGAAGAACGGGTTGGGCCGCGAGTTGCGCGGCACCGACCAGGCGACGTGCTGGGTGTTCTGCAGGGACTGCCCCAACCCCAGACAGCCGTACAGCGCAGCCAGGGCGCCGACCGTGACACCGGCAACGGACCCCTGCAGACCCTCGGGGCGCCCGAGCTGGTCCCCGATGATCGGGAACTGTGACAGCGCCGAATCGAGGATCGACTCCTGCCAGCCCGGCTCGCCGCGCAGCACGAGCCCCAGGATCGAGGAGCCCAACAGCATGAGCGGGAAGATCGCCACGAAGGCGTAGTAGGTGAGCGTCGCCGCGAGGTAGGGGCCCTGATCGTCGAAGTACTTGTAGACGACCGCGATGGGGAAGCCCACGACCGGGTGGCGACGCTGGAACCGGTCGATCGCGTCGAGCACGTCCATCCCACTCACCCCCACACCCCCAGCACCTGACCGCCGAGGCGTACGACGAAACCGGACACCACCACCAGGAAGAAGACTCGTACGAACCCGGCCCCGCGCGCCACCGCGACGCGCGCGCCCACGTACCCACCGACCACGTTGCAGGCAGCCATCACGATGCCCAACTTCCACAGCACGGCACCCATCGGGACGAAGACCGCCAGCGCCGCGAGGTTGGTCGCCCAGTTCGCCAACCGCGCTAAGGCGGAGGCATCGAGGAACGAAAAGCCCAGCAGTCCCACGAGTCCGATCACGAAGAACGATCCGGTGCCCGGCCCCAGCGCGCCGTCGTAGAACCCGACGACGACACCGATCAGCACCGTGAACAGCCGGTGGCGACGCACGTCGTGGCGCAGCCGTGTCACCGTCCCGATCGACGGCCGACCCACCACGTACGCACCCACCAGCACCAACGCGACCAGTACGACGGGATCGAACGCAGAGCGAGGAATCAAGGCGGCCACAAACGCTCCCCCGAGCGAACCCGCGAACGCGCACACCATGAGCGGAGCGAACGTGGTGGCCTTCGGGCGCACCCGGCGCAGGTAGGTGAGCGAGGAGATCGAGGTGCCCGCGAACGACGAGAGCTTGTTGGTCGCCAGCAACTGCACCGGCGTTGCCGTCGGAAGCGCCAGCATGAGGGCAGGCAGTTGGACCAGCCCGCCCCCGCCGACCACGGCGTCGACGAACCCGGCCACGAGCGCCGCCAACGCGAGGAGGGCGAAGACCTCCGTGCTCACGTCCACGGCGACAAGCTCGCTCGGGTCAGCCCTCGCCGCGCGCGGCGCGCTGCAGCAGGTCCTGCCGCGTCACGACGCCCACCGGCTTGCCGTCCTCGTGGACCAGCAACGCATCCGCCTCGGAGAGCATGGTCACCGCGGCATCGACGGACTCCGTCGAACCGATGGTCGGCAGGGGCCCCGACATGTGGGCCTCCACCGAGTCCGTCAACCGTGCAGCGCCCGTGAACAGCGCCTCGAGCAGCGACCGCTCGTCGACCGACCCCGCGACCTCGGCGGCCACGACAGGCGGCTCGGCGCGCACGACCGGCATCTGGGAGACGCCGTACTCCTTGAGGATCGCCACCGCCTCCGCGATGGTCTCGGTCGGGTGGGTGTGGACCAGTGCGGGCAACTCGCCGGACTTGCCGCGCAGCACCTGCCCGACCGTCTGCTCGGCGGCCGCCCCGGGGGTGGCGAAGCCGTAGGTCGCCAGCCAGTCGTCGTTGAACACCTTGGTCAGGTAGCCGCGACCGGAGTCGGGCAGCAGCACCACGATCACCGCGTCCGTACGCCCCTGCTCGGCGAGTTCGTGCGCGAGCTGGCGGGCGGCGTACGCGGCCATGCCTGCCGAGCCGCCGACGAGCATCGCCTCTTCGCGCGCCAGGCGCCGCGTGAACGCGAACGAGTCGGCGTCGGAGACCTCGATGATGCGGTCCGCGATGTCGCGGTCGTACGTGTCGGGCCAGAAGTCCTCGCCCACGCCCTCGACGAGGTACGGGCGCCCGGTCCCGCCGGAGTACACCGAACCCGCCGGGTCCGCGCCGACGATCTGGACGTCCGGGTTGCGCTCCTTGAGGTAGCGCCCGATCCCGCTGATCGTGCCGCCGGTGCCGACGCCCGCCACGAAGTGCGTGACCTTGCCGTCGGTCTGCTCCCAGATCTCCGGGCCGGTGGTCTCGTAGTGGCTGCGCGGGTTGTGCGGGTTGGAGTACTGGTCCGGCTTCCACGCGCCCGGCTGCGAGGCGAGGCGGTCGGAGACGTTGTAGTAGGAGTCCGGGTGCTCGGGCGCGACAGCGGTCGGGCACACCACGACCTCAGCGCCGTACGCCTTCAGCACGTTGCGCTTGTCCTCGCTGACCTTGTCAGGGCACACGAAGATGCACTTGTAGCCCTTCTGCTGCGCGACCATCGCGAGGCCCACGCCCGTGTTGCCGGAGGTGGGTTCGACGATCGTTCCGCCCGGCTGCAGCGCCCCCGACGCCTCCGCGGCCTCGATCATGCGGGTCGCGATGCGGTCCTTCACCGATCCGCCCGGGTTGAGGTACTCCACCTTCGCCAGGACCAGCGGGCCATCCGCGCTGGAGTCGGCCAGGTCGAGCGTGCGACCGAGGCGTACGAGGGGCGTGTTGCCGACGAGGTCCAGGAGCGAGTTCGCGTACTGCATGCGGGTCAATCTATCCGTGATGCGTCCCACTTCGAGAGTCTCGGGTGAGCGTCCGCTGACGGGCCCGCGCCTACACCATCCGTAGCATGTCGGCGTGGGCATCGGATCAGCAGCGCGACGAATCGCAGCAGCCGCCGCATACGGGGGCGGTGGAATCACCCTGCTCGGGGCCGCGATCTACGGCTTCTTCCGCGTCCAGGCAGGCATGGCCATGCGCACCGTCGGCCCCACCGACCAGCGCACGCCGCCGGACGCGACGGGCTGGTACGGCCTGAGCCGACCGGGGCCGACCCTGGAGATTGCGCTGTTGGGCGACTCCATCGTCGCCGGATACGGCGTCGAGACAGTCGAGGAGACCGTCGGCGCACACCTCGCGACGATCCTGTCGCGGCAGGCGGGCTGCAGGGTCCACCTCACCCAGTACGGCGTCGTCGGGGCCCGCTCGGTCGACCTTCCCACCCAGATCGACCGGATGATCGACACGACGCCGCGCGCGCAGGTCGTCGTCGTCCTCATCGGCGCCAACGACGTCACGAAGACCCAGCGCCCCGCGTCGGCCGTGCGAGCGCTCGCCGAAGCGACGCGCAGGATCCGCGACGCCGGCGTCGAGGTCATCGTCGGCACCTGCCCCGACCTCGGCACGATCGAGCCCATCCCCTTCCCGCTGCGGCAGGCGGCGCGGACCTGGTCCCGCTCGCTGGCCGCCGCCCAGACCATCGCGGTCGTCGAGGCGGGCGGTCGTACGGTCTCGATCGGCGACATCCTCGGCCCCGAGTTCGCGGCCTCCCCGACCACCATGTTCGGCCCGGACAAGTTCCACCCCAGCTCGGAGGGCTACTGGCGCCTCGCCGAGGTCATGTCGCCCTCGGTCCTCGCCGCACTCGGCCTACTCCCCCACGACGCCCTCGACCCCCGCGGTCACCTCGGCAGCTCCGTCCTGCCTGTCGCCAACGCCGCCGAACGCGCCGTCCACACGGCCGGAAGCGAAACGGGCGGCGCCGAGATCGGCGGATCCCAGCGAGGCCAACGTGGGCGCTGGGCGCGCCTGCGGCGTCGCGACTCCGCTCCTCGCGGGGACTCCGAGTCCCCCAGCTCCGAAGCGCCCAGCGACTGACACCCGCCCTCCCCCTGGGTCTCAGGGGCCCCTTTCGCCTTTGTGGCCCCCTTCGCCTCTTTGGCCCCTTTCGCCTCAGGTTCCCCCGCATCTGCGGGGGAACCTGAACATCTGGGGGTGTGCAGACGCCGATATGTTCAGGGAAACCCCCAGAACCCCTCGCTGCTGACCGCGCGACGTACGCGCCACCTGGCGGAGCACCGTGAGTGCGCGAGCGGGCGATGGGGAGGGCCGTACGACCCCCAACCCCGGTCGGTGCGTCATACAAACCACCCACCACCCAGGCACCCGTCATACAAACCCGCACCAATAGGTCCCGCTTCGTATGACACACGGCCCCGCCAGCCCAGTTCGTATGACGGGCGGGCGCGCCGGCCCGGAACGTATGACGCACCAGGGGGATGGACACGCCGCCGGCCCGATTCGTATGACGCACCCCCGCCCGCAACAACGGCAACCACGACAACAACGGCAACGAGGCGCCTCCCGGGTGGGAGACGCCTCGTCGAGGCCGTACGACCGCGCGGGCCGAGCGGAACTCAGTCCTGGTTGAAGATCGCCAGCAGGCGCAGGAGGTTGGTGTAGATCCACACCAGCGACACGGTCATCGCAAACGCCGCGCGCCACGACTCGCGGGCCTCGAGGCCATTGGCGATGCCCTGCTCGACGAAGTCGAAGTCCATGATCAGCATGAAGACACCGAGCACCAGGCCAGCGCCGGCAAACAGGATGCCGAGGGCACCGTTGGCGAAGAGGCCCATGCCGTTGCCGAAGGCGCTCAGCACGAGCTCCAGCAGACCGAGGCCGACCATGCCGAACATCGCGGCCGTCACGAACATCCGGAACTTGTTGCTCACCTGGATGTTGAGGAACTTGTACGCGGCCAGGGTGCCGGCGAACGCGGCGAAGGTCCCGAGGACGGCCTGCATGATGACGTTGTTCTCGAGGGCGCCCTGCAACTGGAGGTTGAGGTCGACCGCCTTCGAGAATGCGCCCAGCGCCACACCCTCGGCGGCGGCAAACGCCAGCACGAGCGCCGGGCTGATGACCCGCTTGAACGAGTTGACCAGCGAGAGCAGGAAGGCCGCGCCGCTGCCGACGACGACAGCGCCGTACAGCGTGGCCGCATCGGCCTGAGTGACAATGTCACCCACGAAGTACCACGTCACCAGCGCCGCCGCGATCACGACTGCAAGCGTCACGGCCGTCTTCTGGACGACAGTGTCGATGGTCATCCGCTCGTACGAGGGCTGGTTGTAGCCGGCCACCGGGTCCCCGGGCGCGCCGGTGCCCCAGGTGGACGGGTCGCCGTACGACGTCGCCTGGTTGCCGCCGGGCTGGAATGCCTCGCTGCGGTTGAAGACGGGGTTGTTGCTCTGCATGTGGTCTCTCCTTGGAGGCCGTGTGGACAACTGGCCCAAGTTTACGGGCCGTTGCTGAACATCAGGTCGCTCTGGGTACAACGCGCGGGAGGCGCCCGAAAGTTCCTGGATCGAGCCAGAACTCCGGACGCCCCCAGACGCGTCGTGGCTCAGGCGGTCTCGGCTGCGGAGGCCTTGGCCGCGCGCCGGGTCTGGCGCTTGGCCGCGCGCTTCTCCTTGCCTCGCTCGACCAAGAGGTAGAGCGCCGGTACGAGGAGCAGCGTGAGGGCGGTGCTGGAGACCAGGCCGCCGATCACGACCACGGCGAGCGGCTGCGAGATGAACGCGCTGCCCCCCGTGACGCCCAGACCCATGGGCGTGAGCGCCAGGATCGTGGCGAGCGCGGTCATCACGATCGGCCGCACACGCTTCTGGCCGCCGTACTCGAGCGCGCCCACGATGGAGCCGCCGTTCTCGCGGGCCTGGTTGACCAGGTCGATGAGCACGATCGCGTTCGTCACCACGATCCCGACCAGCATCAAGGCCCCGATCAGTGACGGCACCCCGAGCGGGATGCCCGTGATCGCGAGCAGAGCGAGTACGCCGGTGGCCGCGAACGGCACCGAGACGAGCAGGATCAGCGGCTGGATGAGCGAGCGGAACGTCGCGACCATCACGACGTAGACGATCGCGATCGCCACCAGCAGAGCCAGTCCGAGTTGCGCGAACGCCTCCGCCTGGTCCTCGGCCACGCCGCCCAGGGATGCCTCGGTGCCCTCGGGCAGGTCGAGGTCGTCGAGAGCCGTGCTGACCTCGGCGGTCAGGCTGCCGAGGTCCTCGGCTGCCGGGTCGGCCGACACGGTGATGGCGCGCTCCCCGTCGATGCGGGTGATGCCAGTGGCGACCCGCTCCTCGGTGATCTCGGCGAGCTGGCCCAGCGTCGCGCCACCCATCGGGAAGGCCTTCAGCTTCTCCACGGTGTCCAGGACCGGGCCGCCGGTCAGGACGACGTCGAGCGACTTGCCCTCGAGGGTGACCTGGTCGATCGGGATCTCGTTGAGCACCGAGGCCACCAGCCCGCCCAGCGACTGCGTCGTGAGACCGGCAGCACGGCCGGCATCGTTGGGCTCGACGGTGATGATCGGCTGCTCGGCGGAAGCATCGGAGGTGACCTGCCCGATGCCGTCGATGTCCTCCATGGCGCTACGCACCTGCTCGGCCGCGTCCTCCATCGAGGACAGGTCGGTGCCGGTCACGGTCACCGCGAGTGCGGACCCGAAGCCGGTGTCGGTGGCGGACACCTTGACCTCGCCGGTGGCGTCGGCGAGTTCGTCGGTCAGCTCCTCGGCCAGCACGGCCGCGTCGGCGTCCTCATCGAGGGTGACCGAGAAGGAGGTGCCGCCGCCCAGGAAGAGCGCCTCGGCCCCTGAGGCCCCGACCGTCGTCTGCACGGACTCGATGCCCTCGCGTCCGATCAGGACGTCCTCGACCTCCTCGGCCGCGGCGTTCTGCGCGGACAGGCTGGCGCCGGGCGGGAGCGTCTGGCTCACGGTCAGCGTGTTCTGGCCGGAGTCACCCAGGAAGTTGGTCTTGATGAACGGGCTCAGCGCGACGGTACCGACGAGCACCGCGACGGCGAGGGCCACGACGGCCCACGGCCGCTTGATCGTGAAGCGCAGCGCCGGGTCGTACGCACGGCGCAGCCACGAACGGTCCTCGTGCGCCTCGGCAGCCGCCTTGACCTTCTCCACGTCCACGGGCCCGCGGCTCGCGGAGAGGAACCAGTACGCGAGGACCGGGACGATGGTCAGCGACACCAGGAGCGAGGCCATCAGCGCCAGTGCGACCGTGAACGCGAAGGGGCGGAAGAGCTCGCCCACCTGGCCGCTGACGAGGCCGATGGGGACGAACACCGCGGCCGTCGCGATCGTCGAGGAGGTGATCGCCCCACCCACCTCGCGGACGGCGGTGATGATCGCGGGGCGCTTCTCCTCGCCGTAGGACAGGTGACGCTTGATGTTCTCGATGACCACGATGGAGTCATCGACGACTCGGCCGATGGCGACCGTGAGCGCCCCCAGCGTCAGGATGTTGAGCGAGTATCCGCCCACCCGCAGGCCGATCAGAGTGACCAGCAGCGACAGCGGGATCGAGATGGCCGTGACCAGCGTCGAGCGCAGCGAGAACAGGAAGAGCAGGATCACCGCGACGGCGAAGAGCAGGCCCAGCCCACCCTCGGTCAGCAGGTCCTCGATCGACTTCTCGATGAACGGCGCCTGGTCGAACACGACCGTGAACTCGGTGTTGTCGCCGAGACGCTCGGCGATCTCGGGCAGCAGCTCGGCGACGTCGTGGGAGATGTCGACGGTGTTGCCGTCCGGCGTCTTGGTGATGGCCACCGCGATCGAGGCCTCACCATTCGTACGCGAGAACGTCGTCGCCGGCTCGGCAGCGATCTTGAGCGTGGCGATCTGGGACAGCGGCGCCACGGACTTGTCGGGCAGGGTGACGGCCACGGCACCCAGGTCGACGAGCGACGTCGGCGTCGTGCCGACCTGCACCGAGAGGGTCCGCTTGCCATCGGCGGAGTCGACGGTGCCCGCGGGCACCATCCGGCCGTTCTCCTCGAGCGCATCCTTGATGGTGGCCATCGTGATGCCGTGCGCGGCGTACTCGTCCTTGACCGTCACCTCGACCCGGTCCACGGGGCCACCGGTGATCTGGACCTGGCGCACTCCGTCCACGTCCTCGAGCTCGCCGACGGCGAAGCGCTCGAGCTCGGAGGCCAACTCGGCCGGGTCCTTGTCGGAGGTCACGGCCAGCTGCACGATCGGGAACTGGTCGAAGTCGCCCGCGAAGACGATCGGGTCCACGTCGTCCGGCAGCGTCTGCACGTCGGCGAGCGAGTTCTCGACCTGCTGCTTGGCGCGGTCCAGGTCGGTGCCGTACTTGACGCTGACCATGATGGTCGCCGCCGACGGGGCCGCCGTGGCCTCGATGGACTCGAGGCCGTCGATGCCCGTGAGCGCCCCTTCGAGAGGCTTGATGACCTGCTCCTCGACCGCTTCGGGCGAGGCGCCGGGGTACGGGGCCACGACACCGACGATCGGCATCTGCAGGTTGGGGATCAGCTCCATCTTGAGCGCGCCGGCGGACAGAGTGCCGAAGACTGCGACGAAGACGGTGATGAGGGCGATGAGTGCACGGTTGTGCAACGAGAACGTGGCGAGCTTGCCCACGATCGACTCCTGGTGGGTCGTGACGGTTGGTCCGAGAAGGGGCACCCCGCGGGCGCTCGATGCAGGAATATATCGACCAGTGACAACTCCATGTGAATCTGCGCACAATCTCGGGCCAACGCGGGACAGCAGCGCCTGAACGGGCGCCGGGGCCGCGGCCGGAGACGCCGCCAGGGATCTCGGGGCACGCCACTACGCTGAAGGCATGTACGTGAAGGTGTGCGGGCTGACCTCCCCCGACGCGGCCGCCGAGGCGGTGGCCGCCGGAGTCGACGCGATCGGCCTGATGATGCACCCGCCGAGCCCTCGCCACCTCACCCCCGAACGGGCGAGCGAGATCGTCGCCGCGATCGAGGCAGCGCGCGGGGATCGTCCGGTCGACACGGTGCTCGTGGTCGCCGGGATGGACGCGAGCGAGGCGGCGCGGATGGTCGTACGGCTCGGCGTGGCGGTGCTGCAGCTGCACGGTTCGGCGTACGGCCCCGACGACTACGCAGCGGCCAGCGCGATCACGCCGCGCGTGTGGCGGGCCACCTCCCTGACGACCTCGCCCGACCTCCACGTCGGCGCCTACGGCGAGGAGGCGTTGCTCCTCGACGCCCCGCGCGGCGGGTCGGGCGAGCGATGGGACCTGTCCGCCCTGAGGACCCGACCCGACGGGAACTGGCTGCTCGCGGGCGGCCTCGACCCCGACAACGTCGCCGCCGCCATCGCTCAGGCCACGCCGTGGGGCGTCGACGTGTCCAGCGGTGTCGAGTCAGCGCCCGGCGTCAAGGACCCCCAACGGGTCCGCGACTTCGTGGCCGCCGCCAGGGCCGCTTCCTGACCCGTACGGGCCACGTCGTCAGAGCGCGGCGACGTCGCTGCGGGGATCGACCATGACCTTGGCGTGCTGATCGGCGTTGCCCAGCACCTCGAAGGCGTGCGCGACGCCCGCCAACCCCACCGTGCCCGTGAGCAGCGGACGCGGGTCCACGGTCCCATCGGCGACCATGTGCAGCGTCTCGCGGAACTCGGCGGGGTCGTAGCAGAACGCGAAGCGCAGATCGATCTCCTTGTTGGAGGCCATCGTGGGCCGGAACGTGTCGGGTTCCATGCACACCCCGACCACGACCACCCGACTGCGCATCGGCGCCCCGGTGACGATCTGTTCGATGATGCCGGGCACCCCCACGCACTCGAAGACAACCGGCCCGCTGGGCACCGCACCCGCCTTCTCCGCCGCACGCATCGCGCGCCACCAGGGCACGTGCGGCAGGCGCTGGAGGGCATCCATCGCGTCGATCGCGGTGCCGAACAGGCCCGTCGCCGTGCGCTCGTACCGACCGTCGACGGCCGGGGTGTCCCACGGCGACGTCTGCGCCGGGTCGACCACCTCGTCGGCACCGCACCGCCACGCCAGTTCGCGCCGACCGGCCGAGAGGTCGCTGGCCACGACCCGCTTCACGCCAGCCGCCTTGAGCATCAGGATCACCGCGAGACCGATGGGTCCACAGCCGATCACGACCGCGGTGTCCTTGCGGCGCACCTCGGAACGGCGTACGGCATGGCGCGCCACGGCGAGCGGCTCCGTGAGGGCGGCGAGTTCCGGCGCGAGCCCCGCGGGCACGGGCATCGTCATGGCCTCGTCCACGACCACGTACTCCGCGTAGCCGCCGGGGGCGTGCTGGCTGAGCCCGACCATGTGCACCTCGTCGCCATGCTTGAGCACGGGCAGTGAGACCACCGGGGTCCCCACCGGCCAGCGACGGCGCGTGCTGGGGCCGTACGAGACCACCTCGCCCGTGAACTCGTGCCCCATCACGACCGTGTCGCCGGGCCGCATGAAGGCGTCGTAGCCGACCTCGACAGCCACGTCAGCGCTCGCGTCGCAGTGCGTACGTGCGTGCAGGTCCGACCCGCAGATGCCCGACCGGGTGACCTTGAGCAGCACCTGCTTGGGGCCGGGCGCGGGGGTGGGCATCTCCACCACCTCAAGGACACCGTCGTGGCAGGTCACCGCCCTCATCGCGGCACCCCGGCGGACTGGGAGGCGCGGCTCCACACCAGACCGTCGTCGAGGTCGGCGCGGTTGGTGTGCCAGGCGTCCTTGACGACGTTCTGCGCCATCGCCCAGGGATAGGTGTCCGTGGCCCGTGGCATGACGGAGGCCGCCCGGGCGAGGTAGCCCGAGGGCATGTCCATCACTGGGCCTCCGGCGGGGAGCCCCGCGGGCGCCACGGGCATCACCACATCGAGCCGCTCGTCGACCAGCCGGCGCAGCACGCGGGTGAGCAGGCGCGCGGTCATGTCGGAGCGCATCGTCCACGACAGGTTGATGTAGCCGATGCAGAACCCGGCGTTGGGAAGCCCCGACAGCATCGCCCCGAGATAGACGTGCCGCTGCGACAGGTCGACCGTCTCGCCGTCCACGCTCAGGTCGATGCCGCCCAGCAGCTTGATCCGCAGACCCGTGGCCGTCACCACGACGTCCGCCTCCACGACTCGCCCGTCGTCGAGTTCCACGCCGGTGGGCACGTAGCCCTTGACCGCACCCGTGACGACGGAGGCCTGGCCGTTGCGGATGGACTCGTACAGGTCACCGCCGGGGGCGATGCACAGCCGCTGGTCCCACGGACCGTACGGCGGGTTGAAGTGCTCGTCCACGACCGCCTCGGAGCCCGTCGCGGCGATCGCTCCCTTGCGCAGCAGCGACCGCATCAGGTCCGGGGCGTTCTTGCATGCCTGGTAGAGCCCCCACTGCAGGGCGGTGTTCTTGGTGCGCACGATCTGATGGGCCAGGTCGGGGGCCAGCACCTTGCGCAGCCCGTTGGCCAGCGCGTCGCTCTTGGGCTGGGCCAGTACGTACGTGGGCGTGCGCTGCACCATCGTGACGCTCGCGCCCGCCTCGGCCAGCGCTGGCACGAGGGTGACCGCGGTGGCGCCGGACCCCACCACGGCCACGCGCTTGCCCGACACGTCGAGGTCCGTGGGCCAGAACTGCGGGTGCACGACCTCGCCACCGAAGGCCGAGGGGTCACCGAAGCCCGGGTCGTGGGGGTTGTCGTAGTCGTAGTAGCCCGTGCAGGCGACCACGAACCGGGCGGAGTACGTGACCGGCTCACCCTCGCGCACCGCCTTCACCGTCCAGCGCGAGGTCTGCGACGACCAGTCGGCGCTGAGCACCTTCGTCCCCAACTGGATCCTGGACCTGAGGCCGGTGGCGTCGACGGTCTCGTGGAGGTAGTCCATGATCGCCTCGCCGCTGACGATCGCGTCCTCACCGCGCCAGGGGCGGAACGGGAAGCTGAGGGTGAAGAAGTCGGAGTCGGACCGGATGCCGGGATAGCGGAACAGGTCCCAGGTCCCGCCGATCTCCTCACGCGCATCGAGGACCTGGAATGACAGGTCGGGACACCGCTCAGTGAGCCGATAGGCCAGGTTGATGCCGGAGATCCCGGCACCGACGACGAGGACGTCGAGGTCGGTGGTCACATGCGCTCCTTTGCTCGCCGGCGCGCGCCGGTGTGGGCTGTGCCACCCTAGGGGCCTTCCCAATGCCCCCACCAGAGGCGAGTTACCCGGCGGTCACTTTCGCGCCGCTCTCCCACCACCGAACCGTAGACTCCGGACATGGCGGCCCGGGAGCGAGCGGGACGGCGGCACTGCGCCGCGTGGGTCTCGTTCGCCCTGCTGGCCGCACTCGCGTCGGGGTGCACGGAATCGCCGCCCGAGGGCGCACAGGTCGAGCCCCCGGCTGCTCCCCCGTCCATCGGGGAGACGCCCACGACGGCAGCGCCCACCACCGAACCGTCCACCACCGAGCCGTCCACACCGCAACCCGTCACAGCCGAGCACCTGCGCCCGGCGACCGCGGTGGCGGCCGTACGACATCTCGCCGGCGAGATCGGCCCACGGCCTGCAACGGGACGGGCGTTTCGAGAGGCGGCCGACTGGGTGGAGGCCGAGTTCACCTCGTACGGACTGACGGTGTCGCGGCAGGCCTTCCCCGTGCCCGCGGGGAACTCGTGGGGCACCCCGGTGCCGGCCGGGCGGTCGGTCAACGTGGTCGCGGTGACTCCCGACTTCCGCGCGGGGCGGCCGTACCTGCTCCTGGGCGCTCACCTCGACACGGTCCCGACCGCCCCCGGTGCCGAGGACAACGCGTCGGGCGTCGGGGTGCTCCTCGCGGTGGCGCAGGCGCTCCAGGATCGGTCGGCGCGCCTGCCGGTGGTCCTCGTGGCATTCGGCGCGGAGGAACCGCGCGGAGACACGGATGCCGACCATCACTACGGGTCGCGTGCCTACGTGTCGGCCATGTCGCCGCGCGAGCGCCGGGGCCTGCGGGGCATGCTCGCCCTCGACCGGGTCGGGGTGGGAGATGCCGTGCCCGTCGCGGCCGCGTTCGAGGACCCGGCGAACCTGCGGTGGCGAGCGGTGGCGGAGGCTGCCGCCGAGCGTGCCGGCGTGCCGTACGTGACGGGCATCGACTCGGCCAGCGACCACAAGTCGTTCGCCCGCGAGCGCCTGCCGGGCGTGCGCCTGGGCAGCACCCCGTACGCGGGCTACCACTCCCCCGGCGACGTGCCCTCGGTCATCAGTCGCGACCAGCTCGCGCGCACGGGCCGAGTGGTGCTCGCGTGGTTGGCCGGTCCCTGAGGCGCAGCCGCGGGATCGAGCTGCCGCAGAAGTCTGCGAGCGGTCCGCGCGCCTCGGCGCCGGTCAGCGGCCGGGGCGCGAAGTCGGATCCCATCCTGTACGGGATCGCGCGGAGCCCGACGACGTCGTCGTCGCGGAACTCGACCCGCAGGGCGATCCCTTCCATGGTCTGGTCCATGAAGTCCATGTCGAAGACGAAGTTGCCCAGCGAGTGCACGACGAGGCCCTCGGGCTGGGGTTCGAGGCCCTGCACCCAGTGGGGGTGACCGCCGAGGACCAGGTCGGCGCCGGCTCTCGTGAGCACCGCGCCGACGCGCGACTGCACCGCCTCGGGGGTGTGCGTGTACTGCGTTCCCCAGTGGGCCAGCACCACCACGACGTCGACGCGCTCGGCCAGTCGGGCGACGGTCCGGGCGACGTGATCGAGGTCAGCGCGCACGAGCGGGCCGGTGCGCGGCGGCATCCGTACCGACAGCGCACCGGGCTGGCTGGCCGTGGCCCGCGGGGTCTCGCCGATCGCGTTGAATCCGAGGAATCCGAAGGTGACGCCGCCGTGCTCCAGGACGGCGGCCCGGCTGGCCGCCCGGCGGTCCCGGCCGGCGCCGAACGAGGCCAGCGGCGACCCGGTGAAGCGTCCGAGTGTCTCCAGCAGGGCCTCGGTGCCGAAGTCGCCGACGTGGTTGTTGGCGAGCGAGACGGCGTCGAACCCGACCTCGCTCAGCCCCGCCACCGTGCCCGCCGGGCACCGGAAAGAATCGCCCCCTTGGGTCGGCGGCCCGGCCTGCGACAGGGCGCACTCGAGCGTCCCCACCGCGAGATCGGCCGAGGCGATCTCCTCGGCCATGAAGCGCAGCGGCCGCACCGGGTCGCGTCCGTCGTACACCCGCCGCCCGAGCATGATGTCGCCCACCAGCACGAGGCTCGTACGAACCCCGGCGTCGGGTTCCGGTCCCGTCGAGGGCTCTGCATCGGTGGGGCTGGAGTGGGTCGGATGAGTCGTATGGCTCGGCTCCGGCGCGGGTGTGGACGTGCTGCATCCCGCGAGCGCGAGCGCGCCCGCGACCACGAGCGCCGCACACCGGCCAACCGGGGCCACCATCACCGCAGCGTAGCCACGGGGCGCCAGTTGCGGTGTAAGTTCGTCAAATGGTGACGCACAGACACCGCAACCCCTCCCAGATGGGCGGTCAGCGCGGGAGTGCCCGCAGCCGCGCCCGCTCGGCCGGATCGATCTTCTCGGTCGCGTACGACAGCGCCGTACGCCCCATGCGTCCCGCGTGCTCGTCGAGGAAGTCCAGCAACACTGCCACCGAGACCTTCAGGCCGACCTCGCGCAGCATCCAGCCCGACGCCTTCTGGATGAGCGGACGGTCATCGGCCAGCACCTCACGCACCATGGCGAGGGCCGGCGCCGGATCTCCCGCGCGGGTGTAGGCGAATGTCCCGAGCAGCCCCGCCCGTCGGATCCACAGATCCTCGCTCGTGACGAGCTCCGCCAGCAGCCGGGACGAGCCCACCTGCACCCGCAGGTGCTCCCCGAGCAGCCAGGGGGCCGACGCGTCGACCAGATCCCAGTTGTCCACACCTCCCGATCGCAACGCGTCGAGGTAGGCGTCATGAATCGCCGCACAGCGCTCCACGTCCCGAGTGCGCGGGCGCAGTGCGCGCCGGTGGGCCTGCGTCATGATCGTGAGCGCGAGGAATCGATGCTCATGCTCCACGTCGTCGAGCAGGTCACGACACTCGACGAGGTCGAGGTCCGCGTACGTCTTGGCCACCGCCCGCAGCACCGGCACCCGGACGCCGAGGAAGACGTCACCCTCCCCGTACTGTCCCGGCCCGGTCTGGAAGAACCGCGCCAGCGCCGCCGCATGGTCGGGATCCGTACGCTGCGCCAGCTCCGCGCGCAGGTCCGAGGCTCGCGCACCGCCATCCGGGATCACCGGCACACCGTAGCGAGCCTGGGAGATCTTCCTCAGCGGACCCGTCTGGACCAGTCCCGGCAATGCCGCCTAGGCTGCGGGGGTCGCCGCGCTCACTGCGCCGGGGACGACGTTCACTACAGCAGGCGCGGGGCAACCCGAGGGGGAGCTGCCGAGGGACGGGCGCGGCCCGCCACTTGGGACGCATCGCTCCGCGCACGATTCCGGGGAGCTGACAGATGTCCATCCGTTCACATTCGCCTCACCGCGGCGCCTTGGCTGGTGCGCTGGCCGTGGGGGTTGCGCTGGCCTCGCTCGCCGCGGTCCCTGCGACCGCCGCCGACGACGCTGCGCCCCTCAAGGACCGCGCCGTCAAGACGCCCATGCCCAGTGAGCCGACTCAGGCGGTGGGCATCATCGTCAAGCGTGCCGAGGGGGCCACCGCTCAGGGCGTGGCTGCTTCCGTGCGAGAGACGATCGCCGACCACTTCGGCCTCGCGAAGGCCGCGAAGGGTGCGCGCGGCCTGACCTCCACGCCGGTCTCGGTCGGAGTCGATGCCTACGGCACCGAGGAGATGGGCGCGAAGGAGGCAAACGCGCTGGCCGCCGAGATCGCCAAGGCCGACGGCGTCGAGTGGGCCTCCCCCGACTTCACCGTCCAGGCCGACGAGGTTCCGTGGCCCAGCCCGGTCAACGACCCGGAGGGGCCCCGGCTCCGCAACCTGTGGGACACCCGATCCCCCGGGCAGGACCAGGCTCTGGCCGCTCTCAACCCGACGCCCTGGCCCGCCGGCGGCACCGGCACCAAGGCTCCGGCCCTCTGGCCGGCCACGACCGGCGCCGGCGTGACGGTGGCTGTCATCGACTCGGGCGTGCGCTTCGACCACCCCGACCTGGCGCCCAACCTGCTCCCGGGCTACGACTTCGTGAGCGCCGGCTCCGACGGCTCCCTCTACACCGCCAACGACGGCGACGGCCGCGACGCCGACGCCTCCGACCCGGGCGACTGGAGCGACGGCACCCAGTGCGCGTCGAGCAACAGCTCGTGGCACGGAACCCACGTGGCGGGCACCATCGCCGCCGTCGCGAACAACGGGGTCGGCGTCGTCGGTGTGGCGCCGAGCGCCAAGATCCTTCCCGTCCGGGCCCTGGGTCGCTGCGGCGGCTACACGTCGGACATCCTCTCGGCCATGGTGTGGGCAGCCGGTGGCACAGTCCCGGGCGTTCCCACCAACCCGAACCCGGCGAAGGTGATCAACATGTCGCTGGGCGGCAACAGCCCCACCTGCCCGGCTCCGTACGCCCAGACGATCAGCACCGTGCGCAGCCTCGGCGCCACGATCGTCGTCTCCGCCGGCAACGACGCGGCCTCCGCGTCGCTCAAGTCGCCCGCGAACTGCGCTGGCGTCGTCACCGTCGGCGCGACCTCCGACTACGGCGACCTCGCGGCCTACTCCAACTACGGCGCTGCGGTTGACGTGTCCGCGCCGGGCGGCGACCGCTCCTTTGAGAACAAGATGATCCTCTCCACGGTCGACGCCGGCACCACCACCCCGGCCGGGCCGACGTACGGCGAAATGCAGGGCACCTCGATGGCCACCCCGGCCGTCGCCGGTACGGCCGCGCTGCTCGCCTCGATCGGCTCCTTCACGCCTGACCAGATGGAGGCTGCCCTGCGCGGATCGGTCATGCCGTTCCCGACCTCGGCTCAGTTCACCACGTGGGGTTCGACCTGCACGACCAGCCTCTGCGGCACGGGCATCATCGACATGACGGCCGTCCCGGCCCCGCTCACGGCACCGGTGGTGTCCGGTGAGGCCAAGATCGGTCAGACCCTCACGGCCACCACGGGCACCTGGATGGGCCCGGCGCTGCCGATCACGGTCACCTGGTACGCAGACGGCGTCGTCGTCGGCGAGGGCGCCTCGTACACCGTCGGGCCTGCCGCCATCGGCAAGTCGCTGACCGCGTTCGCCCACGTCGCCACCGGCCCGTACGCCACCATCGGCAGCCGGTCCACCGCGCTGCCCGTGGCAGGCAAGCTGTCCTCGCGCATCAAGCTGAAGTTCCCCAAGCGGATGAAGCGCGGCAGCAAGGCCATCGGCAAGGTCAAGGTGAAGGTCTCGGGCGCGACCGCCACGGGTCAGGTCAAGATCTGGCTCAAGGTCGGGCGCAAGAAG
Source organism: Actinomycetes bacterium (assembly GCA_023460975.1). Classification (GTDB taxonomy): domain Bacteria; phylum Actinomycetota; class Actinomycetes; order Propionibacteriales; family Nocardioidaceae; genus Nocardioides. The sequence goes on from JAEWOG010000011.1 coordinate 68,834, forward strand.
CAGAGCGTCAAGCTCAACCTCAACAGCTTGGGCGTCGCGAAGTTCCGCGTGACCATCTCGAAGCGCACCGCGCGCTTCAAGTTGAAGGCCAAGTACCTCGGCTCCTCGGCGATCAACTCCTCGTCGACCGGGTGGAAGCGGTACCGCACGCGCCGCTGATCGCGCGTACGCATTCATGTGACAGGGGCCCGGCACGATGTGCCGGGCCCCTTCGCATGCGTTGGCGCTCATCCAAGGTGTCGGTGCCCCCGGTGGGACTCGAACCCACACTGAACCGTTTTTAAGACAGCTTCCTCTGCCGATTGGGATACGGGGGCCTGCGACCAGCCTGCCGTCTCAGAGGTAGGTCTTGCGGGCGTAGATGGCGTGCGCGCCCGCGACCCGGTCCAGGAACAGGTAGCCCTCGCAGTGATCCATCTCGTGCTGCAGGCAGCGCGCCTCGAAGGCGTCGGTCTCGATCTGGACCGTCTCGCCCGTGCCCGGCAGCTCGCCCTCCACGACCAGCCGCGTCGCTCGCTTCACATCGCCGGTGAAGTCCGGGGCGCTCATGCAGCCTTCGCGCGCCTTCTCGTTGCGCGAGGCCGACACGACCCGGGCATTGCACAGGACGTACGTGCCGTGGTGGGTCCGCGCCTTCGGATGCTCGGACACGTCGACGCAGAACACCTTGGCACCCACGCCGACCTGGGGGGCAGCGAGCCCCACGCAGCCCGGCGAGACGCGCATGGTGGCGACGAGATCGGCGGCCAACTGGACGATCTCGGGGTCGGTCGGGTCGACGTCGGCGCCTTCGGTCGACAGGACGTCGGCTGGCGCCGTGACGACCTCAAGGATGGTTCCGGGCACGCCAAGCTCTGTCTCGGTCCACGCAAGGACCCGTTCGTTGAGTGCCATCAGAGGTCGTCGGCCTCCGCCTCGCGCAAGGTCACTCCGACTCCCAGGTCGGCGGCGAGCGTCCTGAGCTCGGCTTCGAGCACGCCCGTCTCGGCGCTGGCCGGCAGGTCCACTTCGGCAATCAGGAGATACAGCGCACCCGAGAGACGGGTGGTGAGGTCGGTGACGTTGCCGCCGAACCGGGCGACCGTGCCGATGACGGAGGACACGATGCCGGGGCGGTCGCCTCCGTGCACCGTCAGGACCCACGACGTCCCCTCGACGGGCGCCACTTCCTCGCGCGGAACCTCGCGGACGGTCACCGTCAGCGTGCCGTCGGCACCCAACGGCTCCAGCGCGGTCTCGACCGCGGCGGCGTCCGCCGCGCCGGCGCAGATCAGCGTCATCGCGAAGTGGCCGCGCAGGCGCGTCATCGAGGAGTCCTCGAGGTTGAGTCCGAGCTGCGCGAGCTGTCCGGTGGTCTCGGCGATGATGCCGGGGCGGTCGTGCCCCAGGACGGTGATGGCGAGAAGAGTCACGGCGTCATTGTGTCAGCGTTCAGTCCCGCTTCCCCAGCCGGCGTTCGCTGGGGGGCGCGGACCAGGGCGAGCGCCCGCTCGAAGACGGCGTCGGTCTGCTGGGCGCTGAGTCGCCCGGTGGCGGTGTTGCGCGGCGAGGGGTGGTAGCAGCCGAGCACGATCACGTCCGATCCGTCCGGACGGGCCAGCCGCGCCTCGACGCCGTGGCCGAAGCCTGGTCGCGGGCGCGGTACGTCGAAGCCCGCCGCCGCCAGCGACTCCATCGCTGCCTCCCATCCGATCGCGCCCAGCGCGACCACGACCCGGATGGACTCCCGCAGCAGCACCACCTCGCGCGCCACCCACGGCCTGCAGGTCTGCTTCTCCGCCACGGTGGGCCGGTTGTCGGGCGGCGCGCATCGTACGGCGGCCACCATCCGCGCCCCCACCAGTCGCTGGCCGTCACCCGCGTGGTCGCTGCGATCCTGAACGGCCAGCCCCGTACGGTGCAGGCTCGCGAACAGCCAGTCCCCGCTGGGGTCCCCGGTGAAGACGCGGCCCGTGCGGTTCGCCCCGTTGGCCGCCGGGGCCAGCCCGACGAGCAGGATCGCCGGCTGTGGGTCGCCCCATCCCGGGGCGGGTCGACCCCAGTACGGCTCGTGGGCGTACGAGGCCCGCTTGTCCCGCGCCACCTGCTCCCGCCACGCGACCAGACGCGGACACGCGCGACACACGCTGACCCGCGCTTCGAGATCGGCCAGCTCCGCCCGCGCGGCCAGTCGGCGTACGCCTCCCGCGCTGCGCGCCACAGCCGTGGACGCGGTGGCCGGGTCGCCGGGCCATCCGGTTCCGGGCGGCACTGGCGAGTCGAACGAGTCGCCAGTGATCGGGTGTGGCCACACCATGGCGCGAACCTACTCCCGGCGCCGCCGGGTGCGCCACACTGTCGCCATGAGTGACCTCGTCGCCCGCTGGAGTGCCGGCACACACACGTTCGACGGCGTCTGTCACCCGACGTACCGTCAGGGCTCGGGGCCGGGCGTGGTCGTGATCCACGAGATGCCCGGGCTCACCGAGGCGGTCATCCGGTTCGGTCAGGAGGTCGTCGACGCCGGCTACACGGTCGTGCTGCCCCACCTGTTCGGCAAGGCAGGCCCACCCTTCGCCTCCGCCGACGTCCTGCGCGTCTTCCCTGCCCTGTGCGTGAGCCGGGAGTTCACCGTCCTTCGTACGGGCGAAACGACACCCATCGCTGCGTGGCTGCGCTCCCTGGCGCGGGAGTTGCACGACGAGGTGGGCGGACCGGGAGTCGGCGCCGTGGGCATGTGCTTCACCGGCGGCTTCGCGCTGGCGATGATGGTCGAGGAGACCACGGTGGCACCTGTGCTGTGCCAACCCAGCATCCCGCTGCCACTCGGCCGGGCCCGCTCCGCAGACCTCAACCTGTCGCCGGAGGACCTGGCACTCGTCAAGGGCCGCTGCGCCGCGGGGCAGAAGGTGCTCGGCCTGCGCTATCGCGAGGACCGAGCCGTGGGCACTCGGTTCGACACCCTGACCCGGGAGTTGGGCGATGCCTTCGTCCGGATCGAGTTCGACGGCGCCGGGCACTCGACGCTCACCGAGCAGCGCCAGCAGGCCGGGGTGGACGCGGTCCTGGGGTTCTTCGCCGACCACCTGCACTAGGCGGCGTGCGCCCGAGCCCTCAGATGGCCGCGGCGATGCCGTAGAGCAGGTCGGCCTCGGAGACCACGTACCGCTCCACGCTCGCCTTCGCCAGGATCCGCGACCAGATGAGCGCGCCTGCGGCGGCGACGTCCGCACGGCCGGGGTGCATGTAGCCCAGTGCCTTGCGGGCCTCGATCGTCATGGCGACCAGGCGCTCGACGTAGGCGTGGGTGTCGTCGATGCGCAGGTCGGCCCCGTCGATGGCGTCGCGGTCGTACGTGGGCAGGTCGAGCAGGCCGGCGGCGATGGTCTTGATCGTGCCCGAGGTCCCCACGATGCTGGCGGCCGCGGCGATGTCGACCCCGCAGCCGGCCAGGGCAGCGTCGATGTCGGCCACGCACGCCGCGATCTCCGCCTGCGTGGGCGGGTCGGAGTGCAGGTGCCGCTCAAAGAGCCGTACGCCGCCGACGTCCATCGACACCGATGCCACGGGCCCGGAGGCGTCACCCAGGACCAGCTCGGTGGAGCCGCCACCGATGTCGACGACCAGGACCGGGTCGGGCGGTCTGGGCGCCAGGAACTGCGTCGTACCGGAGAAGACGAGGCCGGCTTCCTGGTCCCCCGACAGCACCTCGGGGCGCACCCCCAGCCGCTCCTGCACGCCGGCCGCGAACACCTCCGCGTTGGCGGCATCTCGCGTCGCCGACGTCGCGCACATCCGGATCCGGTCAGGACCGATCTGGTGGTCGGCGATGATCTGCGCGAATTCATCGAGGGCCGCGAAGGTGCGTTCCAGCGCCTCGTCGGCCAACCGCCCGGTGCTGTCGACGCCCTGCCCGAGCCGTACGACCCGCGCTTCGCGCAGGACCACACGCGGCAGGTCCGCCACCAGCAGCTTGAGGGAGTTGGTCCCGCAGTCGAGCGCCGCGACCAGGCGCTCACTCACGCGGGTTCCCCCGGGCCCACCTCATCGTCACCGGGACGCGCCACGCACGGCCCGGACTCCCACCAGGCGCCCAGCTTCTCGAGCACCTCGTCGCCCAACGGGTTGACCCCGGGGCCCATGGCGAGGGACTGCCCCGCCAGCACGTGGAGGCACTTGACCCGATCGGGCATCCCGCCCGCGGAGATCCCTTCGATCTCGGGGACGTCGTGTCCGTGCTCGCGACCGATCTCGGCCCGGGCCGCGAGGTACGACTCGTGCGCCGCCCGGTACGTCGCAGCCAGGTCCTCGTCCTCGCCCAGGCGGCCCTGCATCTCCTTCATGAGACCGGACCCCTCGAGCGTGCCGATGAGGGAGGCGGCGCGAGGACAGGTCAGGTAGTAGGTCGTGGGGAACGGCGTGCCATTCGGCAGGCGCGGCTCGGTGGCCACCACGTCGGGATTGCCGCACGGGCACCGGTGCCCGACGCCATGGATGCCCCGCGGCTCGCGGCCCAACTGTGCGGCGATCGCGGCCTCGTCGGCGGGGTCGATCACGGGGTGCTCCTGGTCAGTACGGGGGGTGAACGTGGGGTGCTGACGCCTCGGGAGACGTCGTGGCTGTGCCTATTGCTTGGTGCCGTCGATCAACTCGGCCGGCTTGTCCTTCTGGGTGGAGGGCGGGTTGCCCGCAACCTCCATCGACCCCCACGCCTTCTCCCACCAGGGCGTCGGCGTCTCCTTGATGACGTCCGCGGGGTCGTGCAGGGTGGCGGCGGACTCGAGGGGCAACTCATCGGTGCCCAGCACCTGGAAGGCCGTCTCGCCGATCTTCACGTAGCCGAAGCGTTCGCGCGCCTGGGCGGCGACGTACGCCGGGTCCTCCCAGCGCTGCTTCTCCCGTTCGAGATCCGCGATCGCTCGCTCACGCTCCGCGATGTCGGCCTTGTGCCCCTGGATCTCCTCGCGCTGCACGAGATAGGCGCGCAGCGAGGAGGCGTACGACAGTGTCAGGACCGCGACGACCAGCAGGAGGACGGCGAAGCGCCCCGTCGGCCGGGAGCGGCGTGGCCGATCCGCGGCCTCCGACCGACCCACCGCAGTGAGTCGGCCGGTGCCGGGATCGGTGTCCGTGGTGTCCCGTTCACGTCGTGACGAGGACGGTCGTGTGCCGGGCCTCGTCGTGCTCCTCGGCCCGTGTCCGGGCGTACGCCCGCGTGGCCTGTTGTCAGGGCGCGAGGAAGGACGGGAGGAAGGCATGGAGCCAGTGTGCCCCGATCAGCGAGCGAAACGCGGGAAGGCGCTCGCCCCCGCGTACCGTGCCGCGGCGCCGAGTTCGTCCTCGATGCGCAGGAGCTGGTTGTACTTGGCGACGCGCTCGGAGCGGGCGGGAGCACCGGTCTTGATCTGGCCACAGTTGGTGGCGACGGCCAGGTCGGCGATCGTGGTGTCCTCGGTCTCGCCCGAGCGGTGGCTCATCATGTTGCGGTAGCCGGCGCGGTGCGCCAGGTCGACGGCATCCAGCGTCTCCGAGAGGGAGCCGATCTGGTTGACCTTGACCAGCATGGCGTTGGCCTGACCGCCCGTGATGCCGCGCTGGAGACGCTCCACGTTGGTGACGAACAGGTCGTCGCCCACGAGCTGCGTCTTGGTGCCGAGCGCGTCGGTGAGCGTCTTCCAGCCCTCCCAGTCGTCCTCGTCCAGCGGGTCCTCGATGGAGACGATCGGGTACGCGGCGACCAGCTCGGCGTAGTACGCGCTCATCTCGGCGGCGGACTTCGACTGGGTCTCGAAGGTGTAGACGCCGTCGGTGCAGAACTCCGAGGCGGCCACGTCAAGGGCGAGTGCGATGTCGGCGCCGACCTTGAGGCCGGTGGACTCGATCGCGGAGGCGATGAGGTCGAGGGCGGCACGGTTGCTGGGCAGGTCGGGGGCGAAGCCGCCCTCGTCGCCGACGGCGGTCGCGAGGCCCTGCTTCTTCAGCACGGACTTGAGCGCGTGGTAGACCTCGGTGCCCTGCTGGAGGGCCTCGGCGAAGGTGGCCGCGCCGATCGGCGCGATCATGAACTCCTGGATGTCCACGTTGGTGTCGGCGTGCGCGCCGCCGTTGAGGATGTTCATCATCGGCACGGGCAGCACGTGCGCGTTGGGGCCGCCGACGTAGCGGTAGAGCGGCAGTCCGGCGGACTCGGCGGCCGCGCGCGCCGTGGCGAGCGAGACGCCGAGGATGGCGTTGGCGCCCAGGTTGGCCTTGTTGGGGGTGCCGTCGAGCGCGATCATCGTGGAGTCGATGAGGCGCTGGTCGTCGGCGTCGATGCCGATGATGGCGTCCGCGATGGAGGCGACGACGCCCTTGACCGCGTTCTGCACGCCCTTGCCGAGGTAGCGCTCACCGCCGTCGCGCAGCTCCACGGCCTCGAAGGCACCGGTGGAGGCGCCGCTCGGGACGGCCGCACGGCCGAAGGCGCCGTCCTCCAGGACGACGTCGACCTCGACGGTGGGGTTGCCGCGGGAGTCGAGGATCTCGCGTGCGCCGACAGCTGCGATGGAAGCCATGGTGTTGCTCCTGTAGGACGGTGGACCGCGCCGCCGGAGTGCGGACGGACTGCGGTGGCAGCCTACCGAGTGCCCCCGGTGGAGGCTGAGGCCCCTGTCAGGGCTGGACGCTGCCCTGAGCGGGTGGGGCCGCTCGGCTCAGCCGGGCAGCCTCCGCCGCACCGCCGCGCGCAGCGCCTGCTCCGGGTCCGCGCCGGCCTCGCGCGCCTCGAGGACCAGGGCGAGCAACCGCTCCCCCAGATCGCCCTCAGCGTCGCCGCCGGGGACCTCCACCGGGCTTCCCGCGCGTTCGAGTCGCTCGGCGACCTTGTCGGCGTACAGCAAGGCCGGCAGGGCTTCGGGGATGCCCTCGTGCACGGAGGATCGCTGCTTCTCGGTCGCCTTGGCGGCCTGCCACACCTCGCTGATCTCGTCAGGCGTCATGCCGGTGGCATCGACGTCGCCGAAGACGTGGGTGTTGCGCCGCACCACCTTGGCCGTGATGTCACCGACCACGTCGGCAAACGTGAACTCGCCGGACCGCTCGGCCATCACCGAGTGGAGCACGACCTGCAGCAGCAGGTCCCCCAGCTCCTCGCGCAACAGGCCCGCATCGCCGGTGTCGAGCGCCTCGAGGGTCTCGTACGTCTCCTCGAGCAGGTAGCGGGCCAGGGAGTGGTGCGTCTGGGCGGCCTTCCACGCGCACTCGACCTGGAGCCGTCGCATCACCGCGACGAACTCGGCCACCGCCGCGCCCTCGGGCGAGACGGTGGCCGCAGATCGAGTGCTGGGGTCGTGATCGGTCAACCGCAGACCTGGTCCTCGGGCAGCGTCGCCGCGTAGGAGAACTCCTGGTCGGAGGTCCGGGCGACGGAGAAGTCGCTGACGGCCACCGCCAACGACTCGTCCTGGGGGCTCAGCACCCCGTCGACGACCGCAATGTTGAAGCGCGGGTCGATGACGATGTCGGCGTCCTGGGCCCACACCTTGAGCGCCTCGGTGCCAGCGGCGGAGGCCTCTTCGTCCGTGGCCTCGGTGTTGCCCCCCTCGGCCAGCAGCCGCTGGCCGAGCTGGGTGGCCACGTCGGTGTAGAGCATGTTCATGGTGTTGATGTCGACGTAGGCGTCACGAAGGTCCTCGTCGATCGCCTCGGCGGCACTCTCGAAGTACGCGCGACGCTCCTCGTACGCAGGCCCGGGCTCGATCCCCTCTTCGGCGGAGAAGATCTCCGCGATCGTGCCGTTGATCATGTTGGCGACCGCGATGGTGCGGATCTGGCTCATCGGCAACACGACCTGGCTGGTCTGCAGCTGCGGGATCAGCGCCTCGCAGGCCGCGGCCGACATCACGTCGACCTCGCCCAGGCTCGTGGACTGGCCAGCAACGTCGTAGGCCACGCCCGGGCGGGCGCTCCCGCAGCCGGCAAGGACCCCGGCGCACAGGCCGACGGCCACCACCGAACGCAGACGGTTCCGGGTCTTGAGGGACAGGCTCACTGCGCACTCCTTGGCGCCGGCGCAGCCGACGCGTCGCGGGGATCGATGACGGTGTCGATGACACCGCGTGCCCATTCAAGCAAAGCCACCCCTGCAATGGGACGCCCCCCGACCACTGCGGTCTGCGGGCGCGGCACCAGGACGGTGTCGGTCGCCGGCTTGACGATGGACTTCGGGTACACCCGTTGCAGCCGTACGACGCGGGAGTCGGGCAGGTCGACGGGCGCGAAGCGGACGTACTTGCCGGCAACCGTCACCTCGCCGATGCCAGCCTGACGGCAGCGGGCCCGGAACATCGCGACGAAGAGCAGCGAGTCCACGACCTCGGGCGGCGTCCCGTACCGGTCGGTGAGGTCCTCGCGGATCACGTCGACATCCTCGATCGAGCGCACCTGGGCCAACCGCTTGTACATCTCCAGACGCAGCCGCTCGGAGCCGACGTAGTCGTGCGGCAGGTGCGCGTCCACCGGGAGCTCGATGCGGACCTCGCCGAGCTCCTCGGACGCGTCACCCTTGAAGTCGGCGACTGCCTCACCGACCAGGCGCACGTACAGGTCGAAGCCCACATCGGCGATGTGACCCGACTGCTCGCCGCCCAGGAGATTGCCGGCGCCCCGGATCTCGAGGTCCTTCATCGCGATCGCCATGCCGCCTCCGAGGTCGGAGTGCTGCGCCAGCGTGGACAGCCGCTCGTGCGCGGTCTCGGTCAGGGGCTTCTCCGGCGGGTAGAGGAAGTACGCGTACGCACGCTCCCGCGAGCGCCCGACGCGGCCCCGCAGCTGGTGCAGTTGGGAGAGCCCGAGCATGTCGGCACGCTCGATCACCATCGTGTTGGCGTTGGAGACGTCGAGGCCCGACTCGACCAACGTCGTACAGACGAGCACGTCGAAGCGCTTCTCCCAGAAGTCGAGCATGACCTGCTCGAGTTGACGCTCGTTCATCTGGCCGTGCGCGGTGGCGACCCTCGCCTCTGGCACCAGTTCGCGCAGCTTGGCCGCTGCCTTCTCGATCGACTGCACCCGGTTGTGGATGAAGAACACCTGGCCGTCACGCAGCAGTTCGCGTCGGATCGCGGCGACCACCTGGCGGTCCTCGTACGCCCCGACGTAGGTCAGCACCGGGTGCCGCTCCTCGGGCGGCGTGGTGATCGTCGACATCTCGCGGATGCCGGTGATCGCCATCTCGAGGGTGCGCGGGATCGGCGTGGCCGACATCGACAGCACGTCCACGCTGGTGCGCAGCCGCTTCATCCGCTCCTTGTGCTCGACGCCGAAGCGCTGCTCCTCGTCGACGATGATGAGGCCGAGGTCCTTGAACCGGACGTCGTCGTTGAAGAGGCGGTGGGTGCCCACGACGATGTCGACGGACCCGTCGGCCATCCCGGCCATGATCTCCTTGGCCTCCTTGTCGGTCTGGAACCGACTCAGGCCCTTGAGCACGACGGGGAAGCCGCTCATCCGCTCGGTGAAGGTCGACAGGTGCTGGGTCACCAGCAGCGTGGTCGGGACGAGCACCGCGACCTGCTTGCCGTCCTGGACCGCCTTGAACGCCGCGCGGACGGCGATCTCCGTCTTGCCGTATCCCACGTCGCCGCACACCAGGCGGTCCATCGGCACCGTACGGCGCATGTCGGCCTTGACCTCGTCGACCGTGGTGAGCTGGTCGACGGTCTCGGTGAAGGGGAACGCGTCCTCGAGCTCACGCTGCCACGGCGTGTCCGGACCGTACGCGTACCCCTGCGTCGCCTGGCGGGCCGCGTACAGCTTGATGAGCTCCGCGGCGATCTCGCGCACCGCCTTGCGGGCGCGGTTCTTGCGCTTGGTCCAGTCGCTGCCACCGAGCCGGTCCAGGCTGGGCTGCTCGCCGCCCACGTACCGGGTGACCTGGTCGAGCGCGTCGGCGGGGACGAACAGGCGGTCCGGCGGGGCGCCGCGCTTGGCGGCGCCGTACTCGATGACCAGGTACTCGCGGGTGGCGCCGGCCACCTCGCGCTGCTTCATCTCCACGAATCTGCCCACGCCGTGCTGCTCGTGGACGACGTAGTCGCCCGCCTTGAGTTCGAGGGGATCGATCTGCTTCTTGCGCCGGGCCGGCATCTTGCGCATGTCGCGCGTCGAGGAGCGCTGGCCGGTGAGGTCATCGCCGGTCAGCAGGACGGTCCGCGTCGCCGGGTCGAGGAGCCCATGCCCCAACGCACCGCAGGTCACCGTCACGACGCCGGGCGCGCCGGGGGCGTCCCCGTCGACGAACCGGGCCGCGATGTCGTTCTCCCCCAGCACCTCCACGGATCGCTGGGCCGGGCCCGGCCCGGGGTGCACCAGGGTGACGTCGAGCCCCTCGGCGAGCCACTGCCGGACGTCGGTGATGGCCTGGGCGTAGTCGCCGCGGTACTCGTGTGCGGGCACGATGCCCAGCGCGCGCGATTCGACGGCGCCGTCGATGACGTCCACGTCGGTGAGTGGCACGGAGTCCGTCGCCTCGTCTCCACCGATGCCGAACGGACTCAGCGTCCACCACGCCAAGCCGCGCCCCAGCGCGTGCTGTCGTGCGTCGGCCATCTCCCGGTACGACGCAGCGCCCAGGTCGATCGGGGCCGTGCCCCCACCCGCGGCCGCGGCCCAGGAGGCGCCCAGGAACTCCTCGGAGGTCGCGACGAGGTCGTGGGCCCGGCTGCGTGCCCGCTCGGGGTCGAGCAGCACGACCGTGGTGGTCTCCTCGAAGAGGTCGACCAGCAGCTCCATCTCCTCCACCAGCACCGGGGCGAGCGACTCCATCCCCTCGCTGGCGATCCCCGCGGCGATCTTGTCGGTGATCTCGAGCAGTTGCGGGTGGGACTCCCCCAGCGCGCGCGCCCGCTCCCTGACCTCGGGGGTCAGCAGGAGCTCGCGACAAGGCGGTGCCCACAGCCGGTCCACGGTCTCCAGGGTGCGCTGGTCGGCCACCGAGAACGTACGGATCTCCTCGACCTCGTCGCCGAAGAACTCCACTCGCAGGGGGTGCTCCTGGGTCGGCGGGAAGACGTCCACCAGACCGCCGCGCACCGCGAACTCCCCGCGCTTCTCGACCATGTCGACGCGGGTGTAGGCCGCGTCGGCGAGACCGACGACCACGGCGTCGAGCTCGTGGGTCTCACCCGTCGCCAACTCGACGGGAACGAGGTCGGCCAGACCCTTGACCTGCGGCTGCAGCACCGACCTGATCGGTGCCACCACGACCCGCAACGGACCGTTGCTCTCCTCGGTGCCCGGGTGTCGCAGGCGCCGCAGCACCGCCATGCGGCGGCCGACGGTGTCGCTGCGCGGGCTCAGCCGCTCGTGCGGCAGCGTCTCCCAGCTGGGGAAGAGCGCCACGTGCTGCGCCTGCATCAACGACCCCAGGTCGGCGACCAGGTCCTCGGCCTCGCGGGTGGTGGCGGTGACGGCGAGGACCGTACGGCCGGCCGCCGCGAGCGACTCGACCACGAAGGCGCGTGCGGCGGCGGGCGCGGTCAGGTCGAGGGTCCGGGTGGTGTGCGCTGCATCGACGGCCTCGCCCAGCACGGAGCCGGTGCGCAGCCGCTGGCCCAGTCGGGACAGCACGGGGTTGATGGTCACACGTCCTCCAGAGTGGCGTCGGGGTCGACACACGACGAAAGCCCCCGGTCGCCACGGCTATGGGGGTCCGCGCCAGTCTACGTGCGCGCACTGACAGCTTCGAGGGGACGAGAGCCCCTCACGATCGGCTCCCAGATCACCCGTTGGGTTTCGATGTGCCGATCGCGGGTACGGTCCTCGATGGACCCGCCCGAGGGGTCCACCCGGGGTGCCTCTCATGCTGACGCAGCCCGGTCAGTTCCGGGCCACGAGCCCACACCCTCGAAAGGACCCGAGATGCGCTTCACGCGATCCATCGTCGGTCTCGCCGCCACCGGTCTGGTCGGCACCACCCTCGCCCTCGCCGCCCCCGCCGCGCAGGCTCACCACGTCGCGCCGACCGCGACGACGTTGTCCGGTGTGCCCACGGAGCCTGTGACCTACGGTGACACGTTCTCCATCACCGGCTCGGTCGACACCACCGACGGCAGCACCAGCTACGTCGGCGACGGCGTCGCGACGCTGTACGTCATGGAGGTCGGCTCGTCGGCATGGGTGCCCGTCGCCACGGACGACTCCCCCTCCTCGCTCTCCTTCTACGACGTGAAGGCCACGGCCAACGCGTCCTACAAGGTCGCGTACGCGGGCTGGACCGAGCCGTCCCCGTCGAACTACAGCCACAGCTACGCGCCCAGCGAGTCCGCTCCGGTCACCGTCCAGGTCAAGGCCAAGGTCAAGATCGACCGCGCCAAGAAGAAGATGACGATCAAGGGCAAGATCGGCCCGAAGTCGGCAGCCAAGAAGGTTCTTGTCCACATCAAGAAGGGCAAGAAGTGGAAGAAGTTCAAGACCGTCAAGGTCCGCAACGGCAAGTTCCAGGTGACCCTGCCGTCCAAGCGCGGCGGCGGCAAGCTCTACTTCCGCATCACGATCCCCAGCACGGCCAAGTACATCGGCCACAGCGAGGTTTGGTACACCTACACCTACCGTCAGGCGGCGCTGCGCACCGCAGTGAAGTGACTCTCACTCACGCCTGACTCAGGTCGAGTCACAGGGCCCGTCCGGTTCTCCGGGCGGGCCCTGTGCATTCCTGACAACTGTTGCGCGGCGGGCCGTGCGCGCGGTCGACTGGGCCATGGCCTGCTTCGTTTCGCACACGACCGTCAACTGCTCTGATGCCTACGCCCTGTCCGAGTGGTGGAAGAGCCTGCTCACCTACGTCGACGTCGAGGGCGACCCCAATGAGCCTGGGCACGAGGAATGCATGATCCTCGACCCCGAGTCGGGGCATCACATCCTCTTCATCGAGGTGCCTGATCCTCACGTCGGGCGCAACTCGATGCACTTCGACGTACGCCCGCGCGCGGGCAGCCGGGATGAGGAGGTCGCCCGCGTACGCGAGCTGGGTGCCACCGAGGTCGCCGACCGGCGCAACCCTGACGGCACCGGCTGGGTGGTGTTCGCCGATCCGGAGGGCAACGAGTTCTGCGTGCTGCGATCCCTGGCGGAGGTCGCCGCCGGTCCACGGCCCTGAGCGGACAACTCACGGGCTTCGTGGACAGGTCCGGCGGCGACCCGCGAGATCAGTCGGTGCCGTGCTCGCGTACGAAGGCGATGATCTGGTCGGCCAACTCCGGGCGGCACACGATCAGGTCGGGCAGCGAGGTGTCCGCGCCGTTGTAGACCAGGTCGGATCCGTCCACGCGCGAGCAGAACAGGCCCGCAGCGCGGGCCACGGCGACGGGCGCCGCGTTGTCCCACTGGTACTGGCCGCCGGCGTGGACGTACGCGTCCGCGATGTCGCGCACGACGCTCATGACCTTGACGCCAGCCGAACCCATCGGCACCAGCTCCGCGTCGAGCTCGGCGGCCAGGGCCTCGACGAAGGCCGGCGGGCGGGAGCGGGAGACCGCGATGCGCGGCCGCTGGGACGTACGGGGCGGCACGACGGAGGGGTGCGCGGTGCTGAAGGTCTCCCCCAGCGCCGGCTGCGCGACGGCGCCGACAGCCAGGTCCCCGTCGACCCACAGGGCCACGTGGACGGCCCAGTCGTCGCGCGGCGGCTCGGAGAACTCGCGCGTCCCGTCGAGCGGGTCGATGATCCACACCCGGGATGCGTCGACGCGCGCGAGGTCATCGGCGGCCTCCTCGGACAGCACGCTGTCGTCGGGCCGGTGGGTGGCCAGCAGGGCAGCCAGCACCTCCTGGGCAGCCGCGTCTCCGGCGTCCTTCAGGGCCTTGCCCTCGAGCCCCTCCTGGCGCACGCGCAGCAGGACCTTGCCCGCTTCCTCAGCGGCGTGGATGGCGAAGGCGTGGTCGTCGAGAGCACCGGGGTCAGCAGTCGTTTCACTCACGGCCACAGCCTCTCACGAGGGCGAGCGGAGTGGCTCAGAGCGTTCCAGCACCGCCGGGCTCGACTGCCCTGACGAGTTCGACCGGCGTCGGGGTGAAGGGAGGGGCGGCTCGGGAGCCTGCGAGCCCACGTACCTGTGCAGCGCGGCGACTGCGGCCAGTTGGGAGCCGACGCCGAGCTTGCGGCGCATGCTCTTGACCTGGGTTCGGATCGTCCCCGTACTCACTCCCAGTTGACGGGCGATCTCCGTGGCCGAGAGCCCCTCGTTCATCCGCTCGAGCACGGTCCGCTCGCGCCGCGACAACGTGATCAGTCGCTCCCGGAAGGCGATGGCCGCTTGGTTCCACTCAGCCCACTCGGCCAGCAGTTTGGCCCGGTCGATGTGGCGGGACAGGTCGCGCTCCGGATCGGCCAGCTCTTCGGCGAGTGCCACCAGGTCCTCGGCGGTGCACTGTCCGCTGCGTACGAGCACCCGCCCGCTGGACAGCAGCGCCCCCCACGCCGGGCCGGGCGGGTGGTCAGTGACGACGAGCCACGGCTTCGGCGTGGTCGCGATCAACCCGGCCGCATGTCCCACCGCTTGAGGACTGCCCAGATCGGCGAACAGGATGCCGACGTCGAAGCGGGCCACCTCCGCACGGTGGAGCGGCTCGCCCGGGTGCCACACCACGCCGTACACAGCGCGATGGGCGGCTTGCAGCAGGAACCTCACCGCCTCCACCACCAGCAACTGGTGGGAGACGACGCCCAACTGGGTCCCCTTTGCCACCTCGTCCACGATTTCCCCCTGGCTCCTCCCGCGCAACACCGGCGGCACCCCCCGGGTGCTGCCCTCCCAGCGTCGGGAAGCCGCCCGTCCTGCGTCGGGTGCGGGCACGAATGTGCACCGTATTGGGGACGACGAATGACCACTCACATGACTAGTCCACAGTTGCCGCTGCGCCGGAGGTGATCGAGCATGGAGGAGGGGAACAACTCGCGACACTCGCCGTACGGGGGACAACTCCACGGTGGGGTCGATCTCGGCGAGTCTCCGTTGACCCCGCAGATACGTACGGGGGTACGTCTGCGCAGCTGACAACGGGGTGTGGCTATGCAGTATTTCAGGGACGATGCCAGGCTCGAACGCGCCCGGCAGGCAATGATCGTGGCGGGAGTGTGCGCCTTCGGCGCAGCTCCCGCAGCGCTGGGGCCACCAGGCTCCTCGCTGCCTCACGTGGCGCGGCTCTACCTTGCCTTCGGCGGGCTGGTCATCGTGGCCACCGCCGCGGGGGTGGCGTTGGTGCTGCGTGAGTTGCGCCAGAGCCCGGGTGGTCGTGCACACATCACGCCCCAGGCCCACTGGTACCTCACGATCCTCCTCCTCATCGGCTCCCAGATGCTCTGGGAGTCGGAGATCCGGGCGCTGGTGCCGGCGCTGGGTTCCCGGCCGCGAGGGATCACCGATTCGCTGCTCGACGGCGCCGTCCTCATCTGCGCTCTGGCGCTCGCCGCGATGGCCCGGTCCGGCCGCCCCATGCCCTCACCGCGGGCGTGGGCGGTGACGATCCTGACGGTGGGTCTGGCAGCCCGGCTCGTCGCGTACGCCCTGCCCACCGTGGCCCTCTCGGCCGCCGCCCTGGTCGCCGTCGGCGCGGCACTGGTCGTGGGCCACGCGTTCCTCGCGGGAGTCATCGCAGCTCGCCCGCCCCTGTCCGCCCCGGCTCGAGGCCGACTCTTCACGCTGATGATCGCCGTCGGGGCCGCGCTGGCCGTGCGCGGACAGTACGCGGACCTGCCCTGGGCGGTCCTGCTGGCCAACGCAGGGGTGGCCGCGGCCGCCCTGACCTGGTCCCTGGGCCTGTACGTCGAGTTCTTCGCACCGCTGCGCGCCAGTGCTGGGCTCCCCGTGGCTGCCCAGTCCGACGCCACGCCCGCACCCGGCGCAGCAACGGGGGCCGAGAGCGGAGTCGCCGGCCACCGCAGCGTCGACGAACGGCTCCACGAAGTGCGCAGCACGGTGGCGGGGATTCGCGCCGCAGCGGACCTCTTCGACAACGAGAGCGTCGACGCCGAGGCGCGCGCTCACCTGCGCCAATCCATGCGCTCGGAACTCGAGCGCCTCTCGCGGCTCGTGAGCGCCACGGCCACCGCCCCCCAGGCCGTTCCGAGCCAGCCCGTGGACCTCGACGAACAGTTGGCGGCGTTGACCGACACCCACCGCGCTCGCGGGCGCGAGGTGGACTGGACCCCCAGCGGAGCTCGCGTTCTCGGCCGGCCGGACGACGTTCGGGTGGCACTCAACATCCTGCTCGAGAACACGGCGGCACACACCGACGGTGCGAGCAGCAGGATCGAGGTGACCGAGGACGACCGCAGCGTCGAGATCCTGGTCAGCGACGACGGTCCCGGCATCGCTCCAGACGCCCGCGACAGTGTCTTCGTGTGGGGCGTCAGCGGCGACCAGCGCGGCCAAGGCATCGGCTTGAGCATGGCCCGACGGCTCCTCAGCGAGCAGGGCGGCTCCATCGACCTCGTCGACCACCCGGATCGAGGCGCCACGTTCTCCATCCGACTGCCCGGCGTGCACGTCCCGGGTGTGCGCCTGCCTCAGGACGATCATGTCGACCACGCGTGATCCCCGCCGCTCCTGCCGGGTCCTGATCATCGAGGACCACACTCTGCTGGCCGAGTCCCTCGACCTCGCGCTGAGCATGGAGGGCTATGACGTACGACGGCTCGCGCTGCCGGAGACGGGATCCCTGGCCACGATCCGTTCGATGGCCACGCGAGCCAACCCACGCATCGTGCTGCTCGACCTGGACCTGGGGAAGTTCGGCGATGCCACGGCACTGATCGCTCCCCTGGCCCAGGCCGGAGCGAACGTGGTGGTGGTGACGGCGAGCTCGGAGCTCAACCGCTGGGGTGGGTGCATGCGAGCGGGCGCCCGCAAGGTCCTCTCCAAGGACCAGCCACTCCAGGAGATCCTGGGGACCGTGCGCCGCCTGCACCAGGGGCTGTCCGTCACCACTCCGGAGGAGATCGAGACGCTGATGGGCCACTGGCGCCGCGAACGCGACGCCACCGAGGAAGTGCGGCGCCGGCTCGACCAGCTCACCCCGCGAGAGCGGGAGATCCTCGGCTGCTTGATGGACGGCCTGACCGTGCGGGAGATCTCCCAGCGCTGGGTCGTCTCCGAGGCCACCGTCCGGACCCAGGTGAAGTCCATCCTGGCCAAGCTCGAAGTGTCCTCGCAGCTGGCCGCCGTCGGCCTGGCGCACCACGTCGGGTGGCGCCCGCCCTCACCCAGCACGCCTATGCCGCATTTGCGGCATGCCACTTCCCAACAGCGTTCATAGGCTGAGCACGTCAGCAAGTGGGGAACGTGGGTTGAGGGGGGACCGGCTTTGACGCAGCTCACAGCCGTCTTCGGCCCGTCCGTGGAGAGCCCCCGACTGCCTCGGCAGCGGTCGGGTTCGGCGGACCAGGTCGAAACGCAGACAGACACGCACCATCACGCGCCAACCAAGCAGAGTTCGGCGGCGCCGTCCGACTGGAGCAGGGCGATCCCGGCATGGGACCCGGTGGGATGGGTGCCGCCGTTGGTGCCCGGCCTGGTGGCCGCCGTCTCCGGCTCCGCGGTTCTCGCGGCCGCGGGCGAGGCGCTCGCAGTCCACGCGGCCATCGCCCTCACCGTGCTCTGGGTGGCACTGACTGCCCCGGCCGAGGCCCGCCGTGAGGTCCGCGCATCAGCCCGGGCCCGCGCGGTGCTCCGCGCCGGTGTGTCCGTGATCGCGCTGGCATGGCTGGTCGATCTGGTCGCGGCCGTGGTGCCCAGCACGGCACCAGTGCTTCCGCACGCCGACCCGCAGACGCTGGCCGCGCACCTGGTCGCGCTGATGAGCCTCACGTTCGTGGCTTCCTGGGTGCTGGGCCGTGCCCGCGCGAGCAGCCGCTCGACGGTGCTCGTCGCAGGCGCTCCCGGCGACGTCAGCGCCGCCCTGACCAGTCTGGACGGCACGCGCTGGCGCGTCACCGACGTACTGCTGACCGCACCGGCCAACCGCGTCGAGCGAGAGGCGCTGGCAGGCATCAACGTCCACGTGGGCCTCAACCACGCGCCCACGGTGGTCGGGGAGGCCGGCTGCGCCAACGTACTCATCCTGCCCGGAGCCGAGGTGAGCGGCGTCTGGGTGCGCCGGTTCCAGTGGCTCGCTGGAGCGCACGGAGCCGACCTGCACGTCGCCTCGCCGCTGCTGGGAGTGCACGCCCGACGCTGCCACCCCGAGACCGTGGGGCCGATCGCGACGGTGAAGGTCGACCACCCGCGTCTCACCGGCGCGGGGCTGGCCATCAAGTCCGTCTCGGAGCGCGCCGTGGCTGCGCTGGCCCTCGTGCTCCTGGCCCCGGTCCTCGTGGCAGTGGGGTGGGCCGTACGCCGCGACACCCCGGGCCCTGCGCTCTTCAGGCAGTCGCGGATCGGTCGTGGCGGCAAGCCGTTCATGATGCTCAAGTTCCGGTCCATGCGTGTGGGCTCGGACGAGGAGAAGAAGGACCTGAGCGAGAGCGACGAGGGCGCGGGCATGCTCTTCAAGATCCGTCAGGATCCCCGGATCACACCGTTGGGTCGCATCCTGCGCAAGTACTCGATCGACGAGTTGCCGCAGCTGTGGAACGTGGTGCGTGGCGAGATGTCCCTCGTCGGACCCCGCCCGCCGCTGCCCGAGGAAGTCGCCGAGTACACGGCCGAGCCTCATCGTCGGTTGGCGGTCAAGCCTGGGCTGACCGGCCTGTGGCAGGTGTCCGGACGCTCTGACCTCGATTGGGAGACCTCCGTACGCCTCGACCTGACCTACGTCGACAACTGGTCCTTCCTCGGCGACGTGGACATCCTCCGTCGCACCGTCGGCGCGGTGGTGGGACATCGAGGTGCCTACTGAACCGAGCCGCGCGTCGCGGGCACGAGCCCGCGCGCGTGGCTAGGTTGTGCCACATGCACCCACTCACGCGGGCGTCAGCACGGATGTCTCTCTGCGCGTGTGCGGGCCGTGTGCTCGGACCGGGGGTCCCCACGCCATGAGCTTCGACCCGATGGACCCGATGGCGCTGCAGGCTGCGGCCCGCTCCCAGCGCAAGTCCGTGGGGCGGCTGTCGCGACTGATCCGCTCGAGCGTGTCGCTGGTGTGGCAGGCCGGCCCTCGGCCCTTCGCGGCCTTGATCTGCCTGCAGATCGTCGCGGCCGCGGCTCTCGCGCTCCAGGTGCTGTCCGTCCAGTGGGTCCTGTCGGCGGTGCTGGCCGCCCAGGACGGGGGCGACATCGACGCGGCAGTGACGCCGGTACTGGTGCTGGCCGGTCTCACGGCGCTCACGGCAATTGTCAGCGCGCTCCAGTCGCAGTTGCAGCGCCTGCTCGGCGAGCTGGTGGCCCGACGCATGTGGAGCCGAGTGCTGCGGGTGGCGACGGGAGTCGATCTGCGCCACTTCGAGTCACCCGAGTTCTACGACCACCTCAACCGGGTGCAGGCCAACGCCGCCGCGCGGCCGTACCAAGTGACCCAGGGGCTGCTCACGATGGCGGGCGCCGCGGCCTCCTCCGCAGGCCTCGCCCTGGCCCTCATCAGCGTCTCCCCCGTGCTGGTGGTGCTGGTGCTGGTCGGCGGGGTGCCGCTGCTGCTGACCAGCCGACGCGAGTCCCGCCTCGAGTTCGACTTCGCCGTCGCCCAGACGCCGTTCATGCGCGAACGCGCCTACCTGACGATGCTCCAGACGGGTCGAGAGGAGGCTCAGGAGGTCCGCGCCTTCGGGCTGGGCACCTGGCTGGGCAGCCGGTTCGACACCTTGTACGAGCGGTACGTGCGCGACCTGCGTCGTCACGCGGTGCGACGCACGATCCTCAGCCTCGTGGGGCAACTCGGTGCCGCAGCCATCCTCGGCGCCACCATGCTGTTCCTGGTCTGGCTCATCTCACGGGGCGCGATCGGAGTGGCCGCCGCCGGTGCCGCGATCGTGGCCATCCGGCTGTTGGCCTCCCAGGTGCAGGCCCTGTTCCGCGGCATCCAGGTGATCTTCGAGTCCGGGCTCTTCCTCGACGACGTCGACTCCTTCCTGGCCATGGGGGTGCCCGCGCTGGAGGCCTCGCACGGCGTCCTGGCCCCCGCAGGCTTCGACACCCTCACGGTGGAGGACGTGCGTTTTCGCTACCCGGGCGCATCGGTCGAGGCGTTGCGGGGGGTGGACCTTGAGCTGCGTGCCGGTGAGGTGGTCGCTCTGGTCGGCGAGAACGGCTCGGGCAAGACCACCCTCGCCAAGCTCCTGGCCGGCCTCTACCAACCCGACAGCGGCCACGTGCGGTGGGACGGCAACGACATCAGCGACTTCCAGCCCGCGAGCCTGCGCGAGCGCGTCAGCGTCACGTTCCAGGACTTCGTGAAGTACGCCTTCACCGGCGCCGAGAACGTCGCGGTGGGCGCCATCGATCGAGCCCCCGAGCCAGAGTCCGTACGCGCTGCCGCCCGCGCCGCCGGCGTCGACTCGGTGCTCGAGGCCCTTCCCCGCGGCTACGACACGGTGCTGTCGCGCCTGTTCACGGGTGGCGTCGACCTGTCGGGGGGCCAGTGGCAGCGGGTGGCCCTGGCTCGGTCGTTCTTCCGCGACGCCCCGCTGGTGATCCTCGACGAACCAAGTGCCGCGCTCGACCCGCGGGCCGAGTACACACTGTTCTCCACGCTGCGCGAGGTCCTGGGAGGGCGGACCGCTCTGTTCATCTCCCACCGCTTCTCCACGGTGCGTGGCGCGGATCGGATCGTGGTGCTCGACGCAGGAGAGGTCGTGGAGGTCGGGACCCACGCCGACCTGATGGCGGCCGGCGGGCTCTACAGCGACCTCTACCGACTCCAGTCGCAGACCGACGTCGCGGCCACCCCCGAGGAGTAGCCGCGACGCCGCTCACGCGTGGTCGATCTCCTCCACCTGAGCTGCCAGTACAGGCGCGGCGTGCAGGTAGGCCGTCGTACGCCGCTTCTGGTCGATGTCGCGGTAGACGCGCTCGACCTGATCGACGGTGAGTCCGGTCGCCGCTGCCACCTCGCCGATCTCGACGCCGTGGTTGAGGCCGTACAGACACAGGTCCATGCGGGGGTAGGGCAGGGAGAAGTAGAACTCCTCCTGCGACTGCGGCAGCGAGTAGGTGTCCGTCGTGGAGGGCCGGTCCTGGATCTCCTGCGGCACGCCCAGATGGGCCGCCAGAGCGTAGACCTGGGTCTTGTAGAGATGGGCGATCGGCTTGACGTCGGCCGTCCCGTCGCCGAGCTTGACGAAGAATCCCTGGTCGTACTCCAGCCGGTTCGGCGTGCCCGCGACCGCGTAGTTGAGCCGGTCGGCGTGGAAGTACTCCAACATCTTGCGGGTGCGCTGCTTGAAGTTGGTGGCCGCGACGATCTCCAAGTACGCCTCGGCCGTGAGCCGGTGCGTGCTCTGGGTGCCGTCCGGGGCCTGCACCACGACTGAGTACAGACGAAGCGCATCGGAGTCCACCACGCTGGGGAGCACGATCTTGGAGCGGTGCTGCGGGCCGTACTCCCCCACCACACGCCGGATGGCCGCGTCGCGCCGCTCGTAGCACCCAGCGGCCGCGAGGATCGGCGAGATGTCCTCCAGCACGGAGTCGATGCCCAGCGAGTCCGTCAGGCTCCGGCTGAAGTCGAGCGTCTCGTCCGCCGACTCCGACTCTGGCATGTGGAGACCGAAGACCCGCTCAGGACCCACCGCACGCACACACAAGGCGGCCACAACACTGGAGTCGATCCCGCCCGAGACGGCGACCACCATGCCCTTGCGCTTGTGCCGCACGAGGTAGCTGCGAATCATCTCGCAGATGCGCGCCACCTCCGCCTCCGCGTCGAGGGTGAGGACCTGTGGTCCGAAGGTCATCGACATGCTGTGCTCCTCTGTGGGTCGACCTGGTCGAAGACGGTGAGTGGCTCCGGCGCCCGAGCCACACCGTTGGTGCGAGTGGGCGCCAAGAACTGGGCATGCAGGAGTTGGGTCGACAGTACGGCCGCCAGGCGCATGCTGTCGGTGTTCGACAAAGCGCGGCCAGAGCTGCGTTCTGCCTTGGCAAGGAGGACCTGCACCTGGGCAGGCGCGAAGACACCTGCGGCCTCGACCGCCTCGATCGACGTCACGTCCTCAACCCAACTGGGCGCCTGGGGCCCGACGAAACCCGCCGCATCGGGCGCCCGATAGGGCTGCTTGGGGCGGTGTCGGACCTGCTCCGGCACGAGGTCGGCGAAGGCCCGCTTGAGCAGGTGCTTCTCATCGAGGCCGAGGATCTTGTGCCGGGACGGGAGAGCACCCGCGTACTCCAGGACGTGAGCGTCCAGGAACGGGAAGCGGCCTTCGATGGAGTTGGCCATCAGCATCCGGTCCCCCTGCGAGGACAGGATGTAGCCCGGCAGCAGCGTGACCATCTCCAGCCACTGGGCACGCGACAGGCCGTCCCAGTGCCCGGCTGCTGAGGGCATCCGTCCCACCAGCTCGTCACTCGCGCCGCCGACCAAGCCGCGCGGGTCGACCAGCATCGACTTGAGGGCCGCCGTCGAGTCCCAGCGCGGCCGGTGCGACAACGCCGGGTCCGCGGGGTCCAGGTTGCGCCCGAAGAAGGTCCGCGCGAACGCGGGCGCCTGACCCGGGTTGCGGCCCAGCCACGGGTAGAGGAGCTCCACCGCCCGGGAGCGCACCTGCGAGTCCGGGTCGCGCGCCCAGAACTCGCGCACCTTTGCCTCGCGGAAGATGTCGTACCCGGCCAACACCTCGTCAGCGCCCTCACCGGTGACGACCACCTTGAAGCCGGACTCGTGCACCAGCTTGGACAACAGCATCATGGGCGCGGGCGCCGTGCGCAGCAGTGGCGCCTCGGCATGGCGCACCACCTGCGGGAAGGCCTCACCGATGTCTCGCTGGGACACGACAATGTCGGCGTGCGTGGTGCCGAGGCTCTCGACCATGGCCCGCTGGTGTTCGCCCTCGTCGTACTCGGCGTCCGCGAAGCGGAGGGAGAACGTGTGCAGGTCCGCATCCGTGAAGTGCCGGATGATGCTGGCGGTCACGGCTGAGTCGATCCCCCCGGAGAGATAGGCGCCCACGGGGAAGTCGCTGCGCTCGAACCGCAGCCGGGTGGCCTCGATGACGCGCTCTCGCAACTCGCGCGCGTGGGTGTCCAGATCGCCGGCCACGCCCTCCCCGCGCTCGGGGAACGTCGGCTCCCAGTACGCGTGCGTCTGCGCCCTGCCGTCCTCGTCGAGCACCAGATAGGTGCCGGGCGGGACCTGCTCGATCCCCGCGAACACGGTCCTCGGCGCCACCGTGGACCAGAACGTGAACGTCTGGTCCAGGCCCACGGGGTCGAAGGCCCGCTCGAGTGAGGGGTCGACCATGAGCGCCTTCACCTCCGAGGCGAAGGCCACCTTGCCACCGGACCGAGTCCAGTACAGGGGGCGTACCCCGACGCGATCTCGGCACAGGACCAGGCGCCGCGTGGATCGGTCCCAGATCCCCACTGCCCACTGCCCGTTGAACCGCTCGAAGCAGCCCGGCCCCCACTCCTCCCACGCATGCACGATGACTTCCGTGTCGCTGTGCGTGCGGAAGCTGTGCCCTCGATCGGTCAGCTGGGCCCGCAACTCCACGTAGTTGAAGATCTCGCCGTTGAAGGTGACCCAGACGTCACCGCGTTCACCGCTCATCGGCTGCACGCCCAGGTCGGCGTCAATGATCGCCAGCCGGGTGTGCCCGAGCGCGACGGTCTCGTCGCGGTAGTAGCCGCTGCCGTCCGGGCCACGGTGCGCGAGGGCACCCATCATCGCCAACACCTGGTGCTCGTCGGGTGGTCCGGCCGGCGACAGGATCCCGGCGATGCCGCACATCAGGCGTCCCCGAGCAGGCGTCGTACGGTCGAGGACAGTGCCGACTGGCCGACCAGGTGTGCGGGAGCCAGCAACTCGGCCGGAACTCTGCGGCCCGTGGCTTCCTCGAGGTGAATGGCGACCTGTAGCGCCGCGAGCTCGTCGTCCGCGGCCGGCGGAATCTGGCCGCACTCGGCCACGAGCGCCGACACCGGGTCAGCGTCAGCCAGTTCTCCGCGGTCAGTCTCACCGCCCACAAGGTCGCCGAGCATCGCCATCAGGTCGCCAGCCAGGCCGGCTGCGAACGGCGGCCCCCACGGCACGTCGGCGACAAAGAGCGGCACCGACGCCGCGACGTCTGCCATCTGACGCAGCTGCATCGCCAACAGGTCGCTGTCGCGGACCCCGAGGATGCGCGGGAAGCTGAGCAGAGCCATCGTCGCCTGCGCCGCAGGGATCCTGGTCAGCGCCAAAGGCGCGCCATCGCGCCGCGGCCGAGGAATCAGGAGTGCGCACAGCGGTACGTGCTCCGTGGTCGACGTCGGGACGCTCAGCGCCCGTCGGTCATCGGCAGTGTCGCGGTGCGTGGCCCTCTGGTCGAAGTCCTCGCTCAACCCGACCGCAGCCTGTCGCAGCCGCACCTCCGTGGCCCCCAGCGCGCAGCCGAAGCCGCCCGCGGAACCAGGGTCGAGGCGCAGCACGTCGTCAGTGATGAGCAGGCCACCATCGCGGCACAGGAGGGTGGCCAAGGTGGTCTTGCCCATGCCCGAACTCCCCACGATGCCGACGGCGTGAGAACCCATGTCCACGGCGCTCGCGTGCAGCACTCGCTCCCCGCGCAGCATCAAGAGGTAGGACAGCACCGTCCCGGAGACGAGGACGCCACCCATGGCTGGCGAGACGCCCTCGACCATGTGGACCCGCACCAGCCCTTCGATGGGGTCGACGATCACGTCGCAGGTCTGCTCGAAGCGGAGCAGGTGGGTGCCGTCACCACAGCGTACGAAGCTCGCTCGGAGTCCGGACTCGATCGACCACTGCGCCATCAGATCGCCCTCAGGCACCTCGCGCGTGTGGGGCACGTTGCTGCCCAGCAGCACCCGTACGTCGGCCTCGGCCGGCCCGCGGCGTCGTCGGGTGTAGAGGTCGAGCCCGGAATCGATCTCCAGCCCATAGATCCGGCACCCGGCACGCGGCCCGCCGCCGCCCTCGCCCAGGTCTGAGTCCAGCGCCCCCCGGATCATGAGGACACCCCGTCCACGACACGGAAGTCGACGGAGGCCGGGTCGAGGCTGAGGCCACCGATCTCAATCCAGGCGTGAGCCTTGACCTGGCCCTCGTGCTTGGTCACACCAATGCGCAGGACCGGGTCGAGGCGTCGTACGAGGCATCCGCCGACCAGAGCCACCCGCAGGCAGCTGTCCCCGAAGGGCCAGTACTTCAGGGCTCGTCGGGCCGCCCTCAGCCGCCGACGCGCCCAGTGCGGAATGATCACGGGCTCCGAGGTGGGAAGCACGCGATCGCTGTCCTCGCGCAGCGGCACCCCCAGCATGCGTGAGAGCCACGGAAGGCGCGCCGTGTGCAGTCCGACCTCGACCACGAGCGCCAGGGCGAAGGCCCAGGCCGTCTCGACGAGATCAACCACGGACAGTCCCTTGCGCGATCCCCGCCCGCTCACGTTGCCTCCTGGGTGTCACGCCCGGACGTCGCGGCCGCGGAACTGGCGTGGGTGTGAAGCCAAGCAGCATGCAGCAGCGGCGTCGAGATCGCCGAGGGGAACTCCGAGAGCCACTCGTCCCTCAGGATCTCCGGGTCCACCCACTCTCGCTCCACGCCCCCGCCGTCCCACTCCTCGGCGAACGCGCGGGTGTCCTCCCCGACGAACGCACGGTTGAAGTACGCCTTGCTGCGCCGAGCCACGATCTCCTCGGGAAGCACTCCGCCGAACAGCGCGCGCATCACCTGGGTGCGCGAGTCAAAGCCCCACGTGCCAGCCGCAGCCGCCAGGGTCCGTACGAAGGTGGGATCGAGGAGCGGCTCGACGAGGGTGAGGCCGTGCTCGCGTGCCAGCACGGAGTAGTTGTGCGAGGCCATGGCCGACGCGCGGCGGGTCAACAGCCATTCCAGCGAGGCCCGCGTCGCCAGTGGCTCGCTGGCCAGGTCCTCAGCGATCAGGGCGAGGTGCCGGCTGGCCGCCTGAGGCAGCAGCCACGGCTGCATCTGGTCGGCCTCAAGTGCTGCCCGGACGCGTCGCTCGCGGTACGCCCGCGGGGCGAGCGTGGAGGCCGCCGAGCGCAGGTCTCGTGGCCGCATCGCGCGGAGGGGACGCCGCCACAGGCGACTCACCTGAGCACCGCGCCGCCGACCCAGGACTTCGTCGCCGCCCTCGCCGGTCAGCAACGCGCCGCCGCCGTCGAGCTCAGCCAGCACGGCAGGCTTGACGTGCAGGGCGGGGGGCCAGAGCATGCCGCGTCGCTGCAGGGAGTCACGAGCCTGCTCCCCCAACAGGTCGTTGCCGTCGGGGAACTCCACCCGGACCCACTCGGACAGGCCGAGGTGGGAGATCACCAGGTGCTGCCACTCGGACTCGTCCGCTTCCTCGACGCCCGGGTAGAACTCCGTCACGGGCACCGGGTCAGGCAACCCGTGGCGGCGGGCCAAGCTTGTGGCCACGGCCAGAACGGCAGATGAGTCGCGTCCACCCGAGAAGGACACGAAGCACGTGGCCCGTTGCAGGGCAGGAAGGATCGCTGCCTGAAATGCCTCAATCGCCGCATCGATGGAATATCCCCGCGCGGCCATTTCATCACTCTTGGGCATGACAATGCGTCCGTGCACCCAACTCGATGAAATCTCGAAAGAATTCGGGCGCCAATAGGCCCGATCAATTGTCCCCGTCGTCATAGCAGCGTTCCCCTCGGGCCCCCACCCGGACAGTGCCGCAAAGATGCATGCACACACGACGAGCGAGGGCGGGGATTCCCGCCCTCACTCGCGCGTGTCAGGAGCCGAAGCCTCCACCGTTGCCAGGGCCGCCGCCCCCGCCGCCCGGACGAGGTGCGAGGGGAATCCAACTGAGGTTGTCATGCCCCTGCCGGAAGACTTGTCCCTGAGTCAGCTCGGCGACCGTGCCGACCTTTGTCAGGGTCGGCGATGTGTATCCGCTCATGTGTACCCCCACTGATTGTTTATTCGGAACTCAAGCGTACGTCCGCTTGACCTACCCGCAACTGTGGTCTAGATGCAGACCGGCGCGCATACCCTCTTTTCAGGAACCCGGTGCGGGTTCGGGGTCGCGAGGCCCCTCCGCGACGCGGCTGCGCGCACTCAGACCAGGAGGTCTTGGGCCCGAAGCGCCTCGACGAAGGCATCGACGTCCTCGCCCGCTTTCGCCTCATCGAGCCCGAACTGAGCCGCCAACGCCTCGATGAGGTCGGCTCGCTCGCGCTCCTGACGCAACAACTGCAGCAGGAACGTGCCCGTGGAGTTGCTGGCGAAGTACGTGGAGCTGGCCAGGTCCAACAGCACGGTCTCGCCGTCGACCTCTTGGACCATCAGGTCAGCGTTGCGCAGCTTCATGCCTTCTCCTTCGGGTTGGGTGTCAGTTCCACGAGATCGTCGGCCTCGTCGGTGTGCGCCACGTTCCAGGTCTGCGCGATGACCGTCGCGAGCACCTGATCCGGCAGGCGCGCCGTCGAGACCACGTACCGAGCGACTCCTCGGCGGCGGGCCAGGTCGCCGAGCACACCGTGGACGGCGACTCGGTATCCCCGGTCGTCGTGCAGGACCTCGATCTCGCGCCAGTGCGAGGCGTCGTCGTAGTCGGCCCCCAGCGCCTTGTAGACGGCTTCCTTGACGGCGAACAGCACGGCAGCTGCGGAGGCCGGGTCTCGCCCGGCACGACACTGGCCAGCCTCGGCTGCGGTGAACCACCGCACCCACGCTCGATCCGACCCGGGACGCAGCAGCCGCGCAAAGCGACGCGGGTCCGCCACGTCGATGCCCACGCCGACCACAGCAGACGCGGACACCGGGTCATCGCAACGCATCAGCCACCACTGCG
Source organism: Actinomycetes bacterium (assembly GCA_023460975.1). Classification (GTDB taxonomy): domain Bacteria; phylum Actinomycetota; class Actinomycetes; order Propionibacteriales; family Nocardioidaceae; genus Nocardioides. The sequence continues at coordinate 96,711 of JAEWOG010000011.1, forward strand.
ACGAAGGCGGAGGCAGCAACCGCCGCACCGTCCGCATTGAGGTGACCCGGATCCGAGGCGTACTCCGCATCCATCGCGTAGTAACGCTCCCCGTCGCGTGTGTAGGCAACGCGATCGCCACCCGGCGTGGTCGACTGCACGCCCGCGATGTCGAACAGGGCGCCCGGCTCGGTGAAGTGCCCGCGCACCAGCGTGTTGAATCGCTCCCGGACCACGTTGTGCTCCGGGCCGAGGCTGTCACCGCGGCCGAGCGCGGCACGCACCTTGCCCAGCGGTCCGCGTTCGGTGGTGAGCGGGGAGGTCGCGGCCACGAAGGCGGTGTCCGGGTAGTCCCGAGCCAGTGCGGTCATCGTGTCCCGGTAGGCGGCGAACACCTCCTCGACGTCGACCCGGCTCTCTCGGAAGTCGACGTAGCACAGCTTCAGCACGGCCACGTCGATCTGCTCGGCCAGGCCCGATCGCATCAAGGCGTCGAACTGCGCGATCTTGCCCCGCGGATCGCCGTTCTCGCCGATGGCAGTGTGCGAGAACCCAGCAGCGCCAGGAACCGCCCGCGACTCCGTGATCGCTGGGGCCGCCAACCCGTGCTGCTCATACACCCCGGGCAACGCATCGAGGATGTTGTAGCCGACGGACTTGTGGGCGAAGAAGACCTTGTGATCGGCCACATCAGCCAGTTCGTCCTCCGACGCCTCGGGGATCCGGAAGGGATCACCCTGCGCGGTGGGTTGCCACAGGACCGCTCCCAGCGCGAGCGCGGCGACGAGTGCGAGCGAGCCGACGGGGATCACGATCCACTTCATGACGCCAGTCCCCCGGTCCGCCTCGTACGGGGGACCTCGGGCGAGACGGCAGGCGTGGCAGCGAGCGCGCGCAACTCGTTCTTGGCCACCTTGCCGTTCTGGTTCAGCGGCAGGTGGTCCAGGAGGCGTACCTCCCGGGGCACCAGGTGCTTGGCGAGCCGAGACCGCGCGTGCGCCTCGATGTCGCTCGCGGCCAGCCCACTGCCCGGGCGCAGCGCAGCGAAGAGGACGACGGCCTCCCCCGCCTCCGCGTCGGGGCGTCCGACGACGGCGGCGGCCGACACCGCCGGGAGCTCGAGGATGGCGTCCTCCACCTCGTGGCTGGACACGCGATAGCCCCAGGACTTGATGAAGTCATCGCGGCGGTCCTCGATGTAGAGGAACCCGTCCTCGTCGAGGTAGCCCACGTCACCGGTCAGCAGCTCCGAGTCGACGTACTTCTGGGCCGTCCCCGCCGGGTCCCCCCAATAGCCCTGCGTGACGTTCGCCCCCCGCACCCGGATCTCACCGACCTCGCCGACCGGCAGCGTGACGCCCTCGGCGTCCGTGATCCTCAGCCGGACTCCGGGGATGGCCCGCCCCACGGAGCCGGGCTTGTTCGCCAACTCGTCGGGGGGCAGGTACGCCAGGCGCGCGGTCGCCTCGGTCTGGCCGTACATCACGAACAGCCGCGCGTGTGGCTGGGCAGCCACCACTCGCTCTATCTGGGCCTGGGGCAACCGTCCACCGGCCTGCTGCAGGTGTCGCAGGGTGGGCAGGACCCGTGACTCGAACGAGCTGGCCCGCAGCAACAACTGGAAGGACGACGGCACACCGGCGAACCCCGTACATGCGTCCTCGACGATCGCTTCGACGATCGTCTCCGGGAACGCCTGGGTCTCGCAGATGCGCAGGCTGCCGCCCACCGCGAGGTGCGAATGAAGCAGTGAGGCCCCGAAGCAGTACGAGAAGGGCAGGACCACCAGCATCCGATCGCTGGGCCCCAGGTCCAGGTAGTCGACGATCGAGTCGGTGTTGGCGGCGATGTTGTCGTGGGACACCATCACGGCACGCGGGCTGCTCGTCGTGCCTGACGTGAAGACCAGGACCGCGGTCTGTGCTGGCTCGGCGGCGTCCTGGAGTGCGGGCGCCTCGGTCTCGCCCGCAGCGCGCAGGAGGGCGCTGCTCCACACGTGGTCGCAGTCGGTCAGGGCCTCGGCGTAGCGGCGTTCGAGGCGCTCGTCGACAAAGAGCGCCGTGCATGCGACGTGCCGCATCTTGGCGAGTGCGTCCTGTGGCGTGAGGACGGCGGCCAGCGGAACGGCAGTGTGCCCGCTGCGCAGGATCGCGAGATAACTGGCCACCCAGAAGAACGAGTTGGCGCCCAGCAGGGCCACTCGCGACCCAAGGTCCAGACCAGCTGCCTCCAGCAACGCGCTCTGCGCAGCCACCGCACGGCGCAAATCGGCGTACGTGTGACTCCCCTGAGCGTCAATCACCGCGACTTCGCGCGCGTTCTTCTGAGAAATCAAGAAGTCGCCCATATTGACGCAATGCGAATCCATGGCCCTGCCCCCCTGTACAGCGCGCCCCCGAAGCGCAATCCTGAACGTCAGCGTAATGGGGATGCGGCGCTACGCCGTAAGCATCACGAGATGTATGGGGGAATCGCGTTGAACGAGCAGCATTTTGAGGACGATGTTCTAGACCAGGTGCGCCAGTTCGTGGTCATGAACTTTCTCTTCGGTGACGAATCACGGATGCCGGACTCGACGAGTTCGCTCCTTGAGTCAGGGATCGTCGATTCGACGGGAGTCCTGGAGATCGTCGACTTCCTCGAAGCCGACATGGGGGTCGCCGTGGCCGACCACGAGACCATTCCGGACAACCTGGACAGCATCGACAATCTCTCCCGGTTCGTGCGGCGCAAGCGCGCCGCCACGGTCGGCTGAGCGATGGGGCGCAGAGCGGGTGCGCGCGCCAGGTTGAGGGAGCTCGCGCACCGTGCTCTGGGGCCGGCGCAGCAGCAGGCGCCGGGCACCCGGCTCGATGAGCGTGGGGACCTCTCCGAGTACGAGATCGGGCGCTACTCGTGGGGGCACCTCAACGTCACCAGTCGCGGCCCGGGCACCAGTCTGAGCATCGGGCAGTTCTGCTCGTTCGCGTTCGGCACCCACGTGATCCTGGGCGGGGAGCACCGGTCGGACTTCGTCACGACCTACCGCTTCGGGGCATACGAGCCGTTCAAGCAGACTCACCCGCACCTGGCCGAGCACTCCTCCGTCACGAAGGGGGCGGTGAGCATCGGCAACGACGTGTGGCTGGGACACCAGACGCTGGTCCTGTCCGGGGTCACCATCGGCGACGGGGTGATCACCGGAGCCGGGAGCGTGCTGCGCCACGACGTACCGCCGTACGCGATCGTCGCGGGCAACCCGGCGCGGGTGGCGGGCTTCCGCTTTCCGCCGGAGCAGATCGAGGCGTTGCTCGCGATCAAGTGGTGGGACTGGCCCATCGAGCGCATCAGCCAGCACCTGGACCTGTTGATGTCTGACGACATCTCCGCGTTCCTGGCGGCCGCGGCGCCTCCCGACACGCGGTCCTGACACCCCTCGGCGTGGCCGGTCCCGACCCCGCACAGCGATACCTCAGCAAGGGGATTCCGAGGCCCTGAGCCGCGCGTACGCTGCCGATGACGTCCGAGCCGTTGGGGAACGGACAGCCACGCCGGGGGGTGTGTCATGGGTCAGTTGTCGTCGAAACGATCGCGAAACGGTGTCCTGCTGCGATGGTTGAGCGCCACGCTGCTGACTGCCGGGCTGCTGGTGGGGCTCGCGGCCCCACCCAGCCACGCGCTCGAGGAGAAGTCGATCATGGCGTGGGGGCGCAACACCTGGGGTGAAGCGGACATCCCCCTGGGAATGGCGAACGTCGCGCAGATCTCGGTCACCGCTCACAGCATGGTGCTGCTCGCCGACGGGACGGTGCACTCGTGGGGTCACGACCGCTACGGGGAGACAACCGTGCCGGCCGGCCTCTCGGGGGTCACCCAGATCGCCGCGGGCGGGTTCCACAGCATGGCGCTGACCAGCAGCGGCTCCTTGGTCATCTGGGGGCAGAACTTCTACGGCCAAAGCGACGTGCCAGCCGGCCTCGATGACATCGCTCAGATCTCGGGCGGCCGCTACCACAGCCTCGCGCTGCACACCGACGGAACCGTGACCGCGTGGGGCCTCAATGACGAGGGCCAGACGAACGTGCCGGCCGGGCTGGACGACGTGACGGCGATCGACGGTGGCGGCTGGCACACCCTTGCGCTGCGCAGCGATGGCACCGTCGTCGCGTGGGGCGACAACACGTACGGCCAGAGCGACGTGCCCGCCGGGTTGGATGACGTCGTCGCGGTTGCCGCCGGCTGGAACCACAGCATGGCCCTGCGCGCCGATGGCACCGTCGTCGCTTGGGGCAGCAACGAGTTCGGGCAGTCCAGCGTGCCCGCTGACCTCCCGCCGGTGGCCAGCATCAGCGCCGGGGCGACGCACAGTCTCGTCGCGCTGCGCGACGGGACCGTACGCACCTGGGGCGACACCGGGTACGGCCTCATGGACGTGCCGTCCACCGTCAGCGGCGTCACCCAGATCAGCGCCAAGGCCATGCACAGCATGGTCATCAGCGACAATCCGCCGCCGACCCCGGTCACGGGCCTGTACGCCTCGATCGTCACCAACGCCAAGGTCACGCTCAACTGGGCCTACCCGGATCGGCCCACCGACCACGACATCGCCCGCATCATCGTCAGGGGGGCTCCGGGCGAAGTGCCTCCTGCCACCGTGCTCGACGGTGTCGAGGTGCCCACGGCGCGCGCGATGCAGCAGTACGTCACGGACCCGACGGGCATGGAGGTGGGCCAGCGGTACTCCTACTCCGTCTTCGTCCAGGACAAGGCGGGACGCATCAGCGCTCCGGCCACGCTCACCGTGCCGGTCTCCTTCCCCGCGGCCGTGACCGCGGCTGCCGCGACGCCAGCCAGCGCGACCAGCTTGGCTGTGACGTGGGCGAACCCCGACAACGATCAACTCAAGAAGATCATCGTGCGGCGCGCCACCGGGACCACGCCCCCCGCCACGCCCACGAGTGGAAGCAACGTGAGCCTGCCGACCGCGCTCGCCGAGGCCGTGACCAACACGGGCCTGGCCCCGAACACGACGTACAGCTACGCCGTGTTCGCGCAGGACCGCATCGGCAACATCTCACCGCTGGGGCCCGGCAGCACGGTCACAGCCAACACCTCGGGTGGAACGGTTCCGCCCGACGGCCCCGGTGACGCGGCGCCGGTGACCAACCTGACGGCGCCCATCGTCACCAACGCGAAGGTCACGTTGAACTGGACCTATCCGTCGGGGACGACCCGCGTCATCGTGCGCGGCTCCCCAGGCACGGTGGCGCCCGCCACGATCGCTGACGGCCTCGAGGTGCCGACCGGACGCGCGGTCACGACGAGCGCAACCGATCCGACCGGGTTGGCCGTCGGGCAGCACTACTCCTACTCGGTCTTCGCCCAGGACGCGGACGGACGCACCAGCGCACCCACGAGCATCACCGTGCCCATCGCGTTCCCGACTCCCATCGAGGCCCTGTCCGTCAGCGCCGTGACCTCGACCAGCCTCACCCTGTCGTGGACCAACCCTCTCAACGACCAGTTGAAGAAGATCATCGTCCGCCGCGCGGTCGGCACCGTGCCGCCCGCAAGCCACACCAGCGGATCCAATGTGTCGCTGGAGACCGCCCTGTCGACCAGCGTGGTCAACACCGGCCTGACGCCCGGCGTGACGTACAGCTACGCGGTGTTCGCTCAGGACCGCATCGGCAACATCAGCCCTCTCGGCCCGGGCAGCACGATCACCACGGCGACGGCGCCGGCCGGCTGAGCAACGACGCAACCAGCGCAACGGGCGGGTCCGGCAGCAGCCGGCCCGCCCGTTTCGTGTGCCCTGCGCTATGCGGACGACGTCTGCGGATCGGGCCCTGCCTTCTCGGTCTCTGACTTCTCGGTCTCTGCCTTCTCGGGCTCCCCGCGGTGCTGGGGAGGCCGGGCGGTGGTGTCCCGCCATGCCGCGATGATCCGTTCCCGGGGGCGAGCCATCAGCGGTGGACCGACGTAGCGATCAGTCCGCTCCCCCATCTGCAGTGGCCGGGCGACACTCGTGCCGTCCAGCCGCCACAGCGCGCCGGTCGCGCCGATCAGGATCGACACGACGCCCACCCAGGTCGGGAATGAGAACGAGTCGAACGTGCCCGAGCAGAGCAGCGCGGCGGGCATGGTCACCGCCAGGGCGTGGCCGAGGTGACGCGTCTCCTGATCGCGTCCCCGCAGCCGGATGCTGCGCCCGATCGCGTACGGCGCGAAGAAGTAGACGACGAGGACGGCGACGCCGAACACGCCCCCCGCCAGCAGGGTCACGAACACCTGGTTGTCCAGCAGGATGTAGGTCTCCGGCACCACCATCCCGGCACCCCGTCCGAACCACGGGCGCAGACTCCACAAGTCCATGACGTACGAGGTGCGGGCAATCCGGTCCTGCACGCTCGGATCGTTCTCGGCGTTGGCGAAGAGCGAGCGGATCGTGCCGAGCACACCCGGGTTGATCACGCGGAACGCCGCGAGGGCCACGATGCTGATGACGAACGCGTTGTACTTGTGGCGCCACGGCCAGATCATGGCGAGCATCCCGAAGGTGACCGCGATGGTCAGGGTGGCGGAGCGGGAGATCGACAAGGGGATGGCGAAGGCGATGGTTCCCGCCAAGAACCACTGCCAGCGCCGCGCGCGGCCCGGCGCCGCGAAGAAGGCGTAGTGCAGCGCCACGGGCAGGACCAGAGCCAGGACCACACCGAACTCGATGTAGTGACTCGCTGTCCCGGCAACACGCGCGAGCTCCGTGTCGCCCCTGGTGCCGACGACGATGAGGCTGGAGTTCAGGCGCAGGCCGGGGATCCTGATGTAGTGGGTGAGGTCCACGATCCCGAGGAACTGGAGGATGCCCACCAGCCCCATCAGCGCAGCCAACGCCACCATGATCTGCAGCAGCCGGTCCAGTTCGGCTCGCGTGCGGATGCCGTCCGCGACGGCAAGGGTCACCCCGGCCATGGCCACCGTGAAGATCAGCCACCTGTCCGCGGAGCTGGCCTCGAGTTCGGACGGCAGTCGATCGAACCCGATCACGTAGCCGATCAACTGGGCGAGGACGTACAGACCGACGATCCAGCGAATCGGTTGCCGCCCCGCGGGCAGGCCGCCTTGGCGCAGGGCCGAGAGCCCCCACAGGAACGCGAGCAGAATGCCGATGGCCACCGAGGGGCGACCTGCAGCGCCCATCCCGGAGATCACGAGTCGAGCCGGGATGAGGAACTGCAGTGCCAGGAAGACGCCCAGCAGGCCGAGCGTCGTGATCCGGCGCTCCCTCACGAGCAGTGGAATCCACTCGACGGCAACCCGCTTCAGGCCGGAGGGAAAGCGCAGCAGGAGCGGGCGCCAGTCATCTGCACCTGACCGAGGGACGGCCCAGCGGCCCCCCGTACTCATCGGGCGTCGCTGGCCGCCGGGGTGCGCTCACTGGTGGACGCACCACCCGATCGCGCCGTCGGGCTCGCGTCCGCCTTGTCGGCGGCAGACGGTTCCACGTCGCCTGTGCGCTCGGTGCGGCCACCCTCACCGGGCGCCGACTGCGCGGCTGACCCCGCGGCGGCGTCGGACGTGCGACGGCGACGCCGGCGACGCAGCAGCCCCACCACGTCATCGAAGAACACAGTGATCACCAACGACAGCGCTGCGCCGAGCACGCCGACCACGGCCATGTTGCGCACCTTGCCGTCGGTCACGACGGCCGACACCGACGGCGTTTGGAGCACGTCGATCGTGTACTGGGACTCGGCAGGGACCCCCGCAGCCGTCTGCCGGTCGCGCAACTCGATCGCCGCCTGTTGGAAGACTGCGATGCCGGTCTCGACGGCCGTCTCTGCGGAATCACCGCGCACCTGGAAGTTCATCACCGTGCTGCGCGTCTGCGGAGAGACCTCGTACGAGGGGATCAGCCCCTTCTCGGCGATCTGGCTGCGTACCTCGGGGCTGTTCAGCACGATCGCCACGGCATTGTTGGCGTCGGAAGGACCGCCATACGGGTTGGGATCCTCGGAGTACACGCGCCCGGGGACCAGCATGGTGGCCCCGGAGACGTCGACCTCCTCCTTGACCCCTCGGCCGGAGACCATCACGAGGACGGCCGTGAGCGCCAGCAACGGCAGCAGCACGTACCACCTGCGAAGTGCGACGACGGTGATGCGCCAGACATCCACAACCCAACCCCCTGTTCGTCGTCCCGACCCCCCAGGTACGACGTGGTTTATCAGTATGCGCCACGACGCGGCGCACCATGCCCCTTCAACCGCCCACGGTACATTTCGCGCCCGATCTGGCTAGACCACCGCGCTCCTCCCTCGACAGACCACCCCGCCCGGGGGGCACACTGGGGGCCACGAGGACGGGGGTCCGTGGTGCGTGGGTGGACGAGAGTCCGTGGGGCCCACGACGCGACGCCGGGCGCGGGTGGCAACACCGTGCGCCTAGTTGGCGAGTGCAACACCCACCCCTCCAGGAGGGGAGAGACATGGGCGCGGCAGCCGCGACGTACGCCGACCCGGAGGCCCGGGCGCTCCGGGTGGTGCTGGCCGGCGCAGCCTTGGGCAACGGGAACCGTGGCGTCGAAGCGTTGAGCCGATCGGTCATCAACGCGGTGCACGCTGAGGACGCCCGCAGTCGGGTGAGCGTGCTCGACGACGGATGGGGGGTCCGCGGCGACGAGACGTCGCACCATGACGGCGCCCGGGTGGAGCTGGTCGGGGTTCGCCGCTCGCGTCGCTGGCACCGCCCCGAGAGTTGGGCCCAGATCCGCGCTGCCCAGGCAACGATCCCGCGGATCAATCCCGTGGCGCGGCGGTTCGAGAGAGCCGACGCTGTCCTGGACCTGAGCGCCGGCGACAGTTTCACCGACCTCTACGGCCCCTTCCGCCTCAGCGTCGTCACCGCCCCCAAGGAGGCGGCCCTGCGCGCTGGCCGGCCGCTGATCCTGCTGCCGCAGACGTTCGGCCCCTTTGTCTCGCCTCAGGCCCGCCGAGTCGCCGAGCGGCTCGTACGCTCCGCCGAAGTTGCCTACGCGCGCGACCTGGCGAGCCTCGACGAACTGCGCGCCTTGGCTGGTCCGGACGCTGATCCGACCCGCCTCCGGTCAGGCGTCGACGTCGCCTTCGCCCTCACGCCGCGGCGCCCGCGCGAAGAGGTCGCCGATCGGATCGACGGTCTGGCTCACGACCTGACCGCCGGGGTCAACGTCAGCGGACTGCTCGTCGGCCCGGACGCCGCCGACCAGTTCGGCCTTGAGGGCGACTACCTCGACACCATGACGGGACTGGTCCGCGGCCTCCTGTCCCGCGGCGCCCACGTGGTGTTGGTGCCCCACGTCCACGTTCCGGGCGGCGGGGGCGAGAGCGACATCGCTGCCATCGACGAGGTGTGCGCCCGACTGAGCGAGTCCGAGCGCTCCAGGACCACGGTGCTGCCAACCGACCTCGACGCTGCCGAACTGAAGTGGTGCATCGCCGCACTGGACTGGTTCGTGGGCAGCAGGATGCACGCCACGATCGGGGCACTCTCGACCCTCACTCCGGTCGCTGCGTACGCGTACAGCGACAAGACCCTGGGCGTGTTCGAGACGTGCGGAGTCGCCGACCGCGTCCTGGATGCCCGCACCCACACCGGCCCGGAGTTGGTGGACGCCTTGCTCACCCAGTTCGAGGAGCGCGACCTCACCCGTCAGCGGCTCTCGCGCACGATGCCCGACACCATCCGAGCCTCCCACTCCCAGTTGGAGGAGGTGCTCGCACTGGTGCGGGCCTGCCCGCCGCCCCCTGCAACGCCGGGCAGGCATCGTGGCTGAGCGTTCGCTGTCATCGATCGAGTCGATCACGCGAGCCCGGTTGTGCACGGGCTGCGGCATGTGCGCCCACCTGCACCCCGATCGGTTGGAGATGGTGGACGTTCCCGACGTGGGACGACGCCCCCTGCCGATCGTCGGCATCACGACTCCCACTCAGGGCGCTGGGGTGGCGGCGTGTCCCGGTCGAGGCTTGGAGCACCCGGCGGGGAGCCTGAAGGACGCGCCGTGGGGTGGCGAGTGGGGGCCGGTGCTGGACCTGTATGAGTGCTGGTCGAGTGACCCCGACGTGCGCCACCGTGGCTCCTCCGGTGGGGTGGTGAGCGCTCTGGCTGCGTACGCCGTCACCTCGGGCGCCGCGGTGGGGGCTCTGCAGGTGCGCGCCTCGCGCACTGACCCGCTGCGCAACGAGACCGTGCTGAACCGCACCTACGACGAGATCGTCACGGCCGCGGGGTCGCGCTACTCCCCCGCCAGTCCGTGCGAACGACTCGACCTGGTCGAGCAGGCCGAGGGCCCCTGCGTCGTGGTGGGCAAGCCCTGCGACGTGGCGGCAGTGGCGTCGGCCAGCGAGCACCGCGACGAACTGGCCTCCAAGGTCGCCCTCACGGTGGGGATCTTCTGCGCTGGCACTCCGACCACTCAGGCCACCGAGGCCGTGATCAAGCAACTCGGAGTCGACCCCAGCGACGTGAGCCAGGTCGACTACCGTGGCGAGGGCTGGCCGGGGCGCTTCCGCATCCGTACGCGGGAGGGCCGCGAGGAGTCGATGTCGTACGCCGATTCGTGGGGCGGAGTGCTGACGCACCAACGCCAGTGGCGGTGCCTGGTCTGTCCGGACCACACCGGAGAGTTCGCGGACCTGTCCGTCGGAGACCCCTGGTACCGCCCCGTGCAGGAGGGGGAGCTCGGCCGCTCACTCGTGGTGGTGCGCACCGAGCGGGGCCGCGACATGCTCGCCCGCGCCCTGGCCGACGGCGCTCTGGTCGGGGAACGGCTCGACCTGGAGCGCCTGCGGGAATCGCAACCCAATCTCGAGATCACTCGCGGCGCGGTCTGGGGCCGCCGCTGGGCCATGAAGGTTCTGGGAATGCCAGCCCCCCGCTTCCGGGGGATGCCATCACTGCGAGCGTGGCTGCGCCTGTCGTGGCGCGCCAAGGCAAGCTCGACGCTGGGCACCGTGCGCCGGATCGTGGTGCGACGTCTGCGGCGACCCGAGTTCGATCAAGAGGAGGTGCGGCCGTGCAAGCCCGCGCAGACATCGTGATGATCACCTACCGCAGCGCCGGGTACGTGCACCTGTCGTTGCCACGCCTGCTGGACACGCTCGGCCCGGATGATCGCGTCTGGCTGTGGCACAACGGCGACGACGAGGCGACGATCGAGGCCGTACGTCCCTACCGCGACGACAGCCGCGTGGCGCGCTACCACCACAGCCGCGAGAACGTCCGGCTGCGCGAGCCGACCAACTGGCTGTGGACCAATTCGGATGCCACCTACGTCTCGAAGGTCGACGACGACTGCCTCGTCTCTCCCGGGTGGCTCGACACCCTGGCCGCCGCTCATGAGGACAATCCGGAGTTCGGGGTCATCGGCAGCTGGCGCCACCCACCGGAGGACTTTCGACCGGAGGCAGCCAGGAAGAAGATCCAGACCTTCCGCGGTGGCCACCAGTTGCTGCGCAACCCCTGGGTGCAGGGCAGCGGATACCTGATGCCACGCAAGTGGGTTCTCAGCCACGGCTCCCTCCGCGAGGACGACTCCTTCACCACCTACTGCCTGAGGCTGGCGAGTGCGGGAGCAGTGAACGGCTTCTACTACCCGTTCATCGGCGAGGACCACATGGACGATCCCCGCTCCGCCCACACGCTCATCCGCAGCGACGAGGACCTGCTCGACCGCATGCCCCTGTCCGCACGAGCGTTGGGCGTGACCACCGTCGAGCAGTGGACCGACCAGTTGCGTCAGAGCGCGCTCGTACTGCAGACGGCATCCGTGGATCCGCGCGCACACCTGGGGTGGCGCCGCCGGGTCCGGGGGCTGCGGCGCCGGGCGCGCGCGCTGACCGGCCGCCCTGGTTCGTGGTGACCGAGCTCGCCGCCCCGGCCGGGCTCGCATCCGGTCCCGACGGCTCCGCGGACGTCGTGATCGTGTGCGTGACGCACAACAGCACGGGGGTGATCGAGCCGTTCCTGGAGTCAATGGCGCCAGCACTCGCCGGCCTGCCTCGGTGCCGGGTGGTGATCGTGGACAACGACTCGCGCGACGGCACCGGAGCGCTCGTACGGCGACGAGCGCCCTGGGCGAGCGTCGTCGACTCCGGACGCAACGCTGGCTACGCGGGGGGCATCAACGCCGCTCTGCGCGCCCACCGCCCGCGCGTGGGGGCGTACGTGCTCAACCCCGACACCGTCCCCGGCCCCGGCAGCGTGAAAGCGCTGGTCGATGCGGCGGCCCGCAACCCGAGCGTGGGGATCGCCGTCCCGCAGATGCTCTCGACGTCCGGGACACCCGTATCCTCCTTGCGTCGCGAGCCAACGATCGCCCGCGCCCTCGGCGAAGCGGTCGTCGGTGGGACGCTCGCCTCTCGCCTGGCTGCCATCGGCGAGACGGTTCCCGCCGGTTCGGGCTATCCCGACGGCGCTCGCGCGGACTGGGCGACGGGGGCTGCGCTGTACATCCCGAAGGAGACGCTGCAGCTGGTCGGCGAGTGGGACGAACGGTACTTCCTCTATTCAGAGGAGACCGACTACTGCCTCCGGGTCCGCGACGCCGGCCTCCAGGTGCGCTTGGTCGCCACCGCGCGCGTCACCCATCACGGGGGTGACCAGAGTGTCGCCCCTGCCTTGTGGGCGATCTCTGCGGTCAACCGCACGCGCCTCTACCGCGCGCGGCACGGTCGCTGGGCCAGCCGTGCCTACTGGAGCGCGGTGCTGTTCAACGAGGCGCTCCGGTCAGGACGTGACACCCAGACCCACCGCACCGCCGTACGCGCCTTGCTCGCCGCCGGACCCGACCGCCCGGGAGCCGAGGACACGCTCCAACTCCTGGCCGACGCGGGAGTACCGCTCCTCCACCACGCCCCCTGAGTCAGGCGGACTCCGCCGAGGTGCCCAGTGGCGCGACGGCCCCCAGCGCCTCCTCGAGGTGGGTGCACCACGTGAGCAGCATGTCCGTGTCGCGCGCTCGGCCGCTGAGGTAGGAGTCGACGGACCACAGGCTCGAGCGCACGCACTTCCACTGCATCCCGACCCTGGCGGCCTGAGGCGAGACAGCCACCTGGGAGCCCTGGGCGTACCCGTCCAGGAATGCCTCGAGCCGCGCCGGGTCCGCACCGACCAGGACCACCGCCGCTGCTCCGACCTCCAGGGCCCGCGGCAGGCGTGCGACGTTGTCGTAGTCCACGACGGCGGCCACGCCGCCGTGGCCGTCGAGGATCAGGTTCTCCCAGTTCCAGTCGTTGTGGCCCAACACCTCGTCCGCACCGTCGATCAGGTCGCGCGTGCGCGGAGCCGCCAACCCACGGGCCCTGGCGGCGAGATCGGGGAGGCGTGACAGGAGCCAGTCGTCGAACTCGGTACGTGGGCGACGCAGCCGAACCCGTGCGAGCTTGCGGAAGCGGTGTGGCGGACCGTGCTTGATGCTGCCGACGGTCGCTCGCGGGCCTGCCAGCAACCGCTCCGGGTCCGCTGGCGCCCCACCCCACTCCATCGCCGGGGCCGCCAGCCGGTGCAGGTCGCCCACCACGCGTCCGAGGGTGGTGGCCAGCTCCGGCCACCGGGCGAAGGTCTCCTCGCGCTCGGCGATGCTCACCTGCATCCCCTCGACCCAGGCCTGCAGGCTGAACAGCCCCGCGGGCGTCGTCACCAGACTCTCGCCCCGGGGAGACACTCGCACCGCGGGCGCAGGAAACCCGGCTTCCACGAGCGCGCGCACCACCTCGTGAGAGCGCTGCAACAGCGACTCAGCCCGAGCCGGGTGCCACTTGAGCAGCCAGCTGCCCTCCTGCGTGGTGACGCGGTAGGCGCGGGCCTTCAACCCGCGCGGCAGCGCCGCCCACGCCGCGCCGCCCAGACCGAACCCCGACAGCGCCTCGTCCACGTACGCATCAGGATCGCTGTCGGCGCCAGGACCCGCGGAGTGTCCGTGCCCGGCGCGCGCCGTCATCGACTGCCCTGGCGCTGCGTGATCTGGCTGACCTCGCGGAAGAAGCCGTCTTCCGACGCAAGGTCGCCCTGGGAGCCGATCGAGGAGACCTGCCCCTCGACGAGCACCACGATGCGGTCGCACATCGACAAGGTCGACAACCGGTGTGCGATCAGCACGAGGATCGTGTCGTCCTTGATCTCGTGCAGTGACTCGCGCACGGCCTCCTCCGAGCGGACGTCCAGTGCACTGGTCGGCTCGTCGAGGACCAGCACCTGCGGCTCATCCGCCAGCGCCCGTGCCAGACAGATGCGTTGGCGCTGACCGCCCGAGATCGCGCCCGCTCGCTGACCGATCTCGGTGTCGTACCCCTCGGGCCAGGACATGATCTCGTCGTGGATGTGCGCCCGCTGGGCCGCCCGTTGGACCTGGTCGTCGTCGATCCAGTCGCGGTAGAAGCGGATGTTGTCGCGCACCGTGCCCGACACCACCTGCGATGTCTGCGGGACGTACGCGACCTTCCGCCGCCACTCGTCCCGGCATGCGTTGGCCACGTCGTGTCCGTTGACCATCACCGCGCCGGAGTTGGGCTCCCTGAGCCGCAACAGGAGTTGGACCACCGACGACTTGCCGGCGCCCGACGGCCCGACAAGGCCGATGGCCTCGCCCCGGCTGACCTCAAAACTGACGTCTCGCAACACGGGGATGTCCGGCTGGTAGGAGAACGAGACCGCGTCCAGCGCCAACGTGTTGACCTGCCCCAGCGGTTGCGCCCCGTCTCGCTGGACATGGTCGCGGTAGCGCTCGAGCGCTTCGGTGATCTGATCCATGAACGGCACCCGCTCATCGATGCTGGTGACTGCGGTCTGGATCTGCTGGGCGTAGCTCAGGGCCCGCACCAGCAGCAGGATCACCGCGGCGAGCGCGGCGAGGTCGCCCGTGCCGCTGATGGAGACCGCGAGCAGGGACAGCACCAGCATCACCAGGGCGATGTTCTGGTACAGGGCAGGTAGCGCCGCGGACAGGAACCGGGTGCGGGCGTGCGGACGTCGTACGGCATCCACCTGCCGATGGAAGCCTTGGACGTAGGAGTCGGTGGCCCCGAAGACCTCGATCTCCTCCGCGAGCAGCACGATCTCCTGGACGGACTCGGTGAAGCCCATGGCCTCGCGACTCAGCCGCTTGGCGTTGCCTCGAAGCCTGCGCGCCAACGGCCGCAGAGCCACGAACAGCACCACCGCCGTCACCGCCAGGACACCGGCCGCCACCGCGTTCTGGCCGAACGCGACGGCGACCATCATCACGAACATGATGGTGGCCGTCAGCCCGTTGCCCAGACCGATCACCACGTGAGCGACGTTCGTGACGTTCTGCGTCATCAGGGTCTGGAAGGCACCGTCGCGCTCGGTCGCCTTGGTGGCCCATGAACTGCCCGTGAAGGCCGTGAACAACTGCAGGCGCAGATCGGCCATGACCCGCGCGCTCATCTGTGCTGGCAGGTAGGCCAGGCACAACTGCAGCACCGCCCGGGCGAGGGTGAGGCTGATCGCCACCACGAAGGTGACCGTACGAGTCATCTCGAGGTCGAGGGGGCCCATGTGCAGCGCAGTGTGGGAGGCCCCCTCCGACAACGAGACGGCCATGGCGGCGATCAGGGCCAGGACGGACGCTTCGAAGAGCCCCGCCGTGACGGCGAGGACCACGAGCAGGACCAACCAACTGCGCGATCCGTGGAGGAAGGGCGACAGCCGCCGCCACGCGCGCGGAACGCTCTGGAACACCTTGACGCCCTTGGCGCGCGGGCTCACCTCGTCATTGCTCACGAGCACTCCCCCAGTTCCTCGCATCCGTACAGTGCCACGACGCCGGATCGTGCCCCGCCCCGCTCGTCACGGCAGGCACCCACGACACGCTAGAGGAAGACGTGCGGCCACGACAGGGCTCGATCATGAGAAGTCGGCGACGTCGGGACGCGTCATTTGATCGACTTCCCCGAGTCGTCCCACACGTTGCTCGCCTCCCAGGTGCTGCTGTCCAGGTTGCCGTGGACGTCATAGCGGAAGTCCCGACCGAATCGGTTGTCGCTGTAGACCGCGCTGTCGACGTCGTCGCGTCCTCCACCGTTGATGGTGAAGTTGCCGCCGTTCATGTAATTGCCCGAGACCAACAGGTTCGAGATCTGGTCGTCGCCCAGCAGGGACCCGATCTGGATGGCCGCGTTCATCGGATCCTTGGTGTCCGCGTTGTACGGGAGCAAGGTGTTGCCACGCAGCGTGATGTTGTCCCCCCGGCGGATCTGGATCGTGTCGTGGTGTCCGCCGTCCTGACGTTGCAGGTCGTGGATGTAGGAGCTCTCCACCGTCACGTCGTCCGCCTGGATCCGGATGCCGTCCTCAGCCGAATGCACGTTGGCGCGACGTACGGTCCCGCTGGCGGAGGAGAAGAAGATCCCGATGCCGGCGCCCCCCATGTTGTCCACCTCGACGTCCTCGATCAGGACGCCCGTGGCACCGTCGATGACCTGGATCGGATAGAGCGAGGTGTCGGTCTGGACCAGGGAGTTGCGGAAGGTGACGTCGCTGGCCGTGATGGTCACCGTGCCCGTGACGTGCAGGTTTTCCACCACGGCGCCGTCCTCGCTGATGGCGATCTCGCCAGAAGGCTCGAGTTCTACGCCGTCAGGCACGCCAGTGTTCGACGCGTCCGGCCTGCTTCCCGTCTGCTGCCGCGACGAAGGGGACGCCGACGTCGCAGTCGCAGAGCCAGGCTCGGCAGGCTCGGTGTCCGAGCACCCGCCAAGCACCACGCTGACGCTCAGGACGGCGCACGCCAGTCCCCCTTGGCGCACGCGCCAGCAGTGCCCCCCACGCACAATGACCACCCCCGCCCTGCACGCTAGCCCACCTCGACGCCTCCGACGAGGGTGCGCTGGACCAGTTCAGGCCTCGTCGACGCTGGCCGGAGCAGGGGCGTCGCCCCGCCGGCTCGAGGCCCGCTCCACCGCCGCCAAGTAGACATCCAAGGACTCCGCATCGGGGCCCAGGCGTTGCTCACCATCAGGGGCGGGCGCGCGACGGGAGCCGCGTGCCCACAGCAATCCGTTGTGCGCGGCCGCGGCGAGGGTCGCCGAGCTGGTCGAGCGTACGGCTCGCGCGACGAAGCGGTCCACGCCGCTGTCGCTGCGGTTGCGAGCCACCGGCGCGAGTCGATTGGCCGTCGCGGTGAGGGCACGGACCGTCGCGGGGACGCCCAATCGGTCCTCCAGATCGGCTGGCACCTGCGTCCCCAGCTCGCGCCGGGCGCGGCCCAGCACCACCGCGACCTGCGCGCCGACGCCCCACTGGCGGGCCCGGGTGCTGACCTCGTCCCACGAGGAGATCGCGCGGCTCAACTGATCGACGTCGACGAGATAGACCAGCTTGTGTGCGCCGGACAGCGCAGCGTGCAGGCATGCGTGCAGCAAGGCATCGGTGGGATCGAGCGCCCACACCTGCCCCTCGCCCAGACCCACGCGGATGCGTCGCTCGATCAGGTCACGGGTGGGTACGTGGAACAGCGCGCGGCGCGCGGCCATGTTGATCATCGACCAGTGCACGTCGAAGAGGACACCGCCCGGGCTCACCCAGTGCATCTCGCCCGGCACCGCCTCGTTGCGCAGCATGTCGCGATAGTCGACGACGCGCCAGCCAGCGTCCCCGAGGCGCCGGCACGCCTCCCGGAGGTCGGCTGGATCCACCAGGACGTCAATGTCGTTGTAGCAGCGCAGCCCCGGAACGGGGTGTGCGTGCTCGGAGAACACCGCACCCTTGAACGTGACCCACCCGATCTCGCCCATCACGCTCTCCCACTGGCGCAGGGCCGCCACCGACTGCATGTGGGTGGCGATGGCGCGGAAGCGGTCGGCCTCGAACAGCTGGGCGACCTCTGCGAACTCCTGCCGGTGGGCGACGCCGACCAACGGCGCGATGCGGTGGAACCGGGCGGCATCGACGAGTTCTTGACGAGCCGCCGGGGGCACCGACCGGACAGCAGGGTCCCCGGAGAGGCACTCGACCAGGGCGCGCGACACTGCGCGCGCCTGGGAGCGCGCTGCCTTGGACGTCCGTCCCACCGGGCCCCCTCTCCACGACGCACGCACGAGCGTACGCCCGCGAGGGCCCGGAGGGGGTGGAGTCAGCGAGCGATGGCGCCGTTGTCGTCAAAGACGTTGGACTTCTCCCAGACGCTGTTGTCCAGGTTGCCGCGCACGTCGTAGCGGAAGTTGCGACCGAAGCGGTTCTCGGCGTACAGCGCGCTGTCGACCTCGTCGCGACCCCCACCGTTGACGGTGAAGTTGCCGCCGTCCATGTAGTTGCGGACGACGCGGAGGTTGGAGATCTGGTCGTCGCCCAGCAGCGAGCCGATCTGGATCGCGGCGTTCATCGGGTCGTCCGTCGAGGCGTTGTAGGGCAGCAGGGTGTTGCCGCGCAGCGTGATGTTGTCTCCGCTGCGGATCTGGATCGTGTCGTGGTGCCCGTCCTCCTGGCGGTGGAGGTCGTGGATGTAGGAGTTCACGATCTTGACCCCGTCAGTCTGGATCCTCACGCCGTCCTCGGCGGAGTGGATGTTGGCGCGCCGCACCTTGCCACTGCCGCCGGAGAACAGGATGCCGATCCCGGTTCCGTTCATGTTGTCGATCTCGACGTCCTCGATGAGCACGCCTGTGGCGCCGTCGGAGACCTGGATCGGGTAGTGCGAGGTGTCGGTCTCGATCAAGGAGTTGCGGATGGTCACGTTGGCTGCCTCGATGGAGACCGTGCCCTGAATGTGCCGACCGTCGATCACGGTCCCGGGCTTGGTGATCGTCAGGCTCGAGGAGCGCTTGAGCTTCGTCCCCTCGGGCACGCCCGTGTTCGAGGCGTTGCGTCGCACGACGCGGCGCCCCTCGGGGGCTGCGCGCCCGGCGAGGCTGCTCGCGTCGGCGCCGGCACTCACCGCGGCACCGACAGGGCTCCCCGCCGGTTGGGGGGCCGCCGTGGCGGCAACCTCACCTGCGAACAGGCTGACTCCAACCAGGGCAGCGAACGTACACAGCTTCTTCATGGTGGACCTCCATTGGAACTTGCGCGATTCGACCGTACGCCCCAGGCCCCGGCCGGTCGCGGTGCGACCAGCAGGGGCCCGGGGTGGGGTGACGGCTGATCCCTGTACGGGGGCCGTCGGGGTGTCAGCGGATGGCGAGACCGGAGTCGTCCCACACGTTGCTGGCCTCCCAGACGCTGTTGTCCAGGTTGCCGCGGACGTCGTAGCGGTAGTCGCGACCGAAGCGGTTGCCGCTGTAGACAGCGCTGTCGACCTCGTTGCGGCCACCACCGTTGATGGTGAAGTTGCCACCGTTCATGTAGTTGTTCATGACCCGCAGGTTGCTGATCTGGTCGGTGCCGGACAGCGAACCGATCTGCAGTGCCGCGTTCATCGGGTCGTTGGTCGACGCGTTGAACGGCAGCAGCGTGTTGCCAACCAGCGTGATGTCGTCGCCGCTGCGGATCTGGATGGTGTCGTGGTGGCCGCCAGCCTGGCGCTGCAAGTCGTGGATGTAAGAGTTCTCCACGGTCACGGCGTCGCCCTGGATGCGGATGCCGTCCTCGGCCGAGTGAATGTTGGCGCGGCGCACGGTGCCGTTGGAGCCCGAGATGAAGATTCCGATGCCGGTGCCACCCATGTTGTCGATCTCGACGTCCTCGATCACGAAGCCGTTGGCGCCGCTCTGGACGCGGATCGGGTACATGGAGGTGCTGGTCTCGATGAGCGAGTTGCGAATCGTCACGTTGTTGGCGGCGATCGTCACGGTGCCGGTGATGTGGCGGCCGTCAATGACGGTGCCGGGCTGCGTGATCGTCATGCCGGCGGAGGCAGTCAGGCGGGTGCCGGCCGGAACACCGGTGTTGGAGGCGTCGGCGCGGCCGGTGCTCGGGGTCACCGGCACGGTCGGGACGGGCGTCTCGGTCGGCGTCGGCGTCGGGACAGGCGTCTCGGTCGGCGTCGGCGTCGGGGTGGTGGAGCCGGCGTTCAGCGAGAACGCCTTGCCGTTCACGAAGCTGTCAACCACCTTGGCGGGGGTGGTGTCGTTGGACATGAAGGCCGTCCGGCACCCGTTGGCGCTGACGCGCTTGGCGACGTAGTTGCTGAACACGATGCCGTTCGTCTTGGACTTCTGGCAGTTGATCGTCGTGTCGAGGATCTTGGTGCCCTCGGCGCCGGGGTAGATCCGGATGCTGTGGTAGCCGCCGTAGTCGACCACGCTGTTCTTGATGGTGACGTTGTCAGCCTTGACGGCGATGTTGCCCTTCACCCGGGCGGCGTCCAGGACGGTGCCGTTGCGGGTGATGGTGACGCTCTTCATCTCGGTGAGCGCGCGGGCCTTCGTGGTGTTCTTGACACCCTTGGCCGCCGCGTCGGCCTCGACAGGAGCTGCCGTGGCCTGGATACCGCCAAAGGTCAGGGCAGCCAAGGCGCCGACGGCCAGCGTCCTTCGGATGTACGTCGTGCTGTTCTTCAACATGTGTGGGGGTTCTCCGCTCGGGGGCAGGCGTGCAGCAGTGGTGCCGCACGACTCGGGCTTCGAGACCCAACCGTTCGTGGCTGGACCGCGTGCGAACGGATGCACCTTCGTGGGTGGGGCGGGGCCCGGAATCCGATCGCTGGCGCTCGCCATTCCATATGAAATCTTTACGGAACGTACTGATTAAGCGAGCAACCAGTACGAAGTTAACAATCCGATATCGGCCGTGCAACATCGCGAATGACCTCTCACTCCCCCGTCAGGGCCGACCTGGGACCCTATTGGGGGGGATCCCCACAAAACGCCTCCAGGACGCCTGTCGATGCGCTTATCACGCAACCTAGACGGGGGTTTCACGCGGCGCTTTACCCCCGATGAGGGATGCCCGACAGGGAGCGGCTGTTACCCGTGGGTAAACCAAGAACGGGGGCATTGTTACCCCCATTTTGGTATTGCGATGAAATCTCATCCACCGGCAAAACTGAAACGAACTATGAGCGAGGTCACGCGGTCCACGCGCTACTGGCTGCGCCGCGGGCGTGGAACCAGATCGAACGGCGCGGGGCTCACGGCCTTCACCACCGTGCGGGCGGCGCCGAGCTCGAGGTCGCACAGACGCAGGCTGTCCACGTCACGAGAGACGCACAGATCGCGCAGATTGAGCTCGAGGGCGATCGACAGCTGGTGATCGTCGACGTGCTCGCCGTGCAGCGCCCTGCGCGGCACGAGCACGGGGTAGCGGCCGTTCTCCAAGGCCATCAGGGCGATGCCCGTGCCTGCATGGGCCACCACGACGTCACACTCGGCGATGGCGGATGCCATGTCCTCGGAGGGCACCCGGTCCCTGCCCTGGATCCCGAGCCCACTCACATCCGTCGAGCCCGTCTGCCACAGCACCTCCGCGCCGGCCGGGATCACCCGTACGAGCCGCTCGACCAGGCGTCGGAACCCGTACCCCTCCTGCGTGCCGAGACTCACGACGACCTTCGAGATCGGGCGCGGAGACTGGGCGCGGGACTCGTACACGTCCCACGGCGAGGCCAGGTACGTCCACCTCCCCGTCGCCAGAGCGCTGGACTGGCTGAAGGTGCGCACGCCCGGGACCAGTGAGAGCACCCGTCCCGACAGCGACGGCTTGTCCACCCGCGTGGCGGATTCGATGTAGACGGTCTCGATGTTGCGCATCCGCGCTTGAGGCAGGACCGACAGCGCGAGGGCGGCGCCCGTCGAGACCACGAGCGAGACGTCGTGCTGCTCGAAGAGCACACGACACGCTGCTGCATTGCGCATGACGGCAGACACATCGCGCGGAGGCGACGGCTCGACCCAGTGGACCCGCTCCCCGTCCAAGAGCGATTCGGTCTGCGGGGTGCGCGGGGTCACCCACACCACGTCGTCGACCCCCAGCCGAGGCCGCATCGTGTGCAGCTGCATGATGTGGCCGCCGTCGTTCGCCACCAGCAACGCGGTCACGAGGCCGGCCCAGCCGTGGGCGTGCCCCGCGAACTCTCGTCGCGTCGCCACGTGGTGAAGTCGCCGCTGCGCACCGCACGTCGAGCAGACCAGCCCGCGGCCAGATGGATGGCCACGAACACCGCGACCTTGGGCACCCGCCTCGGGTCCTGCCACATCACACGTATGAGGTGGGACGGCGACGTGCGCGCCTGCGCAGATCGCACGCCCGCAGTGTCAGCCTGGGTGTTGCCCGTGGCGATCCGAATGCGGCGCTGCACAAGGTCGCGCAGCGTACGCGGGGGGCGCACGAGCGCCACCGCCTCACCGACCACGACCCGCTCGCCGGGGGCGAATGCCTCGGACATCGCCAGGTCGTCGCCCATCAGGCGCGGCAACGCGTGCAAGCGCTCCTGCCCCTCGGCGCTCACGCACACGACGCCCCTGCCGAACAGGCCCGAGCGGACGTGGGGCAACTGCTCCCACACGTCGTAGTACCACCGCACGAGCCTCGAGCAGCCCTCCCGTGGCACCTCGCGCTCCGGCCCCGTGGCCAGCACGCCCTCGCGCGTCAGCGGCGCGAGCAGTGCCGCCACGTTGCTCACCTCGATGTCGCCGTCAAGGTGGATGCGCGGGAACACCGAGGTGGCCCCATTGCCGACTCGTACGGCCTCGATCTTGGACGGCTGCGCGATCTCGAGCACCCGCGCGGTCGGGTCCGCCCGCCTCGCGATGCTGGCCGTCTCGTCGGTGCAGCCATTGCACACCACCACCACGTCCAGATCGCCCTGGTCGCGGAGAGCAGCCAAGGTGCGGGCGATCGACGCAGCTTCGTTGTGCGCCGGAATCACGACACTCGCGACGGGCATCCGCTTCACCCCCCAGCGTCGCCGGGCCCCTCGAACACCCACATCGTCAAAGCCACGCATGCTCCCCATGGGCCGGGGCGGGGCCTTTCGCCAAAATTGGTGAGCCCGGCAAAGCTCGTGAGTCCGGCGAGCGTGGGGAGCCGCCACGCTGCGTCGCACGGGGACAGGGGGCAGGCGCGCAACGTGGCGGCTGGTCCGCGACCTCCCGCAAGGGGGGGTCGGGATGCCGCGAACCGGATGACCGTCAGCGAGGATCCCGATCGCTGAAGTGCCCGCGAGTCCGCTGGCCCTCCCCGCGCGGTGCCCACGCAACGGTCACACACCCACCGTAGGAGCCCGGTCGGCGCTGATGCATGCCCGAATTTGGGTGGAGGGTCGGGCAGGCCCGTACGACTCAGCGGTTGAAGTTCTGCTGCGTCCGCTCGAGGCCCTCCAGGACCAACGACTCGACCGCGTCGGCAACCTCGACCACGTGCAGCGGCAGTTCCTTGCGCTCGGTGGTGGAGTAGTTGGACAGCACGAAGTCGGCGACGTCCTGGCGACCGGGAGGCCTGCCGATGCCGGCGCGCACCCGGAAGAAGTCTCCGGTGCCCAGGGAGGAGCGCATCGACCGCAGGCCGTTGTGCCCGTTGTCCCCGCCACCGATCTTGACCCGGATCGCGGAGAAGTCGATGTCGAGCTCGTCGTGGATCGCGATGATCCGCTCCGGCGCCACCTTGTAGAACGTCGCGAGTGCCTTCACCGGCCCTCCCGACTCGTTCATGTACGTGCGGGCCTTCGCCAGCACGACCCGCGGGCCGGGCGTGCCCGGCTGGCCGAGCCGACCCTCGACGACGTCCGCGCGACCGGACTTGTGGGCACGGAAGGGCGAGCGCAGGCGCGCGGCCAACTCGTCGACCACCATGTAGCCGATGTTGTGGCGGTGGCCCGCGTACGAGGTCCCGGGGTTGCCGAGTCCGACGACGAGCCAGACGTCCTCACTCATGGACCGATCCTCTCCTGTACTGGTGGTGACACGGCCAAGGCCCGCCCGGCGGACCGGGCGGGCCTTGGCGAAGCGTGCGAACGCTCGGAGCAGACTCACTCGGAGTCGGCGGACTCCTCGGCGGGCTCGTCCTTCTCGATGCCGGCGTCGGCCTCGGCCTCGGTGAGCTCGGCCTCGAGGGCCTCAGCGGAGACCTGCGCGGTGACGTTGACGATCAGCGTCTCGCCGTCGGTCAGCAGCTCAGCACCCTGCGGAAGCACCAGGTCGGAGGCGAGGAACTGGGTGCCGGCCTCGGCGCCCTCGATGTTGACCTCGATGGCCTCGGGAACGTGGGTGGCCTCGACCTCGATCTGGACGGTGGCAGCGTCGGTGACCACCAGGGTCTCCTTGGCGGCCTCGCCGACCACGTGGACCGGAACGTCGACGGTGACCTTCTCGCCGCGCTTGACCTCGAAGAGGTCGACGTGCTCGATGACGCGGCGGATCGGGTCGACCTGCACGTCCTTGGCCAGGGCGAGCTTGGTCTGGCCGTCGTACTCGAGCTCGAGCAGCGCGTTGGCGCCACCGTGACGCAGAGCCATCATCGTGGCGTGGCCGGGCAGGGCCAGGTGGGTGGGCTCGTTGCCGTGGCCGTAGACGACGGCGGGGATCTTGCCCTCACGACGGGTGCGGCGGGCGGCGCCCTTGCCGAACTCGGTGCGGAGCTCAGCGGCGATCTTCTCGGCGGACATGGCGTCTCCTCTGTGGCTTCTGTGGCCGCGAGAGCCGCGGCCGATCTGGTCGGTCGCCCGCGGTGGGGGGGAGAAGACGAACGCCGTGCTGACGATGGTCAGGCACGGCGCGAAGCTGAACCTGCCACGTCGATCACGGAGACGAACTCCCTCGCCGGGGCAACCTGAGAAGGATAGGCGAGGTCCTCGCCCGACGGCCAATCCGCGCGGCCCTGTCAGCGGCACCGGATACGGTCGACAGCGTGTCCCTGACTCTCGCCGAAGCCCGCGCCCGTGCCGCCGTCATCTCTGACGTGCACACCACCGTCCACCTCGACCTGACCTCGAGCGAGTGCTTTGCGGTGCGCGCGACGGTGCGGTTCACCTCCACGACGCCCGGCGCGAGTTCGTTCCTGGAGTTGGCCGGAGCCTCCGACGTGCGGGTCACGGGGATGGCGGGCGCCTCCTACGCCGATGGCCGCATCACCCTGCCACGGCTCGAGGCGACCAACGAGGTGACGGTGACCGCGGTCCTGGCGTACGTGAGCGACGGCGACGGGATGCATGCCTTCACCGACCCGACCGACGGTGAGCGCTACGTCAGCGCCTACACGTCGATGGACGTCACGCAGAAGGTCCTCCCCTGTTTCGATCAGCCAGACCTCAAGACCACCTTCGAAGTGTCCGCGACGGCGCCTGCGCACTGGACCGTGCTGGCCAACGGGCGCTTGGAGCGTCGAGACGGCGACACCTGGCACTTCGCGCGCACGCCGGCCATTTCCTCCTACCTCTTCTTCATCACCGCCGGGCCGTGGACCTCGATCACCTGGGACCAGCCGTACGGCGAGAGCACCCTGCCGTTCGGGTGGCACGCGCGCGCCTCCCAACGCGCACTGCTCGAGCGCGATGGCGACGAGCTGCGCCGCATCACCGAGGCATGCTTCGCCCACTACACATCGACGTTCGACGAGCCGTACGCCTTCGACCAGTACCAGCAGGTCTTCTCCCCCGGCCTGAACTGGGGCGCCATGGAGTTCCCCGGCTGCGTGTCCTTCCGCGACGAGATGCTGACCCCCGGCGAGCCGACCGCGCTGGAGATGCACTGGCGCTCCAGCGTGATCGCGCACGAGATGGCGCACATGTGGTTCGGCAACCTCGTGACGATGCGCTGGTGGGAGGACTCGTGGCTCAACGAGTCGTTCGCCGACTTCATGGGCTACGAGGTCGCGGGGACCGCGACCTGCGCCGACTCCTGGACGGCGGCAGCCCTGCAACGCAAGCCGACCGCGTTCTGGGCCGACCGGCGCCGCTCGACGCATCCCGTGGCCGAGGATGCCGACAACCTGGTCGACGTCGACACGGCGTTCGCCAACTTCGACATGATCACGTACGCCAAGGGCAATGCCCTGCTGCGCCAGTTGGTGACGTGGCTGGGGCCCGATGACTTCCTGCGCGGCGTCAACGCACATCTGTCCGCCCACCCCTTCGGCAACGCCGATCTGGCCGACTTCCTCGCCGCGCTCGATGCGGCCACCGATCGCGACGTGCGCACGTGGGCCGAGCTGTGGCTGCGGACGACCGGTTACGACCGGATCGAGGTGAGTCGGGACGGCGACGTCCCGGTGCTGCACCGGGTGGGGACGCGGCCGCACCGGTTCACGGTCGCCGCCTTCGACACCAATCTGAGCGAGGTGGGTGCCCGCCTCGTCGACCTGGGCGACGCGCCTGTGCGGCTGGAGGAGTTCGCCGGCCTCGCCGTGGTGCCCAATGCCCTGGACGAGACCTACGCGGAGGTCGTCCTCGACGACGAGTCGTGGTCCTGCCTCGCGGGCGGCATCTCCCGAGTCTCACGGCCCCTGACGCGCGCAACGCTGTGGCGCATCGCCGCCGACCGCTGCGAGCGCGGACTCAGCGATCTCGAGGAGCTCCTCGGGGTTGCCGTACGCCAACTCGTCGATGAGGTCGATCCCACCGTGTTCGAAGGCGCGCTGAGCCTGATCACCCGGCTCGTGAGGCGGATGGCGGACTCGGAGCGCGCGCCGATCGCTGCCCGGGCGCTCGCCACGCTGGGGCATGCGGCACTAACCCATGGCGACGAACCGCGACGTGCCTCAGCGAGCCGCCTGCTGGCGACCACGAGCGACGACGCCGACCTCCTGCGTTCCTGGCTCGCCGGGACAGCGCCCCTGCCGGAGGCCGACCAAGCGACACGGTGGCTGGTCGTCGCACGCCTCGCCTCGCTCGGGGACACGAGCCCGATTGACCCCGAGGCCGCCTCGGATCCCAGCGCCGTGGGCGCTCTGGCCGTACTCACGGCGCGCGCTGCGGAGTCGAGTGCCGTCGCCAAGCAGGCCGCCTGGGAGTTGCTGTGCGGCGGAACACTGTCGAACCGTGAGGTCGCCGCCGTCGCCTCGGGCCTGTGGTCGGGCGACGTCGACCTGGTGCAGACGTACGTGCTCGCGGCGCCAGCCGCCCTGATCGACCTGGCCCGGCGCAGCGGTCAGGGAATGGGCAAGGTGCTGGGCCAAGCCTTCGGGTGGATGCCCATGCCCGCGGCTCTACGCGCTCAACTCCGCGACGAGTTGGCCGCAGCGCTGTCCGGCGATGACGTTCCGACCGTCATCGGCCGCGCCCTGGGTGACGTCCTCGACGACCTGGACCAGATCATCGCCGCCACTCGCGGGGGACTCTGACCAGTCAGAAGAAGCGGCGCCCGAGGCCTCGGTCGGGGTGGGGCTCGGGTGGCTGGGGCTCGGTGGTGGGCTCGGCCCTGCGCCGGCGCCGCGTCATACGAATGTGCCCTCAGTCGAGCTGCGTCATACGAACGTGCTCTCATCCGCCCCGCGTCATACAAAAGCAAACGTATATGTCCGGCTTTGTATGACGCAGACCGATGCAGAGTCACTTTGTATGACGCGACCGGCATAGAACCGGCGAAGCGTCATACAAATCAGCCTCAATCACCCATACGTCATACAAACGTCGCCATCGATGCCGTACGTCATACAAACCTGCACCTATAGGTCGAGGTTCGTATGACGCCGGGCGCGTACGGGCGACTTCGTATGACGCCGGGCGCGCGTGGAGGCCCCTTCGTATGACGCGGGGGCCGTCCCGCTGCACGCAGTACGCCGGGCCTGCGGCACGCTTGTCCCATGAGCACGCCCGACCAGCCGACCCCCGACCGCGACTTCTCGGGGCTGGACACACTGCCTGATCGGCTCGCCGATTGGCTTGACGGGCTCGGGCTCCTCGACCACCTCGCCGAGGCCGGACTACCGACCGTGCAGCGCAACTGTTCGGGCGCCGCGACCTGGCGCGACCCCGGCACCGGTGAGCCGCTCACGCAGCAGCAGCTGCTGGACCTCGACCGACTGCTCCATCAGGAGGGCGAGGACCCGGCGCACGCCATCCCGATCCCGCTGGTCCAGTTGCGACGCAAGGCAGCCGTCCGCTCGGCCCTCCTCGCAACGCCGACCCACACGTACGAGTCCCTCGCCGCCCTGCACCAGGCAAGCGTGGACGCGACGCGCTTCTGGGTGCACAAGAGTGCATCCCGGGGTGAACTCCTGGTCGTGGCGCCCGAGGAAGCCAGCGTGGTTCCGGCGTTCCAACTGGACGCGGAGGGCGGGGTCCGCGCGGAGTTGGCCCCCGTACTGACGGCACTCAAGAGTGTCGACCCGTGGCTGGCGTGGGGCTGGCTCACCCAGCCCGCCGCACTGTTGGGCGGCGCAGTGCCGGCGGAGGCCGTACGAGACCCGGAAGAAGCCCCGGTGGTGGCGCACGCCGCGGCGCGCTTGGCCTCGCGCTCGACCCCATGAGGGCGCCAGCCTCCATGTAAAGCGGGGTTATCCGCACTGGTGCATGCTTGTGACGGCGCGCCAGTGGGGATAACCCCGCTTTACTTGAATGGAGGGGCCAGATCGGCCCGAAATCAGGGCAGGACTGCCCCCCGCCCAACGGGGCAGGATCAGGTGGGTCGCTCAGGCGTTGCCCTCGAACATGGTCGTCACGGACCCGTCCGAGAAGACCTCGTGGATCGCGCGCGAGATGAGGGGGGCGATCGACAGCACCGTCAGCTTGTCGAACTGCTTGTCCTCGGGGATCGGCAGCGTGTCGGTCACCACGATCTCGACGGCCGGCGACTCGCGCAGACGCTCGACGGCCGGGTGCGACAGGATCGCGTGCGTCGCGGCGATGATGACGCCCTTGGCGCCGTCGGCCATGCACGCCTCAGCCGCCTTCACGATGGTGCCGCCGGTGTCGATCATGTCGTCGGTCAGCACACAGATCCGGCCGGCGACCTCACCGACGACGCGGTTCGCAACCACCTCGTTGGCCACGTCCGTACGACGGGTCTTGTGGATGAAGGCCAGCGGCGCGCCACCCAGGCGGGCGGACCACTTCTCAGCGACCTTGATGCGGCCGGCGTCCGGGGAGACGACAGCGAGGTCGTCGGTGCCGTACTTGTCCTTGACGTAGTCGGCCAGCAGCGGCAGAGCCATGAGGTGGTCGACGGGACCGTCGAAGAAGCCCTGCGTCTGGTCGGCGTGCAGGTCGACGGTGATCAGACGGTCGGCACCGGCGGTCTTGAACAGGTCCGCGACCAGTCGGGCCGAGATCGGCTCGCGGCCGCGGTGCTTCTTGTCCTGGCGGCCGTAGCCGTAGAACGGCATGACGACGGTGATGCGCTTGGCGGAGGCCCGCTTGAGCGCGTCCACCATGATCAGGTGCTCCATGATCCACTCGTTGATCGGAGCGGTGTGGCTCTGGATCACGAACGCGTCGCAGCCGCGAACGGACTCTTCGAATCGCACGTACAGCTCGCCGTTGGCGAAGGCGTACGCGCTCTGCGGGACGAGGCCGGTCTCGAGGAGATCGGCGACCTGCTCAGCGAGGGCGGGGTGTGCCCGTCCGCTGAAGACCATGAGGTTCTTCTCGGTGGTCCGCTTCTTACCGCTCACGGGCTGTGACTCCTTGTGGGGGAGAGTGGGGAGTTACCGATCCGATTCTGGCCCAGATCCGGCGGCTCGCCCAACCGGGCTCCCGTCGTGGACGCTCGCGGGTGGGCGAGGTCACTCCCCCGCGCCGGCCTCCGGGGGACTCGACTGCCGCGCGCGGGCTGCCGCATCGCCCTGCGCAGTGCCGCCGCGACGCCGCTCGGACCATCCCTCGAGGTTGCGCTGCGGCGCATTGGTCACGGCGAGGGCGCCTGCCGGCACGTCCTTGCGTACGGTCGTCCCTCCAGCGGTCCCCGCTCCGTCACCGATGCTGACCGGCGCGATGAACGTGTTGTTGGAGCCCGTACGGGCGTGGTCGCCCACCGTGGTCCGGTGCTTGGCCACGCCGTCGTAGTTGGCGAAGATCGTGCCCGCCCCGATGTTGGTCCCGACGCCGATCGTCGCGTCGCCCACGTACGACAGGTGCGGCACCTTCGAGCCCTCGCCGATCGTGGAGTTCTTGGTCTCGACGAAAGCGCCGATCTTGCCGCTCGCACCGAGCAGGGTCCCAGGGCGCAGGTACGAGAACGGGCCGACGTTGGCGTCGTCCCCGATCACGGCGAGCTCGCCGTGGGTGCGTACGACGCGGGCGCCGCGGCCGATCTCGCAGTCCTTCAGCGTCGTGTCGGGGCCCACGACGGCGTCCTCGCGCACGACGGTGGCGCCCAGCAGCTGGACGCCGGGCAGGATCGTCACGTCCGGCTCGAGCACGACGTCGGCCTCCACCCACGTGGTGGCCGGGTCCATGATCGTGACCCCCGCCTTCATCCAGCGGGTGAGGATGCGACGGTTCATCTCGCGGCCGAGGTCGGCGAGCTGCGCGCGGTCGTTGGCGCCCTCGGTCTGCGCGACGTCGTCGATGAGGTACGCGCCGACGACCAGGCCGTCGTTGCGGGCGATCGCGACCGTCTCGGTGAGGTAGAACTCGCCGTTGGCGTTGTCGTTGGACAGGCGCGGCAGGGCGCTGAGCAGGAAGTCGGCGTCGAAGGCGAGGATCCCGGAGTTGATCTCGTGGATCTCGCGCTGCGCGGGCGTGGCGTCCTTCTCCTCGACGATGCCTTCAACGTCACCCTCCGCGTTGCGCACGATGCGCCCGTAGCCGTGCGGGTGGGGAACCTCTCCGGTGAGGATGCTGACGGCGCGCTCCGCGGCGCGGTGCTCGTCGGCGAACGCTCGCAGGGAATCGCCCTCGAGCATCGGGGTGTCACCCGCGGCGACGATGACCGTGCCGGACGTGGTGCCCGAGGCCTCCATGGCGATGCGGACGGCGTGGCCCGTGCCCTCCTGGGTCTCCTGCACGGCCAGCACGGCCTGCGGTGCCAGGTCGAGGATGTGCGGGCCGACCTGCTCGCGCTGGTGGCCGATCACCGCGACGACGCGGGTCGGCTCGACGGCCTGCACGGCGCGCAGGACGTGGCCGATCATGCTGCGCCCGGCGACGGGGTGGAGCACCTTCATGGTCTTCGACTTCATGCGCGTGCCGCCGCCGGCGGCCAGAACGATGACGGTGAGGTTCTCCATGGGCGGAAACGATACGGCTCACCTACGACACGCGCAGCGCAAGGCCCCAGCGGCGTAGCCCTCAGGCCACGACGCGACGCGCGATCCGCACCCCGTACGGCCCCAGCCGGCCACCGGGGAGCTCACCGGAGCTCATCACCACCTCGTACGAGGCCTCCACCTCGGCCACGGCCTGCTCGGAGTCGGTGAGGTTGAGGGCGACCACCCATTCCTCCTCGCCGAGGAACCGCCGGTGCACCCACCGCCCCTTGCGGGTATCGGTGAACTCGCAGGCCCCGTACAGCAGGGCCCGACTGGCACGGCGCAGTGCGATCAGATCGCGGTGCCACACCAGCACCGACTCGGGGTCCTCCCATGCAGCAGCCATGTTCCACACCAGGTGGTCGCCATCCCCGACGATCCACGGCTCGCCCGTGGTGAAACCGCCGTGCTCGCTGGCGTCCCACTGCACGCCCACGCGGGCGTGGTCACGGCTGC
The DNA here is from genome assembly GCA_023460975.1 of Actinomycetes bacterium. Lineage (GTDB taxonomy): Bacteria > Actinomycetota > Actinomycetes > Propionibacteriales > Nocardioidaceae > Nocardioides. The sequence continues at coordinate 128,181 of JAEWOG010000011.1, forward strand.
CGGCCAGCACCTGCTCGAAGGCCGCGGCCTCCGGCATCGAGTCAGCGACGAGTTCGGCGTACTTGTTGAGGCTCTCCACGTCGCGGAGTTCGGCGAGGGAGGCGAAGCCCTGGTTGACCATCCCCAACTCCTGCCCCTGGAACAGGAACGGCGTCCCGCGCACCGTGAACTGGATCGCCGCCAGCAGCTTGCCCAGGGCTGCCCGGTGCTGGACGCGGGGGTCGACCTTGCTGATCATCCGCGGGTTGTCGTGGTTGTCGGTGAAGAGCGCGATCTGGTGCCGGTTGCCCCACTCGCGCTGGTACTTCGCCACGTGGTCGCGCAGGTGATCCAACTGGTAGCGGTAGTGGTCGAAGCGCACCTTGCCCGGCGCCTCCAGATGATCGAACGTGAACACTAGGTCGAGTTCGCCGCGGCCCTCGCCCGAGAGCAGCCGCCCCATCTGCGACCCGATGCCCGGACACTCCCCCACCGAGACTGCGCCGTACGGCTCGAACGCCTCCGCACGGAGTTGGCGCAGGTGCTCGTGGAGCCGCGGCCCGGCGAAGTAGTGCTCCACCCCGGTGAACTCCATCAGCGCACCGATGAACTCGTCGCCCGCGGGCAGGCCGGGCTCCTTGGAGATGTAGTTGACGACGTCGAGCCGGAAGCCGTCGACGCCCTTGTCCAACCACCACCGCACCACGTCGACGACCTCGGCGCGCAGCGGCTCGTGCGACCAGTCGAGGTCCATCTGCTTGGACGAGAACAGGTGGAGCGCCCACGCCTCGGCCTCGGGGAAGTGACGCCACGCGGGTCCGGAGAAGAACGACGTCCAGTTGTTGGGCGGCCCGTCGTCGGCGGCACCGGGGCGGAAGAAGTAGTAGTCACGGTAAGGCGAGTCCGCGTCCGCCAGGGCCTGGGTGAACCACACGTGTTCATCCGAGGTGTGGTTGACCACCAGATCCATGATGAGTCGCATCCCGCGCGCATGCACCTGCTCCAGCAGGGCGTCGAAGTCGGCCATGTCGCCGTACTCCGCCCCGATGGCGCGGTAGTCGCGGATGTCGTAGCCGTTGTCGTCGCCCGGCGAGTCATAGATCGGCGAGAGCCACAGCGCGTCCACCCCGAGCGCCTGCAGGTGGTCGAGGCGGTCCATGATCCCGCGCAGGTCGCCGATGCCGTCGCCGTTCGAGTCGGAGAACGAACGGGGATAGATCTGGTAGAACACCGCCTCCTTCCACCACGCGGGGGTGATCGGCGCGTCGCTGTCATCCGGCACGTCGGGGTGCGCGGCGAGGAGCCGTACGAGGGTGTCGATGAAGTCCGCATTCACCCTGCCCCGGCTGAGCCGTACGAGGCTGCGCAGCCGGATGCGGCCCACCACCGGGTTGTCCACCCAGCGCACCGAGATCCCCGCCTGGAGCAGGATCTTGTCGACGATGTCGCGGCCCAGCGGATGGGCGTAGACGTCGCGGATCCGGGAGTGCGGGGTGAGGTCAGGCATGGGGTCCGTTCGGCTTGGTCTCGGCAGGCGTGGTCTCGACAGGCTCGACCAGCGACGTTGGGGGCTCGGCAGGCGTGGTCTCGACAGGCTCGACCAGCGACGTCGGGGTCTCGGCAGGCGACGTGGGGGGCTCGACCGGCGACGCAGGGGGCTCGACCAGCGACCGGGCGGCGAGGTCCTCGAGGATGCGGGCGTACGCGGCCTCGTCGAGGCGGTAGAACCGGCGATGCACGATCCAGCTCGCCACGATCAACGCCATCGGCACCAGCAGCATGGCGGTCTTGACCAGGCTGACCCCGGCCTCGGTCATGTCGGCCGCCCCCTCGGCGTCCTTCATGCCCGAGGCAATGACGGTCCAGCCGATGATGCCGCTGGAGATTGCTGAGCCCATCTTGGTGATGAACGGCTGCAGCGACAGGGTGACGCTGGCATTGCGGCGGCCGAACTTCCACTGCCCGTACTCGACGGTGTCGGTGATGAAGACCAGCATGAGCAGCTGGATGAACGCCTGACCGGCGAAGACCAGCAGGCCGGCCACCACGATGGGCGCCAACTGCCCGACGGGCGCGAACCAGAACACGACGTAGCCCAGCACCACCATGACCATGGAGACGGTGAACATCCGCCCCCGCGAGTGCCACCGGCTCAGCAGCGGATAGATCGCGAGCGCGCTGAGCTGGGCCACGCCCAGCACGGCGGCGAAGATCGAGTACATGCCCTCGTCGCCGTAGACGTACTTGAAGTAGTAGAGCCCGAACCCGACGGTCGCGCCGAACGCGGTGGAGAACAAGACCTGGGCGAGCGTGATCACGAGGAGTTGGTCGTTGCGCACGATGATGCCGACGAGGTCGCGCAGGGGCGTGCGCTCGGAGGTCGTGACGATCGTCCGGTCCTCCTTGACCAGGACGAGCATGACGATCTGGAAGCTCACGGTGATGACGGCCAAGCCGATGGCCAGCCAGAAGTACGACGACGTCTCACTGCCCGTCACATCGGAGATCCACGCCGTCAGCGGGACGATCGCCACCACCATCGAGAAGGCCCCGACGTTGGCGCAGATGCGCGCGAAGGAGCCGATGCGCTCGCGCTCCTTCTGGTCCTGACTCAGCGCCGCCATCATCGACCAGTAGCCGATGTCGTTGGCGGTGAAGGTGACCTCCCACAGCACGTACAGGACGGCGAACCCGGCGACGAACGCCACGTCCGACAGGCCGGTCGTGCGGTCGGTGAACATCATGACCATCGCCACCGACGAGGTCAGGGTGCCCCCGAGGATCCACGGCTTGTAGCGCCCCCACCGGCCGCGGGTGTTGTCGATCAGGACGCCCATGAAGGGGTCGTTGACGGCGTCGAAGACACGCACGACGACGAGGACGACCGTGATGGCCCCGAGCACCGACTTCGACACGTCGAGGACGTCGGAGAAGAAGAAGATCAGGTACATGCTGATCAACGTGTAGGCCATGTCGCGGCCCACGGTCCCGATGCCGTAGCCGTACCGGTTGCGGCGCACCTGCCTGGGATCCAACTCAACTCTCCTTGTGCTCGCCCGAGGACTGGTCGGCGGGGCGCACGACGTACAGGGTCGACCCGTGATCGCCCAGCATGCGCAGGTGTTCGTGGTACTCGGTGCCGAGGAACTGGTGGTCCAGCCGGATGCCCTGGGCCAGCAGCGCCCCCGTGCCTGCGTACGACTCCGGCGCGTCGGTCATCGTGATCCGCTTGGCTGCGGTGGTGAGCACGAGTCCGCGCGGGTCGAGCCGTACGGGACTCACGTGGTTGATGAGGTCTCCGAACCGGTCGATCATGAGCTTCTGCGGCTTCGCGGCGACGACGTAGCGGCGGTCCGGGTCGAGTCCCGCGACGGGCAGCAGGTCGGGTTCGGGGGTGGCGCGGACGCGGCGCTGGAAGTTGCCGACGACCGTTTCGGCGGCGTCCCCTGCCTGCCACACGAAGCGATCCGGCGCACCGGGCGGGCGGTGGCGGCGGAACCGGCCGAACTGCAGCGTCGCCCGGTGACGCTTGTAGAACGCGATCTGCTCGGCCACCTCCTTGCGCTCGGCAACGGAGAGCAGGTCGAGGTCGTACTCGTAGCCCAGAGCGCCGAAGGCGGCCACGTTGAACCGCGTGGAGAGCGGCGTGGAACGCAGCGTCTGCTGGTGGGGCGCGTTGGACACGTGTGCGCTGATGACGCTGGGCGGATAGAGGTACGACAGGCCCTGCTGGATCTCGAGACGCTCGATGGGGTCGGTGTCATCGGAGGCCCAGATCATCGCCGAGTGCGCGAGCATGCCGAGGTCGAACCGGTTGCCACCGCTGGAGCACGTCTCGAGCCACACGTGGGGGCGCGGTTCGAAGATCTCGGTGAGGATCCGGTGCAGGTTGACCTGATACGTGTGGGCGACCATCCCCGGGTGGGGCACGTGCGGGGACCAGGCATCGGAGAGGTGCCGGTTCATGTCCCACTTCACGTACGTGAAGGCAGCCGAGTCCAGCAGCGCGCCGACGGATGCGATCACGTAGTCGCACACCTCGGGATTGCACAGGTCGAGGACGTGTTGTTGGCGGCCGAGCCGGGCTGGCTTGCCCGGCACCCGCAGCGCCCAGTCGGGGTGGGCGCGGAAGATGTCGGAGTCCTCGCTGACCATCTCCGGCTCGACCCAGATGCCGGCGTCCAGACCCAGCCCGCGGACCTTGTCGACGAACGAGGCGAGCCCGCGGGGGAACTTGCGGCGGTCGACGGTGTAGTCGCCCAACCCCGCCGTGTCGTCGTCGCGGCGCGTGAACCAGCCGTCGTCGACGACGAAGAGCTCCATGCCGAGGTCGGCGGCCTGGCGGGCCTGCTTGAGCAGGCGGCGCTCGGAGAGGTCGAACGAGATCGCCTCCCATGAGTTGTAGACGACCGGACGCGGACGACCCGCGTAGCGCGGGGGCGTGATGTGGGCGTTGGTGAAGCGGTGCAGGCAGTCGGAGAGACCGTTGAGGCCCTCGGCGCTGAACGCGAGGACCGCCTGGGGCGTCTCGAACTCCTCCCCCGGCGCCAACGGCCACGCGAAGCCCTGCGGGCCAATGCCGGTGGTGAGTCGTACGAGCCCGTCGACGCCGCGCTCGAGGCTGGTGCGGTGGTTGCCCGAGTGGACGAGGTTGACCGCGCGCACGTGGCCGTGGTCCTCGTCCGCGTCCCCTTCGAGAAGGATGACGCCGGGGTTGTGTCGGTTGCTGGAGCCGCCGGTCGTGGAGCCGACCGAGAACGTGCCGGGCGTGACGTCGCGGACGTGGGCGTGGGCCTCGTGGATCCAGTTGCCGTCGAACGTCATCGCCCGGGTGGCCCGGTCGGGCACGTCGAGCATGGCGCTGGCGACGGCCTCGACGGTGACCGGCGCTGCACCGATGTTGCGGAGGACCGCGCGGCGGGCGATGACGTCGGTGGCGGCGAAGACGGTCCACAGCAGGCGTACCTCCACGCCGGCGCGGTCATCGGCGAGCGTGACTTCCAGCGTCTGGGCGTCCTCGTCGCTCCCCCGAGCGCTGGGCAGCGTCTGCGACGGGACGACACCGGGAAGGATCCGGTGAGCCCGATGGACGAGGTCGAGGTCGTAGCCGGTCGTCGGGCTCAGCACCTCGATCGGGCTGGCTCGGAAGTCTCCCTGCCCGATGGTGGAGTACTCCAGCGGGATGGTGTCGAGGCTGTAGCGGACGTCGGCGGCGTCGTACGCGATCGCCGACGCGGGACGGGCCGTACGCTTCCAGCGCAGGGCACTCGGGTCCTGGGCAGCGAGCCGGGGGCCGTGGTGGACGTGCTCGAGGTGCCCGTGCTCGGTCAGCACGAACCAGTACGAGGTGCGCGCGGTCGTCAGGAAGAACGCACCCTCGCGGACCTCGATCGGCGGGGAGTCCCCGAGGGTGACGTGGCTCACGCGCGGAGGTTATCAGCGACCTAATCGTTGGTTGAGGAGCGCGTTGAGGGCGCTGTGAGAGCCGGGCCGGGTCTACCGTGGCGCGGGTGAGCAGACACCAGCACAGTGGAGGCAGGCACTGATGGGCAAGCAGTTTGCGGCGATCGACGCGCGCCACCGCGAGTTCATCGAGGCGCAGCAGATGTACTTCGTGGCGACCGCGGCCCGCTCCGGCCGGGTCAACGTCTCCCCCAAGGGCCTGGACTCGTTCCGGATCCTCGACGAGAACCGGGTCGCCTGGCTCAACGGCACGGGCAGCGGCAACGAGACCGCCGCGCACCTGCTCGACGTGCCGCGGATGACGCTGATGTTCTGTGCGCTGACGGGCAAGCCGCTGATCCTGCGGCTGTACGGCACCGCCCGCGCCGTCCACGCGGGCGAGGACGACTGGGATGAGTTGCTGGGCCTGTTCCCCCCGATGCTGGGCGCCCGGAACATCTTCGTCATGGACGTGGAGATGGTGCAGACCTCGTGCGGCTTCGGCGTCCCGTTGTACGACTACCGCGAGCAGCGCACCCTCATGGACTCGTGGGCGACCAACAAGGGTCCCGACGGCCTGGATGCCTATCACCAGGAGAAGAACCTCGTCAGCATCGACGGGTACCCCACGGGGTTTCCGGTGGGGGACTGAGAGCCCCACTGCTGCGGGAGAGTCTCAGTCACCTGCTGGCTGAGGCACTCCCCGCACAGCTCCCCGGGTAGGAGTCGAACCTACGTCGCTAGTCCTGATTCAAAGTCAGGCGGGCCCTACCGGCAGACCAACCGGGGAACGTCCCCCAAGGGACGGGAGGCACTCTACCGAGGCACCTCAGCGTCGGCGCAGTCGCCGGGCCACCTTCGCCAGGACGGAGTCCGCGACCGGCGGCTGTGCCTCGACGGGACGGGCCTTGAGCGCCGCAATCTCGGAGCGCAGCTTCTCCACGGTCTCGCGCTGAGCCTCGCGACCCTTGCGTGCGCCGTGGGTCGCCTCGGCCTTGTTGTGGTCGAAAGTCAGGGCCACGGCCTCGGTGTAGCGGGCGACGTACTCGGTGTGGATCTCCTCCAGGCGCCCCTGAGCGACCACGTCAGCCGGGTCGACGACGAGGTCGCCGAGCAGGGTCCAGACCTCCTCGGCCAACTCCTGGAGCCACTGCGGGGTCCGTACGTCTGCCCACGTCAGCTGCGAGCGGCGCATCGACGGCTCGAGGAACGAGTCCACGTCGTGGGTCTCGTGCCGCGTCAGGTCGGTGTTGAACTCCAGTTCGAGCTGGTCGCGCACCGGCACCAACGCCGTACGCCAGTCGGCCAGCAGGTCGACGTACCGCACGAAGGAGCGGCGGTGGCCGCGCCCAGCGCGCTCGGTGAGCAGGGCCGCGTGGACCCACCCGGCCACGTTGGAGGTCTCCTTCACCATCCGCAGCTCGTCGGTGGAACTCTGCAGGTACGCCAGGTCGCGGGAACCGACGACCTCGGCGGGATGACGCAGCGCGGTGAGCCAGCGCAGGTCCACGTCGAGCTCGGCGCACACCTCGGCCCACGCACTCGCGAACCAGAAGGCGTGCGGGTCCTTGACGACGATCTGGCGGCGATCCAGCTGCCCCGACAGCCACTCGCGCAGCTCAGCCTGAGGCTTGCCCGTGGCCAGCAACCCCTCCACCAGGGCGACGGCCTGGGGACGGGAATCGATGTTGTGCATCGCCAACTCGCCCAAGTGACGCTTGTGGAAGTCGATGACCCACTGCGGCTCATAGAAGCCGCGGGGGTTGGTCTCCGAGGCCGGCACCTCCGGCTGCGGCACGTGCAGACCGAGACGCTTGAGCGTGCCCGCCAGGGACGAGGTGCCGCTGCGCCCGGACCCCGAGACCAGGACGAGCACAGGACGCTGCGCGTCGAGGGCGCCGTGGCCACGCACCGCGTCGGAGGTGGACGGGCTGCTCATGCGGCGACTCCTGGCGTGCGTACGGGGCTGAGGGGGCCATTGTTCCGCAGCGCGGGACGCGCGCGGATGTCCGGGCCACAGTAGCCGCACGCGGGGGCTAGGTTGGTCCCGTGGACCTCCCCGTGATGCCGCCGGTCATGCCGATGCTCGCGAAGTCGACGCCCCGCGTCCCCCGCGACGATGGGTTCAGCTTCGAACCGAAGTGGGACGGGTTCCGCTGTCTGGTGTTCAAGGACGGCGACGAGGTCGAGCTCGCGAGCCGCAACACCAAGCCACTCACGCGCTACTTCCCCGAGGTCGTCGAGGCCGTACGGGCGCAACTGCCGCAGCGCTGCGTGCTGGACGGGGAGCTCTTCGTCGCCCTCGGCGACGGCGAGGGCGGGCAACGGCTCGAGTTCGAGATCCTCCAGGAGCGGATCCACCCCGCGGCCAGCCGCATCACCAAGCTCTCCGTCGAGACCCCTGCGGGCTTCGTCGCCTTCGACCTGCTCGCCCTGGGCGACGAGTCGTACCTCGAGCGCTCCTTCGCCGAGCGCCGCGCCGCCCTCGAAGAAGCCCTCGCGGGGCTGTCCGCTCACCCCGACGGGCCGTGCTTCCTCACCCGCACCACCACCGACCCCGACGAGGCCGAGCGATGGTTCCACGCCTTCGAGGGCGCCGGGCTCGACGGCGTGATCGCCAAGCCCCTGGCGGCGACGTACGAGCCCAACAAGCGCACGATGCTCAAGATCAAGCACGAGCGCACCGCCGACGTCGTCCTCGCCGGCTACCGCGAGCACAAGACGTCCACGCCCGAGAAGCCGCTGCTGGGGTCCCTCCTGCTCGCGCTCTACGACGGCGACACGCTGCAGCACGTCGGCGTCGCCGGGTCGTTCACGGCCGCGCGCCGGGCGGAGCTGATCGCCGAGCTGCAACCGCTGGTGTGCGACATCAGCGAGCACCCGTGGGGCGAGTGGGCCGAATGGGCGGTCGCCAACCCCGACCGGACGCCTGGCACGCAGAGCCGCTGGAGCCGCGGCAAGGACTTGAGTTTTGTGCCCCTGCGCCCCGAACGGGTGCTCGAGGTGAAGTACGAACACATGGAGGGCCGCCGCTTCCGCCACCTCGCCCACTTCAAGCGGTGGCGCGAGGACCGCGACCCCACCAGTTGCGACTACTCCCAACTGGAGGAACCCGCCGGGTACGACCTCACTAGGATCCTGAGCACCGAACGAGGAGGCAGTCGTGACTGAGCACACCCCCACCCCCCAGAACCCGGCCGACAACGGGGACATCCACGACGGCGTGGGCACGTACCCGGTCGTGATCCTGGCCGAGAAGGCGCTGACGCCTCTCGACGCGCGCCAGGTCCACTCGCTGCACGACACCATCGCCGACCAGGTCGTCTACCACGTCCTCATCCCCGTCGACGACGCTGCGGCCCGCATCGAGGCATCCATGGGCACCCTCGGCGCCGGGGACCTGCTCGCCGCCCCCGCGATGGCGCTCAACGAGGTCGACATCGAGGCCGTCCGCGACGAGTGCCGCGAGGAGGCCGACTCCGCGCTCACCCTGAGCCTCGACGCCCTGCGGGAGACCGGCGCCGATGCCGAGGGCGCCACGATCACCGCTCCCCCGGTGGACGCACTCGCCGAGAAGGTGTCCGACGTCGACGCCCGCGAGGTGATCGTGCTGACGCGACCGCACGTGGTGGCCGAGTTCTTCCACGTCGACTGGACCTCCCGGGCCCGCCGCAAGCTCGGCGTCCCCGTCCTGCACCTGGTGGAGGCGGAGACCTTCGACGAGCAGGCCGGTGGCGGAGAGGGCGTCAGCGGGCTGTGAGGTTCCCGCAGCGCCTGGGCAGGCGGCGTACGAAGGTCGGCTTCCTGGTCTTCAACATCGACGGCATGGGCGGCACCTCGCGCTCGGCCATCACGCAGGCCAACGCGCTGTCGCGACGCGGCAACGTCGAGGTGCAGATCGTCTCGGTGACCCGCTCCGCCCTCACCCCGCACTACGCGATCGATCCCGCCGTCACCGTGACGCACCTGGCCGACGTACGCCCTGGGTGCGCCGAGGCCGGTCACGATCGGGCCTCGCAACTGGTGCCGAAGCGCTGGGACGGGCAGTTCTCGCGGTTCACCGACCGCGCGATGCGGGCATTCCTGCCCACCCTCGACGTGGACATCCTCGTGACGGTGACGCCCGGCCTGATGGCCGCCGCCGTCCAGTTGTGCGGCGACGAGGTCCGCATCGTCCACCAGGAACACCGTTCCTCGGCCGACCGCGGCGGCGGGATGGAGCCGCTCCTGGCCTACGCGCCGCAGGTGGCCGCCGTGGCCCTGCTGACGCAGAGCGCGGCTGACTGGCTGGGCGGGCAACTCAGCGGCACCGCTCCCGAACTCGTCGTGATGCCCAACCCGTTGCCGACCGAGCCGCAGCCCCGCTCCCCGCTCGACCAGCGCACCATCGTGGCCGCAGGCCGCATCGTGGAGGAGAAGCAGTTCTACGACCTCCTGCAAGCCTTCGCGCTGGTGGCCGACGAGATGCCCGGCTGGCGGCTGCGCATCCTCGGTGACGGGCCGCTGCATGCGGACCTCCTCGCCCACGCCGCCAAGAAGGGCCTCGCGGACCGCGTCGACCTGCCGGGCGCCGTGACCCACATGCAGCCCGAGTGGGCCGGCGCCGCCGTGTGCGCGCTGTCGAGCCGCACCGAGGGGTTCCCCCTGGTGGCCCAGGAGGCCATGTCGGCGGGGGTGCCCGTGCTGACCTACGACTGCCCCTCGGGGCCGCGCGAGCTCGTCGAGCACGACGTCAGCGGCCTGCTGGTCGGCGCCGGATCCGTGACGGGACTCGCGGCCGGGATGCTGCGCCTGGCCGACGACGACCTGCGCGCGCGGCTGGGCGCCGGAGCGCTGGCCGCCTCGCGGGCGTACGACGCCGACGCCATCGCGACGCGGTGGGAGGAGATCTTCTCGCGGGTGCTGACGCCCGAGGGGCCGCCGCCGATCCCGCCCGCGTTCAACCGGGTGCAGGGGCCGGTGGAGCCGGTGACCCCCTTGCAGGCCCGAGCCGAGGCGTTGCGCCTGGTGGTCGCGGCCGCAGGCGAGGGCTGGTTCGTGATGCCCGGGGAGCCGCCCACCGTCGTCGTCGACTCGGCCCGGCGCAGCGACGTGCTCGCGCATCTTGCTGCCCACGCGCCCGAGCACCTGAGTCTGTTCGACCCCGGCATGAACGGGTGGCCCGAACGGCGTGCGACGCCGGCCCGGATGGCCGCTCTGCTGCGCAACTCCGCCGTCAACCGGGTGCTGGTGACCCCGTGGCCGCGCCACGACGGACGACGTACGCACCTGGCCCAGGGCGGCGGCGTGGCCGTGGAGTTCTGGGACCGCGTCGGTTCGGGCGACCTCGTCGCGCCGCTGTGGAACCGGTACGCCCAGCGGGTGCCACCCGGCGCCGCGACCGCCTCGGTCGACGTGGCCGGCATCCAGGTGCCCACCCTGCCGCTGATGGCCACTCCGTCGACGCTGGACGTGGCGTTCGACGTCGACGTCGTCTACACGTGGGTCGACGACACCGACCCTGAGTGGAACGCTGCCCGCGCGCACCGCGAGGGCTCCGGGGCCCGCCGCGAGGCAGCGGGTCAGGCGCGCTTCCGCAGCCGCGACGAGCTGCGTTATTCGATGCGCAGCCTCCACCTGTTCGCACCGTGGGTCCGCACGATCCACCTCGTCACCGCCGGCCAGCGGCCCGAGTGGTTGGCCGATCACCCGTCCGTACGGCTCGTCGACCACCGCGACATCCTCCCGGCCGATGCGTTGCCGACTTTCAACTCCCAGGCCATCGAGACCGCCCTGCACCGGATCGAGGGGCTGTCCGAACACTTCGTCTACCTCAACGACGACGTGTTGCTGGGTCGGCCCGTGCGCAAGGAGACCTTCTTCGCGCCGGGTGGTTCGTTCGCGGCCTTCGTCGCGGGCACCGTGGTGGGGTTGGAGGGTCAGGCCGACAAGCCGTTCCAGCATGCCGCCCTCAACAACCGACGCCTGCTCGAGGAGGCGCTCGGGGTGACGACGACGCGGCTCATGGCGCACACCCCGCACCCTCACCGGGTCTCGGTGCTGCGCGAGATCGAGGCCCGCTTCGGCGAGGCGTTGGAGCGTACGGCCCTCGCGCCGTTCCGTTCCCCCACCGACGTGTCTCTGCTGTCCAACCTGGCGCAGCACTACGGGCTGGCGACCGGCTCGGCGCACGTGGGTCGCGCCGAGCACGCCTTCGTCGACCTGTCCCACGCGCAGGTTGCGCGGAACCTCGCCAAGATCGCCCAACGCGAGCTGGACTTCTTCTGCCTGGGCGACCACCACGACTTCGCTGTCGACGCAGCGGAGGTGGACGCGATGCTGGCGCAGTTCCTGGCCGACTACTTCCCCGTCGCCGCGCCGTGGGAGCTCGCTCCCTGAGGCGCTCGCCCCACCCGCCTTCCCTGCGCGCCCCACCTTCAAGTAAAGCGGGGTTATCCGCACTGGCGCGCCGTCACAGCCATGCACCAGTACGCACCAGGGCGCGCACGATGAGGCCGTACGCGCCCGCGCTCACCGCCCGGCGCCTGGTCACCGCCCCGGCGGTCAGTCCCCGATCCGGTTGCCCTCGTCGTCCCAGTGGGCCGCCACCTTCTTGGACGGCTGAACCCGGGGTGGCTCGCCGGGCATCTTGGGGTGGTCGGGCGGGTAGTTGAGCTCGACGGGGTGGGCGTTCCACTTCTCCAGCAGCGGCTCGAGCGAGTGGCGCACGTCGTCGATCTCGGCCCACGCATCACCGTCGGCGAGACGTTCGGGGGCGGTGAACAGGTTGAACTCAGCCGGGTCCTTGACCTCCGCGAGCTCCGCCCAGGTCAGCGGCATCGACGCCGGCGCCCCCAGTTGGGGACGCAGGGAGTAGGCCGACGCGATCGTCCGGTCGCGCGTGTTCTGGTTGAAGTCCACGAAGATCCGCTCCCCGCGCTCCTCCTTCCACCACGCCGTGGTCACTTGGTCGTCACGCTTCTCCAGCTCACGACCGAACGCGATGGCCGCGTGCCGCACCTCGGCGAACTCCCACTTCGGCTCGATCCGTACGAACACGTGGACGCCGCGGTTGCCCGAGGTCTTCACGAAGCCCCGCATCCCGAGGTCCTCGCACAACTCACGAGCGACGTCGGCCACGCGTACGGTGTCGGAGAAGGTCGTACCTGGCTGCGGGTCGAGGTCGATGCGGAGCTCGTCGGGCCGGTCGACGTCGTCGCGCCGCACGGGCCACGGGTGGAAGGTCAGCGTCCCCATGTGCGCGGCCCACACGGGCACCGCGATTTCGGTGGGGCACATCTCGTCGGCACGACGGCCCGACGGGAACGTGATGGTGACCGTCTCGAGGTAGTCGGGAGCCCCCTTGGGGACGCGCTTTTGGTAGAAGCCGTCGGCGCCCTTGTCGAAGGGTCCGCTCGCCAACCGCATGCCGTCGCGCCAGCCCGAGGGCCACCGCTCCATCGCGGTCGGCCTCTCGCGCAGTGCACGCATGAGGCCCTCGGAGACGTCGGCGAAGTACTGGGCAACCATCAGCTTGGTGACCTCGGGCGTCCGCTCGGTCGCCTCGTAGATCACCCGCTCGGGCGAGGACACGCGCACCTCGCGTCCTCCTGCGTGGACGTACGCCTGAGTGGTCTTCGCCATGACTCGTACGCTAGTCCCATGGGCTACGACGTGGAGAAGACCGACGCCGAGTGGCGGGAGCAGTTGTCCCCCGAGGAGTACCAGGTGCTCCGCCAAGCCGGCACGGAACGCGCCTTCACCGGCGAATACACCGACACCGAGACGACGGGCACCTACCACTGCCGGGCCTGCGACGCGGCGTTGTTCACCTCGGACACGAAATTCCACTCGGGCTGCGGGTGGCCGAGCTTCTACCAGCCGGTGACCGACACGATCGAGTACCTGGAGGACTCCAGTCACGGGATGAAGCGCGTGGAGGTGCGGTGTGCGCGCTGCGGCTCGCACCTGGGCCACGTGTTCCCCGACGGGTACGGCACCCCCACCGGAGACCGCTACTGCATCAACTCCGTCAGCCTGCGTCTCGACGAGGCCTGAGCAGCCGTACGGCCCTTCGCCTGGCTCCGGACGTACGCGAAAGCCCCGGCCGCTCGTGATGAGCGACCGGGGCTTTCGCGGTGATTCAGATCAGCGCTTGACGCGCCACTTCCACTTCGCGGGCGATGCGTCGCGGTTGCCCGCGGCGTCAGTGGCCCGCACCTTCAGGACGTGCTTGCCCGGCTTGAGCTTCTTGAGCTTGAGCGTGGCCTTGCACGCCTTCCACTTCCCCTTGTCCACCTTGCACTGGAAGGTCGAACCAGCCTCGGTGGAGGCGAACTTGAACTTCGCCTTGCGAGCCTTGGTGACCTTCTTCGGACCCTTCTTGATCGACGTCTGCGGCGCGACGACGTCCGCAGGCGTGGTCGGGACCGGGGTGGTCGGCGTGCTCGGAACCGGCGTGGTCGGGGTCGGCGTGGTCGGGGTCGGGGTCGGTGTGGGTGCCGCGCCGGTGCCGCACGAGGCGATCACGATGTCGTCGACGAACCAGCCGTACCCTGCGCCACTGCTATCGGTGGCGATGCGCCAGCGGAGCATCACCTGCTGACCGGCGAGGTCGCTCAGGTCCACCCGGGTGGAACCGTATCCCCGACTCGAGGCCGCGAACGCGTTGCGGTTCCCCAAGGGGTTCCCGTACCTGTTGTCCAGTGATCCGCCGTAGGTGAGCCCCTCGCGGATGCGCGCACCCGCGTCCTGCCACGGGCCGGCGGCCCCAGACGTCGAGATTTCGAGAACTCCCCCGTCGTAGTACTCGCCCGCGTCTCCATCGAACTCGAACGAGTAGGCGTGCTCGAAGTGCAACTGCCCACCCACGGGCACCGTGACGGGGTTCGTCATCCGCAGCGCGCTGTCGGAGACCACCCTGTCGTCGTCGCCCCATGCGTTGGTCGCACCGCTCGAGGCCCAGGTCGGGTCCCACCCTGTGTAGGGGTGCGTGTCCTGCGGGTAGAACCACCCGTTGGGGCCCGTCACTGCTTCCGCCGTGAACTGACCGGACGCGGTCTCCAGGTCGTCCTGGTACGCCGTGCTCCACAGGTTCTGCCCGGTCGGGCAGACGCTCGCGTCCGTGGTGGCGGCGAGCGGCGGGTTCTGGTCCATCTCGGTGGCCTGGATGGCCTTGCCCACCTCGGCGCAGTCACCCGTGGTGATGCCGTCTGTGCCAGCGCCTGCCAGGTCCGAGCAGGACTGACGCAAGGCGTTGGCCAGGTCGCCGAAGTCGCTGCCAGAGACCAGCTTGGTCGAGTTGACCGTGAAGTAGAGGCGCGCGACCTTGGTGGCGCCGATGCCGGTGATGCTCTGGCCGTTGAACGACCCACCATCGGTCATCAGGAACGCCGCCTTGTTGTTGACGCCCGAGTTGTAGTGCACACCCTCGTTGTCGCCGTAGCCGCTCATGTAGATCGGGCTGAGCATCCGATCCGGGTCACCGAACGTCGTCGGGTCACCCATGTCGCGGATCTCACCGATCGGCAGGTCCTCACCCATCAGCCACTTGTCAGCGGCACCGTCGCCGCCAGCGCCGTTGGTCTGGTCCATCAGCTCACCGAACACATCCGACAGCGACTCGTTGATCGCGCCCGACTGGGCGTAGTAGAAGAGGCTCGAGGTGTGGTCGGTGAACCCGTGCGCAAGCTCGTGGCCCACCACGTCGTCCGCACTGGCGAAGGTGTCGCCGTACACCATCTGCTCGCCGTCCCAGAACGCGTTCTCGTAGGGGCAGGGCTGATCGGGCTCGCAGTAGTCGACCGTGGTCTTGAGCTGCATGCCCGCGCCGTCAAGGCTGTCCCATCCGAAGCGGTCATAGAAGAAGTCGTACGTGTCGCCGGTGTACTGGAACGCCAGACGAATATCGGCGTCGTCCCCAGCCACCGGCGGGTTCGCCTCCGTGCGCACGGGCGCCGTGCAGGGAAGGTGCGCCGTGGTGTTGTTGGCGTCGCAGACCGTACGGTTGAGTGCCGAATGGACGGTGTCGAGGCTCAGGACCACCACCGCGCGACTGGCGTCGACGATGACCTGCTTGCCGATCGTGTGCCCGTCGCCGACCGGGGTCACCCAGGCAAGGCCGGGACCGCCCGGGACCTCGGGCGCGCCGAGCAACGCCGGGTCGTACACCCGCAGCTCGGGCTCGCCCGCCACGAGGTTCGTGGCACCAGTCGACTTGCGCACCGAGGCGAGCGCGGTGGCGCGGGCCGTCGCCGCGCCGACCGAACGACCGCGATCGACCGCCTTGGCAGGCGTCGCCTCACCGAGGACCGACGTCACCCGCTCCCGGTCATCCAACGTGACGGCGAACTCGCCGCCCAACACGGCCACTCCGTCGATGTGCTGCTGGAACCGCACGGACGTGCCGCCGCCAGGAGCCGGAGTGGTCGAGGACGCCGTGAGCGTCGTCTCAGCCCCTGCGAGGCCGAACGACGCCGCGTGCGCCTTCAAGTACGCCTTCCCGGCGGCCTGCGCGGACGTGCCCGCCGCAGGTGCCGCGCTCAGCGGACGTCCCGCGGCGCTCCCGACGAAACCGACCAAGCCGGTCTCGTCCGCGCTCGCCACGCTCGCATCGGCCCCGAACTCCGACACAGCGCCGCCGGCGCTCGCCACGGCCCCCGCGTTGGTCACGACGAGGGCGCTGCCGATCAACGCAGCGGTCGCCCCCACGACTGCGAGCGCACGCGCTCGTCTCTCACCTGTTTGTCTCATGCGGCAGTTCTAGCGTGCTAAGAACCTCGCCGTCCCCCATACGCCCACAACCTGGGCAGAAGTTGAGCGCCGGAACACCTCAGGGAAGGCGGTTGACCAGTTCGGTCGCGCTGACCCGCGCGCCGGTGTAGAAGGGGATCTCCTCGCGGACGTGGCGACGTGCCTCGGAGCCCCGCAGGTGGCGCATCAGGTCGACGATGCGGTGCAGTTCGTCGGCCTCGAAGGCGAGGATCCACTCGTAGTCGCCGAGCGCGAACGAGGCGACCGTGTTGGCGCGTACGTCCGCGTAGTCCCGCCCCATCTTGCCGTGCTCGGCGAGGAGGCGGCGGCGCTCACCGTCGTCCATCAGGTACCACTCGTACGAGCGCACGAACGGGTAGACGCAGATGTGCGCGCGCGGCTCCTCGTCGGCGAGGAAGGCCGGGATGTGCGACTTGTTGAACTCCGCCGGACGGTGCAACGCCATCTGGGACCAGACCGGCTCCAGACGCCGGCCGAACGCGGTGCTGCGGAAGCGGTTGTACGCCGACTGGAGCTGCACGGAATCCGCGGCGTGCCACCACACCATCAGGTCGGCGTCGGCACGCAGGCCGGAGACGTCGTAGAGACCGCGCACCGTCACGTCCTGGGCGGCGAGGTCGGCCAGCAGAGCGTCCACCTCGCCCGCCTCCGCCGCGCGGTCGGCGTTGCCGATCAGGTCGCGCAACTTGAAGACCGACCACATCGCGTAGCGGATGGTGTCGTTGAGTTCCCGAGTGCGTGCCGCGTTCGACGTCATGGCCTCATTGTGCCGACAGCACCCCAGCGGCGGCGCGGCGGGCCGAACCGATCACGGCCGGGATGCCGACCCCGTCCATCGAGGCTCCACACACGACCACGCCGGGGGGCAGTTCGGCACGCGCCCGGGCGATGCGCTCGACGTGGCCCACGGCGTACTGGGGCAGGCCCCCGCCCCAGCGCTGCACGTGTGCGTCGAGCGGCGCCTGCTCGATCCCGGCGATCCGGGCCAGCTCGGCGCGTGAGCGCGCCACGAGTTCGTCGTCGCTGACCTGCAGCGAGGCGACGTCACGGTGCCTCCCCAGAGAGGTGCGCAGGACCCGTACGTCCGGGTCGAGGCCGCCGACCCACGCCCACTTGGCGAACGAGTACGTGGCTGCCTTGATCGCGCTCGGCTCGATCGGCGGCACGAGGAAGCCCGACATCGAGCTCGCCTCCTCCGGGAGGGCACGCCTGTCGTAGGCGAAGGTCACCACTGCGACGCTGGCGGCCTCGATCGCGGACAGTGCGCGAGCCGCGGCGGGTGCGACCTCGCCGAGCAGCCGCGCCGTGGCCCCGGCGGGACTCGCCAGGACGACGTGGTCGGCCACGATGGTCTCCTCGTGGGTGGTGGGTCCGACCGTGAGGCTCCAGCGACCGGCTGCGGGGCGCAGCGCTCGTACGGTGGCACCCGTCCGGCACACCAACCCCGCGGTGTCGGTGAAGCGGGCGGGCCACGTGCCCATTCCGCCGACCAGCCCGGCGAAGACCGGGACATCACTGGTCGGGAGCGCCGCGGCCTGCGGCAGGAGGGGGCCGCGTGCGGCCATCGCGAGCAGTGGGGGCAGCGCCGCGCGCGCAGAGATTTCGTGGGCGTGCCCCGCGTACACGCCACCCAGCAGCGGCTCGGTGAGGCGCTGCACCACCTCGGCCCCCAGCCGCTCGGCGAGCAGGTCACCGACCGAGGCGTCCCCGGCCACGGGCGCCCCCGGGGTCTCCGCCCTCAGCCGGGCGAGGCCCTCGGGCGAGAGGATCCCCGAACGTTCGACCTCGTCGACGTCGAAGGGCAGGCCCATGAGCGAGCGCGGCATCGGCCGCAGTGCGCCCCGGCTGAGGATGCGTGAGGTCGCCGACGTGGGGTGGACGACATCGAGGCCCATCTCGGCTGCGAGGCCCACCCCCTCGGGTCGCCGGTTGAGCATCGCCTCGGCGCCGACGTCGACGGACAACCCGGCGACCGAGCCTGTCCGCAGCTTGCCGCCCAGGTCCCGGCTGGCCTCCAGCAGGAGGACGTCGCGGCCCGCCAGAGCGAGGTCCCGAGCAGCGCTCAGACCCGCGATCCCACCACCGACAACGACAACGTCAGGCATGGTCCCAGCCTGCCATCGCTCACCCCAGGCTCAGGCAGCGGCCTCGTCCTCCTCGCGGGCGCTCGCGGAGTCGGTCACGGGCTCGCCGTTGATGCGGCCGTCGAGGCGAGCCGGATCCAGGTCGTCGCGGTGCAGACGCTCGAAGCCACTGCGGTGGAACACCAGCGGTGATCGTCGTTCGGCGAGGTCGGCTGCGTGCACCCGGAGCAGGACGATGAGGTGATCGCCCGCCTCGATCTCCCGCTCCACCGTCGTGGTGAACGTGCTCACCGCCCCACCGAGCAGCAGGGCTCCCTCCGGGTTCGTACGCACCTCGAGACCCTCGAATCGCGCCTGCGCCGGTCCGGCGAGCTGGCGGCACACGAGGTCGTGGTGGTCGGCCAGCACGCTCACCCCGATCTGGTGCGCCTCGCGCAGCGCCGGCCAGGTGTTCGAGGACTTCGCGACCGCGAAGGAGACCAGCGGCGGGGAGATGCTGATCGAGGTGAAGGAGCTGGCCGCGATGCCGATGAGTTGGCCGCCCACGCGCGCCGCCACCGCCACCACGCCGGTGGGAAAGGTGCCGTACGCGTCCCGCAGCGCGCGGGCGTCGGTCTGGGGTGCTTGGGACAGGTCGGTGTGCTGAGTCATGGGAATCCGTTCGGTGTTGGGCGGTGGTGTGGACTGGGTGGTGTGTGAGCTAGGTGGCGAGCAGGGCAGCCACGACCGGGCGGGCCGAGGCGACCCAGGGTTCGTACGCGGCCGGGTCGTCGTGGGCGCCATCCGGAACCCACAGGCCGACCGTGGGCACGATCCCGCCGACTTCGGTCAGGACGGGGCGCAGGAACGCCTCGGCGGCCAGGGCGTGCGCCGGGCTGGCCGACAGCATGAGCGGCACGGTCACCGTGCCGGCGAGACCATCGGCGGGGACCCGATCGAGGAAGAGTTTGAGGAGACCTGTGAACGACGCCTTGTAGGTCGGGCTCGCCACGACCACCAGCCGGGCGGAGGTGACCTGCTCCACCAGCGAGGCCACCTGTGCATCGGCGTGGTCGAGCAGGCGTGGGCCCCACTCGGCGAGGTCGACGACGAGGTCCGGCTGGCCGACCAGTTCGGTGGCGACGTGGACGGCTGCGGCCAACGTCCGCGACGCGGGCTTGGGGTTGCCGACCACGACGGCGACGTCCGCGCTCACGACGCGGCCCTCGCCTCAGCGACGAGGCCCTCGGGCGAGCCGTACGCGGGAGCCGTGGGGTGACTCCACAACCCGCGTCGAGCGAGCTCGGGGAGCACGCCCTCACCGAAGCGATAGGCCTCCTCCAGGTGCGGGTAGCCCGAGAGCACGAACTCCGTGATGCCAATGGAGCGGTACTCCTCGATGAGATCGGCGATCTCACTGTGCGACCCCACCATCGCCGTGCCGGCTCCGCCGCGCACCAGGCCCACGCCCGCCCACAGGTGCGGATGGATGACGAGGTCGTCGGTACGGCCGCGGTTGAGGTCGAGCATCCGCTGCTGCCCCACGGAGGCCGAGCGGCGCAGCCCGGCCTGGATGGCGTCGATCTGCTCCGACGAAATGCCCGCGAGCAGACGGTCGGCCTCGGCCCACGCCTCGGCGGCGGTGTCCCGGGCGATGGTGTGCAGGCGGACCCCGAAGCGCGGCTCGCGCCCGTGCTGCGCCGCGAGCGTACGGATCCACTCGATCTTGTCGGCGACCTGGGCGGGCGGCTCCCCCCACGTGAGGTAGACGTCGGCGTGCCGCGCCGCGACGTCCCCAGCCGCCGGCGAGGAGCCTCCGAAATAGATCTCGGGCACCTGGTGTGGCACTTGTGAGAGCACCGCTTCGGTGACCGCGTGGTGTTCGCCCGCAAAGGTGAGGGTCTCCCCCGCCCACAGCGAGCGCACGATGTGGAGGAACTCCTCGGCGCTCGCATAGCGCTCGTCCTTGGAGGAGAAGTCGCCGAACATGCGCTGCTCGTGGTCCTCACCGCCGACGACGACGTTGAGGAGGAGGCGTCCTCCCGACTGGTTGGCGAAGGTGGTCGCCATCTGGGCGGCCAGGAAGGGCGAGACCAGACCGGGGCGGAAGGCGACGAGGTACTTCAGCCGTTCGGTCAGCGGGGCGAGCATCGCGGTGGTGACCCAGGCGTCCTCGCACCAGGCACCCGTGGGAGTCAGCGCGGCCTCGAATCCGAGCTGCTCGGCGGACCGGGCGATCTGACCCAGGTAGGCCACACTCGCGGGCCGCGAGGCCCCGGTGGTGTCGACGCCGTGACCGCCGCCGACGATCTCGCGGCCGTCACCGCCGTTGGTGGGCAGGAACCAGTGGAACCTCAGGCGAGCCATGTCTCTCCTTCATCACTCGGCTGTGCGTGGCGCCGCGGACTGCGGCGACGTGTACTATTTGACTATTCTGTACCAACTTACTGCATTAATGGAGAAGGGCTCGCCATGCGGATCGAACAGCTCGAATACATCGTCGCCGTGACCCAGCACGGATCACTGCGCAAGGCGAGCGAGCACCTGCACATCTCCCAGCCGGCCCTCAGCGAGGCCGTCGTCAAGCTCGAGCGCGAGCTGGGCGTCCCCCTCCTGGAGCGGCGACGCACGGGCAGCCGGATCAGCCGTCAAGGCCAGGACCTGTTGGGCGGCATGGTCGAGGTGCTCGACTCCGTACGACGCCTCAAGGTCGCCGCCGCCGACCAGACCACCACCAGCCGCCTCGTCACGGTCGGGACCGACCACAGCGCCTCCGGCGTACTGCTCCCAGCGCTCCGCGACTTCCGGGACCAACACCCCGACGCCGCGGTGGAGGTGGGGGCGGCACACGGCGACACACTCCGTACGGGGGTCCTCGAGGGCCGCTTCGACCTCAGCCTCAGGACGGTCCTCGAAGGCGACGCTCCCGGCAACGACCTGGTCACCACGGTGCTGCGCCGCGGAAGCGTGGTCGCGGCACTCCCGGCCGATCACCCGCTCGCTCGGCGCGGGCGACTCTCCGAAGATGACCTGCGCACCGCGCGCCTCGTGATCACCCGCCCCGGCCACCTGATGCACCAGTTCGCGGGGCGCCTGCTCGGCAGCACACCAGCCACCGAGGTCCATCACGCCGACAGCACGGACCTCTCCCTCAGCATGGTCGCGGCGGGGCTCGGCCTCACCCTGCTGCCGGACCACACAGCGTTCGCCGACCCCCACGTACGCTCCGGAGCGCTGGTGACCCGATCACTTGACGCGCCCGGCGCCGGCACCAGCCTCATCGCCCAGCACCGGATGCTCCCCGTCCCGCTCCGAGTGCGCTACCTGCACGAGCACCTGACGGGTGCGGCCACGAGCCTGGCCGAGGCCGTGCCCGCCTGAGCGAGGACCCTCAGCGGGGGTAGGTCTGCACGAACTCGGTCAGACGCGCCAACTGGTCGGGGTCGGTGGACGGAATGACGCCGTGACCGAGGTTGAAGATGTGGCCCTTGGCGGCCCGACCCGCCTCGATGATCTCTGCGGCCCGCGCCGTCATCACCTCGGTGGGCGCGAAGACCAGGGTCGGGTCGAGATTGCCCTGCACCGCACGGTCTCCGACCTGCTCGATCCCCCGCGCCAACGGGGTACGCCAGTCGACGCCCACGACGTCCGCACCGGCCTCACCCATCAGGCCCAGCAGATTGGTGGTCCCGACGCCGAAATGGATGCGGGGCACCCCGAGCTCGCCCGCACGCGCCAGCACCCTCGAGGAGTACGGCATCACGTGGTCGCGGTAGTCGGCAGGGGTGAGGGCACCCGCCCAGGAGTCGAACAACTGGACCGCAGAGGCGCCCGCAGCCACCTGGACCTCGAGGTAGGTGGCCGCCATGTCGGCGATCTTGTCCATCAGCGCGGCCCACACCTGCGGTGCGCCGAACATCATCGCCTTGGTCTTGGCGTGCTCCTTCGAAGGCCCACCCTCGACCAGGTACGACGCCACCGTGAACGGCGCACCCGCAAAGCCGATGAGCGGCGTGGCCCCGAGCTCGCCGACCAGCCCGGTCACCGCCTGCGTGATGTAGCCGACGTGCTCGGGCGTCAGGTCCTCGATCGCCGCGACGTCCTCGAGCGTACGAACCGGGTTGGCCACCACCGGGCCCACTCCCGCAACGATGTCGAGGTCGACCCCCACCGCCTTGAGCGGCAGCACGATGTCGGAGAAGAAGATCGCCGCATCGACGCCGTAGCGACGCACGGGCTGCATCGTGATCTCCACGACCATGTCGGGATCCATGCAGGAGTCGAGCATCGTCACGCCCTCACGGATCGCGAGGTACTCCGGCAGCGAACGCCCCGCCTGACGCATGAACCACACCGGGGTGTGGTCGGGCTCCTCGCCGCGTGCGGCGCGGAGGAACGAACTGTCAGCCAGACCCGGGTGCGTGCTCACCCCGCGATCCTCGCAGGTCAGGCGGCGTGGCGACACATCGTCAACCGGCCACACTGGATTACGGTGGAGGCATGGTGGCCCACCAGCAGAGTTCACTCGACGCGACGGCGGGCCCGGAGTCATTCCGGGCTGCGGTCGCCGCGATGCGTGCGGCGCCACTGCGTCCGGAGGTCTCGTGCGAGGAGATGCCCGCACCCCAGCGGATCGCCCCGTGGTCGACGGCGCTGTCCGCAGACGTCACCGTCGATGACACCGACCTGGGCACCGGGCGCCTGATCCTGCTGCACGACCCCGACGGCAACGTCGCATGGGAGGGCACCTTCCGGTGCGTTGCCTACGTCCGCGCCGAGGTCGAGCACGAGGTCGGCAACGACCCCCTCCTCGGCGCCGTCGGCTGGTCGTGGCTGACCGAGGCACTCGACGCCCACGGGGCCGCGTACCACCACGCCTCGGGGAGCGTGACCCGCGTCGTGACGGAGTCGTACGGCCACATGGCCGACGAGGCACCCACGGCGCAGGTCGAGATTCGCGCCTCGTGGTCTCCGCAGGAGGACGAGGACGGTCGCGTCGACATGACCGCGCACGTCGAGGCGTGGGGCGAGGTGATGTGCACGGCCGTCGGGCTGGAGCCCGTCCCCGATGGCGTGACCGCGATCCCGAGCCGTCGAGGGCAGCGCGGCTCCTGATGGCGTCCGACGACACCGTTCCCACCGGCTCCGCGCCCGACGACACCGGCGCTCCTGTGGCACCCCTGCTCCTGCTGAGCGAGGGTTTGCCTCCGGTCATCGACAGCGAGTCCGGGCTCGCCGAGGCCGTCGCCGCGCTGGGAGAGGCCACCGGGCCCGTCGCGATCGACGCGGAGCGGGCATCGGGATACCGCTACTCCCAGCGCGCCTACCTCATCCAACTGCGCCGCGAGGGCGCAGGCACGTGGCTGATCGACCCCATCGCGTTCGAGGACCTCTCCAGCCTCCAGGACGCCCTGACTGACGTCGAGTGGATCCTGCACGCGGCGACCCAGGACCTTCCTTGCCTGCGCGAGGTGGGGTTGCGCCCCACGTCGTTGTTCGACACCGAGTTGGCAGGGCGACTGCTCAACCACCCCCGCGTCGGGCTGGCGAGCCTGGTGGAGACGGAGCTGGGGCAGCGCATGCGCAAGGAGCACAGCGCCGCCGACTGGTCGACGCGACCGCTCCCTCTTCCGTGGCTCGAGTACGCCGCACTGGACGTGGAACCCCTCGTCGAGCTGCGCTCCCTGATGTGGGACGAACTGGTCCAGGCTGACAAGGCCGAGTGGGCCGTGCAGGAGTTCGAGCACCTGCTGGACTTCGAACCCGCCGTCCGCGTCGACGCGTGGCGGCGTACCTCAGGTGTCCACAAGCTCCGCGGGCGACGCAATGTCGCCGCGGCCAAGCTGCTGTGGGAGACGCGCGACCGGATCGCCCGCGAGCGCGACGTCACCCCCGGCCGCCTCATCCCCGACTCGGCCCTGGTGGCGGCCGCTGCAGCACTGCCGGGCGATCGGGGCACCCTCATGCGTACGTCCGGCTTCCACGGGCGCGGCGCCGAACGACACGCCTCGGCGTGGGTCGAGGCGTTGCGCGAGGCCAAGGAGATGCCCGAGGGCGACCTGCCCGGCAAGCCGCCGCGCGGGGACGGACCGCCGCACCCCCGTACGTGGGCCGACCGGTTCCCCGAGGCCGACCTGAGGTTCAAGGCCGCCCGCGAGTCGATGCTCACGCTCGCCGAGGCCCACGACGTGCCCGTGGAGAACCTGCTCACCCCCGACTACGTACGGCGCCTCATGTGGGAGCCGCCCACGACCCGGGAGCCCGCCGCGCTCGCCGACGGGGTCCGCGAGCAACTGCGCGGTTACGGCGCCCGGCCGTGGCAGATCAGCCTGGTCACCGGTGCGTTGACGGGCGCGATCCTCAGCGCCGACCTGGACCCGCAGGCCTGAGCCGGGCACGATGGCCGGGGCCACGAGGCCTCAGCCTTCTTGGTCGCCCGGGCCTGCGCTCCCCCACCTTGGCCGCCCGGGCCTCCGCTCCCCCACCTTCAAGTAAAGCGGGGTTATCCGTACTGGCGCTCCGTCACAGGCATGCACCAGTACGCACCAAGGCGCGGCAGTCGCGCGAGGGGCCCGTACGGCCGTGCCGGTCTGGACCAGCGGGTCCGCCCACGATCTTCGTGGGCGTGTCTCGAACTTATGGGGGTTTGCATGCCCCCATAAGTTCAGGATCCCCCGCTTCTGCGGGGGAACCTGCGACTGTTGGGGTCCGGTCCGGTCCGGGCCCGGGCCCGGGCCGGTACGACGGTGGCCCGGGACTAAGAGCTGGGGCTCTCGCTCGGCCCCTCGGTCGGCTCAGGCGTCTCGGTCGGCTCGGGCGACAACACCGTGCGAGACATCTCGTCAATCTCGTCGGTCGCAGCTTCCAGATCGAGGACCCCTGCACCCGTGACCAGGCGCGCGATCAGGGGGTCGACGGCGGCGTCGAGCTCGGTGCGGTTCTGCAGGAACGGAGGCACCACCATGCCCCGGATCGAGCTGATGAACACGCGCGAGTGCAGCGGCTGCTCCTGGGAGGCGAGGAACACGTCGTCGTTGGCGACGTGCGTGTTGGCCGGGACGATGTAACCCGTCGTGGTGACCGTCTCGATCGCCGCGTCCGAGACGGCGTACGCGATGAAGTCGGCGGCCACGTTGATGTCGGCGGTGTCAGAGGACGCGCACAGCCCGTGGATGTCGCCGACCGTCGCGGCACTGCCGAGGTAGGGCATCGAGATGACGTCGAAGTTCAGGCCCTCGGTCTTGCGCAGCTCGGGCACCAGGTCGCGGTAGCCCGCGATCATCGCCAGCCGACCATTCTTGAACAGCTCGAGCGGAGTCCGGCGAGCCAACTGTCGCTTCGTGGGCGTCAGCAGCGGGTCTCGCAGGACCTGCAGGGTTTCCTCCAACGCGTCGCGGCTCTCGTCGCTGGAGAAGGCCAGCGAGGTGGGTTCGTCGTCGTTGTCGAAGACCGTGCCCCCGCCCGACACGATGAACGGCGTGAGGCCCTCGATCGTCGGATCGATCCAGATGCCTTTGACGCCGCGCTGGCTGGAGGCGTACTCCACCGCGTCGGTGAACGTCGGCATCGTCCAGCGCTCACGCGCCTCGGGCGGGACCCTGTACTCGCCGGTCTCCGCCATCGCGTCGAAGTCCACGATGTCGGTGTTGTAGTAGATGACCATCGGCGAGATCGAGTACGCCATGCACTGCAACTCGTTGTCCAACGCGAACGCGTCCAGCGCGTCCCGGGAGAAGCGGTCGCCGAAGTCCACGCCCCGCTCATCGAGCTGGAAGCCGATGGGGCGCACCTTCTCCGAGTCGACCAGGTGGCCGAGGTCGCCCTGGGAGGCCATGAACACGTCCGGGGCGTTGCCGGCGAGGACGTCCTCCATCGCGGCGTCGTGATCGGGCCAGGTGACGAGTTCGACGTGCCTCGTCTGGGAGGCGCTGTTGAAGGCGTCGACCACCTTGCCGTACGCCCTCAGTTCGGCGGGAGAGCCGTACGCGCCGAACGTCATCCGCGTGGTCTGGGAGGGCTTCGGCGTCGGCGTCGCGGTGGGCGTCGCTGCCGGCTCCGGGTCCGCGGTGCACGCACTCGCCGCGAGGGCAAGCGTCACGCCTGCAGCCGTCAGACCGATCCGTCGCAGCATCGACTGCGCCTCCTACCTTCTCGCCTCGTCCCGCAGCGCCAGGAGGCGCTCGCAACGGCCCAGACTATCGGGGCAGTCCACGTACGGCCTCGACCACGGACGTGAAGATCGTCTCGTCCAGGGCCGCGCCCTCGCGGCGTACGGCGTCGCGTGTGAGGGGGATCAACCGGTCGAGGCGCACCTCGCTGGGGCGACGTTGGGAGTCCCAGGCCCCGGTGCCGACGTCCATCCAGTGGCGCCCATGACGCGCCTCCTGCTCGGCGTCGAGGTCGTGGTCCTTGCTGGAGAGCATGAGTCCCACCCAGCCATCCCCCCGCTCGGCGAGGATCAGCACGGGACGGTCCTTGCCCTGGGTGGGATCGTCCTCGTACGGAACCCACGCCCACACGACCTCGCCCGGGTCGGGCTCCCCGTCGATGTCGGGCGCGTACGTGGGCCCCGGCGTCGCGGCCGGAGGCACGGGCGTCGGAACGGGTCCCATGCCCGAGAGGCCGCGCGGCGTGCCGGCGGGCGAGGCGCCCCGGCGCGGAGCGAATCGGCTCAGGAACCTCTTCAGCGGGGAACTCATGCGTTCGACCCTAGTCGGGCGAGCACGCCGGACCGGGAGCGCCTCACGGCGCGAGGCCGCTCGTAGCGGCTAATTTTGGGACCCGGGGCTGCCACGGCCCGACGTGCTCAGGGACAACCGTACGCCTCAGGCAAGGATTCCGCGGAGTTCGGCCTGTCCAGCCTCCTCGAGCTGGTCGGCGAGCGCGAGCATCTTGAGCGAATCGATCTGCTGGACCCGCTCGAGGTGCGCACGTCCGGCAGCCACGATCCGCGCGAACGCCGCGGCGCGCAGCAGCGTGACGGCGAAGTCGCCCTCAGCGATCCCCCGCAGCACCGCGTCGACCATTGCGCGCAGTTCGTCGGGACCGGGCGGGTCGGCCACGCCTGCGAGGACGGTGGTCACCTGGACCCCCTCACGCCCGGCCTGGAACTCCTCGGCGGCACGGTGCGGGTTCGCGTGCACCCACTCGCGGAGCAGGTACAGCCGCCACAGGCACCCAGCCAGGGTGTCCGCCGGCGCCCCCGACCAGACCTCGGCGAGCACCTCGAGGCCCTCCTTCTCGGCCAGGTGCACCACGCGGTCCACGAGGCCCGCGTCGGAGGCGTCGCGGGCGCCGCGTACGAGCAGGGTCGCGGCGAGATCGCCAGCTTCTCTCACCCGCGCCGGGTCTCCGCCTGCATCGAGGTCGGCGAAGAACGCGTCCCCAGGGCGCAGCGGGCGGTGGTGCGGACGATCGGCCATTGCTTCACCCTATGCCGGAAATCCAGGCCCGGGGTTGGCGGTGCTCCCCCGCTGATGCGGGGGATTCGTGACTTCTGGTGGGTTGCAACCCACCAGAAGTTCAGGACACGCCCACGAAGTCTGGGCGTACGGGGCGTCCGCCCGCCCCTGTGCGAGCATCGCCAGATGCTCCCCGCCATCCAGATCGGTGAGGCCGACGCCGCGCTCGACCAACAACTCTCCGACGCGCTGGACGCCCACAACGCGCGTGCGGTGCCCGGGCCGGGAGCAGTCGAACTGACCGTCAGCTCGTACGACGGCTCCGGCGCGCTCCTGGGCGGCCTGAGCGGCTGGACGTGGCAGGAGGCCGCCGGCATCGGCATGACCTGGGTGCACGCCGACCAACGGGGTACGGGGCTGGGCGCCAAACTCCTGCACGACTTCGAGGAGGCTGCTCGTACGCGGGGTGCCCGGCGGGTCTTCGTCACCTCCTTCACCTTCCAGGCGCCGGGTTTCTACGAGCGCCACGGCTACCGCGAGATCTTCCGCTGGGAAGGCGTCCCCACCGCCGGGGAAGCAGACGTGCACTTCCGCAAGGACCTGTAGGGCACGGCCCAGGTCCGGCGCGACCAGCCGCTCGTTGGTCGAGCCTGTTCCGCTGGTCGAGCCTGTTCCGGTGGTCGAGCCTGTCGAGACCCCGCCCCCGGTTTCGACAAGCTCAACCAGCGAACGCGTCCCGCCCCTGGTTTCGACAAGCTCAACCAGCGAGGGCGACAAGCTCAACCAGCGAACGCGCCCCGACCCCGGTTTCGACAAGCTCAACCAGCGGAGGCGACGAGCTCAACCGGCGGAGGCGACAAGCTCAACCAGCGGGTGAGACGTGGTTCACCTCGTACGAACACGCGAGCCGCCCGGTCCCCCGCGCGAGGCTCTTCGGTGCCATGGTGGAGGGATGCAACAAGAGGACAGTGTGATTGAGCCTGCCAGCGAGGTGCCCACCTCGCGCTTCGGCGGGCACCCCCTGGGCCTGTGGAACCTCGCAGGTGTCGAGATGTGGGAGCGGTTCAGCTTCTACGGCATGCAAGCGCTGCTTGCCTTCTATCTCTACTACTCCGTGACCGAGGGCGGCCTCGGCATGGACGAGTCCGCCGCCGTCTCCGTGGTGGGCGCGTACGGCGGACTGGTCTACCTCTCCGCCGTGCTCGGCGCCTGGGTCGCGGATCGCCTGCTCGGTTCGGAGCGCACGCTGTTCTTCGGCGCGGTCCTGATCATGTTCGGTCACATCGCCCTGGCAGTCGTCCCCGGCTTCGCAGGTGTCGGCATCGGCCTGATCTGCGTCGCCGTCGGAT
Organism: Actinomycetes bacterium; assembly: GCA_023460975.1. Taxonomy (GTDB): domain Bacteria; phylum Actinomycetota; class Actinomycetes; order Propionibacteriales; family Nocardioidaceae; genus Nocardioides. The sequence continues at coordinate 157,167 of JAEWOG010000011.1, forward strand.
CCGGCACGCTGAAGGCGACCACGACCAGCGTCGTGGGCGAGTTGTACTCCGACGGGGACGACCGCCGTGACGCCGGTTTCTCGATCTACTACATGGGCGTCAACATCGGTGCGCTCGTCGGCCCGCTGGTCACGGGCTGGTTGTGGGACACCCAGGGCTTCCACTGGGGCTTCGGCGCCGCCGCTGTCGGCATGGCGCTCGGCCTGGCCCAGTACACGCTGCTGCGTCGCCGCACGATCGGCGACCTCGGCAGGCGTCCCACGAACCCGTTGCCCGCCTCGCAGCGTCTTCCGTACGCCGCCGGCGCCGTCGCCGTGGTGGCGCTGATTGCGGGCGCTGCGTCGCTGGGCTGGCTCAAGGCGGGGCAACTGTCCAACATCGTCACGGCCCTGACGGTCATCGCCGCGATCGGCCTGTTCGCGATCCTGCTGACCTCGCCGAAGGTCACCTCCGACGAGCGCGCACGGGTGATCTCGTTCATCCCGATGTTTGTCGCGAGCGCGACCTTCTGGAGCCTGTTCCAGCAGCAGTTCACGGTGCTCGCGGTCTACTCCGACAAGCGTCTGGACCGCGACATCTTCGGGTGGGAGATGACTCCCGCGTGGGTCAATTCGATCAACCCGATCATGATCATCATCTTCGCGGGTGTGTTCGCGGCGATGTGGACCAAGCTCGGCGAGCGTCAGCCGAGCACACCGCTGAAGTTCGCGGCCGGCACGTTCCTGATGGGCGTGGCGTTCCTGCTGTTCCTCCCGTACGCGGGCGGCGGCGCCAACTCGACGCCGTTGCTGTGGATCGTGCTGATCCTGTTCTTCTTCACGATGGCCGAGTTGTGTCTGAGCCCGGTGGGCCAGTCGCTGTCGACCAAGCTGGCACCGAAGGCCTTCACGACGCAGATGATCGCGTTGTACTTCCTGTCCATCGCACTCGGCTCGGCGATGGCGGGCACCCTGTCGGGTCGCTACAACCCGGACAACGAGACGCCGTACTTCCTCATCATCGGAGGCGCCTCGATCACGGTCGCCCTGCTCATGGTGATCCTCAACAAGTGGATCGTGCAGATGATGCGCGGCGTGCGCTGACACCTGTCCGGCACGTGGCCCGGTGGGGTTCCCAGCCCCACTGGGCCACGGCATGATGCCCCCATGAGTTCCGCCGAGTGGATCTACGTCGTCACTGACATCGAGACCGACGGTCCGCGGCCGGGGCCGCACTCGATGCGTTCGATCGCCAGTGTCGCCGTCAGCGCGGACGGCACGGAGCACGGTCGTTTCGAGGCGGTGCTGGAGACCCTTCCGGGCGCCCAGCCCAACCCTGAGACGGCGGCGTGGTTCCGCACCGTCCCCGAGGCGTGGGACGCCGCGACGATGGACCCCGAGCCGGTCCCGGTCGTGATGGCCCGCTACGTCGAGTGGCTCGACTCGCTGCCGCAGCCGCGGGTCTTCGCGGCGTCACCGCTGGCCTTCGACGGCATCTTCGTCGACTACTACCTGGCCCGCTTCACCCCGCACACGATCACGCCCGGGCCGTACGAGAAGGACGTGGTCTTCCACGGGCCGGGCCTGTGCGTGCGCTCGTACGCGGCCGCTGTGACGGGTCGCCCCGCAGCCGAGTGCGGTCCCCAGCACCTGCCGCAGGCGTGGTTCGGGTCGGTCCCCCACACGCACCGGGCCATCGACGACGCGCTGGGTTATGCCAACCTGCTGGTCAACCTGTTCTCCATGGCCGACGGCGGCTGAGCGGACCCTCAGCCGAGGGCCTTGCGGATGCGCTGGTCGCTGATCGAGCCGCGGGTGCCGAGCTGCTGGGCCCACAGGGAGATGCGGTACTCCTCCAGCATCCAGCGCACGGTGCGCAGCTTCTCGGGCCACGGCTGACCCTCGGGGACGGCCGCCACCGCGTTGAGCCACGCCTCCTGCACGGAGGCGATCTGGTCCATCAGTTGACGATCGCGCATCACCTGGGAGTCGAGGCGCTCCCTGCGTGCCACCACGCCCTTGAGGTAGCGGGCGTACTCGCGCAGCTGGCGTGCCCCGGCCTGGGAGATGAATCCCCCGCCAGCGGCCGGGTCTGCGGGCTCCATGAGCCGCGCCACCTGCGCCTTCATCTCGGTCAGCGCCGGCAGGGTGTGCAGGTCGGCGCGTCCGCTCAGCGCACGGTCGGCCTCACGCCAGGCGCCCAGGACGCGCAGGACGTCGGCCACGGTGGCACGGATGCCGTCGGCGAGCTGCTGGGCCACCTGCTCGCGCAGGGCCTCGTACGCCTGCTCGCTGCGGATCTCGTGCCCTCCACCCGCGACGAGGTCGACGAGGTCGGCGACCACGGCGGCGCGCACGTCCTCGATGAGGTCGCCCACCGAGGAGTACGGCGACCCGACGAGCGCCAGTTGGGCACGCTGGTCGAGGCCCAGCGCGTCGGCCTTGGGAGCGGACGGCAGCCCCAGGAGCAGTAGCCGTCGCAGGCCAAGGCGGTGGACCGCGCGCGCCTCGTCCTCACTGGCGAGCACCGCGACGCCCACGCTGGCACCTTCGTCGATGAGCGCGGGGAACCCCCGTACCTCGTGCCCGGCGCGCTTCTGGGTGAAGGAGACCTCGAGGTCGGAGAAGGTCCAGGACGTCTGCCCGGTCGCGCTGACGCCGGAGTCCGCGGCAACCTCGGCGATCGCGGCGTCGAACTCCCCGCGCAGCGGCTCCTTGAGCGCATCGAGGTCCTTGCCCCGCGCCGACTCCTTGCCGTCGTCAGCGATGACGGTGAAGGTCGGACGCAGATGGTCGGGCACCTTGGACCAGTCCCACGCCTCGCGCGGCACGACGACACCACGGGTGCCGAGGGCGAATCGCTCGAGCGCGACGAGCAGGGGTTCGGACCCCACCGGCACGGTGCCGAGGAACTCTCGGGCCGTGTTGGGGGCGGGGACCAGCCCGACTCGCAGGTTCTTGGGCAGCGAGCGGATCAGCTCCGTGACCAGTTCTTCGCGCAGCCCCGGCACCAGCCAGGAGAAGTCGTCGGCCTCGACTCGGTTGATGGTGGCGACCGGAATCTCGATGGTCAGGCCGTCGTCGGCCTCCCCCGGCGAGAAGTTGTAGGAGATCGGGAAGGTCAGCCCCTCGGTCACCGAGTCGTGCCACGACGTGGGGAAGTCGGCCGCGCGTACGTCGGCGGCCGAGTCGTTGGTGAGCATCGCGGGGTCGAAGGTCAGCAGGTCCGGCCGCTTCTGGCGCTCGCGCTTCCACCAGGAGTCGAAGTGGGCGCCGGAGACGACCTCTGCGCCGACGCGGGCGTCGTAGAAGTCGAAGAGGGTGTGCTCGTCGACGACGATGTCGCGGCGCCGCGAGCGGTGCTCGAGTTCCTGGGCTTCCTCCAGCAGCTGCGCGTTCTCCGCGAGGAACCGGTGTCGGCTGTTCCACTCCCGCTGGACCAGCGCGTGGCGGATGAACAGTTCGCGTGAGAGCGCGGGGTCAATGCGGCCGAAGTTGACGGCCCGGTCCACCACGATGGGAACGCCGTACAACGTCACCTTCTCGCGCGCCATCACCGATCCCCGCTTGATCGACCAGTGCGGCTCGGAGTAGGTGCGCTTGACCAGGTGTGCGCCGATCCGCTCCGCCCACTCGGGGTTGATCGCGGCGTTCTGGCGCCCCCACAGCCGCGACGTCTCGACGAGTTCGGCGGACATCACGAACTGCGGGTTGCGACCCTTGAGGACGCTGCCGGGAAAGATCGCGAAGCGGGCGCTGCGTGCCCCCAGGTACTCACGGGGTCCCGGTCGGCGGTCCTTGCGTCCGGCGCCACTTTGGGGGCTCTTCTCGCGCTCCTCGAGCGCACCGATGTGGGACAGCAGTCCGGACAGCAGTGCCTGGTGGATCCCGTCGTCGTCGGGGACGTCGGCGGGCGAGCCGACCTGTATCTTCATCTCCTTGCAGACCTGGCGCAGCTGGGACTCGTAGTCCTGCCACTCGCGCACCCGCAGGTAGTTCAGGTACTCCTTGCGACACATCCGGCGGAACGCGCTCGAGGACAGCTCCCGCTGCGACGCCTTGATGTGGCGCCACACGTTGAGCCACGTGATGAAGTCCGACTTCTCGTCCTTGAACCGCGCGTGCAACTGGTCGGCCTGGGCGCGGAACTCCTCCGGCCGCTCACGGGGGTCCTGGATGCTCAGGGCCGCCGCGATCACCAGCACCTCTCGTACGCACCCCAGCCGGTCGGCCTCCAGGATCATCCGGCCCAGGCGCGGGTCGATGGGCAGCCGCGAGAGGCTCTGGCCGACCTTGGTGAGGCGTACGCCGGGGCGACGACCCCCCTGGCCCGCACTCGGCCTCCCGCTGGTCGAGCTCGGCCTCCCGCTGGTTGAGCTCGGCCTCCCGCTGGTTGAGCTCGTCGAAACCTGGACCGCCCCCAGTTCCTCGAGCAGGTCGAGGCCGGCCTTGACGTTGCGCACCTCGGGGGGTTCGACGAAAGGGAAGCGGGCGATGTCACCGAGACGGAGCGAGGCCATCTGCAGGATGACGCTGGCCAGGTTGGTGCGCAGGATCTCGGGGTCGGTGAACTCTGGGCGGCTCTCGAAGTCCTCCTCGGAGTAGAGCCGGATCGCGATGCCCTCGGCCACGCGCCCGCAGCGGCCCGAGCGCTGGTTGGCCGATGCCTGGCTGATCGGCTCGATGGGCAGCCGCTGGACCTTCGTACGCACGGAGTAGCGGCTGATGCGGGCCAGGCCGGTGTCGATGACGTAGCGGATCCCCGGCACGGTCAGTGACGTCTCGGCCACGTTCGTGGACAGCACGACCCGACGCACCGTGGAGGGGTGGGAGGAGAACACCCGATGCTGCTCGGCGGCGGAGAGGCGGCCATACAGCGGGACGACCTCGAGCCCCGCACCGCCCCGCTGGTCGAGCCTGTCGAGACCCCCCAGCGCGTCGGCCGTGTCGCGGATCTCCCGCTCGCCGGGCAGGAAGACCAGTACGTCGCCCGGCCCCTCGGCGCTGAGCTCGCGCAGCGCATCGACGATGGCCTCGGTCTGGTCGCGTTGGACAGTCTCGCCCTCGTCGTCGAGGTCGTCACCGGTGCTGGCCACCAGCGGTCGGTAGCGCACCTCGACGGGGAACGTGCGTCCCGAGACCTCGATGACGGGTGCGTCGAAGTGCTCGGAGAACCGCTCGACATCGATGGTGGCGGAGGTGATGACCACCTTGAGGTCACGCCGTCGCGACAGGAGCCGCTTGAGGTAGCCGAGCAGGAAGTCGATGTTGAGGCTGCGCTCGTGGGCCTCGTCGATGATGATTGCGTCGTACTTCTTCAGGTCCCGGTCGCGCTGGAGCTCGGCGAGCAGAATGCCGTCAGTCATGAGCTTGATCCGGCTGGCGCGGGTGGTGCGGTCGGTGAAACGGACCTGGTAGCCGACCACGTCACCCAGGTCGGTCCCGAGCTCGTCGGCGATGCGCTCCGCGACGCTGCGGGCCGCGATGCGGCGCGGCTGGGTGTGGCCGATCAGTTTGCCCTCGGCGCCGTAGCCCATCTCCAGCAGCACCTTGGGCAGCTGCGTGGTCTTGCCCGAGCCGGTCTCGCCGGCGACGACGACGACCTGGTGGTCGCGGATCGCCGCCGCGATGTCGTCGCGGCGGGCAGAGACGGGGAGCTCGGGCGGGTAGGAAATCTGCACAACGCGGCACATTCTCGCCCACCCGCCCCCCGGTCGGGCAATCGGTTTGCCCGCCTGGCGAACGCGACGCCGGACTCACGAGGCGGTTGCGTCGCCCTCCATCCCCCCTGAGGCGTCGCCCTGCTCCTGCGGCGCTCCCCACTGATCGCTCGAGGTGTCGCCTGAACCGCCGCCGGGACCTCCCCCTCCGGGCATGCTCGGTGGCTGGAACTGAGTGACATCGCCCTGGCCGGACTCGGAGTGGACGACGGCGTCATGCACGAGCGCGCCGCCGAGGCCGCCGAGCGTGAGGCCGAGGACCCCGGTGGCCACGAGCCACGCGAGTCCGTACGAGCGCCGCGCCCGGGGCGGGGTCTGCGCGGGGGTCTCGACAGGCTCGACCGGCGGATGGGCACTCGTCGCTGGTTGAGCCCGTCGAAACTGGGTCTCCGCGGGCTCGACCGGCGGGGTCTGCGACCGGGTCTCGGCGGGCTCGACCGGCGGGGTCTGCGGGTCGGGGGCGTCTGGTGTGGTGGCCGCAAGGGGCCTCGTCTGATCTGTCATGCCTCGACCGTGTCCCGCCCTCCTGTGCCGCTCCTGTGCACGGGCGGCCCCGTGGGCCCGCAGTCCGGTGCGTACGGCTCACACCCGCCCAGAACTCGCACAGGAATCTCACAGCAAGACACGGCACCATGGACCCATGACTGCCTCCCGGCCCGAGGGCTCTCCCCTTCGCGTCCTCGTCGTCGACGACGAGGTCAACATCGCCGAACTGCTGTCGATGGCCCTGCGCTACGAGGGGTGGGAGGTGCGCATGGCACACACCGGAAGGGACGCGGTGAGCGCCGCGACGGCCTTCTCCCCCGACGTCGTGATCCTCGACATCATGCTGCCCGACTACGACGGGCTCGAGGTTCTGCGCAGGCTGCGGGCCCAGCGCCAGCACCTGCCGGTGCTGTTCCTCACCGCCAAGGACTCCGTGGAGGACCGCGTCGCCGGGCTGACGGCCGGAGGCGACGACTACGTGACCAAGCCGTTCTCACTGGAGGAGGTGGTGGCCCGTCTGCGAGCGCTGACTCGCCGAGCCGCCATCAGCACCGTCGATGAGCGCAACGTGCTCACCGTCGGGGACCTCTCGCTGGACGAGGACAGCCGCGAGGTGTTCCGCGGCGAGGAGGCCATCACGCTGACGGCCACCGAGTTCGAACTGCTGCGCTACCTCATGCGCAACCCGCGCCGCGTCCTCAGCAAGGCCCAGATCCTGGACCGGGTGTGGAACTACGACTTCGGCGGCCAGGCCAACGTCGTCGAGCTCTACATCTCCTACCTGCGCAAGAAGATCGACGCCGGTCGCGACCCCATGATCCACACCGTGCGCGGGGCGGGCTACGTACTGAAGCCGGCACCGTGAAGGCGCCGCTCACGCTCACGGCGCGACTGCTGGCCGTCGTCATCACACTCACGGCTCTCACGGTGGCGTTGATCGCGACCGCGACGGCGCTGGTGACGCGCGCGAGCCTGCTCAACGAGCTGGACCACAAGGTGAGCGCGACCGTGGATCGGTTCGTGGCCGGCGGCCCCGGCGAGGGCGTAGGCCTCGACCGGCGCGAGAGCGCGGGCACCCTGGTGGCGTTCTTCCCCCCGACCGAGAGCGTGAGCGGCCCCACGGCTCAGGGGCTCGTGGTCGGCGAGGGCGACGAGTGGGGCACCACGACCGAGCTCGATGATGACCAGCTCTCGGCGGTCGCCGAGGCCCTCGAGGCAGAGGGTCCGGTGACCGTACGCGTGGCCGGCCTGGGTCGCTATCGCGTCGAAGCAGCCACCGCGCGCAACGGAACCGCCGTCGCCGGCCTGTCGCAGTCCGAAGCGGACCGCACCATCAGCAACCTCGTCCAGCTCGAGATCCTCGCGGCCCTGCTGGGGGTCGGGTTGGCCGGCGGGCTGGGCGCGGTGGTCGTACGCCGCCAACTCGCGCCGCTGCGGGAAGTGGCCGCGACCGCCCACCGCGCCAAAGACCTCGACCTGGCCACGGGTGCCGTCGTGCTGGACGAGCGAGTGCCCGAGCACCTGACCGACACGCGGACCGAGGTGGGTCAGGTCGGCGCGGCCCTCAACGCCCTGCTGGCCCACGTGGAGAGTTCCCTGTCGGCACGCGAGGCGAGCGAGCGGCAGGTGCGCCAGTTCGTCGCCGACGCCTCTCACGAGCTGCGGACTCCGCTGGCCACCATCGCCGGCTACACCGAACTCGCGCAGCGTCAGCCCGAGGCCGTTGCCCAGTCGTTGGACCGCGTCCGCACCGAGAGCGCCCGCATGGCGGGACTCGTCGACGACCTGCTGCTGCTGGCGCGATTGGATGCCGGCCGGCCCTTGGCCAGCGAACCCGTGGACCTGTCCCACCTGCTCGTCGAGACCGTGAACGATGCGCGGATGCTCGCGGGAGAGCACGAGTGGCGCCTCGTCCTGCCGCCCGAGCCGGTCCAGGCCGTGGGCGACGCCGACCGGCTCCGCCAGGTGGCCGTCAACCTGCTCACCAACGCGCGGCTGCACACCCCGGCGGGATCCACCGTGACGGTGACGGTGCTCCCCGACGGCTTCAGCGTGCAGGACGACGGGCCGGGCTTCGCGCCGGACCTGGTGGCCCATGCGTTCGACCGCTTCACCCGCGGCGACCAGTCACGGGCGCGCGACGGGGACCGGACGGGGACCGGGCTGGGGCTCTCGGTCGTCCAGGCGATCGTGGCCGCCCACGGTGGCCGGGTGGACCTGTCGAGCGCGCCCGGTGACACCACGGTGCGCGTCACCCTGCCCACGGTCAGCCCGCCGCGTCCTCCTCGCCCGTGAGGGCGGTCCAGTCGAGCGTGAGCATGACCGCGTGTTCCGTGGTCCCCCACACCCCGCTGAGTCCCTCGAAGCCGGGCACGCCCTCGTCCTCAGGGTCGGCGGTCCCCACCTCTGCCCGGCACAGGCCGCGCACGGTGACGTGCCAGCCCCCGTGCTGCTCGGCCCCGGAGTGGTCGATCTGCAAGGAGACCTCGGTGCCCGGGGCGTACGTGGCGAGCTCGCTGTATTCGGCGGTGCGGAAGGAGACCGACCGGTCGTGGGTGCGGTAGACCACCGGCACCAGCCGCGTGCCGGCTGGCGTGGAGAACGAGACCTTGCCGACCGTGTCCTGGGCCAGCAGTTCTCGACAGCGATGCTCCGTGATCGATTGGTACACCTGCACCCAGCACCTCCTCGCTCCTTGCCCAAGAATGCACCCCTGAGCCGGTCGGGATGCCGGTTCGCGCCCAACTCGTGAACCGGTCTGGTCCGGTCGGACGGGTGCCCACGAGGACTACTCGTCGGTAGAGTCGCGGCCATGCCTCGGCCCACGTTGCCCACCGTCCGCTTTCGGCCTGAGAAGGACCTGCGTGGCCGGGTCGTCGCCATCACCGGTGCAGGCTCCGGCATCGGGCGCGCGCTGGCGCTGGCGTGCGCTCAGCGCGGGGCCCGGTTGGCGCTCAGCGACATCAGCGAGGACGGCCTCGCGCAGACCGTACGGCTGGTGGAGTCGGCCGGCGCCGCGGCGCAGTCCCGAGTCCTCGACGTCAGCGACGCCGAGGCCATGGACGCCTGGGCGGCTGAGGTCCACGCGCACTACGGCGTCGTCAACGTCCTGTTCTCCAACGCGGGCGTCTCGCTGACCGGCGACTTCGCCGACCTGCCCCTGGCGGACATGCAGTGGATCGTGGGCATCAACTTCTGGGGCGTGGTCCACTCCACCCGCTCGTTCCTTCCCCACCTGATCGCCTCCGGTGAGGGGCACGTGGTGACCATCTCGTCGTTGTTCGGCCTGCTGTCGATGCCCAGCCAGAGCATGTACAACGCGACGAAGTTCGCCGTGCGCGGCCTCAGCGAGTCACTGCGTGAGGAGATGCTCGTCGCCGGTCACCCGGTCGACGTCACCGTCGTCCACCCGGGCGGAATCAAGACCTCGATCGTGCGCAGCGGGCGCTTTTCGGAGCAGACCGACGCCGCCACCACGACCACCCACTTCGACCAGAAGCTGGCTCGCCTCACCCCCGACCAGGCCGCCGAGATCATCCTGTCGGGCGTGGTGCGCCGCAAGCCGCGAGTGCTGGTGGGCATCGACGCCCACCTGGTCCACAACATGGCGCGGTTCGTGGGCGCCCGCTATCAGGACATCGTGGCCAAGGCGGCCGCTGCCGGCGGGATGCCGTGATCGAGGCGGGCGATCCCGTTCACTGCCGGATGACGAAGTGGGGCGATCGGCCCCACTGGGAGTTCGACGGTGTCGTGCTGGGCGCCGACGACCACGGCACCTGGCTGGGAATCCCCGCGGGCACGCACCACTCCCGCCCGGGTCTGGCATTCGACTCCGACGTCGACTCGGTCACTCTCGTGGCTCCCGACGCCTGGACCCTGCCCACCTTCCACGCCCCGGGCATCTGGTGCGACCTGTACGTCGACGTCGCCACCCCGGCCACCTGGCGCACGTCCTCCTCGGGCACGGCCCCGTCCGGCCCCGAGCTGACGGCGGTCGACCTCGACCTCGACGTGATCCGGGTGACGGAGCGGTTCGACTCCTCGGAGCACCCGTACCTCACGGCGCGCGGGATCTCCCTGACCCCCGGCGACGCCTTCATCGACGACGAGGACGAGTTCACGGAGCACCAGCTCGCGTACGGCTACCCCGCCGACGTGGTCGCGAGAGTCCGCCGCGCTGCCGACGAGACCCTCGCCGCCGTCAGGTCGGGCACCGGTCCGTACGACGGCAGCCACCAGCGCTGGCTCGACGCCCTCGCCCGAGGCTAGGCGCACTCCGGCACCCGCGGGGGCGTCACAGAGACTGGTCCTCGGGCCGGTCCTCCTCCGCCTCGCGACGCTGGCGGCGCAGTTCGCGGCGTTCCGCGCGGCTGCGGGCGCGGAACGGGCCGACGAGACGAGGGCCCGAGAGCCGGTCCTCCATCCGCCGGGCCTCCCGCTTGAGCGGCTGGGCGACGTACTCGCCCAGGATCACGCCGGACGCCAGAGCGATCGCGACCGAGGCCGCCGTCATCAGCGCCAGGATGCCGTACGAGATCCCCGACCCGCCCTCGGACAACAGGGCCAGGCCACGATAGATCGACAGACCCGGCAGGAAGGGGACGATCGCGGGCACCGCCACCACCAGGGGCGGGACACGCACCCTGCCCGCGACGGCGTAGGCCACCAGGCCGATGAAGAGCCCCGAGGCCGCCGTCTGCCACGTCCGTCCGACGTCGAACTGCGCCAGCGCGTGCCCTATGGCGGCAGCAACACCACTGATCACACCGACGGGGACGAGGGAACGCAGCGGCGCGTACGAGGAGAACGCGAACGCAGCGGCCGCGACCATCGTGCCCACCACCAGGAGCGCCAGGCCCGCAAAGCCGGAGCGTCCCGGGACCAGACGCCCCATGTCGAGTCCCACGAGGCTCCCGATGGTGATCCCGAGGCTCACCCCCGCGACGATGCCCGCCGTGGCGAGGAACGCCTCGAGCATGCGTGCCGTGGCCGTGAGGTAGAAGCCCGTGAGGGCGTCCTGGGTGGCGCCCATGAACCCGATCCCGGCGAGCAGCATGACGATGTTGGCGGTCACCACGTGCGAGGGATCGGCCGGCAGGTCGATCGCCGCCACGCCGACGGCGAACAGGCTCGCGACCACGCCGCCTGCCACCTGGAGATAGAACTGCGGCAGGCGGCGCCGCGACATCCACAACTGCACCCGGTCGATCGTCATGGCCGCCAGACTCGCCACGACCGAGACGAGCCAGCCACCCCCGAGTACGACCGCCACCGCGGCGCACATCACGCCGAAGCCGACGGTGATCGCCCACCTCGGCACCCGGTGCCCCAGCGAGACGATCGTCGCCAAGCGTGTGCGCGCCAGGTAGAGGTCCGCCCGGTCGGCGAGCACGTCGCGTACGAGGTGGTCCACCGCCGTGAGGTCCTCGTAGTCGATCTCGCGGTGCCGCACCACCCGGACGAGGCTGAGCGGCGGCGCGTCGGAGGTGGGCTGGTAGTTGATCGACACGACCGTGAAGTTGAGGTCGATCTCCACCGTGCGGACGCCGAAGTGGTACGCCAACGACTGCATCGTGGCCGTCACGTCCGCGGCTCCCGCACCGGAGGACAACAGCAGCTCCCCGACCCGCAGACACAGGTCGAGGGTCAGGTTGATCTCCTTCTGACGTTCGAGGTCCTCGAGATCGATCTCGTCAGGCATGGCGTCATCGTTGCACCCCGACCCAGCCGAGTCCCTAGCATGGTGGGGTGCGCATCGACTTCCACGCGTCCGCCACCCACACGCTCGGCGTGGAGTGGGAGTTCGCCCTCACCGATGCCCGCACCCGCGACCTGTCGAACTCCGCCGACGCACTGGTCGACCTCGCCGCCGGCAGGCTCACCCACCCCGAGCGGCTCCACCGCGAACTGCTGCGCAACACCGTCGAGGTGGTCACCGGGATCTGCGGCACCGTCTCAGAGGCGGCCGCGGACCTGAAGTCAACCCTCGACGTCGTCCTGCCTGCCGCCCGCGAGGTGGGCGTGGACCTGTTCGGCGCAGGCTCGCACCCCTTCGCCCACTGGTCGGAGCAGCAACTCTCCTCCGGCGACCGGTACGAGGAACTCATCAGCCGGACCCGGTGGTGGGGGCGCCAGATGCTCATCTGGGGAGTCCACGTCCACGTCGGCCTGCCCGAACGGCAGCGCGTGATGCCCGTGATCTCCGCTCTGCTGACGAGCTATCCGCACCTGCTCGCCCTGTCGGCCAGCTCGCCGGTGTGGGACAGCGACGACACCGGGTACGCCTCCAACCGCGCGATGATGTTCCAGCAGTTGCCCACCGCCGGCCTGCCGTTCGAGTTCGAGGACTGGGCCGGATTCGAGGCCTGCATCGGGGACCAGCTGACGACAGGAGTGATCGATTCGATGGCCGACGTGCGCTGGGACATCCGCCCCGCGCCGCACCTGGGCACCGTGGAACACCGGGTGTGCGACGGCCTCAGCCGGCTCGACGAGATCGCGGCCATCGCTGCCCTCGTACAGTGCCTCGTCGTCGATCTCGACACCCGGCTCGCGGCCGGGGAGACCCTCCCCCGGCTCGCGCCGTGGCACGTGCAGGAGAACAAGTGGCGCGCCGCCCGCTACGGCCTGGACGCCATCATCATCCGTGCCACCGACGACGAACGACTGGTCACCGACGATCTCGCCGAGATGCTTGAGCGCCTCTCCCCCGTCGCGCGCCGCCTCGACTGCCTCGACGAACTCCACTCGGTCGAGGACATCATCACGCGGGGAGCCTCCTACGAACGCCAACGCGCGGTGGCGGAGCGTACGCACGGGGACCTCGTCGCGGTCGTCGACTCGGTCGTGGCCGAACTGCGAGCCTCGCTCGGTTCCTGAGGGACCCGCGGCTGCGAAGCCGAGGCTCAGGATCCGGGCAGGCGCCCCGCCGCGAGCGCGAGGCCGCCGCCGAGACGGCGTTCGACCGCCTCGAGGCGCAGCCTGGTCACGTCCGCCATCGTGGCCAGCCCGTGGGCGGCGGCCTTGGACGATGCTCGTACGGGGTCGGCGACCTCGATGCTGATGCACCGCCGCGTGCCCTCGTCGCCGGTGTTGGCCAGCGCGACAGCGTGGCCGGTGGTGCCCGAGCCGGCGAAGGGGTCGAGGACCACCGCATCGGGGGGCATGGTGGCCAGGATCCGCCGAATGAGCCCGGTCGGCTTGGGCGTCTCGAACACATGCCCGACGAGCGCCTTGAGTTCGGCGACGGCGGTGTCGGTGGAGCCGATCTCCTCCGAGAGCCAGATGGTGCGCAGCTTCTTGCGCCGCCCGGCGTGCAGCCAGTCGCGCTGGAACAGGTCCACGCGGCGCCCCAACCGGCCGTCGATCTCGCGGCACACGAGATCGTCGGGGCGCTCGTCCACCCGGGGCGCCGACCAGCGCCACACCGCCGCGCTGCCGTCCCCGAACACCGGCACGATCTCCTGGCTGCCGGCGAACGGAGCCGTTGCGACGCGTCCACTCAGGGGGTCGCCGTGGAGCGGATAGTGCAGGGTGGGCGCGCTGACGGGGTTGAACCGCTTGTTGGTGTTGCGCAACGGGAGCAGGCGGAAGCGCCGCCCGTCGTCGTGGAGGTGGGGGAAGTCCGACTCCACGACCGTGTCCGCGCTGGACGCCTCCAGAACGCAGTGGGAGGCGTCTCGGGCGTAGACGAGGACGTACTCGTGGCTGGTCGCGAACCCGCGGCCGAGTTGGCGCCCCTTCGGGTTGAGGTTGACCACCACCTGCGCGAGGAAGTTCCGCTCGCCGAACACGCGGTCGAGCGCGAGCCGCAGGTGGTGCACCTCGTTGTCGTCGATGCTCACGAACAGCGCACCCGTGGGCGCGAGCAGGCGCCGCATCTCAACCAGCCGCGGCTCGATCATGGCCACCCAGGCCGCGTGCGAGTCACCTCTGGAGCGGAAGGTGTCGGCGTACGCGAACTGGTTGCCGGTGTTGTACGGCGGGTCGGTCACCACGAGATCGACGCTGCCGTCGGCCATGGTGCGCATCACCGCGAGGTTGTCTCCCTCGACGAATGTGTTCCACACCGCGGCCATGGCCGCACCCTACGGTCTGGTGTCGGAGAGGAAGCCGCCCACACGCGCGCAACTTCCCAGCCTTCACTTGCGTCCCATCTATCGTGGAGACCGTGTCTGCTCGAAACCGCCCGTCCCTGACCGCCCTCGGCGCTGGCCTCGCGTGCGTCCTGACCGCGAGCCTCGCGTTCGTCGTCCCCGCCAACTCGGCGCCGTCGACGAGCGCGGCCGCATCCCCCTCGCCCCGCACGCTGCAGGACGCCGCCAGTCCCGCGCAGAAGCGGTCGGACGCACGACGGCCCAGTCAGACGAGTGACGGCGTGCCCGGAATCCGCGTCGGTCAGCGCGTCAGCGGCCGGCGCACAGCGACCATCGCCAACGAGCAGCACTACCAGATCGCTCCCGGCATCACGGTGCGTGAGTGGGACAACGTCGACGGGCGTCAGCCCGTGGGCCAGGCGCGCATGAACCTCGTCACCGTCGACCTCGCCAACCCCGCGATCTCGTACGAGTACCTGGCGCCGGACACACTCACCAAGCGCAAGTCGGTCTCCCACCTCTCCGCGAAGGCCGGAGCAATGGTGGGCGTCAACGGCGACTTCTTCGACATCAGCGACACCGGCGCCCCGCTGGGCATCGGGATCGACCGGGTCCGCGGGATGCTCAACGGCTCACGCGACGGCTGGATCCCCGAGAACATGACGCTCTGGTTCGACGGTGCCGGCCCCCACCTGTCCAAGCTCTCGGCGCGGCCGCGGCTCGCGGGGCGTCCGGCGTACAAGATCACCGGCTGGAACGCCCCCTCGGTGCCCATGAACGGCATCGGGGTCTACACCAAGGAGTGGGGCAAGACGTCGGGGACGTCGGTGACCGACGGTGACAACAAGATCCGCGAGGTCGTCATCGTCAACGGCCGGGTCGCCTCCAACCGCTACAAGCACGGCAAGTCGGGCCGCAAGATCAAGGGATTCGTCCTGATCGGGCGGGGCAACGCACGCAAGCCCCTCTCGCAGCTGCGCAAGGGCATGAAGGTCCGCCCGGTCCCCCGCCTGCAGTACAAGGGGCCCCAGATGGCGATCTCCGGTGACCGCCCGCTGCTCGTCGAGGGCGTGCGCACCGTGATCAACGACCGGCTCGCGCACCCCCGTACGGCGGTCGGCATCGACGCCGACGGCGGCAAGCTGCTCATCCTCACCGTCGATGGCCGCTCGTCGGTGAGCCGCGGCTACACGATGGTCGAGCTGGCCGACATGATGAGCGCACTGGGGGCTGAGAACGCCCTCAACCTCGACGGCGGCGGCTCGACGACGATGTACTCGCGCAACGCAGCGGGACTGATGGGTCTGATCAACGAGCCTTCGGATGGCTCCGAGCGGCTGGTCCCCAACGGGTTCGGCGTGGTCTACCACGGCGACCCCGGGCCGGTGGTCCCCCTTCCGCTGACCACCCCGACGCCGACGCCCACCGTCACCCCCACGGTGACGCCCACGCCGACCCCGACGGTGACCCCGACCGTCACGCCTCCTCCGACGGCGCCGCGGCGCCCCTGAGAGACGTACGAGCATGACGAACGCCCCGGCCGGTGGCCGGGGCGTTCGTCGTGATCAGGCGAAGAACAGCACCACGTACGTCACCGGGACCAGGCACTCGACGGTCTCCTTTGCCGGGTCGGCCTTCACCTCGAAGCCGGCCTCGCCGCGCGAGACGTCGATGCTGGCGGGGGCCTCGCAGCCGATGTGCGCGACCGCGCCCCACAGCGAGGTCCCCTCGGGGGCCTTGTTCCTGGCGGCCACGTCATTCACCTGGCCCGCGAGCTCCTCGGAGAACGGGGACACGAAGTCGTCGACGGCCATCTGCCCCTCGGCACTCATCGCGATCCCACTCACGTCCCCGCCGCCCTCGGAGGCGAACAGCACCGAGACGAGCGAAGCGTCCGCGTCGCCGGTGATCGTGATCCCCGACGGGTCGAACGGCGCGGTGGATGACTCACTCGGCGTTTCGGTGGGCGTTTCGGTCGGTGTCGTGTCGGACGGTTCTGGCGTCTCGGTCGCGGTCGGGGCGTTCGACGGCGGCTCGGCATCGTCGGCGCACCCGGCGAGGGTGCTGAGCAGCACCGTCGAGAGCGCAGCTGCCACCAGCGACGTACGAAGGACTGGGCGTCGGCGAGGAACCATCATGTGCATGGGACGGGCCGAGACCGGTGTGGGTTTCCTCATCCGGGCATCCTAGGCTCCCGGTGTGCCCCGATTCAGCCGCGCCGAGCTCGAGAGTTTTCGCGACGCCGAGGTCCCCGACCTGATCGGCGAGGACCCCCTCCTGCTGTTCGTGGGCATCAACCCCGGGCTGTGGACCGCCGCGACCGGCACCCACTTCGCGCACCCCGTGAACCGCTTCTACCCCGCGCTGCTGCGGGCAGGCATCATCACGCGCGCCGTCGACCCCGCGGCCGGGATGGACGAGGAGGACCGCGACCACCTGCGCTCGCGCGGCATCGGCATCACCAACCTCGTGCGCCGCGCCACAGCCCGGGCCGACGAGCTCTCGGCCGCCGAGCTGACCGCCGGCGGGGAGGCGCTCACGGCACTCGTGGAGCGCGTGGCGCCGCGCGTTGTCGCGGTCGCCGGGATCACCGCGTACCGCACGGCGTTCGGCCAACGCAAGGCCACCGCGGGGCTGCAGCCGACACCGCTGGCCGGGGCCCAGTTGTGGGTCGTGCCGAACCCCAGCGGCCTCAACGCCCACCACACGGTCGCCACGTTGGCCGAGGCGTACGCTGAGCCAGCCCGCGCCGCAGGGATCCTCCCAGCGACGTGACACAGATCCCCCGTGGGGGATTCGCGAACGCGGCAGCCGCGGTGGGACAATCGAGCAAAGAGTCCCGATGGAGGCAGCGATGAGCGACGTTCAGATCACCACCCCGGACCAGGCAGCGCCCCGTCGAGCGCGCCATCTCATGGACCCGAACGCGCTCGAGGCTCCCCGCGACCGGGTCGAGGCACAGCGCAAGTTCACCAACGTGCAGCGCTGGGTGACGTCGGTCCTCGCGGTGTCCACGATCCTGCACCTGGCGTTCGGCATCATCCTGGCGACCAAGGCGATCGACAATCCTCAGCCGGGCGCCGCAGAGATGCTGTGCGTCCTGGCCGGAGCCTTCGGCGTGTTGGCCGTCCTCGCGGCCCGTCTGATCCACGGCAAGTCGCTGGTGTCGTGGTGGCTCCTTCTCGGCGTCATCCCCACCCTCATCGGGCTCTGGTACATCAACTGACCGGCCCCTGCGCACGCCCCTGACACACCACGAGGCCCGACCGATCGCTCGGTCGGGCCTCGTGTGTTCAGAAGTCGTACGCTCAGACGCTCGCGTGCAGGCTCACTTGCCGAACCAGGTCTCGTAGATCGAGTCGTAACGCCCGTCCTCGCGGATCTCGGCCATCACGCGGTTGATCACGCGCAGCAACTCGGCGTTGCCGTCCTTCTTCACCGCGATGCCGTACTGCTCACCGCCCGTGAACGCCTCCACCGCCTTGAAGCCAGACTGCTTCGTGACGGAGGCAGCGACCATGTTGTCCGCGACGATGGCGTCGGCGTCCCCACGCTGGGCTGCGGCCTTGGCCACCTCGAAGTCACCCACGAAGGTGATCTTGGTGCCCAGCGGCGCATGCTGGCGCAAGTACGAGGCACCCGTGGTGCCGTTCTGGACGAAGATGCGCTTGCCGGCAGCGTCGGACAGGCCCTCGATGCCCGAGCCCGCGGGTGCCATGAGCACCTGGTGGGCCTCGAAGTACTGGCTCGAGAAGTCCACCACGCGGGCACGGTCACCCGTGATCGTGATCGACGAGATCGCCATGTCGCACGTACCCGCGTTGAGGGCGCTGCCCGAGGTGATCTCCTCGAAGCTGACGTCGACGATGTCGAGTCGCACCTCCAGCTCGTCGGCCACCGTCTGCGCGATGTCGACGTCGAAACCGACCGTGACACCCGCCCGTACGAACTCGAACGGCTTGTACGGCACGTCCGAGCACACCGTCAGGGCGTTGGGGTACACCAGCGTGGGGTTCGCTGCTGCCGCCTTGCCCTGAGCCTCGCCGCCACATCCGGCGAGCGCCAGCACTCCCGCGAGGGCCCCAAGAACCACACCGTTGCGTACGAACGGGTGACGCCGCACGCCCATCTCAGTTGACGCTCGTGGCCAGCGACTCGCGCAGGCGCTGCAGGGCGTACTCGGTGATCCGCACGAGCGCACCCTTGGCCGACTCGCGGTCGCGGGCGTCGATGCTGATGATCGGGATCTCCGGGGAGAGGGCCAACGCGTTGGCGATCTCCTCGACCGGGTACTGCTGCACGCCGTCGAACTGGTTGACGGCCACGATGAAGGGAATGCCCTTCGACTCGAAGTAGTCGAGCGGAGAGAAGCAGTCGTCCAGACGAGCCACGTCGACCAGCACGATGGCGCCGATGGCGCCGCGGCACAGGTCATCCCACATGAACCAGAAGCGGCGCTGACCGGGCGTACCGAACAGGTACAGCACCAGGTCCTCGGCCAGCGTGAGTCGCCCGAAGTCCATCGCCACGGTCGTGGTCCCCTTGGTCGGGACGGCAGCGAGGTCGTCGACGCCCTCCGACTCGTTGGTGACCAGCGCCTCGGTGCGCAGCGGGTCGATCTCGGACACGGAGCCGACGAGGGTGGTCTTTCCCACCCCGAAGCCACCCGCGACCACGATCTTGGTCGAGGCGGCCTGACGGTCCTTAGTAGTTGCGAAGTCCACGGAGGGTCCTTTCGATGAGCTCCAGTCGCTCATCCTTCGAGGTCTGCTCGGTGATGGTGGCCTGAATTCGGATGATTCCCTGTTCGAGCAGGTCCCCGAGCAGGACTCGAACCACACCGACCGGCATCTTGGCCAGTGCAGACACCTCTGCGACCGAACGACGGTCGCAGACTTCCAGGACCTGAGCGCTGGCCGGTGTCAGACCGCGCCCGTCACGGCCGGGCTGCAGCCGCAGGGTCGCCTCCATGGGGAGGTCGACCGTGGTGTGCGTACGCCCCGCGGTGATCGTGTAGGCCCTGACGAGCCGGGGGCGCTGGGCCTCCGTCTCGTCCGGACCGTTCATCGAAGTCATGGTCTCTCCCTCACAGCCCGCTGCCGACCCGCGCCTGGGCCTCGACGGTGCGACCGACGCGGTCCACGAGAAGTGCCATCTCGTAGCCGACCTGGCCGATGTCGGCCGACTCGGTCGTCAGCACCGTGAGGTTGGAGCCGTCACCGACGGCCATGAGCATCAGGTAGCCCATCTCCATCTCCACGATGGACTGAAGGACAGCACCACCGTCGAAGAGGCGAGCCGCGCCGACGGCGAGGCTGGCGAGACCGGAGGAGACGGCGGCGACCTGCTCGGCTCGCTCGCTGGGAATCGAGCTGCTGGCCGCCATGAGGAGCCCGTCAGCGGAGACCAGAATCGCGTGCGCCGCGTCCTGCACGTCCGCGACGAACCGGGTCATCAGCCAGTCGAGGTCTCGCTCGTCGCCCGATGCAGAGGTGTTGTGCTCGGAGATCATGAGGGGCCTGCTTCCGTGTGCGGGGTTGAACTCTTGGCAGCTTGACGACCACGGGAGATGCCCGCCGCCGCCGAGGAAAGACGAGACCGAATGGCCTCCGGGTCGCGCGGGGCCACCGTAGTCGGCTTTTCCACGCTTCCGGGAACCAAACGCTGTCCCGGGTTGCGGACGGGAAGTCCGCCGGTGGTGGATCGGGGGGTCTCAGCCTGGTCCGCGACGCGCGCGGCCCTGGCCCAGCCTCGATCCACCTCTTCGTTTCCGAAGTCCTTGGAGCCCTCGCTGGAGAGCCAGCCCGACCTCATCGAGGAGAAGATCGGGGACTCCTCACGGCGTCCGCCACGTGCGGCTGCGCTCTCGGCAGCCGTGGGCAGGCCGGGCATGTCGCGGTTGATCTGGGGCGCCGCGCCACGCGTACGCCTCGGCAGTCCGCCACCCAGGCCACTCGCGACCGCAGCGGCCGCGGCCTCGTCGACGCCAGCGTCGATCTCCTCCGCCGGCGCGGCGGCCGGCGCGGGACCTGGGGGCGTCTCTGCGATCGGCTCAGCAACCGGTGCCGGCTCGTACGTCGGCGTCTCGACGACGGGCTCGGGCTCGTACGTCGGCGTCTCGAGCACGGGCTCCGGCTCGTACGTCGGCGTCTCGACGACAGGCTCGGGCTCGTAGACGGGCGCCTCGGGCTCCGCCTCGACGGCGGGCGCCGTGTCGACCGGGTCGTCCAGCGCAGTCGACTGGACGAGCGGCTCACTGAAGTAGGAGGGCGGCTCGAACGGGTTCGGCTTGGGCGCATCGGCCTTCGAGGACTCGAGGTCCTCGTTGGCCTTCTTGGGCGCCGTGGTGAACGCGTTCGCGATGGAGCTGCGGGCCCGGGCCTCCGCCTCGGCCTGCTCAGCGGCCTCGGCGCGCACGCCGGCGAGCGCCGAGATCGGCACGACCTCAGCCACCTGCTCACGCTCGGTGGTGTCCTCGGCCAGGTCCTCGGCGATCTGCTCGGCGCTCACGTCCGCGGGCGCCTCGGCTGCGGGCTCCGGGGTCGGCGTCGGGGTCGACGTACGCGAGAACAGCGACCCGCCCTCGGTGCTCGCCGAGGTGATGGGCACCAGTGCGTCGGGGCTCGTCATCGGCACCTGGGCACCGGGGTTGCGGCGCGGCAGCAGTCCGCCGCCCAGGCCAGGCGCCGCCGGAGCGGGCGGGGCAGCAGGCGTTGCGGGGGGCGCGTCGACCACGAGGTCCTCGACCGGCTGCGGCTCGACCTGCGGCTCCGCGTACGCCGTCACCGGCTCCACCTCGGGAGCGGGCTCCGGGGTGGGCTCGGCCTCGACCGGCTTCTTGCTCCCGATCAGCGGCTTGCGCTCCTCGGAGCCGCGCGGGCTGCGGCGGCTGCCGCGCTTGGGCAGGCCGTGAGCCGTCGTCTCCGTGGCCTCGACCTCGGAGAGCTCCTCGTACAGCGGTGCCTGCGGCGCCGCGACGGCGTCCTCGGTCTCGTACGTGTGCACGATCGGAGAGGACGGCTGCGGGAGCTCGGGGAGGATCGTGGCGGGCAGCACCACACGGACGATGGTCCCGCCGAACTCACCGCGGATGAGTTCAACCGCGATGTTGTGACGCTTGGCGAGGCGGCTCACCACGAACAGGCCCATGCGGCGAGCCGTCTCCGGCGTGGCCTCCGAGCCCTCGCGAAGCATCGTGTTGAGTGCGGTGCGCTCGTCGGCGGGGATGCCGATGCCGGCGTCCGCGATCTTGATGACCGCGCCCGAGGAGTCGATCGACGTCTCGACGCGCACCGGGTCGTTGGGCGAGGAGTACGACAGCGCGTTGTCCACGAGCTCGGTGAGCAGGTGCACCACGTCGGCGGCCGCGTTGCCCGCGATCAGGGTGGACAGGTGCGAGGAGACCTGGAGGCGGTGGTAGTCCTGCACACCGGCGCTGGCGGCCTGTACCGCGTCGCTGACCGACAGGGTGTACTCGGCGCCACCGGTGTTCGGGGAGTCGGCCAGGATCAGCAGCGAGTCCGCCGTACGGCGCATGCGGGACGCCAGGTGGTCGAGGCGGAAGAGGCTCTCCAGTCGCTTGGGGTCCTCCTCGTCGTTCTCGAGGCGCTCGATGAGCGTGAGCTGCTGGTTGATCAGCGAGTTCGAGCGGCGCGAGAGGGTCACGAACATTTCGCCGACCGTCGCACGCAGGCGGGCCTCGCCGGATGCGAGGTGGACAGCCTGCGCGTGCAGGTCGTCCACGGCGCGCGCGAGCTGACCGATCTCCTCGTTGGTGTCGACGTCGATCGGCTCGAACGCCGGCGGCTCCTGACCACTACGGATCATGGCGACGGCGTCGGGCAGCGTCTCGTGGGCGACCTTGCGGGCACCGTCACGCACGCGGTTGATCGGGTCGAGCAGCAGGCGCGTGACCACGAGCGCGATCACGACCGCGAGGAGGAGCGCCAGCACCGTCAGGCCGAGCGTGCGCAGACCGTCGGTCCGAGCGGAGCTGGCATTGGCCGACAGGTTGGTGTCGATCTCGCCGAGCAGCTGGTCGATGAGCTGGTCGTAGGGGACGTACGCGCTTCGCGTGCCGAGGTCCAGGTCGCTGACGTTGCTGGCGGCGCGGACCGACTCGGCGCGACGGCCGTTCTCGGTGCGCAGCGTCGGGATGGTCGACTCGGTCTGACCGATGGCGCTGGCCAGACGGTCGATGGACGCGGCCTCGACACCGAGCTCGGAGGACAGGCTCTGGGACAACTTGCCCATCTCGCCGCCAGCGCCAGCCAGCGACTGCTGCATCGCCAGGGCCAGACGGCCGGTGAGGGCCTGGGAGAGCAGCTCGAGTCGGGGCTCGGGCTCGTTCTGCTCGTTGATGATGAGGTTGATGAGCTGGGTCAGGCTGGCCTGGATCTGACGCAGCTGCGCGACCCACGTCTCGGAGCCGTTCTGGGCGGCAGCCTCGGAGCGGACGTCCTGGCTGAGGTCGAGCAGGGTCTGGACCTGGGTGGCCTGCGCGTCGGTGAGCTCTGCGTTCTTGGCCGTCGTCTCGAGTTCGGCGGTGGCGTCGCGGATCACGTCGAGCGCGTCGTCGAGGTCACCGGCCGAAGTCGCGCCCTGGGTGTTGGAGGCGATCATGGCCGCTTCCGCCGCACGGACGTACTTGATGGCGGGCGGGAGGACGGTGACCTGGTTGGCCGACGTCGAGGCGTTGCGGGACTCGGAGAGGGACGACGTGACCGACGTCAGACCGAGGAACGCAGCGACAATCAGGGGGACCGCGATGGCAAGCACCAGCTTGCGCCGCAGTGGCCAGCCCGAAATGGTGCCAGCCGAGTCGCGACCAAGCTTGTCCAGCTTGGACCTGTCCATCTTCATGAAACCCCTCACGATTCTTCGAGCAGCCTCAGCCCGTCCCCGAGGTTGGGTAGACCAAATCTAAGGAGTCCTGTCGCGATGCGTGGCATTTTCGGCCATTCAGTCGCACTTGGTGTAACGGAACTCCCACTGTGCTGCCCCTGCTGCGGCTCAGTCACCCGAGTGGGCTGAGGCATCGCACCGTTGGAGCCGGCGAGTGCAGACTGTGCCATTTTGTCCAGTCGCCACGCCAGTCCCATCAGTCACATATTTTTCAGTACGCCACTTCTGTGACCCCGCCGTGACCTTCGGGAGTGACGCTGGACCGCACTCATGGGCGGTGTGCGGGCAGGTCCCCGCAGCCGGGATTGCCCTCCTGCCCACCGCTCAACCGTGCGACGCTGCCCGGGTGAACGCGAAGCTGATGGCCGCCCTTCTTCCCGGCTCCGACTGCTCCCTGCCCGCTCTGGACACGCTGCGCGAGGCGCTGGGGGTGGCTGGCGCCGTACGGGTGCAGATCAACGTCGACGACGAGTCCGTCGCGCAGGCGACGCTGCGCCTGAGGACGCATGAGGAGCCCATCCGGGCACTCGTGTCGGTGTGGACTCCGAACGCGACCGCTGCGGCGCTGGTCCTCGCCCCCGTTGCCGACGTGTGGCTGGTCGAGGAGCGGCGCCCGATCGAGCCGCCGACGGCACCCGACGGCGCCCCCGAGCCGTGGCTGGCCAACATGGCGCTGCTGCGCCGACCCGCCCAGATGCCGCACGAGGACTGGAAGTCGTACTGGCTCGAGCAGCACACCCAGATCGCGATCGACACCCAGGACACTCACGGGTACGTGCAGAACCTCGTCCTTGACACGCTCACCGCCCACGAGGGCCGCGACGCCCACCTGGTGGCCGCGATCGTCGAGGAACTCTTCCACCCCCAGGCCATGACCGACCCCCACGTGTTCTACGGGTCGGGCGGCGACGACGCCGAACTGCGCCGCCGGATGACGCTCATGTACGAGAGCGTCGAGAAGTTCGGCGCCAGCCGGGACCTCTCGCTGGTCCCCACGACGCGGCGGGTCTACACCCAGGCCTGATCTCGCTGGTCGAGCTTGTCGAGACCCCCGGACGGTCGAGCTTGTCGAGACCAAGCCTGTCGAGACTCCCGGACGGTCGAGCTTGTCGAGACCCCCCGACGGTCGAGCTTGTCGAGACCCGGTTTCGACAAGCTCAACCAGCGGCCCAGGATCGACAAGCTCAACCAGCACCACCGCCCGTCGAGACCTAGCCCCAACGTCTCGCGTCCCTTCACAACGAGCGAGGGGTGCGGGAAGGTCGTTGTCATGACCATCAATCTCGGGATGGGACGGCGGCTTGCCGTCGTCCTCGTCATGGCCCTGTCCGCCCTCTACTCCCCCGTCGCTTCCACCACGCCGACCGCGCAGGCCGCCGCACCCCTGACGGTGTCCACCGCGATCGCTACGCAGAACGGATCCACCCAGACCGTCCGCGGGTACGTCGTGGGCCAGCCCACGGCGACGACCACGGTCGTCACCTCCGGGTTCCCCAACGACTACGCGCTGGCCCTGGCCGACACCGCCGGCGAGACCAACACCGCCAGCATGATCTACGTCCAGATCCCCTCCAGCTTCCGCAGCTCCTGGGGGCTGAAGTCCAATCCCGGCCTCGTGGGCCAGCACATCGACGTGACCGCATCTCTGTCGGCGTACTTCTCGCACCCCGGCGCCAAGAACGCCGTCGCGTTCGCCCTCGCCGGCTCCACTCCCCCGACCAGCCCGACGGAGACACCCAGTCCGACGGAGACGCCGAGCCCGACCGACACACCGAGCCCGACGGACCCGCCCGGGCAGACGAGCCCGCACGATGCGACGTACTACGCACCCGCGATCGGCCAGACGGGCGCGGCTCTCAAGTCCACCCTCCACGACATCATCGATGACCAGCGCACGCTCAGCTACTCGCAGGTCTGGGAGGCGCTCAAGGACACCGACCAGGACCCGAACAACCCCAACAACGTGCTCACGCTCTATTCAGGCTTCTCGCTGCCCAAGTCCACCAACGGGGGCGACGCCGACGACTGGAACCGCGAACACGTCTGGGCCAAGTCCCACGGGGACTTCGGGACGGCCACCGGGCCCGGGACCGACGTCCACCACCTCCGCCCGGAGGACGTGAGCGTCAACTCGGCGCGCGGCAACAAGGACTTCGACCTCGGCGGCAGCACGGTGTCGCAGTGCTCCGGGTGCGCGGGGGACGCCGACTCGTTCGAGCCGCGTGACGCCGTGAAGGGCGACGTGGCGCGGATGATCTTCTACATGGCGGTGCGCTACTCCGGCGACGACGGCTTCGCGGACCTGGAGATGAACAACCAGGTCAACAACGGATCCGCCCCGTTCCACGGGAAGCTCTCGGTCCTGCTCGCCTGGAACGCCCAGGACCCTGTGTCCGCCTTCGAGATGCGACGCAACGACCGCATCCACGACCAGTGGCAGGGCAACCGCAATCCCTTCATCGACCACCCTGAGTGGGCCGCCGCGATCTGGAACTGAGCGGGAGACGCTGTACGGGGCGCGCTGGCTTCTGGTTGGCGCGTCCCGTCCGTCGAGCCCTTGGTTTCGACAAGCTCAACCAGCGGCCCGGGTCTCGACGAGCTCAACCAGCGGCCCGGGTCTCGACAAGCCCAACCAGCGGCCCAGGTTCGGAACAGCTCAACCAGCGATGCCTCAGAGCGCGACGACGCCCGCGAACGGCACCACCACCAGGGTGCCACCGACTCGTACGACGTACCGACTGCGTTTGCGCTCCAGCACCACGCCGGTCCGGCCTGCCCACTGGTCGTCGGTCTGCAACCGCACCCGGTGGCCGCGGCCCAGCCGGACCAGAGGACGCCCCGCGGCGATCGCCTCCAACTCCTGCACGTAGTTGGGGTGCATCGGCGCGACCGTGCCTCCGTGGGTCCACGAGAACACGCGGGTCTGGGAGGCCCCACGGCACCGCGTGCACAGCAGGACCCGCTCCGGGCGGCGGTGCCGCGAGACGACGTGGCCAGCCGAGCAGGTGCCCTGCCAGGCCCCTTCGACCGTCGGGGCGCTGGCATCCACGCAGCGGCGCCCTGTGCTGCCGATGCGCATTGCGGTCGCCCGCCACACCTCGTCGTGACCATGCTGCGGCCCGACCAGCGCGTGGGCGATCTCGTGCAGCAACGTCTCGCGGACCTCGTCCTCCTCGTGCAGCAACGTCAGCGCCGTGCTCAAGGAGATGGTGCGGCTGTGGGATCGGCACACCCCGGCGCGCCGCTTGGCCCGGTCGAAGGCAAACGTCCAGTCAGTCAGACCGTGCTCGGCGAACAGCTCTCCGGCGAGGGCACGGGCGTGGGCGAGTTCCATGACCTCAGCAAAGCCGATGCCACTGACAACCCGCTGCCGACGCCACGATCAGTCGACGAACGTCGGGTGCGTCATCCCCGCATCGGTCAACTGCCACACGCCGGGGGTCCCGCTGACCATGAGGCCGTCCTGGGTCAGCGTTCGACGGGCAATCCGGGAGGCACGACGCCAGCGGAGCTCTCCCTCGGGCGTCTGCTCGGAGTCACCGGCCAGCAGGTGGTCGCCCAACCGCTCCGCCAGGGCAGCAAAGACCGCGTCGGTGGGCAGTTCGCCGCCAGCATCCTGCAGGACCGCGACGATGTGCGGCGCGAACAGCTCGGGCGGGCTCCAGCGGCGCGGCGCGCGGCGTACGGGGGTCTCGACCTTGCTGGCGCGCGAGGTGGCGCGTCCTGAGGTGGTGGTCCGGCTCGACGTCGAAGTGCGGCCGGTGGCGGCCCTGACCGCGGCGGGTGCGGGCGCCTTCGCCTCAGGCTTCGGCGCTGGCGGCATCCCGTGCACGCAGGTCGATCGGGGCAGGTCACACAGGTCGCAGTAGTCCTCGCTCATCGCCTCTCAGCGTACCCCGATCGACGTCGCCTCACGGCGCCGGTACGGCGGCCGCCGCAGCAGCCGTGATCAACCCGGTCAGCGCACCCCAGACCAGCGCGAAGAGTGCCGCCCCTCCCACGAGCAGCAGGTACGGCAGCGGACGGTCACCGGTCAGGAAGGTGCTCAGCACGGCGTGAACCACACACCCGGCCAGCACGGCAAGGACGGTGTCGAGCCACACCTGGACGGCGATGCGACGCCGCGTCCGACGTGGCCGGTAGGCGGCCAGGCAGCGTACCCAGAAGACCGCGAGCACCACGAGGGCCGCCACCGTCT
Organism: Actinomycetes bacterium; assembly: GCA_023460975.1. GTDB lineage: Bacteria > Actinomycetota > Actinomycetes > Propionibacteriales > Nocardioidaceae > Nocardioides. Next base: position 184,549 of record JAEWOG010000011.1, read on the forward strand.
CGACCAGCCAGTACCCCCATCCAGGGTTGTCCCCGAACGGAAGCCCGAGCCGCGGCAGCCATGCCGGCATCCGCACGCCTTCCACCAAAGCTGACACCGGGAACCACTCGACGAGCGCGAGGCGCACCGCCGGGACAGCGCCGATCAGCATGAGCAGCGCGAGCACGACCACCCCAGCCAAAGCCGGGCGCCGCGAACCACGGGGCGAGACACTCGGTGTCGATGTCGCATCGGAGGGCACCATGCGCCGTAGCCTAAGCAGCCGCCGTCCCCGAGCAACAGGAGTTCGCATGACCTCGGCGTTTCGTCGCTCTCGCCTCCTGCTTGCCTTGGCGGCCATCGTCGCCCTCGGTCTGGTGCTCGCTGCGGTGCGTCCGGTGCCCGACGCGACGGCTCCGGCGCTGACTGACGAGGAGGGCCGCGACCTCGTGCTGCGCGGCTTCTCCACCGCCGGGAGCGCGAAGGCGGCGCCCGACGGACTGCCCAACTTCACCAAGGAGGATCTCGCCACCGAGTACTCCGACATGGGCACCAACTTCGTCCGCTTCCTCATCTCCTGGCGCGCGGTGGAGCCCGCCCCCGGCAAGTACGACTGGGCGTACCTGGCCGACCTCGCCGAGCGCGTCTCCTGGTACGACCAGCGGGGCTACAAGGTCATGCTCGACATGCATCAGGACCTGTGGGGCGACGAGATCATCCCGGGCGCCGGCACGGGCAACGGGGCGCCGTACTGGGCCACGTACACCGACGGCCTGCCCGTCGAGACGCAGAAGATGTGGGAGCGCTACTACCTCGAGCCGGGCGTGATCCGCGCCTTCGACCACTTCTGGAACACCACCGGCGAGCATCCCGAGTTGCGCGAGCACTACGTCGGAGCCTGGCGGGCCGTGGCGCAGGCGTTCGCCGAGGACGACACGGTCATCGCCTACGACGTCATGAACGAGCCGTACGGCGGCAGCCTCCAGGGTCCGGAGTTCGAAGCAGGCCCTCTGAGCGCTCTCTACCAGGACGTCACGGACGCCATCCGGGAGGTGGACCAGGACTCGTGGGTGTGCGTGGAGCCGCAGGCGATGGGGGTCAACTGGGGCACCCCGTCGGGGTTGCGGCCCGTCGACGACCCTCGCGAGGGCGAGGACCGCATCGCGTACTGCCCTCACCTCTATCCCCTGCCGATGGACCTCGGCGGCGGGTACGAAGGCACGACCAAGCGCCTGGTGAAGGGCAGCATCGACACGTGGGTCGACAACACCCTGCGGACCGCGAAGCGGCTGGGCGACGTGCCGGTGGTGCTCGGCGAGTTCGGCCTCGACACCACCAAGCCGGCCGCGCTGCTGTACATCCGCGACGTCTACAAGGCCGCGGCCGAGCACGGGTTCGCGGTGGCGTACTGGTCGCGTGACAACGGCGCTTGGGGGCCGTACGAGGTCGACGGCAAGAAGCGCAATCTGGTCGCTGCACTGAACCGCCCCTATCCGCGGGCCGTGGCGGGCCGCATGGGCCGGATCCTGGAGGCCAGCGACGTACGTCTGGAGTTCGAGGTCGAGCCGAACCCCGACATCGAGGCCCCGACGGAGATCTACCTCCCCGCCTCGTTCGGCAACAACGCCTCGATCACCGAGGGCGGGCAGTTGGTGGGCTGGGACGCCAAGCGGCGCATCCTCTCGATGCTGCTCGAACCTGACGCCCAGCTGGTCATCGTCCAAGCCGGAGCCTGAAGCCCCGCCGGTTGAGCCCGTCGAAACCCAGCGCTGGTTGAGCCCGTCGAAACCACCGGCCCCCCGCTGGTTGAGCCTGTCGAAACCACCGGCCCGGGTCTCGACAAGCTCGACCAGCGGAAACTCGAGCTCGACCAGCGACACCCTGCGCGACGCCATCCCGCGGGACCGCGATCCACGTCCCGTCGCGGTCATGGATCGCTCTCGCGCGCCCTGAATCAATAACCCCCCGGGGGGTTATGCTACCGTTCCACGCCGATCCCCCCAGGGGGATATCCGTTGTGCGTGAGAGAGGTAGCAAGAACATGTCCACGGCCACCAGCCGCCCCCATCCGGCCCCCGCCGGCCCACCCCTCCCGGACGACCGGGCGCATCACTCCTCCGGCCCGCTGGGCCGCCTCGGCGTCTGGGTGAGCGAGCACAGGCGCTTCGTCGCCCTCGCGTGGGTCGTCCTCGTTGTCGGCCTCGGACTCTTCGCCCCCAAGGTGGAGCACAACCTGTCCGGCGCGGGCTGGCAGGCTGACGGCTCGGAGTCAGTGGCGGTCCGCGACCTCGCCACCGAGCACTTCGGCGGGAATGCATCCTCGGCGATCCAGGTCGTCGTCCACAGTGAGGATGTGCCGCTGACTGAGGGCGACGGCCCTGACGTGCTCGCCGCGGTCACCGCAACTCTCGAGGGCGAGAACCGCATCGCCGACGTCATCGCCCCTGTCCCGGGCGCCACCCTCAGCCAGGACGGCCGCACCGCCGTGGTGCTCGCGGGAGCCGGGGTGGACACCAACGAGATGGTGCGCGTGGCGAACGATCTGAAGGAGGAGCTCGCCGACTTGGGCAGCGACTCGGTCCAGGTGAACCCGACCGGCGCCTCCCTGCTGTGGTCGGACTTCAACGAGGCCAACCTGTCCGCGATGATGAAGTCCGAGTTGATGAGTTGGCCCGTGACGATGGGCATCTTGGTGCTGGCGTTCGGAGCGCTGGTCGCTGCAGGGCTCCCGCTCACGTTGACGCTGGCCGGGCTAGTCGCCTCGGCGGGTTCGCTCGTACTGATCAACGAGTTGATGCCGGTGTCGATCTGGGCGATGAACTTCGCGATGATGTTCGCGCTCGCCCTGGGGATCGACTATGCGCTCTTCATGGTGGTGCGCTATCGGGCCGCCCGGATGGGCGCCGGGCGGAGTCGTACGCGGGCGGTCGCCGAGATGATGGACACCGCCGGCAAGGCCGTCCTGCTCTCGGGGGTGACCGTGCTGGTCTCCTTGTCCGCAGTGATGCTGGTCCCCTCGCCCTCGTTCCGTTCGATGGCCGGCGGAATCATGCTGTCGGTGGTCTTCATCCTGGCCGCAACCCTCACCCTGCTGCCGCTGGTGCTGTTCACGCTCGACCACCGCATCAACAAGTTCTCGCTGCCTTGGGTGAAGGCGGGCGAGCATCGCTCGGCGCGGTTCGAGAAGTGGGGCGAGCACCTGTGGCGTCGCCCTGTGGCGTGGGGTGTCACCTCGCTGCTCGTGCTCATCGCACTGGCCGTGCCCGTACTGAGCCTGACGACGGCCATGCCGTCGATCAAGGTGCTGCCCGCCGAGGCGAGCGCGCGAGTCGGCTACGACATCGTCAAGGACGCCTTCGGCGATGGCGCACCGGGCACCCTCCAGGTAGTGACCGACGAGGCCGACGCCGAGCGCGCCTCAGAGGTGCTGGGAGCCGACGCCGGGATCGCCGGCGCCATGCCCGCCATGCCCGCGGCGGACAACTCCGGGCTCATGCTGATCCAGGCCGTACCGACGATGGATCCCTCCGACCCCGACCTGCTGGACACTGTGGAGCGCCTGCGCGCAGACCTGCCCAACTCCGCCCTCGTGGGTGGAGCAGCGGTGGAGAACCTCGACCTCAAGACCCAGCTCGACAAGTCCACTCCGCTGGTGATCGCCGTGGTCATGGTCCTCGGGTTCGTGCTGCTCCTCGTGGCGCTGCAGGCGCCGCTGATCTCGCTGCTCGGCACCGTGGCGAGCCTGCTGTCGACCGCTGCGGCTTTCGGCGTCGCGAAGCTCATCTTCCAGGACGGGCACCTGTCCGATTTCCTGGGATTCGAGCCGCAGGGCTTCCTCAACGCGTGGGCGCCGGTGTTCTTCTTCGCCATGATCTTCGCCATCGCGATGGACTACACGGTGTTCCTGCTCGCCAGCGCGAAGGAGCACTACGAGAAGTCGGGCGACCCGAAGGAGGCCATGGTGGGCGCGCTCGCCCACAGTGGCCGGGTCATCTTCGCCGCGGGCGCCGTGATGGTCGCGGTGTTCTTCACCTTCGCCATCTCCGGCCCGATCCCGCCGAAGGAGATGGGCATCGTGCTCGGCGTCGCCGTGCTCCTGGACGCGTTCCTGGTACGCCTCGTCCTGCTGCCGGTGATGCTGCGCATGACCGGGCGTGCCGCCTGGTGGAGCCCCGCCTGGCTGCGCCGCATCCTGCCCAACATCACGTTCAGCCACGGCTGACCTCCCGCCGGGTCTCGACAAGCTCGACCACCATCGCTGGTTGAGCTCGTCGAAACCACACCCGACATCCGCTGGTTGAGCTCGTCGAAACCACACCCAACGACGCCCCCGGTCTCGACAAGCTCGACCACCGTCTGCTGGTTGAGCTCGTCGAAACCACACCCAACGACACCCCCGGGCCTCGACAAGCTCGACCACCGCCTGCTGGTTGAGCTTGTCGAAACCACACCCACCCCTGGAAGGGACTCCCATGAACCTCGACCGCGCAGTGCTTGCGCTTGCCGGATCCATCACCCTGCTCAGCGTCCTGCTGGTGGCACTGGTCTCCCCGTGGTGGCTCCTGCTGACCGCGTTCGTCGGCCTGAATCAGCTGCAGGCATCCATCACCGGGCTGTGTCCTGCCGCGTGGGTCTTCAAGCGCTTCGGCGTGACCAGCGGCTGCGCCTTCCGCTGAACGAGCGATGGGGCGCCCACCCCCGCGGGGCGCCCCATCACCGCATCTACCCGAGAACGAGGCAAGGGGCGCACCCCCATGGTCGCGCCCCTCGCCGTGAGTGGTTCCCGCGATGTTGCGTCGCGGGAACCCACCGGTCACCCGGTCACCACATGTCAGCCACCTTGATCTCGGTCCACCCCGTCGGGAAGCCGTCGTCGAGCGAGAAGCAGTCGAGCTTGCTGACCTGCCCCGCCTCGAGCTCTCCGGCGTTGCACTCGACCTCACCGAGCTTTTCGTTGCCCTTGGTGAAGGTGAAGGTGACCATCACCGTCTGGGTCGAGTCCTTCGCGTTCGTCACCTTGAGACCGGTGATCTCGGCGCCCCCGAGGCCGTCCTTGACCACCTTCCAGCCCGGCCCGAACTCGTAGCCATCGTGGACGAACGCCTTGCCGACCTCGACCGGCTTCGGCTTGTCGTTGGCCTCTTCGGCCTTGACGGCGTCGTCGACCGCGTCCACTCCCGCGGACACGACCGCGAAGCAGCCGCCAACCAACAGAATCAGGGCGATGAACACGCCCAGCAGAACCTTCTTCACAGGTTCGACCCTTTCGTGCATGCGCCAGGCATCGGCGGGGAGCCGTGCCGTGGCAGGGCGCGCGTCAGCGAGCTGACGAACCCCCGTTCGTGACGGCGAGCGTCCCGCGACCCCCGATGATCGTGCGGTGCTCTGCCGGTCGCCGTGTTCGGCGACTGAGCAGGAACGTACGGAGGGGGTCCGACAACTTCGGCGACCCGCCCCCATCTGGTCTAGACCAGATGGGGGCGGATGTCAGACCAGCCCGAGGCGCCGGGCCACCTCGTCGCCGCCGATGGCGGAAACGGTCGCGGGATCGCCCACCACGACGAGTTCGTCGGTGGCCCGGGACATGCCGACGTACAGGCGTTCGCGGGCGCGGTCGCGGTCACCCGACTCGTTGACGCAGAGCACCACCGCACGACGCTCCAGACCCTTGCACCCGAGGACGTGGCCGTAGAACACGTCGTCGTCCCAGTAGGTGCTCCAATAGCCCTCCTGGTCAGTGAAGCTGGTGCGTTCGAGCTGCACCGGGTGCCGATGCCCCGTGGTCAGCAAGGCGATGTGCCGGGGTTCCCAGCCAGCATCCAGGAACTCGTCCACGGCGTCGTCTGCGGTCGCGATTGCCTCCTCCCCGGTGCAGGCGATGAAGCGTACGGACGGACCCTCGCCGCCGCGCGAATACATGCGGCTGGGCGCCAGAGGGCCGAATGACTGGTGGATCTGCTTGGTGTTGCGCAGGTTGTGGTCCAGCACCAGCGGCACCAGCGCCACCGGCGGGCGGCCGAACCGGGCAAAGATCCGCTGGTTCTCGTCGGAGTAGACGAACAGCCCGCCCTCCTCCTCGTCCCGCAGCGAACGCAGCACCGGCGTCCACCACGAGTCGGCGAAGTCCTGAGCCTCGTCGACGATGACAGCGTCGTAGCGCTTGCCGTCAGGCAGCTCGGCAGCCAAGTTGGCCATCTCTGCGGGCAACTTCTCCTCCCAGAACTCGCTGTCCTGGCGGTCGCCGTCAACAGCGCCCCACTGTTGCCCGAACGCGTGGAAGGTGCCGACGAACGCCGGCCGGTGACGCCTGTCCCAGCCGGCGACCTGGCGCTTGAGGTGCTCAGCAAGGCCGATCGAGTAGCACAGCAGCGCGACCCGCTGTCCCTTCCGCGTCAGCTCCTTGGCCTGTTGCAGAGCCAGCACGGTCTTGCCACTGCCCGCGCCGCCACGAACCTCGACCCGGTTGAGGAGGCGAGTGACCTGCAGGATCGTGGCCTGCTCCTGGGTGAGGCGATCGAACTCCGCGGCCCGGTCATCCGACTCGGCCACACGGTCGTACGCCACCGGGAACCGGCCCGCGACGATGTCCGCGAGCGCCTCGACGTCGTCATAGGTGGGCGCGCGCTGACCGTGCAACATCCCCCACGCGTTGTCGCGGACACGCTGGCCGAGGTCGGCCAGGTCGTCCTTGTCATGCAGCGCCCACCGCGGCAGCTCAGGCACGATGAAGGACTCGTCGAAGGAGCTGTACGGGACGACCACCCCGTGGCCCCACCCGACGCGGTGCCGCAGCCCTCCGTACGGGTGCTGCTCGACGTAGCGCTTCAGCGCGTGCTTGGCGCCGCGGGCCTGGTCAACCGGGCGGATGCGCGCCGGCTTCCCTTTGCGCTGCGTCCACCACGCGTGTCCCCCTTCGGCGGTGTCGTCCACCTCCACGTGCACGCTGCCACCCTTGACCTCCAGCACCAACACCCCGACCTCGGGCATCAGGACCACGAGGTCGGCCTCGAAGTCCTTCTCCATGTCGGTGAGGCGCAGGTTGGCCAGGAGGACGTCGTCGGGGCCGAGCTGATCACGCAGGAGCTCCCACACCTTCTGCTCGGACGCCGTCGTGAAGGTGGGGGCTTCCGGGATCAAACGAGGCATACAGCGATCGTTTCAGGAACTGCTTCGGCACGCGCGGACTTGGCGAGAGTCGGGGTTCCTGCCTCGCGTCATACGAACCCGGCCACCCCGGCCCCCGCGTCATACAAACCCCGCCACCCCGCCCCCCGCGTCATACAACCCCGTACGTATACGTCGGCATTCGTATGACGCGGGACGCAGACCTGGCACTTCGTATGACGCGGGGCCCCTGCGGACGCACTTCGTATGACGCAGCACTCCAGCGCCCGCAGCCAGCGGCTACTCAGGCAGCGACCGCATCCTCGGCCCAGGCATCCGAGCCACGCTTGGAGTCGTACGTCTCCTGCTCGAGGATGCCTTCGCGCTTGGCCACGATCGTCGGTACGAGAGCCTGACCAGCGACGTTGACCGCCGTACGGCCCATGTCGAGGATCGGGTCGATGGCGAGCAGCAGGCCGACGCCCTCGAGCGGGAGGCCCAGGGTCGACAAGGTCAGGGTGAGCATGACCGTGGCGCCCGTGACCCCGGCGGTGGCAGCGGAGCCAATCACCGAGACGAACGCAATGAGCACGTAGTCGGTGATCGACAGGTCAAGGCCGAAGAACTGAGCCACGAAGATCGCCGAGATCGCCGGGTAGATCGACGCGCACCCGTCCATCTTCGTCGTGGCGCCGAGCGGCACGGCGAAGGAGGCGTACGCCCGCGGCACACCCAGATTGCGCTCGGTCACGGACTGGGTGACCGGCATGGTGCCGATCGAGCTCCGCGAGACGAAGGCCAGCGAGATCGCCGGCCAAGCGCCGGAGAAGAACTGCTTGACGCTGAGGCCGTTGAGGCGCAGGAGGATCGGGTAGACGCCGAAGATCACCAACGCCAGACCGACATAGATGGCCACCGAGAAGGTGCCCAGCGAGCCGAGAGCATCCCATCCGTACGTCGCGACGGCCTTGCCGAGCAGGCCGACCGTGGCGATCGGGGCGAGCAGGATGATCCACCACAGGACCTTCTGCACCACGGCGAGCGCGGAGCGCACGAACCCCAGGAACGGCTCCGCCGCCTCACCGACCTTGAGGGTGGCGATGCCGACAGCGATCGCGACCACGAGGATCTGCAGCACGTTGAAGCCGAGGCTCACCGAGCCGTCGGGGCCGGCGCTGGCCTGGATACCGAGGAAGTTGGCCGGCACGAGGCCGGTCAGGAAGTCGAGCCACGAGCCCGACGTGCCCGGCGCCGCGGCCGCGTCCGCCGTGACGCTGGTGTGCTTGCCGGGCTCGAGGACCAGGCCGAGCGCGATGCCGATGGACACCGCGATCAGGGCCGTGATCGCGAACCACATCAGCGTCTTCCACGCCAGGCGCGCGGCGCCAGTGACCTCGCGCAGGTTGGCGATGGAGGCGACGATCGCGAGGAACACGAGCGGCGGTACGACCGCCCGCAGCAGCGTCACGAAGGTGCTGCCCACGATGGTCAGCGTTTCGGTCAGCCAGTTCGGGTCGATGACGCCCGCCGCGTCGGTGCCGTCGGGGCCCATCTGCCTGGCAACGAGGCCGAGAAGGATGCCGAGGACCAGACCGATCAGGACCTGAACGCCGAAGGAGGGGAGCTTCACGCGACGCTTCGTGGGCGTCGGCTCAGCGGTGGTGGAACTCATGAGGGTGGAGCCTTTCGGAGAACGCCCGACGGCACCCTGACAGGGCGTGCCGTCGGTCGACGAACGGTGGGCGAAGGGGGCCCAGTCCGTACGGATCCGGGCGCGGGCCTCACCGACAGCGAGTGCTGTGAGTGCGCTGCAGGTCCACGACGAGGCGCCGCGTCAGCAGCGCGCCAGGAGTCGTGGGGTCGATACGCACGTTTCCCACAACATCACGCGGCGCCACGAGATTCCGAAACAACGCCGGCGTGGGCGAGGTCACAGCGCTGCCGCCTCCCTCACCGAGCGGGCGCTCTACCCCCGCCATGTTGTGGATCGTCGCGCCGCCTCGTAGATCGCATCAACGACCTCCGGCGAATCAACTCCTCCCCGCTGCAAAACGCGGGATGCAGAACGGCCCGGCCCCCGTGAGGGGAACCGGGCCGTTGTGCGTTCAGACGATCAGCTGCAACCAGAGGTGCTGCCGCAGCCCTCGCAGACGTAGCAAGAGCCGGCGGGACGCATCTTGGTGCCGCAGGTCATGCAGAGCGGGGAGTCGACGGCGGTGCCGGTGATCTTCTCCAGCAGCTCGGCGGAGGTGTGCACCTGGGCCGGGGCCGGCTTGGCCACCACAACCACCTCCTCCGCGGGAGCGGTGGACGCCTCGACCAGCTCGGCGGCCGAGCCGGTCTCCTCGACGATCGGCTCGTACGAACCGGTCTCGAGGTGACGCTGGCGCTCCTCAGCCGAGTAGATGCCGAGGGCCGCGCGCTCGTCGAAGGGCAGGTAGTCGAGCGCCAGACGACGGAAGATGTAGTCCATGATCGACTGGCTCATCCGGACGTCCGGGTCGTCGGTGAGACCGGCGGGCTCGAAGCGCAGGTTGGTGAACTTCGAGACGTAGGTCTCCAGCGGCACGCCGTACTGCAGGCCGATCGACACCGCGATCGAGAAAGCGTCCATCACACCGGCGAGGGTCGAGCCCTGCTTGCCGAGCTTGAGGAAGACCTCGCCCAGCTCGCCATCGTCGTGGGCGCCCGACGTCATGTAGCCCTCGGCACCGCCCACGGTGAACGACGTCGTACGCGAGACGCGCGACTTCGGCAGACGCTTGCGGGTCGGGGCGTAGACCACCTTCTCGACGACCTTGGTCGCGGCCTCGTCGGCAGCGGCCGCGGCGTCGGCGGCGTCCTTCTTGGCCTTGCCGCCACCGTCAGCCAGGGGCTGGCCGACCTTGCAGTTGTCGCGGTAGACGGCGGTCGCCTTCAGCCCGAGCTTCCAGGACTGCATGTAGACGTCCTCGATCTCCTCGACCGTGGCCGATTCCGGCAGGTTGACCGTCTTGGAGATGGCGCCCGACAGGAACGGCTGCGTGGCAGCCATCATGCGGACGTGGCCCATCGGCTTGAGCGCGCGGGCGCCCATGGCGGTGTCGAAGATCTCGTAGTGCTCGGTCTTGAGACCGGGCGCGTCGATGACGTGGCCGTGCTCGGAGATGTAGTCGACGATCGCCTCGACCTGCTCGCCCTGGTAGCCGAGCTTGGTGAGCGCACGCGGAATCGTCTGGTTGACGATCTGCAGCGAGCCGCCGCCGACGAGCTTCTTGAACTTCACCAGCGAGAAGTCAGGCTCGATGCCCGTGGTGTCGCAGTCCATCATGAAGCCGATGGTGCCGGTGGGCGCGAGCACGGAGGCCTGCGCGTTGCGGAAGCCGAACTTGTCGCCGAGCTTGACGACGTCGGCCCATGCCTTCGACGCCAGCTTGTGGACGCGACCGTCCTCGGTGTGCAGCACCCGCACTTGGTCGTTGGCGGCCTGGTGCTTGCGCATCACCCGCTTGTGGGCGTCCGCGTTGCGGGCGTAGCCGGCGTACGGGCCGACGATGCCGGCGATCTCGGCGGAACGCTTGTAGGAGGTGCCGGTCATCAGCGAGGTGATGGCGGCGGCCATCGAGCGACCACCCTCGGAGTCGTAGCCCAGGCCCATCGCCATCAGCAGGGCGCCAAGGTTGGCGTACCCGATGCCGAGCTGGCGGTAGTCGACCGTGGTCTTGCCGATCGCCTCGGTCGGGAAGTCCGCGAAGCAGATGGAGATGTCCATCGCGGTGATGATGAACTCGACGGCCTTCGCGAACAGCGCCGCGTCAAAGGTGTCGTCGTCCTTGAGGAACTTCAGCAGGTTGAGCGACGCCAGGTTGCACGAGGAGTTGTCGAGGGACATGTACTCGGAGCACGGGTTGGACGCGGTGATGCGGCCGGTCTCCGGGTTGGTGTGCCAGTCGTTGATCGTGTCGTCGTACTGGAGGCCCGGGTCGGCGCACTCCCACGCGGCCTGCGAAATCTTGCGGAACAGGTCGCGGGCGTCGACGGTCTCGATGACCTCGCCGGTGCCACGGGACCGCAGACCGAACTCGGTGCCGTCCTCGACCGCGCGCATGAACTCGTCGCTGACGCGGACCGAGTTGTTGGCGTTCTGGTACTGGACGGAGGTGATGTCGGCACCGCCCAGGTCCATGTCGAAGCCAGCGTCACGCAGGGCGCGGATCTTGTCCTCCTCGCGCGCCTTCGTCGACACGAACTCCTCGATGTCGGGGTGGTCGACGTCGAGCACGACCATCTTGGCCGCGCGGCGCGTGGCGCCACCCGACTTGATGGTGCCTGCGGACGCGTCGGCGCCGCGCATGAAGGAGACCGGGCCAGATGCCGTGCCGCCGGAGCTCAGCAGCTCCTTGGAGGAACGGATGCGGGAGAGGTTGAGGCCGGCACCGGAGCCGCCCTTGAAGATGAAGCCCTCTTCCTTGTACCAGTTGAGGATCGAGTCCATCGAGTCGTCCACGCTGAGGATGAAGCAGGCCGAGACCTGCTGCGGGGACGGCGTGCCGACGTTGAACCACACCGGGGAGTTGAAGGAGAAGTACTGGTTGACCAGCAGCCAGGTGAGCTCGTGCTCGAAGACCTCGGCGTCGGCGGCCGTGGCGAAGTATCCGTGGTCCTTGCCAGCCTGGGTGTAGGTCTTCACCACGCGGTCGATGAGCTGCTTGAGGCTCCACTCACGCACGTCGGTGCCCACGGCACCGCGGAAGTACTTCGTCGTGACGATGGTGGACGCGTTGACCGACCAGAAGTCGGGGAACTCCACACCGCGCTGCTCGAAAACGGTCTCGCCGGTCTTCCAGTTGGTCTGGACGACGTCGCGGCGCTCCCAGGTGATCTGGTCGTACGGGTGGGTGCCCTTGGTGCTGAAGACGCGCTCCAGCTTGAGGCCCTTCCCCTTGCGTGCGACTGCGCCGGTGCCGGTGCTCACCGTCTCGGTCATGGGTTCTCCTTCGAATCCCTCGTGATTGGTCCCCCATGACACTGCCAGTCGGGTCTGACAGTTCGGGGTGGTCGTGATGCTGAGTTGAGGCTCGGCAGGCAGCTTCCCCACTACCTGCCGAGCCGACTGTGGTCAGCCAGAGGCTGAATCGGCGGCGGGACTCGCATGAGCCTGCTCGCCGGCGGTGACGCGGCGTTCCATCCGCAGCATCGAGATCTCGTCCTCGAAGTCGTCTGCCGACTCGAAGGCGCGGTAGACGCTCGCGAAGCGGAGGTATGCCACCTCGTCGAGCGCACGCAGTGGGGCCAGGATCGCGAGACCGACCTCGTGGGCCGGCACCTCGGCGATGCCACTCAGACGCAATGCGTCCTCGACCTCCTGGCCAAGACAGGCCAACTGGTCCTCGGTCACGGGACGACCCTTGCACGCCTTGCGGACGCCGGAGATCGCCTTGTCGCGGTTGAACGGCTCCGTGGCGCCCGAGCGCTTGAGGACCGTCAGTTGCATCTTCTCGACCGTCGTGAAGCGGCGGTCGCAGGCAGAGCAGGTACGACGACGACGGATCGCGCCGCCATCGTCGGAGACACGGCTGTCGAGGACCCTGGTGTCGGTGTGCCGGCAGTACGGGCAGTGCATCGGAGTCCCCCCTTCCGTGTGTGTCGCGACCGGAGCACGTCGATCCCACAGCCTCAGACGCCCCCGGGCGCCGCGGCGCCTGTGGAGGAATCGGATCTGTCTGTGGAGAACCGGACGTATCACTGTGAGTTTCGATGGAGCCCTTGTGGACTACATGTGGAAAACCACACCGGTGTAACTACTAGATGTAGTGGTAACCGTACGTGGCGCGCACTAGACGCGCAACCCGAACCCCCGAAGAATCTCAGGCCCTGATCGACGGTTTCCAGAAACCCGCAGGTCAGTGCGGCAAAGAGCCTCGGCAACAGCCGGACCGGCCGGGCGTGTCGCCCGACTGGGTGCCGCGGATGCCCGAATACCGCGCACGATTGGGCCGCATCGGCCACAATGAACCGATGGCTGAAACGGGCAAACGAGCGGGTGCGCGACGCGCAGCACCGGCTCGGCGACCCTTCGACCGCGCGGCCCTGGGCCTCTGCGCGGGGATCACGCTGCTCGTGATCGCGTGGGGCTACTTGGTGTACGCCGCGATCGACTTCGGCACGTCTGCGCGCGGGGGTACGGCGTCCGGCTGGGGCCTCATGGCGCTCGCCGCGATCGGCGCCATGGCCTGCCTCTTCTTTGGCCTCATGCTCGGCACCCGCCTCCTGTCCCGACTCGGAGTGATCGCCCCCGAGGAGGACCCGCCCAGCCAGTCCAACAGCCCGGGCGGCAAGCGCGCAGCTCGCTGAGGCCCGCAGCATCGGCGAGTCAGTGCACCAGCACCGGCCGAGCTTCGAGCGCCGTCAACGTGACCGCCGGCCCCGCCACCGTGTGGGCGCCTGGCAACGGGAACGGCCCCTCACCATCGACCCAGTACTGACCGGCATAGGTGACCTCCACGCTCGCGGCGTACTCACCCTTGCTCACATAACGGTGCGCCGCCACCGGATCCCCATCACTGCCCGGCGACACCGACCGAGCCCGCCCACCGTCGCCGAAGTCGAACCCGAACGCCACGGGAGTCGCCACGAGGCGCACCCGCAATCCCCCAAGATCAACCGCATGCTCCTGCGGTCCCCTCACCCCCGCCGCAAAGAACAGCGTCTCCCCGTTCACCAGCACCTCACCACCCGACGGCAGCACCCCCAACGACGCCGCCGGCCAGTCATAGGCCCTGAACTCCTCGATCACATCCTGCTCAGAGACAACCTCACCGCTCTGGCAGTAGTCGCCAACATCGCGGCCGGCCTCGAAGACGTCGTACAGGTATCCCACAACGGGTCCCCACACGCACTGGTACGGCTCCTTGCAAATTCCACGGTTTGAGCAGTGAAGCCGGAGCGTGAGCTCACGTCCTGACGCAACGCTCGACGCAAACTCATCATGACCCCATCGGCAATCAGCGGCGGCGTACTGCCAGTAGAGTTCCGCGCACCCACTGGACACCTGCGTGGCACCCGCAGAACCCACTGAACTAACGTGCGCCAGCCCAGCCAACAGCAGGCACAGCACCACGCGCACGGAGGCCCTCATTGCGGAAGTAGCGAGTAGGACCGCATGGTCCACGCACCGGGCTCGCCCCCGAGGTGGAACTCAATCGTCTGCCTTCCCCCCGGGAACTCGCGCGACTCGCCGGACCCCTGGATCAAACGCGACGGCTCGGCCACCATGGTGGCCCTCAGGATCATCGGAGTGTCTGACATGGTCACGACCCGCGTGACCTCATTGCCGCCAGCCTCGAACCGTCCGCCGCCGTCATACAGTTCCTCGACTTGCTTGGCGAAGCGTTCACACGGGGAACAGTCCACATACATGTCGCGGTATCGCGCGAGATTCCCAGACACCACCATGTCGTCCGACACGGACTGCCACCGCCGTACGAACTCCTCGGCGCTCTCGGCCTCGGGCTCCTGAGTTGGCGTCGCCACAGCACTCGAGGCCGTCTCAGTCGGGATGATCGGCGTGACGTCGGCGTCCGGCTCCTGATCGCCAGAACACCCAGCACTCAGAACCATCACGGACACCGCGGTCAGGACAGCCGTACGACGCATTGCAACCTCCCGAGTCCAGCAATGACGCGTCGAAACTAGCGGAGATCGACTCCGGCCCGCCACGGCTCTCCACAGCCCCACCGAAGGCGGGAAACGACAAGGGGCGGACCGCAGTGGCCCGCCCCTTGCTTCCCCTTGGTTCCGCCGGCCGGGGTCGAATCGGCCGGCGGAAATCACCTGCTGCGCTCACTCCTCCACGACAGGGACGCGCAGCTTCTGGCCGGCCTGCAGAACGGCCGAGTCCAGGGCATTGAGACGCTCGATCTGCTTCATCATGTCGCGCACGTCGTCGCCAGCGGCAACGTCGCTGGCGATCCCCCACAGCGTGTCACCGGGAGCCACGGTCACCGTCTCGGTCAGAGCCGGAGTGCCCGCCTCGTCAGTGCCGACAGCTCCACCAGCGAAGACAAGCGCCACGGCGAGGGCCATCAGCAACCCCGCCACCACCAGGACCACTCGCCCGCGACGAGTCAGTCGAACGGACGGCGACCGACCCGCAACGGGGCGGCGGACGGTCGTGGTCACTGGGGCGAGAACCATGGTGCTCATGTGTGGCTCCTGGGGAAGTAGGGGTGCCGGGTGGCGAACGATGTGTCAGTGCGATGTCTAGTCAGGAGGTCTGACAGAACTCGCTCATCGAGCAGACGTTCGATCGAACATGTGTACGAGATTAGAGCAGGTGTTCGAACAAGGCAAGGACTTGATCGAATTTTTGTTCGATGCTGATCGGCGGCCCGCAACGGACGCGGGCGTCCCGGGCGCCGGAACGCCGACCGGCACAGTGCCGGGCGGCACCAGGGCGACACTCTTCGAACAGGTGTTTGAAACCGGCCCCGTTCGGGCACTACGGTGAGGGCAGACGACGGGCGACCCACACGGAGCCCACGCGGGCGACGACCAGGAGGACGAGATGGCCAAGGACAGCGGCACCGACAAGAAGGTGCTGGAGCTCCCCGACGGGCCAGCGGATGCCACCGGGCTCACGCCCCGCCAGCAGCGCGTGCTCGCCACGATCAAGGACTCGATCGAGCAGCGCGGCTACCCGCCGAGCATGCGCGAGATCGGCCAGTCAGTGGGCCTGACGTCCTCGTCCAGCGTCGCGCACCAACTCCGCGTTCTCGAGTCGAAGGGCTTCCTCAAGCGCGATCCCAACCGTCCGCGTGCGCTGGAGGTGTTCCTGCCCGAGGTGATGGCTGCCCGGCGCGCCATGGGGTCCGCCGACGAGTCGTCGATCGACGAGACGGGCATCGGCGACAGCGCACCTGCGCCCACCTTCGTCCCGCTCCTCGGCCGCATCGCGGCTGGCGGCCCGATCCTCGCCGAGGAAAACCTGTCCGAGGTCTTCCCGCTCCCCCGCGCCCTGGTCGGTGACGGCGAGCTGTTCATGCTCGAGGTGTCCGGTGACTCCATGATCGATGCGGCCATCTGTTCCGGCGACTACGTGGTGTGCCAGCGCGCCCAGACTGCCGAGAACGGCGACATCGTCGCGGCCATGCTGGACGGCGAGGCGACGGTCAAGACGTTCCAGCGCAAGGGCGGGCAGGTCTGGCTGCTGCCGCACAACACCGCGTACGACCCCATCGACGGCACCCACGCCACCATCCTCGGCAAGGTGACCGCGGTCCTGCGCCGGGTCTGAGTCGCGCCGGACCGTCCTTCCAGCACGGGCACGACTCGCGCTCGCGGCAGGCTCAGCCTGCCGCGAGCCTCCCGAGGGCCTTGCGGATCAGCCCGGGGTCAGACGTCGTCCACATCGGCGGCAGGGACGCCCGCAGGAAGCCCCCGTACCGCGCCTTCGCCAGACGCGGATCCAGCACCGCCACGACGCCGCGGTCGGACGTCGTACGGATGAGACGCCCCGCCCCCTGGGCCAGGAGCAACGCCGCGTGAGTGGCTGCCACCTGCATGAAGCCGTTGCCCCCGGCACGGTCGGCGGCGCGCTGGCGCGCCGACATCAGCGGGTCATCTGGGCGCGGGAACGGAATGCGGTCGATGATGACCAGCTGACAGGTGTCCCCCGGCACGTCCAACCCCTGCCACAGGGAGAGAGTCCCAAACAGGCAGGTGTGCGGGTCCTCGACGAACTGCTTGGCCAGCTCGGGCAACTGGGCGTCGCCCTGGGCAAGCGTCGTCAAATGGGGCAGCCGGGCACGTACGGCCTCTGCCGCGGCCTCAGCCGCGCGCCGTGAGGAGAACAAGCCCAGCGTCCGCCCCTCCAGCGCGTCGATGAGCTCGACGATCTCGTCGATCTGCGCCGGCCCGAGCCCGTCTCGCCCGGGGGGCGGGAGGTGCGTGGCGACGTACAGGATGCCCTGCTGGCCGTAGTCGAAGGGCGAGCCGACGTCGATGCCGCGCCACGGCAGGACCCCCTCGCCGCGGGGCGAGTCCAAGGAGGTGTCCTCGCGCTCGGTGGGCTTGAGGCCCACCGACGCAGCCACGGCCCCGAAGTCACCGCCAAGCATCAGGGTCGCGCTCGCGAAGACCACGGTCCGCTCGGTCAGCAGCTTGTCGCGCATCTGGCCCCACACCTGCAGCGGCGCCACATGCAGTCGCGCAGGGATGCGGTCCCGGGCGGCGTTGAGCCACAGCACGTCGGCCTCCGAGTGCGCCGCCATCCTCTCCGCGACGGCGAACACGTCCTGCACCATGCCCCTGGCCTGCGTCCGACCGGCATCACCCGAGTCGTCGCCGCCCGACTCCTTGGGGAAGGCCGACACGCAGGCGCGCGCGGCGTCGCGTACGAGCACCAGCGCGTCACCCAACTGCTGGGGCATCTCGTCCAGCCGTCCCTCCGAGACCACCTCGAGGGCCTCCAGGAGGGCACCCGCCGCGTTCTCCAGGTCACCGGCGGAGTCTCCCGAACCCTCCGTGGCCCACCTCGACGCCCGACGGGCGGCACGCTCGACATCGCCCACACTCAGCTCGTCGGTCGCCGCCTGCGTCACCCGCGCCACGAGTTCGTGCGCCTCGTCAATGACGACCGCGTCGTACTCAGGAAGCATCGGGATGCCCTCGACGGCGTCGATCGCCAACAGGGAGTGGTTCGTGACCACGAGGTGCGAGCGGGCCGCCTTTTCCTTGGCACGCTCCGCGAAGCACTCGGCCCCGAAGGGGCACTTGGCCGCCCCCAGGCATTCGCGGTGGTTGACGCTGACCTGCCGCCACTCCCGGTCCGTGTGCCGAGGGGCGTTGTCACGCTCGCCCGTGCCGCCGCCCTCGGCGTCCTTCTCAGCCCAGGCGCGCAGCTCCAACACCTTTTCGGCCATCGAACCCGTCGGCACCTCCACCAGCGCGCCCTGCTCGTCGGGAACCCCGGCGCGGATGCGATGGAGGCAGGCGTAGTTGGATCGGCCCTTGAGGACCGCGTACGAGGTGTCGAGGCCCTTCGTCTCCGCAATGGCGCTGACCAGTCGCGGCAGGTCACGCTCGACCAACTGGTGCTGCAGGGCCAGCGTCGCGGTGGCGATCACGACCCGGCTGTCGTGGAGCATCGAGGGCACGAGATAGCCCAGCGACTTGCCGGTGCCCGTGCCGGCCTGCACCAACAGGTGCGTGTCGTCGGCCAGCGCCCGCGCGACCTCCTCGGCCATGTGCACCTGGCCGTCTCGTTGCTGCCCGCCGAGCGCGCTCACCGCCGTCGCGAGGACGGAGCGTACGGGGGTGTCTGCGGCGGTCGTGTCGGGCACCAGAGAACCCTAGACGCCACCACCGACACTCATCGGAGCGGCACGACGAACCTGTGGGAACCCGCGGTCCCAAACCTCCGAGGACCGCGGGTCACCCGACTCAGACGACCGCGCCGCTGTCGTTGGCGTCGCGGACGACGCGCTCCTTCTTGACCCGGCTCATCGCCCACTTGTCGTTGAGGTAGGTCAGCAGCGGCGTGGCCATGAACGTCGAGGAGTAGGTACCCACGATGAGACCCACCAGCAGGGCGATCGAGAAGTCGCCCAGCGAGTCGCCACCCAGCAGCGCCAACGCCGCCAGGATGAACATGGCGCCCAGACCCGTGTTGACGGTACGCGGCACCGTCTCCAGGCACGCCCGGTTGGCGACCTCGGGGAACGTCTGTTCCGGCTTGGACTCCCACCACTTCTCACGGATGCGGTCGAAGACGACCACGGTGTCGTTCACCGACAGGCCGATCACCGTCATGATCGCCGCGAGGAAGATGCCGTCGATCGGCTTGTCCAGCCAGGCGAAGAGGCCCACGACGATCAACACGTCGTGCGCCATCGTCACGATCGCGGACACACCGAACGTCCACTTGAAGCGGAACGCGAGGTAGATCATCTGAGCCACGAAGGCGAGCAGGAAGGCGATGATCGCCTTGTCTCGCAACTCCGAACCGAACGACGCCGAGACTTCCTCGTCGCGAACCTGTTCGGCACCGCCGCCCACCTCCGCGATGGCCTCCTCGATGGAGTTGGCCTCCTCGTCGGAGATCTTGCCGACTCGTACGGAGATCCGCTCGCCGCCGTCAGCCTCCTGCACCGTGGCGGTCGGGAAGCCGGCGTCCGTCACCGCCTCGCGGGCGTCGTCGACCGAGATGTCCTGGGTGGTCGAGTACTCCAGCACCCGGCCACCGGTGAACTCCAGGCCCCAGTTGAGGCCACCGTTGACCGCGATGCCAGCCATGGACACGAGCAGGATGCCGCTCGTGACACCCAGGCTCAGCTTGCGGCGGCCCATGATGTTGAAGTTCTTCTTCTCGATCCACGTACGGACCGAACCCACGTGACCCAGACCCGTCGCCTTCGGGTGCCGGTTGGCCCACTTGGTCGACATCGCCATCTCGGTCAGCACGCGGGCGATGATCAGCGCCGAGACCATCGATGCCACGACACCGATCGTCAGGGTCACGCCGAAGCCCTTGATGGCGCCCGAGCCGAGCATGAAGAGCAGCGCGGCCGCCAGCAGGGTCGTCACGTTGGAGTCCATGATGGCGCTCCACGCCTTGTTGAACCCGACGCCCAGCGCCTTGCGCAGCCCCGCGGACGGGTACTCGTCGTACTCCTCACGCGCACGCTCGAACACGAGCACGTTGGCGTCGATCGCCAGGCCGATGGCCAGCACGAAACCGGCCAGACCGGGCAGCGTCAGGGTCGACCCGAGCGCGACGAGCATGGCGTACGACAGCAGCGCGTACGAGGTCAGCGCGATCGTCGCCAGGAAGCCGACCAAGCGGTAGACGATGGTGATGAAGATCAGGGTGAGGCCGATACCGATGAGACCGGCCTGCCAGGACGCCTTGATGGCGTCAGCGCCGAGAGTCGGGCCGACGACCGAGGTGCTGATGGTCTCGACGTCGAGCGGGAGGGCGCCGCCCTCGATCAGGATGGCGAGGCTGTCAGCCTCCTCCAGCGAGAAGTTTCCGGTGATCGACGTCGTACCGGTGATGGCACTACCGCACGCGACCTGCACCTCAGGGCTCGAGATGATCTTGTCGTCGAGGACGATGGCGATGCGACGCTGGTCGCCCTGCGCGCACGCTGCGGCCTTCGAGAGGTCACCGAAGGCGTCCGACCCCTTGCCCGAGAAGTCCACGTTGACGGCGTAGTCGACGCTGTTCTCCTGCTGGCCCGTCGAGGCGCCGGTGATGTCGTTGCCCTCGAGCTTGGCGGGCCCCAGGTCGAGGTACTGCCCCTGCTCGTCGGGCAGGACGACCCCGCCCTTCTCCGTGGGCTTGGCCGTCGCGTTGGCCGCCGCTCCGAGCACCCCGTGGATGGTCAGCTGGGCGGTCTGGCCGATCGCTTCCTTGGCCGCCTCGGGGTCCTGCACGTCGGGCAGCTCGACGATGATGCGGTTCTCACCGGAACGCACCACGGTCGCCTCAGCCACACCGAGCGCGTTGACGCGTCGACTCAGCACGCCGACGGTCTTGTCGGTGTTCTCGGCGTTGGCCTCAGCCTTCTCCGTGCTGTGCGTCTGGAGCAGAATCTGCGTGCCGCCACGCAGATCGAGACCGAGGCGGGGTTCCTTGGTGAGGGAGAGCGCGACGCAGCCGGCGAGGATGAGCAGGACCAGGCCGAAGCGCACGAGAAGACCGCGTGACATGAGCGACATCTTTCACCACCCGGGCAAGTGGCACTAACTCGCGCCCACCACGAAGAGGTGCTGCGTGCCTCAGACGGCGTACGTGGCCAGCTCGTGCGCCAGGTCGGGATGGGCACGGCCGAGGACGCGCGTACCGTCCCCCGTGTGCTCCAGGGACCCGATCTCGGCCTCCTGGTGGATCCGGTTGACGAGGTCGCCGCGCTCGTACGGCAGCAGCACGTCGAACTCCACCCCGGGGCGGGGCAACTCGGCCTCCACCAGACGCAGCGCCTCGGCGATGCCCTCCCCCGTGCGCGCGCTCACGACCATGCTGTGCGGCTCGCGGGCCTTCAGGCGGGAGAGCACCAAGGGGTCGGCGGCGTCCGCCTTGTTGATGACGACCAGCTCGGGGACCCGTGAGGCGTCGATGTCGGCAAAGACCTCGCGTACGGCGGCGATCTGCCCCTCCGGGTCGGGGTGCGAACCGTCGACCACGTGCAGGATCAGGTCGGCGTCGGCCACCTCCTCCAGCGTCGAGCGGAACGCTTCGACGAGCTGGTGGGGCAGGTGTCGTACGAACCCGACCGTGTCGGACATCGTGTAGACGCGGCCGTCGGTGGTGGTCGTACGGCGCGTGGTCGGGTCGAGAGTGGCGAACAGGGCGTCCTCCACGAGGACCCCGGCGTCGGTGAGCTTGTTGAGCAGGGACGACTTGCCGGCGTTGGTGTAGCCGGCAATCGCCACGGAAGGGATGTGGTTGCGGCGGCGCTCGGCGCGCTTGACCTCGCGGGTCCCCTTCATCTCCTTGAGCTCGCGGCGGAGCTTGGCGATCTTGGTGTTGATGCGGCGCCGGTCGGTCTCGATCTTGGTCTCACCGGGGCCGCGGCCACCGATCCCGTCACCGCCAGCCGCACGACCGCCTGCCTGGCGGGAGAGGTTGCCACCCCAGCCGCGCAGACGCTGCTTCATGTACTGCAGCTGCGCCAGCTCGACCTGGGCCTGCCCCTCCTTGGACTTCGCGTGCTGGGCGAAGATGTCGAGGATCAGGGCCGTACGGTCGACGACCTTGACCTTGATCTTGTCCTCGAGGTTGCGCAGTTGGCTGGGCGCGAGCTCTCCGTCGCAGATCACGGTGTCGGCGCCGGTGGCCTGCACGATCTCGCGGATCGCCTCGACCTTGCCCCGGCCGATGTAGGTCGCGGGGTCGGGCTTGGAGCGGCGCTGGAACACCGCCTCGAGCACCTCAGACCCGGCGGTCTCGGCGAGCAGGGCGAGTTCGGCCATCGAGTTCTCGGCATCGGCGACCGTGCCCTCGGTCCACACACCGACGAGCACGACCCGCTCCAGGCGGAGCTGGCGGTACTCGACCTCGGTGATGTCCTCGAGTTCCGTACGCAGGCCGTCGACCCGGCGCAGCGCGTGGCGCTCGACCAGGTCCTGGGCACCCGTCGTCAGCTCCGGGTCGTCGTCCTCGTCATAGGCGAGATCGGCGTCAGTGAGGTCCGGTTCGTCGAGCTCGATGTCGGCGTAGCCGGAGGTGAAGTCGTCGTCGTCCCAGGCACGCGTGCTGTCCAGCTCGGCGTCGAGGGAGAAGTGCTGTGAGTTCGTCATACGTTCTCCAGCGTACGCGGCTCTCCGCATCGGCCGCGAGCGGTTTGTGGGCGGGGCTCCGCTCCCACCGTCCACGGCGCATCCAGCCGGCCCCGCCCTGGACCACCCCTGCCATGCACCACCCCTGCCATGCACCACCCCTTCCATGTAAAGCGGGGTTATCCCCACTGGTGCATGCCTGTGACGGCGCAGCAGTAGCGATAACCCCGCTTTACATGACCCCGGGACCCGGGAGTGCCGCCCCGGGAGGGCCGCCTCCCGGGAGAGGTCAGAGGCTCACTTGGGAGGCATCCGGATGCCGCCGTCGAGGCGGACCGTCTCACCGTTCATGTAGTCGTTGGTCAGACACTCGATGACCATCGAGGCGAGCTCTGCGGGCTTGCCCAGACGCTTGGGGAAGAGGACCGACTGACCCAGGTGCGCCTTGAACGCCTCCGACGCCTCACCCTCGCCGTAGATCGGGGTGTCGATCAGACCGGGCGCGACGGTGTTCAGGCGGATGCCGGCAGCGGACAGGTCCCGTGCGACCGGAAGCGTCATGCCCACCACGCCGCCCTTGGACGAGGAGTACGCCGCTTGGCCGATCTGGCCGTCGAACGCCGCCACGGACGCGAGGTTCACGATGGCACCGCGCTGGCCGTTCTCGTCCGCGTCGTTGCGGCTCATCGCGGTGGCCGCGAGGCGCAGCATGTCGAAGGTGCCGATGAGGTTGATCTCGATGACCTTGCGGTAGCTCTCGAGGTCGAACGCCGAGCCGAACTCGCCGTCACGGCCGATGGTGCGCTGCACCGAGCCGACACCGGCGGAGTTGACGAGCGCGCGCAGCGGTGCGAGCTCGAGAGCCTTCTCGACGGCAGCGAGGTTCTGTTCGGTCTTGGTCACGTCGACGGAGACGAAGACGCCGCCGATCTCGGCGGCCAGGGCCTCGCCCTTCTCGGCATTGAGGTCGGCGACGACGACGCGAGCGCCGCGCTCGGCCAGCAGGACGGCCGAAGCCGCGCCGATGCCCGAGGCGCCGCCGGTGACGATGGCGGAGTATCCAGTGAGTTCCATGACCGTGACACTAACGCTGTCATGGTCGCCGTGGGAGCAGATCCCACGCGCTGCGCCCTCAGAGAGAGGTCGACCCCTCGGCGATGACCACCGCCGGTCCCGTCATCAGGATCCGGTCCTCGGCCGTCCAGACGATCTCCAACGTCCCGCCAGGCACGTCCACCCGGTACGCGACGTCGCGCTCCGCCGAGTCCGCCATCGCAGTCGCCACCATGACTGCGCACGCACCCGTACCGCACGAGCGGGTCTCCCCCGAGCCTCGCTCGTGGACGCGCATCGCCACGTGGCGCGGCCCCTTCCGTACGACGAACTCGACGTTGACGCCCTCGGGATACACGTCGGTGTCGTGGTCGGGTTCCGCCAGCAGGGCGCCCGCGTCGGCCAGGTCATCCACGAAGGCAACGGCATGGGGGTTGCCCATCGAGATGTGCTTCGCCGGCCAGGTGTGCCCGGGCACGCCGACGACAGTGGTCCCGAAGACGCGCGGCGGACCCATGTCGACGCGGATCAGGCCATCGACCTCATCGATGTGCTTGTCACCGTCGCGGGTCGCGATCACCATCGGGAACGACTCGCCCTCGAACTGCGCGAGGTAGCGGGCGAAGACCCGGACTCCGTTGCCGCACATCTCGCTGATCGAACCATCGGCGTTGCGGTAGTCCATGAACCACCGGCCCTGATCATCACGCACCACGCGGAGCACGCCATCGGCACCGATCCCGGCGCGCCGGTCGCACAGGGCCCGCACGCGCTCGGGGCTGAGTTCCCCGTGCACCGACCCGTCGGGGTCGGGGAGCACCACGAAGTCGTTCTCGGTCCCGTGGCCCTTGAGGAAGCGATACGTCACCTCACCAGTTTAGGCGGGCCGCTCATGGGTCAGAATGTCCGCGCCACACCATCACCTCCCGGGGGAACACATGCCGTCGTACGTCCGACTCGGAACTCAGGCCGCCCTGCTCGGGCTCGCCCTGCCTCTCCTGGGGGTCGTCACCCCTGCCGCCACCGCACTCCCGGCCGAGACGGCCAGCGACCTGCTCGCTGCCGCGCCCGCCTCAGCCACGACCCGCATCAAGGTGCCCCAGACAGCCGTACGGACTCGCCGGGGAAGCCTTGATCTCGACGTCGACTCGCTGCAGGCTGGCGACCGCGTGACGCTCAACCTGTTCGCCGATGCCAGCGTTGAGGCCGAGGTGGTCTCCGCGTCCACGCTCCCCACGTACGACGCCTGGTACGGCACCGTCGAGGGCGGCGGGACCTTCGACATCATCCGCGTCGGGGACACCACCCGCGTGGGCGCCACGATCGGCGCGGACACCTTCGAGATCGTCGACGACGGTCGAGTGGCCACGATCAGCGAGACCCGGATCCGCGAGCGCAGTGCGGACGACGCCCTTGCCGTCCCGGCCAGCGCGCGGCGCGCTGCCAGGGCGACGTCCACGCACGACGCCGACTCCGGCGCGACACCGAGCACGGCACCGCAGGCCACGCCCGCGTTGGCCGGCGGCGCTGGCGACCCGGCGGGGCAGCTCGACATGCTGATCGCCTACACGCCCGAAACGCTGGCCGCCCGCGGCAGCGTCGCATCCGTGCAGGCCGTTGCTGCGGCGTCGGTCGAGCAGACCAACCGCATCTTCACGAACTCCCAAGTCCCGGCCAGCGTTCGCCTCGTGGGCGTCGTTCCCACGGCCACGTCGGAGGCCGGTGGCGACCACTACGCCCTGCTCGATGCCATCACGGATCCCGGCGACGGCAAGTTCGAGGACATCCACGCTCTGCGCTCGCAGTACAAGGCAGACCAGGTCACGACGCTGGTCACCTCCAGCCATGTCTGCGGCCTCGGCTGGCTCGATGCCCCCGCCACCATGGCCTTCACGACCGTGGACCACACCTGCGCGTACGACAACATCACGCTCGCTCACGAGTTCGGCCACAACCTCGGGGCCGGCCACGACGCGGGCGCCTCCGAGACCCCGACGGGCCCCGCGGACGCGCGTGGGTACGTCTACACCCCCGGCAAGTGGCGCACCGTGATGGCCTACCCGACGGTCTGCCCCACGTGCCCCAAGATCGAGCACTACTCGAACCCCAACGTCGCCTACAACGGCGTTCCCACGGGCACAGCGCTGGCCAACAACGCCCGCGTGATCACCACCAACCTCGCGAAGGGCGCCAACTGGACGCCCACGCAGATCTACGCCCCCGAGGCCGCGCTCACCGGAACGCCCGTGGTCGGCGGCATCGTGGGTCTGACGACCGGGCCGTGGCTCCCGACGACCACCAGCGCCTCGTACTCGTGGGCCCTGGACGGGGTGCCGCTGGGCATCAGCGCCGCGTCGTTGACGATCACCCCGGCAATGGCGGGCCGCACCCTTTCACTGACCATCACGGGCACCGCGCCGGGTTACGCCGCGGTCTCGGCCGCGGGCCCCAGCACGGTCATCGCGCCCGGCAACATCGGGTTGTCAGGCGTCAGCGTGCTCGGCACGGCCTGGGTGGGCCGCAAGCTCCGGGCACACGCCAGCGTCGGCCTCACCGTGGCCGGCGCCTCCTACAGCTACCAGTGGTACCGCAACGGCAAGAAGATCAAGGGCGCCAAGGCGAGGAAGGCCAAGTACCGACTCGTCCGCAAGGACCGCCGCAAGAAGATCCACGTCGTCGTGACCGCCTCCGCGCCGGGATTCGTGACGGCCTCTGCATCCTCGCGCAAGGTTCGCGTACGTCGCTGAGGCCCTGGCCCACACCCTCCCTCGTGGCACTCACCTGCGCAGCGGAGTCCGGGCACGACTGATTCCGCTGCTCGGGTGTGGCCTCCGCCTGATGTCCCGCCCAATTTGGGGACAGTTGGAGGTCATCCGGTAGGCCGACGACCACCTCCAAGTGTCCCCAAATTGGGCACCACGACGGTAGTGGCTCTGTCGGGTCCGTGGCCTTGGGGGATCAGTGCCCCTTGACCACGCCAGCTGCCCCGCCGCCGCGCCTTTGTGGTTCGGCAACGGCCGTCATCATGCCGCGCGGCCCGAACTCGATCGCTGCGGCAGCGCCGATCTCAGCAGCACTGGTGAATGCGTCCCCGGACGGCACCAGGGTGTGACCCAGCGCGGTCATCGCCTGACCGTACGCGGTGATGAACGCCGGCTCCGCGCTGACGCTGGCTGTGTTGCGCGGCGACACCCGAGGCGCCGCCACGGCTTCCGGCAGCGTCATGCCGAGATCGACGCGGTTGATCAGCATCTGCAGGACGGTCGTGATGATCGTGGACCCACCCGGCGAGCCCAGCGTCAGGAACGGCTTGGAGTCGCGCAGCACGATCGTCGGGGACATCGAGGAGCGCGGGCGCTTGCCGGGCTGGATCCGGTTGGGGTCGGCCGCGTCGTAGACGGTGGAGAAGTCGGTCAGCTCGTTGTTGAGAAGGAAGCCGTATCCGGGGACCACCATCCCCGAGCCGCCGGTCTGCTCGATGGTGAGCGTGTACGCGACCACGTTGCCCCATCGGTCGGCGACCGTGAGATGGGTCGTCGAGACGTTCTCGGTGTCCTCTGCGATGACACCTGAGGCCGAGGCACCCCCGCACACCCCGTCGTACGACGACGCGTCTCCGGCGGCCACGGGCTTGGTGGCGGCCTTCGCCGGGTCGATCCCGCAGGCCCGCTCCGCCGCGAACTTGCCTGACAGCAGATCCGAGACGGGCACGTCGACGAAGGCCGGGTCCCCGAGGTACTTCGCGCGGTCGGCATAGGCCAGCGCGCTGGCTTCGAGATAGTGGTGCAGCACGGTCGCGGCGTCCTTGCCCGTCAGTTCGTACCGATCGAGGATCGCCAGCGTCTCCCCCACCGTGGTGCCACCCGAGCTCGACGGCGCCATCCCGTAGACGTCGAGGTCGCGGTAGCTCACCTTGGTCGGCGCCTGGACCCGGACCTTGTAGTCACGCAGGTCTCGTACCTTCATGTGCCCGGGGGGCACCGGCAGCGAGGTCCTCCGGCTCACTGCCGGGTCTCGGACCGCATCGACCAGGTCGCTGGCCAACTGGCCACGGTAGAACGCCTTGCGCACGCCCTTGTCGGCCAGCAGGCGGTACGTCTGCGCCAGATCCCGGTTGCGCAGGCGCGTGCCGACCTTGGGTGCGTCCCCCTCGGGGAGGTAGAGGCGACGGGTCGCCGGGAACGCCTTGAACCGCTCGGCGTTGTCGAGGGTCTGGTCGCGGAAGGTCTCATCGACCACGAACCCCTTGTCCGCAATCTTGATCGCGGGCGCGAGAGCCGCCTCGAGATCCACGGTGCCCCACTTGGCCAGGGCGCGCTCCCACGTCAGCGGGGTGCCCGGTGTGCCGACGGAGACGCCGCTGGTGACCAGCTCGGGGGTGAAGTTGTACGGCTTGCCCGTCGCCGGATCGATGAAGGCGTTCTGGGGCATCGACCGGGGCGCAGTCTCGCGCCCGTCGATCGTGCGGACCTTCTGGGCCTTGGCGTCGTAGTGGACGAAGTAGCCCCCACCCCCGATGCCGGCGCTGTACGGCTCGGTCACCCCGAGCATCGCTGCCGCCGCGACCGCCGCATCCGTGGCATTGCCCCCACGGCGCAGCACCTGCAACGCGGCGCGGGTGGCGTACGGGTCGACGGTGGACACAGCCCCGCCGGTGCCGACCGCGACAGCCCGCTTGCGAGGGCCGCGGGGTGTGGCCGTGGTCGCGGCAGGGAGGTCGGCCGTC
The DNA here is from genome assembly GCA_023460975.1 of Actinomycetes bacterium. Classification (GTDB taxonomy): domain Bacteria; phylum Actinomycetota; class Actinomycetes; order Propionibacteriales; family Nocardioidaceae; genus Nocardioides. The sequence goes on from JAEWOG010000011.1 coordinate 212,672, forward strand.
GCGGCCCCTGTCGGGGCAGCCGCCGGCGGCGCGGCCATCGAGGGCGAGGCGGCCGCATGGGCTCCAGACGCCGCCAGCGCCGCGGTCAGGGCCGCAGCGGTGGCGAGGGTGGTCGTGCGGAGGAGTGATCGCATGGTGATGCCCTTCCCGAGAAGGCCTTCCACACTGCTCCCTCGAGGCCACCTTGTCCACCGCACCCGAGCGCGCCCGTCAGCCGATGACCGCGTACCGCCCGCACAGGAAGTCGCGGTTGCGGGCGACATCGAGCAGGTCGAGCTCGACGTGCGCCGGCAGGACGGGGTGCCCCGACCCGATCGTGACGGGGGCGTACTGGAGCCACACCTCGTCGAGCAGCCCGGCGGCGTGGAACTCGGCAGCGAGCCCTCCCCCGCCCACGACCCACAGGTCAGCGTCGCCGGCCTGCTCCGTCATGGCAGCGTGCACATCTGACACCGCCGCATCGGTGAAGGTGACGCTGTCCGGGTGCGGCCCCTCGAAACTGCGATGGGTGAGGACCCAGGTCGGCAGCGGCCCCCACGGGTCCTCGTCGTGATCGAGGATCCACTGCCAGGTGTTGGCGCCCATCACGCAGGCCCCCAGGCCGGCGCGAAAGCCCGTGTATCCCATCGGGCCATCGACGTCGACGTCCCGGCTCAACAACCAGTCGAGGGAGTGCTCGGGCGTCGCGATGAAGCCGTCGAGGGTGCTCGCGGTGTAGAAGATCGTGGCCACGGCGCTCAGGCCGTCTGCTCGGCGTCGGACCACACCGCCATCTCGGCCCCGCCTGGCTCGCGGAAGTGGAATCGCCGGCCGCCGGGGAAGTCGTACGGGGCGACGGTGACCTCCCCTCCAGCCGCACGCACGGCCCGCTCGGTGGCATCCAGGTCGGAGGAGTAGAGGATGACCAGCGGGGGCGCCGCGACCCCTGCCGCGATGCCTCCCGCCTCGACGCCGCCCGCGCGCCCGTCGTGGATGCCGGCGTACTCCGGGCCGTAGGCCGTGAAGGCCCAGCCGAACGCACTCGCCAAGAAGTCACGGGTGGCGGCCAGGTCAGGGGTGTTGAACTCGACGTAGTCGATGCCGTGGTGGACGTGAGACATGGAACCTCCTGGTCGGGGTTGCGACGCTACGCCGAGGCACTGACAGTGCGCATCCACTCCACCGCTGTCGCGACCCTGTCGGGGTCGTCGAAGCGGACCCAGCGCACCCGCGGATCCTTGCGGAACCAGGAGTCCTGACGCCGCGCGAGACGACGAGTCGCCGCCTTGATGCGCTCGGCAGCCTCGTCCTGGGACAACTCACCCGCCAGCACCGCGACCGCTTCGCGGTATCCGATGGCCCGCGATGCCGTACGGCTCTGAGCCAGTCCGTGCTCCAGGAGCCCGGCCACCTCTGCGAGCAGACCGTCGGCGAACATCTCCTCGGTGCGGCGTTCGATGCGCGCGTCAAGCGTTGGCCGATCGATGTCGACACCGATCTGCAGCGTCGCCGGCTCCACGTACTCCAGCCGCGGCAGGCTCGCGGAGAACGGGCGCCCCGTGAGCTCGACGACTTCGAGCGCACGCACCACCCGGCGCGTGTTCTCCGGCAGGATGCCCGCTGCGGCCTGGGCATCGACGGCCTCAAGCCGAGCATGCATGGCGGCCGCTCCGACCCGCTCGGCCTCGGCCTCAAGATCGGCGCGGAGTGCGTCGTCGGTGCCCGGGAACTCGAAATGGTCCAGAACCGCACGTACGTACAGCGCCGAGCCGCCGACCAGGACGGGCACCACCCCGCGGCCGCGCAACGCTCCCACCGTCGTACGCGCCCACTCCTGGAACTGCGCCACCGATGCCGGTTCGGCCACGTCCAAGCAGTCGAGGAGGTGGTGAGTGATGCCCCGTCGCTCGGCCATGGGCAGCTTCGCGGTACCGATGTCCATGCCCCGGTAGAACTGCATCGCGTCCGTGTTGATGACCTCGCCACCCAACCGCTCCGCAAGATCCAGGCTGAGTCCGGTCTTGCCAGCAGCCGTCGCTCCGACCACGGCGAGAACTGGGGGGAGGACGCTCACGACAGCATTCTCTCAGGGCGATTAGGGTCTGAGTGCACGGTGGCCATCGGGGCCACTGGATCGAAGGAGCACCCGTGGGTTTCCTGGACGACGCCAAGAACAAGCTGACCGACGCCGTGGACAAGCACGGCGACAAGATCTCCGACGGCCTCGACAAGGCAGCGGACACGATCAACGCCAAGACCGGCAACAAGCACTCCGACAAGATCGACGCGGGCCTCGACAAGGCCAAGGACGTGCTGGACAAGCTGGACGGCAAGAACGACGACATCAAGTGAGTGCTGACGCCGACGCCGGGGCCCCGCGGTTCGCGGTGGTCCCGGCGTCGTACGTCTACCTGCTCCGGGAGAGCCCCCGCGGGACCGAGGTCCTGCTGCAGCGGCGCGGAGAGGTCCCGTACATGGCGGGGCACTGGGCGGCCGGGGCTGCTGGGCACGTCGAGCGCGGCGAGGACGCTGTCACCGCGGCCCAGCGCGAGCTGACCGAGGAACTGGGGATCACGGCCCTCGACCTGCGCTTCGAGCTCGTCATGCAGCGCACCCAGCACACGGTGGCCATCGAGGAGCGGGTCGACTTCTTCTTCTCGGCGCGCACGTGGAACGGTGAGCCGAGGATCGTCGAAACCGCCAAGGCATCAGCCCTCGAGTGGTTCCCGCTCGACGCGCTCCCCACCCCGATGGTGCCGCACGAGGCGGTGGCGCTGTCACGGCTCGACCTGGAGCCCTCGTACGTCGGCTACGGCTTCTGAGGGGTTCCCTCCAGCCGGGTTGCTCGGTAGAACGGACAGATGAGCGATCACCCCGAACCCATCGCCGAGAAGCCCATTCTCAAGCCGGGCGGCCCCGACGCGCTGCCTGATGACCCCCAGGACCGGGGTCAGCCGCGTGACCTGGATCCGGAGCGCAACCCAGGCGTCAAGGACACGCTGCCCGACGAGATTGCGGCGGACGACGACAAGCAGCAGGAACCCTCGGGCCAGGCCGACGAGGAGGCGAACAAGGAGGCCGGCCAGGTCTCCGAGGACGGTTCACCCGAGCCCCCGGCCTGACCTCGCGCGGCCTTGTGACTACGAGCAGGCCGGAGCGTCCGGCAGCGGAGCGGGCACGCCCACGGCCGGCATCCCGAGCCCCACTCCCTTGCTGGGGGCGGGATCGGACGTCCGACGCTCCCACGCGTCGCCGGCGCGGGTGCGGCGCAGCGACAACACGGGGCCGTCCGCGATCAGGTGGTGCGGCGCCGCCTTGGTGATCTGCACGGTGACCATGTCCCCGGGACGGACCGCGTCGCCCTCGACCTCGGAGAAGTCGGGCGAGAAGTGCACGAGCCGGTTGTCGGGGCCGCGGCCGGACAGCCGAGCGGTGGCGCCGTCCTTGCGGCCCTCCCCCTCGGACACCATGAGCTCGACCGTCGCGCCGATGCGCGCCTTGTTCTCATCCCAGCTGATCTCCTCCACCAGCGCGACGAGACGCTGGTAGCGGTCCTTGACCACCTCGGGCGCGATCTGGTCCGGCATCGTCGCCGCCGGGGTTCCGGGGCGGATCGAGTACTGGAAGGTGTACGCCTGCGCGAAGCGCGCCTCACGGACCACCTTGAGCGTCTCCAAGAAGTCCTCCTCCGTCTCACCGGGGAAGCCAACGATGATGTCGGTGGAGATCGCCGCGTCGGGCATGGCCTCGCGCACGCGCTCGAGGATGCCGAGGAACTTCTTCTGGCGGTACGAACGGCGCATCGCCTTGAGCACGACGTCGGAGCCCGACTGCAGCGGCATGTGCAGCTGCGGCATCACGTTGGGGGTCGTGGCCATCGCCTCGATGACGTCGTCGGTGAACTCGGCGGGGTGCGGGCTGGTGAAGCGCACGCGCTCCAGGCCCTCGATCTCGCCGCAGGCCCTCAGCAGCTTGGAGAACGCCTGCCGGTCGCCGAACTCCACGCCGTACGCGTTGACGTTCTGGCCGAGCAGGGTCACCTCCGTGACGCCCTCCGCGACCAGGGCGCGGATCTCGGCGAGGATGTCGCCGGGGCGGCGGTCGGTCTCCTTGCCGCGCAACGACGGGACGATGCAGAAGGTGCACGTGTTGTTGCAGCCGACCGAGATCGACACCCATGCGGCGTACGCGGAGTCGCGCTTGGTGGGCAGCGTGGAGGGGAAGACCGACAGCGACTCGAGGATCTCGACCTGCGCCGCCTCCTGCGAGCGGGCGCGGTCCAGCAGCGCGGGCAACGAGCCGATGTTGTGCGTCCCGAAGACGACGTCGACCCAGGGGGCCTTCTTGACGATCGTGTCCCGGTCCTTCTGCGCCATGCAGCCGCCGACTGCAATCTGCAGGTCGGGCTTCTTGGCCTTGACCGGCGCGAGGTGGCCGAGGTTGCCGTACAACTTGTTGTCCGCGTTCTCGCGCACCGCGCACGTGTTGAACACGACGACGTCCGCCTGCTCGCCCTCGGGGGCCGCGACGTAGCCGGCGTCCTCCAGCAACCCCGTCAATCGCTCGGAGTCGTGAACATTCATCTGGCACCCGTAAGTCTTGACCTCGTAGGTGCGCGGCTGGGTGGCGAGTGTTTCAGTCATGACCTGCTCAGGGTACGGCGATGGAGGGCACATCGCAGAACCCGACCGCGCGGTCGGCAAGACTGCCCCACACTGGCGGCTCGCGCCGCTCACCCACGAGAGGTCACTCATGAGATCGAACATCCCGTCGGCCATCACCATCCTGCTCCCGTCCGTGTTCTTCGGCGCCGTCGTGTCGCCGCCACCGGCATCGGGGGCCGAGATGTGCGATGGGAAGCCGGCCACGATCGTGGGCACGTCGGAGACCGTCGTCGGCACGGAAGGCCCCGACCGGATCATCACTGGCTCCGCGACGTCGGTGGTGGGCGGCGGCGGCCCAGACGTCATCTGCGTCACGGGAGACTCCGGGACCGTCGCCATCGATGCGCCCGGCGGGTGGGTGCACCTGAGCCGGTCGGGAGCATACGAGATCGACAACTCGCGGGGGACCGTGAAGATCGACGGTGAAGTGCGCGTGCAGGCCACCTCTGCGCTGGCATTCAACGTCAGCGCGGCCAGGGTGCCGAGCCTGTCGTACGTGGGCTCCGACGACGAGGACTTCCTGCTCGTGGAAGCGCTCGAGGGTGCCACCACGTACGCCATCGACCTCGGCGGCGGCGCCGACTCGCTGTACATCTCGCCCGCCCCGGCGGCGGGCTCCAGCGTGGTCGGCGGCGACGGCCCGGACTTCCTGGTCACAGCCACCGGATCGGGGGCCCTGGCTCTGGACGTGCGCAAGGACGAACTGGTGCACCGTCAGCCGGCCGGCGACGCACGCTCCCACCTCGCCAGCTTCCAGCACATCCAACTCGTCGCGCCACGCGTCCGGTACCGCGGATCGGACCGGATGGACGCCATCGAGGCGACCGGCTGTCGCGTGGACATCGACGCTCGAGGTGGCAACGACACGGCGTGGCTCGGCCCGGACGTGGCGTTCAAGAACCGCTTCGAATGCGTCCCCCGCGCCACCATCAGGGGTGGGGCTGGCAACGACGTCCTGCGCGGCGGGCCCGGCCCCGACCGGATCCTGGGCGGCTCTGGCAACGACGAGTTGATGGGGCGCGACGGCCGCGACGTACTTCTCGGTGGGCCCGGCCGCGACCGCGCAGATGGCGGCAAGGGCCACGACCGATGCGTGGCGGAGCGCGTGCGCGGCTGCTGAGCCTGATCCGTACGGATGGGTCACGCCCGCATAACAGTGGCCCGCAATGACCATGCAAACGTGGCCCCGGGCGGCTAGATGAGGCTAGGTTGCCTGCATGGCTGCCACTGACCAGAGCCCCGCGACCGGATCGGACGACCTTGTCGTCCTGAGTGCGGTCAACAAGCACTTCGGCCAGATGCATGCCCTCAAGGACATCAATCTCACCGTCAAGCGCGGCGAGGTCGTGGTCGTCATCGGGCCGTCCGGGTCGGGCAAGTCGACGCTGTGCCGGACCATCAACCGCCTCGAAACCATCGACTCCGGCACGATCACGCTGGACGGGCAGCCGCTCCCGGCCGAGGGCAAGGCCCTGGCCGCGCTGCGCGCCGAGGTCGGGATGGTCTTCCAGAGCTTCAACCTCTTCGCCCACAAGACGATCCTCGAGAACGTGATGCTGGGGCCCATCAAGGTCCGCAAGCTGTCCAAGGCCGAGGCCGAGAAGACGGCCCGCGACCTCTTGGAGCGCGTCGGCGTGGGGCACCAGGCGGAGAAGTACCCCGCCCAACTCTCCGGAGGGCAGCAGCAGCGCGTCGCGATCGCGCGCGCCCTGGCGATGGACCCGAAGGTGATGCTCTTCGACGAGCCCACCTCCGCCCTGGACCCGGAGATGATCAAGGAGGTCCTCGACGTCATGGTCCGTCTCGCAGAGCGCGGGATGACGATGGTCGTGGTGACCCACGAGATGGGCTTCGCCCGTACGGCCGCCGACCGCGTGGTCTTCATGGCCGACGGAGCGATCGTCGAGGAGAACACCCCCGAGGAGTTCTTCACCCATCCCAGCAGCGACCGCGCCAAGGACTTCCTCGGCAAGATCCTCAAGCACTGAGCGTGCTTGTCGCACAACGACACATCCCCAGAAACCCACCACCGGCTCGGGCCGCGAACCAAGGAGAGCAAGGATGAAATTCACCAGGTTGAAGGCAGTAGTTGCGATTGCGGGTCTGACGCTGGCCCTGGGAGCCTGCGGTGACGCCGGGAGCGACGACGAGGGCGTCGACGTCGACGTCGCCGAGAACGCGGCCGACGAGTTCGACGACGGCACCCGGATGAAGGAGCTGGCCGAGGCCGGCACCATCAAGGTCGGCGTCAAGTACGACCAGCCCGGCCTGGGCTTCAAGGACGCGGCCGAGGACATGCCCGCGGGCTTCGACATCGAGATGGCCAAGATCCTGGTGGCCAGCCTCGGCATCGACCCCGAGGACACCTCCAAGGTGCAGTACGTCGAGACCATCTCCGACAACCGCGAGCCGTTCCTCGAGGACGGCACCGTCGACATCGTGCTGGCCTCGTACTCGATCACCGACGAGCGCCGCATGGTCGTCGGGCAGGCAGGTCCGTACATGGTCACCGGCCAGCAGCTGCTGGTGAAGGCCGACTCGAGCGTGGAGAGCACCGCCGATCTGGCCGGCAAGGAAGTCTGCTCCGTGACGGGTTCGACCTCGCTGGACAACGTGAAGGCAGAGGGCATGAAGCCCGTCGGCTTCGACACCTACTCCGAATGCGTCGAGAAGGTCCTCGACGGGACCGTGGAGGCCATGTCCACGGACGGCTCGATCCTGATGGGGTACGCCGCCCAGAACGAGGGTGACCTCAAGGTGGTGGGCGACGCGTTCTCCGAGGAGCGCATCGGTGTCGGCTACTCCAAGGACCGTCCGGAGATGTGCCAGTGGATCGTGGACACCCTGACGGAGGCGAACGAGGACGGCGACTGGGCCGCAGCGTTCGAGGCGACCTTGGGCAAGTCCGGCAGCGAGACGCCGGAGTTCCCCACGATGGACGCCTGTTCCTGACCGACTGACGATTCTGCGCCGGCGGCCGCCGACCCAGCGGCCGCCGGCACCACCTTCGACGAGGGGAGTCACGTGGAGGTCATCCTCGACAACCCCGACCTGGTCGCCAAGGCGTTCGGGTACACGGCGTTCCTGTTCCTGGTCTCGGGGTTCTTCTCCGTGATCGGCGGGACGCTTCTGGCCGCGTGCCGGGTCGGGCCCATTTCCGTGCTGCGCACGGTGGGCACCGCGTACGTGACGATCGTGCGCAACACCCCGCTCGTCATGATCTTCATGTTCCTGCAGTACGGCGCGGGCAAGGTCTTCGACAGCCTGCGCTTCACGTGGGTGAGCATCCACATCGGCCCCTTCGACTTCACCTCGTTCTTCACGGCCGCCGTGGTGGCGCTGACGCTCTACACGTCCGCCTTCGTGTGCGAGGCGCTGCGTTCGGGCGTCAATGCCGTGTCGATGGGACAGGCGGAGGCAGCGCGTGCGATCGGGCTCCCCTTCTCGGGCGTCCTGCTGCACGTCGTACTCCCCCAGGCGTTCCGCGCCAGCGTGCCGCCCCTGGCCAGCACCCTCATCGCACTGCTCAAGAACACCTCGGTCGCCGGCAGCTTCGGCGTCATCGAGGCTGCCGCCCAGATGAAGGCGTTCACCAATGACCATGCCGACGAACGGTGGGGCATCTTCCTGGCCTTCGCGATCATCTACATCGTCCTGGTCGAGGTTGTCTCCTTCGCCTCGATCCGGCTCGAGCGCCGTTGGAGGATCGCCTGATGTCCGCCTCAGTCCTCTTTGACACCCCGGGCCCCAAGACCCGGGCGCGGCACCGTACGTACACGATCCTCACCGCTGTGGCGCTCGCCGCCCTGGTCGTCTTCGCCCTGTACCGGCTCAACGAGACGGGCCAGTTCGCGTACGAGAAGTGGGAGCCGTTCCTGACGCCCCGCTACATCGAGGCGATCCTCGTCGACGGGTTGCTGACCACCTTGCAGATGGCGTTCTTCGCCATCATCGCGGCGGTGACCTTCGGGCTGGCGTTCGGCATCGGCAAGCTGTCCGACCACGCGTGGGTTCGGTGGCCGTGCTGGCTGGTCGTGGAGTTCTTCCGCGCCGTGCCCGTCATCCTGCTCATGGTCTTCTGCTTCTACGCCATCTTCAGCTCGGTGGACCCGATCTCGAGCCGGGCCTTCTGGTCGGTGGTCCTCGCGCTGACGCTCTACAACGGCGCCGTGCTGGCCGAGGTCTTCCGGGCGGGCATCCTCGCGGTGCCCTCGGGCCAAGCCGAGGCCGCGTACGCGATCGGCATGCGCAAGACGCAGGTGATGATGCAGGTGCTGCTTCCCCAAGCAGTCAAGATCATGATCCCGGCCCTGATCAGCCAGTGCGTCGTGGCGCTGAAGGACACGAGCCTCGGCTACGTCATCACCGGCGTGGGTCTGACGCGCATCGCCAAGCAGATCTTCCCGCAGTTCCAGAACCACGTGCCGACGATCATCGTGATCAGCGTGATCTACATCGTGGTCAACCTGCTCCTGACTTGGCTGGCCACCAAGCTCCAGCAGCGCTGGGTCGGGGAGAAGAAGATCATCACGCCCACGGCGTTCGGCGCGGCCGGAGACCAAGCCGGCAAGCAGGTCTGATCGCCACTCCCGCTCCGCCCGTCCGTTGGTCGAGCCTGTCGAGACCCTCCGGTGGTCGAGCCTGTCGAGACCGTCCGCCCGTCGAGACCGTCCGTTGGTCGAGCCTGTCGAGACCATCCGTTGGTCGAGCCTGTCGAGACCTGGTTTCGACAAGCTCAACCAGCGGGTCGAGGTTTCGACAGGCTCAACCAGCGGGTCGTGGTTTCGACAAGCTCAACCAGCGGGGTGTGCGCCCACCGCCATTGTCTCGATGTCAAGATTCTCGACCGTTCTGGCACACTGGTGCCATGCGCGATGAGGTGGACGACCTGGTCGAGGCGTGGGCGCGGGAGCGCAGCGACCTCGACCTCGCTCCCGTGGAGGTGTTCTCCCGCATCAGCCGGCTCTCCCGGCACCTCGATCTCGCCCGCCGCGACGCCTTCACCGCCCACCACATCGAGTCCTGGGAGTTCGACGTCCTCGCGGCGCTGCGGCGCGCGGGTGACCCGTACGAGCTCTCCCCGGGCAAGCTGCTGCGCGAAACCCTGGTGACCAGCGGGACCATGACCAACCGAGTGGACCGCCTTGCCGCCCGGGGATTCGTGGAGCGCCTCCCCGACCCGCACGACCGGCGCGGCGTGCTCGTACGGCTCACCGCTGAGGGCAAGGACGCCGTGGACGGCGCCTTCACCGCACTCCTCGCCGCTGAGGCCGAGATCCTCGGCGACCTGGACGAGAGCCAACGCCGCCAGCTGGCGCACCTGCTGCGCACCCTGCTGACACCGTTCAGCTGATTTCGGACAACGCCTCCCCCGAACGCTGGGACCCGCTAGGTTCAGCGCCATCGTTTCCAGGGGGAAGGCCAACGATGTCTCGGATCCGTACCACCATGTCCGCACGCCTGATGTGCGCCGCGCTGCTCGCCGCCACCGTCGCGGGCACCGCGCCTGCCACCGCGGTGGACAGCGAGGAGCGAGCATCCGTCACGGCGACGAGCGGTGACGCCCAGATGCTGAGCGAACCGGCGCAGGGTCGTGCGGCACTGCGTGCACTCGGGGACGACCTCAGCGCCGCGGCCGCCCTCAACAACACGACGCCCAAGGAGCTCTCGAGGCTCCTGCGCGAGGACGACACCATGTGGCTGGACCGCGCGGGACGCCTGTACGCGGTCGACCCGGCCCCGGCTCCCCTGCCAGAGGCGACAGCCCCCGTCGAGCCCCCTGTGGGGAACAACGTGGCGAGTATCGACGACGTGGGGCAGATGCACTCCAAGCCTGGCGCCCCCACACGATCTATCTGGACTTCGACGGCTACACCCTGCCCGCCTCATCCACGTGGGTCATCCACGGGGACGCCTCGGCAGGCACGCTGGGTGGCTGGGACCTCGCCGGAGATGGACCCGTGGTCAGCGCCGTCGACGCGATCATGATGCTCCTGACGTATGAGTACGTCAGGTCGTACTTCTCAGCCTTCGACGTCGACGTCACGACCGAAAGCCCCACGGGGACCTGGAGCGGTTCGCACGTGGCGTTTGTCCAGGACGACGGGCTTCACAACGCCCTGTGCAGCCAGCAATGCGGCGGGATCGCGTACCTCAATGCGTGGGGCACTGACACCGCGCCCAGGCCAGCCTTCGTTTTCCCTGGCTCCCTGCAAGGCCTCGCCAAGAACGTCGGCGACGTCGCCGCCCATGAGATCGGGCACAACTTCGGGCTATACCACGACGGGACCTCAAGCCAGGAGTACTACCCGGGCCATGCCCCGTGGGCTCCCATCATGGGAACCAGCTACACCGAACCCGTGGTCCAGTGGAGCCACGGTACGTACTCCGACGCCAGCCGCCCGGATCAGGACGACGTCGCCCTGATCGCGGCCAAGGCCGGTCTCACCACCGACGAGACCTCCGAACACAGAGAACACGCTTCCTCGCCCGTGCCGTTGGCCTACATCACCACGCGCGAGGACGTGGACATGTGGAACATCGGCCGGTGCTCTGGGGACGTGTCGGTGAAGGCATACACCGACGGGTACGGCCAGAGCCTCGACGTCGACCTTCAACTCTTCAACGCTGCCGGCACCTGGTTGGCCGGAGTCAATCCCCCCGTGGAGAAGAACAGCGCGAACAGCGCGTTTGGCATGAGCGCCGAGTGGGCGGGCCAACTCAACGGCATCACCTACGTACGTATCAACGGCGCCGGCGCCGGCGACCCTCGCACGAGCTATGACGACTACGGCAGCATCGGGGGCTATCGCCTCGAGGTCACGGGCTGCGACACCAGCGTGATCCCGCCGGGGCCCGTGCGGAACATTCGCCCCACGTGGGACCTCGCTGCCAACGAAGTGGTCATCACGTGGGATGCGCCCCAGGCGCGCACTCCCACCACCTCCTACACGGTGCGTCTGGGATCGGTCGTCCGCACGGTGAGCGCGGACACTCGTCGGGTCACCTTCAGCGGCCTGCCCCGGGGCACCGCTCAGACCGTCACCATCCACGGCACCAGCACGGGCTCGGTCAATGGCGCCAGCGCGACTGCGCGCGTCCCCGTGCCCGCAGCGACGACGACCTCGCTGACGCCCGCGACGAGCGGATCCACCGTCGCGTTGCACGCCCGGGTGTCCGGCACCGGCGAGGGTCCGGCCCCGACCGGGACGGTGGTGTTCCGCCTCGGTTCCATCGAGATCGCGCGCAGCGAGATCGACGCCGCGGGCACCGCCAACGCCAGTGGCACGTTGCCGGTGGGGCGGCATGTGATCGCCGCGGAGTTCGTCCCCTCCACCGACCTGCTCCTGAGCTCCACCACGTCCGCGACGGTGAACATCACGGCGCCCGAGGGCGGGGTTCCTTCCCAGCCCACACCCACGCTCCCTGCGCCCGCGCCCGGCTCACGAGCGACCTCGACCCTGACGATCTCGGCCCCCCGTACGGCTCGCCTCGGCACCCGACCGCGGCTCAAGATCCGCCTGAGCAGCCCCGGCCAGGCAGCCACCGGAACGCTCATCGTGAAGTACCGCGGCGTCTTCCGCACCTATCCCATCGCCGGTGACAGGGTCTCGTTGCGACTGCCGCAGCGGATCGGGCGCGTCCACCTCAAGCGCGGCAAGCTGCGACTCACCGTGACGTACGCGGGGTCGCCGACCGTCCAGGAGAGCCGCGCCAGGGCGACCATCCGCGTACGACGATGAGCCCCGGCCCTGACGCTGTGGGTCAATGTCTCCAAAGTCCTGAGATCACCTCGCCACTCCCCTACGGTCGTGGACTGGGGGAAGGGGCACGATGAGCAGACTGCGGCGATGGCTCGTGGCCACTCTGGGCACGGCCGTGATGGCCGGCGCGCTGGCGCTCCCGTCGTACGGCACGGATACCGTGGGCCACCTCGCCCCGGGCACTGAGTTGGCGTCGGACCAACTGGAGCGACTGCTGCGTACGGACCCGACCACCCACCTCGACCGGCAAGGCCGGCTCTTCGTCACGGAGCCCCTGATGCCCCTCGCGGCCACAGCGCAGGCGCAGCCCCAGATCAGCGGCGCCGCCCTGGCACTCGACGAGACCTTTGCCCTCCACTCGCTCCCGGGCGCCGGGTCGGCGGTGTTCCTCGATTTCGACGGCTTCGAGGTCACACCCGCCTCTGCCTGGGCCTCCACGCGACCCGGCTCGGTCGGCGCGCACCCCGGATGGACGCCCAAGCGTGGGGGTGAGCCCGTCGGCGACCCCGAGCGCCGCGCCCTGATCCAGCAGATCTGGGCCCAGGTCGCCGAGGACTTCGCGCCCTTCGACATCGACGTCACGACCGAGGAGCCGAGCGGCACGTGGCGGGGCTCCCACGCCGTGATCACCGACAGCGACACCCTGCCCCAGGCGATGTGCGACGCGACCCTGTGCGGCGGCATCGCGTACATCGACGCGTGGGGCACCTCCACCGCCACCCGCCCAGCGTTCGTGTTCTCTGCCCGCCTGGGCACCCGCTCCCAGGTGATCGCCGAAGTGATCAGTCACGAGGTCGGCCACAACGCCGGGCTCCTGCACGACGGCCAGGGCGAGGCCACGTACTACACCGGACACACACCGTGGGCACCCATCATGGGGTCCGGGTACCTCCACCCCGTCACCCAGTGGAGCCGCGGCGAGTACGCGGGCGCCACCCAGGCCCAGGACGACCTCGCCGTCATCGCGGGCAAGGCTCCGGTGCGCGCCGACGAGGCCGCCGCCACGGTCGATGACGCCTCGGTGGCGGCCGCGGGGTCAGGCGTCATCACAACGCGCGAGGACGTGGACACCTGGCGCCTCGGCCGCTGCGACGGACCGGTCACGATCACCGCCTCACCAGCCCCGGTGGGGCCGAACCTGGACATCGAACTGTCCGTCCTCGACTCCACCGGCCAGGTCGTTGCCACCGTCAATCCCACCGTCGCGGCAGCCGCGGGCCCGACCGCCACCGGGTTGGGCGCCACGTGGAGCGGCACCCTGCACGGGGACCACGCGATCAGCATCGACGGGGTCGGGATCGCCGACGCCAGCACGGGATACACCGACTACGGCAGCCTGGGGACCTACACGTTCGCCAGCAGCGGGTGCTCGGCCGAGCCGCTGGCCACCACGACCACGGTCACCGCCAGCGTCACCGGGCGCGACGTCACCGTGATCGCGGCCGTCGACCCTCACGCCCAGGGCGCGATCACGTTCTCCCGCGACGGCGAGCTCCTCGCCACGCGGACCCTCGTCGGCGGTGGCGCCCAGTGGACGCACGTCGATGCTCCCCTCGGGCCGGGCGCGTACACCGTCACGTACGTTCCCTCCGGCCCCTCCTGGCACTCCTCGAGCGCCACGACGACAGTGACCGTGGACCCGCCACCGACACTCACCCCGACGCCCCCGCCCAGCGTCACTCCCGGCGTCACTCCCAGCGTTCCCCCGACCCCGGCACCTGCCCGGATCACCATGACCGTACGCGCGCCACGCACGGCACGCGTCGGGGAACGTCCCCGGGTCCGCGTGGTCGTCCGCGACCCGTCAACCCCGTCGGCAGCACGGGTACGCATCTCGGCGGGCCGTCGCCACACGACCCAGTCCCTGAGCGCCGGGCGCGCACGCATCCGGCTGCGTCCCCTGAGTCACCGCGACCTGGCGAGGAAGCGCCTCGTGGTCCGCGTGCAGTACCTCACCGAGGAAGGCACCGTGCTGGCCCGAGGCCGCGTGGTCATCCGCGTACGGCGATGACGCGGCCGGCTGCTACTCGATAACCTCAGAAGCCTCGAGCCACTCCAGCTCGAGCTCCTCCTTCTCGGAGGCCAGTGAGGACATCTGCTGCCCGAGGTCGGCGAGCTTCTCGTAGTCCGTGAGGTGGGCGGCCATCTCTGCCTCGAGCCGGGCCTCCTCCTCCGCGATCCGCTCCAGCCGCTTCTCGACCCTCGCCAGCACCTTGCGCGCCGCACGGTCCTCCGCCGAGCCCGCCCGGGCCTTGGGAGTCCCGGCCTGCGCTGAGGCCGGGGGCGTCGGGGCGGCGGGGGGACGTACGGGCTCCGGTGGCGACATGAGCGCTGCGCGGCGCTCGAGGTATTCGTCCACGCCTCGCGGCAGCATCGACACCTGACCGTCTCCCAGCAGGGCGACGACGGAGTCGGTGACGCGCTCGAGGAAGTAGCGGTCGTGGCTGACCACGACGAGCGTCCCCGGCCACGAGTCAAGGAAGTCCTCGAGCACGTTGAGGGTGTCGATGTCGAGGTCGTTGGTGGGCTCGTCGAGCAGGAGCACGTTGGGCTCGGCCAGCAGCAGCATCAGCAACTGGAAGCGCCGGCGCTCGCCACCCGACAGGTCCCCCAGCCGAGCCGTGAGCCGGTCGCCCGTGAAGCCGAACCGCTCCAGCAGCGACGTCGCGGACAGTTCCTGGCCGTCGAGGGTGCGCGAGACCCGTCGTACGCTCTCGACCGACGCCAGGACCCGCGCCTGAGGATCGACCTCGTCGATCGCCTGGGTGAGGTGCTCGAGCGCCACCGTGCGGCCGTGCTTCACCCGACCGTGTTGGGGCGCCAGCGTGCCGGCCAGCAGGGTGAGGAGTGAGGTCTTGCCGGCGCCGTTGACGCCCACGATCCCGATCCGCTCCCCCGGCCCGATGCGCCACGTCGCGTGGTCAAGCAGGACCTTCTCACCGCGCGCGAGGTCGACGTCCTCAACGTCGATCACGTCCTTGCCGAGTCGCTGGGTGGCAAACCGCTGCAGCTCCAGCCGGTCGCGCGGTTCGGGCACGTCCGAGATCAGGGCGTTCGCGGCGTCGATGCGGAACTTGGGCTTGGACGTCCGCGCCGGCGCGCCCCGACGCAGCCAGGCCAGCTCCTTGCGGATGAGGTTCTGGCGACGCACTTCCGAGGCGGCTGCCTGCCGCTGGCGCTCAGCCTTGGCGAGCACGAAGGCCGCGTAGCCGCCCTCGTACGAATCGACGGCGCCGTCGTGGACCTCCCACGTCTGCTGGCACACCGCGTCGAGGAACCACCGGTCGTGGGTGACCACGATGAGCGCGGAGGGCAACGTGACGAGGTGCTCGGCGAGCCATGCGACCGCCTCGACGTCCAGGTGGTTGGTCGGCTCGTCCAGGATGATCAGGTCGTGCGGGCTCAGCAGCAGCGCCGCCAGCGCGCACCGTCGACGCTCACCGCCCGACAAGCCGAGGACGGCCCGGTCGAGCTCGATGCCGGCGAGGAGTTCGGTGACGACCTGGCGGGTGGTCGCGTCCCCCGCCCATTCGTGGTCGGCGCGGCCCCGGAGCACGGCTTCGCGCACGGAGTGGGAGTCGACGAGCTCGTCGCCCTGGTGCAGGTAGCCGATCTCGATGCCGCGGGCTCGGGAGACGCGGCCCGTGTCGGGCTCCTCAATGCCGGTCATGACCTCCAGCAGCGTGGTCTTGCCGTCGCCGTTGCGGCCCACGATGCCCACGCGTTCGCCCAAGGAGATCCCCAGCGAGACGTCGTCGAGCAGGGGCCGGATGCCGTAGGACTTCGAGACGCGCTCGAGGTTGATCAGGTTCGCCATGTCCTCCCCATTCTCGCAGGCCAACCCCGCGCGGCGTATTCGGACGACACATTCCCCACCGCAGCGCGTGCGCGGGGCCATTCAGGACCTTGCGGACGTGCGGCTACGAGCCGGCGGAAGCCGCCACCAGAACGATCGGGTGCGTGGCCCTCAGCTCGTGTGCCACCTGCTTCGCCTGCTCCGGCGAGGCGCACAGGAAGACGACCGTGGGGCCGGATCCGCTGACCATCCCGCGCAGCGCCCCCGCGGCCTCCCCGCGCTCGATCAGCTCCCCCAACTGGGGGCGGAGGTCGACAGCGGCCGCCGCGAGGTCGTTGCGCAGGCACGCAGCCACGGCCCGCGCATCGCCTGAGGCCAACGCCGCCAGCAGGGCGTCGGGGGCCGCCGGCACCGGGTCCGCCGAAGGGAACATCGCGTCGAAGTGGCGGTAGACCGCCGGCGTCGAGAGGCCCTCCGAGGACGGCACCACGACCCAGTCGTAGGACCCGGTGTCGGGCACAGCCTC
Organism: Actinomycetes bacterium; assembly: GCA_023460975.1. GTDB lineage: Bacteria > Actinomycetota > Actinomycetes > Propionibacteriales > Nocardioidaceae > Nocardioides. The sequence goes on from JAEWOG010000011.1 coordinate 229,400, forward strand.
CACGATCTCGCCCCGCCCCAGGCCCCGCGCGGTGCCTCCGACGAGGGCGAACGGCACGTCGCTGCCCAACTCGGCCGCCACCTCGTGGAGCTCGGCCGGCGACAGCGTCCCGCCCCATGCCAGGTGCAGGGCCTGCAACGCGGCGGCGGCGTCAGCCGAGCCGCCCGCCATCCCTCCCGCCACGGGGATCGTCTTGTCGATGTGGACCTCGACGCCCGTACGCGTCAGGTCGACGCCCAGACGCGCGGCGAGCAGGTCCGCGGCCTTCGCCACGATGTTGCTCGCGTCGAGCGGAACCCCCGCGGCGTCGACGTACGACGCGGAGGCGAGCGTGAGGCTCACCCCCGGCGTGGGGCTCGGCAGAATCGTGACCGCGTCGTAGAGCCCGAGCGCGTGGTAGACGGTGTCGATCGGGTGGAAGCCGTCCGGTCGCGGCGCCCCCACCGCGAGGTGCAGGTTGATCTTCGCGGCGGCCCGCACGGTCGTCGGGGTCACCACGTCAGTTGCTCGGCCACTGCGGCGAAGTCACCCACGTCGAGCATCTCCCCACGCACCGTCGGGTCGATCCCGGCCGCCGTGATCGCCGCGGCCGCCGCCTCGGAGGAGCCGACGAGGGACTTGAGGGCTGCCTTGAGCTGCTTGCGACGCTGGGCGAACGCGGCGTCGACGACGGCGAAGACCTGTTCGCGCGTCGCGGTCGTGGCCGGCGGTTCGCGCCGCGTCCAGGCCACGAGCCCGGAGTCGACGTTGGGGGCGGGCCAGAAGACGTTGCGCCCGATCGCACCCGCGCGTCGTACGTCTGCGAACCACGCCGCCTTGACGCTGGGCACGCCGTACACCTTGTTGCCGGGGCGGGCCGCCAGCCGGTCAGCCACCTCCGCCTGGACCATCACGAGGCCACGCTCCAGCGAGGGCAGCAGCGTGAGCATGTGGATGAGGACCGGGACGGAGACGTTGTAGGGCAGGTTGGCCACCAGCGCGGTCGGCGGCGGGCCGGGGATCTCGGTGATCCGCATGGCGTCGTCGAGGACCACCTCGAAGGCGTCGACCTGGCCGGGGGCGTACGTGGCGATCGTCTCGGGCAGCAGCCCGGCGAGCACGGGGTCGACCTCGACGGCGATGACGCGGCGCGCCACCTCGAGCAGCGCGAGGGTGAGCGAGCCCAGTCCCGGACCCACCTCCACGACGACGTCGTCCGCGCTGATCTGCGACTCGCGCACGATGCGGCGCACCGTGTTGGCGTCGATCACGAAGTTCTGCCCGCGCTGCTTGGTCGGGCGCAGGTCGAGGCGGTCCGCGAGCTGACGCACGTCGGCCGGCCCCAGAAGTCGAGGGCCGGCCGGTGCGTTGGTCATGCGGTGCAGCCTAGTGCGCGCAGGGTCTCGGCCTCAGAGCAGGCCGAGTCGGCTCGCGCAGTGCGGCCACTGACCCCAGCCTGCACGCGCCTGGAGGATGCGACCACGCTTGATCTGCTCCTCGCGGCTGTGCTGGTGGGGCAGGCCCGTACCGCCCACGGATGCCCACGTCGAGGCGCTGAACTGCAGCCCGCCGTAGTAGCCGTTGCCGGTGTTGATCGCCCAGTTGCCACCCGACTCGCACTGCGCAAGGCGGTCCCACACGGTGTCGCCGCCAGCGAAGTTCGCGGGCTCGGCAGTGCCGACGCGCACGATCGCGGGCACGGCCTTGCGCGAGACGTCCTGCGAGAGGACCTTGCGCTTGACGAGGGTGCCGTTGCGGAAGACGAGTTCGTAGGTGACGTCGCGTACGCCGTTGCGGCCCTCGCGGATGACCTCGGTCTCGCCCTTGGTCATCGAGTCGTCGGTGCGCTCGATGGTGGCGTACTTGATGACTTCGCCGTCGACGTCCTTCTCGGTGACCCGGAAGTCGGTGTAGACGATCTTGTCGCCGGACTCCACGACGGTCTCGAGGCTCGGGCGCACCTTGTCGTGCTCATCGAGGGTGACGCCGAGTTGGGCCAGCACGTCGCTGACGGTCAGCGCGGCCACCGTCTTCTTGCGGGTGCGCTTGTCGGCGATGGTGACGTGCACGGTCTTGGGGGTGACGACGTCGAGCGCAAGCCCGTCGCGACCGATCGCGGCGCTGCGGCTCGTGGAGAGGTCGGCGCCGCTGAATCGGCGGCCGATCTCGGCGAGGGCGCCATCGACGTCGGTGGAGTTGACCCAGTATGTCCGGGCGGACCCGTCGATGCTCAGCTCGAGCGGGCGACCGAACTGGACGGTGATCTTGGAGCCGTCGTTGACCGTCTCGGTCACCGCAGGCGCCACGAGGTCCTTGTCGGTGAGGGTGATCCCCTCGGACTCGAGGACGTCACCGACCGTGGCGCCCATGGCGCTGACCTGAGTGCTGCGACCGTCGAGGGTCAGCGTCACGTCCTTGGTCATCGCGGCGTATCCGACGGTGGTCCCGACCAGGGCCAGGGCGACGGTGGCGCCGAGGACGGCCATGAGCCGGTTGGACTTGCTGAAGGTGGTGATGCGCGAGCGCACAGTGCTCCGAACGTCGTACTCTCCGAGCCTCGAGCGGCGGCACACCCCAGGCTCGGCGGAGTCCTCCTCGGGGAGGTCTCGATGCGAGTTCGGGGGACTCGCGCAGGGCTCTGGGCCCCGCGGGCACCGCCGGAAATCAGTCTCGATCCCGGCTGTCAGTCACAGAACGATAACGGTCAAGCGCACTCGTGCAAACTCGAACGACCATCGCTCCCCTACCAAGAGCCGCCGAACGCAGCCTCGGTGGTGGCATCGATCGCCGCGCACAACTCGCCGAGATCATCGCCGCGCACCTGCGCCATCGCACGCACAGTGAGGGGCACCAGGTACGACGCGTTGGGCCTGCCGCGGAACGGTGTCGGCGTGAGGAACGGGGCGTCGGTCTCCACCAGAATCCGCTCCCGCGGAGTGACGACGAGGGCGTTGCGCAGGGGCGCCGCGTTCTTGAACGTCACCGTCCCCGCGAACGAGAGGTACGCCCCCCGATCCAGGCACGCACGCGCGAACACCTCGTCGCCGCTGAAGCAGTGCATCACCCACCGCTCGGGCGCACCCTCGGAGTCCAACACCCTCAGGATGTCGTCGTGGGCGTCGCGGTCGTGGATGACCAGCGTCTTGTCGAGACGCTTGGCGATGTCGATGTGGCGCCGGAAGCTCTCCTCCTGGGCCGCCATGCCTTCGGACCCCGTACGGAACCGGTCCATCCCCGTCTCCCCCACGGCACGCACCTTGTCGTGGGCCGCCGCGAGGGCTTCGATCTCGTCGAGTGCGGCGTCCAGGGTGCCCGCCTCGGCAAGGCGCGGCGCTTCGTTGGGGTGCAGCGCCACCCCGGCCACCAGTGCGTCGTGCGTGGCCGCGGCCTCCACGGCCCAGCGTGCGCCCGGAAGGTCACAGCCGATCTGGACGATCCGGGGCACCCCGACGGCTGCCGCGGCGGCGATGGCGTCAGCGGTGGAGAGCCAGTCTCCGTCGGCGATGTCGAGGTGGCAGTGGTTGTCCACGACCGGGTGCGGCAACGGCTCGGGCGCGGGTGGCCGTTCGCGGTCTCGGCGGGCGCCGGACGTCTCCTCGGTGGCGGAGCGGGAGCGGATGGGGCCGTCGGTCACGATGGTCTCCGGTTCGCTGGGGGTCCCGGTTCGATGGGTCCCGGTTCGATGGATCAGGGCTGGACGTGCACGGCCTGGTAGACCTCGCGCTTGGGCAGGCCCGCCGCCCGGGCAACCTGGACGATGGCCTCCTTGCGCGCCACTCCGGTCGCCTCGAGGCGGGCCACGGCCGTACGCAGGCTGTCGGGATCCGAGTCCACGTCCGGGGCTGATTCGGCTCCGGCGACGACCAGGGTGACCTCGCCGCGCACTTCTCCCGACGCCCATGCGACGAGGTCGGACAAAGGTCCCCGGACGACCTCCTCGTGGGTCTTGGTGAGCTCGCGGCACACGGCCCCACGCCGGTCGGGACCGAATGCCTCCAGCATGGCCGCGAGTGCCGCGTGCGTGCGATGAGGCGCCTCGAAGAACACCATCGTGCGCTCTTCGGCGGCCAACCCTGCCAGACGACGGGAGCGCTCACCCGCCTTGCGCGGCAGGAACCCCTCGAAGCAGAACCGGTCGACGCCCAGCCCACTCACCGCCAGCGCAGTGAGTACGGCGCTCGGGCCGGGGACCGCGGTGACCCGCAGGTCGTGCTCGACGGCGGCCACGACAAGGCGGTAGCCGGGATCCGAGACGCTCGGCATCCCCGCATCGGTGACCAGCACGACGCGCTCGCCTGCCAGGAGAGCCTCGAGCAGGACGGGCGTGCGCGCCTGCTCGTTGCCCTCGAAGTAGGACACCACGCGTCCGGTCAGGGCGATGCCCAGGTCACCGCACAGCCTCTTGAGGCGGCGCGTGTCCTCGGCCGCGACGACGTCCGCCCCGGCCAACTCGGCCGCGAGTCGCGGGGGCGCGTCACCGCTCTGCCCGATCGGGGTGGCCGCGAGAACGAGGACGCCTGACATGGTGCGATCATCGCAGGCTGCCTGTCGGCCGCGCCCGCTAGAGTGCCGGACGTGAGCCAGACCTCAGTCGAACCCGTCGACGACACCGCCCCCGAAGCCCCGTCCGACGGTGGCGATGGGAGCACGCCCAGCGAGGTCGACGCCACCGAGCGGTCCGGCCGCGACGACGGGTTCTGGGGCTGGGTCGGCGCCATCGCGCTGGCGGCCATCGCGCTCATCATGCGTCGGTGGCGCCTGGGCGAGCCGGCTGAGTTCTCCTTCGACGAGACCTACTACGCCAAGGACGCGTGGTCGCTGCTCAACAACGGCTACATCCGCACCTACGTCGAGGGCGCCGACACCCAGATCCTGTCCGGGCACACGCTCAACCAGTTCGCACAGACGCCCTCGATGGCCGTTCACCCCGATGTCGGCAAGTGGCTGATCGCACTGGGCGAGAAGGCGTTCGGCATGGACCCGTACGGCTGGCGCATCGCCTCGGCCGTGGTCGGCGCCCTCATGGTTCTCGTGATGTGCCGCTTCGTGCGGCGGGTGACCGGATCGACCGTGCTCGGCCTGGTCGGCGGCGCCCTGCTGGCCTTCGACGGCCTCCACTTCGTGCTGTCGCGCCTGGCGCTGCTCGACCTCTTCCTGGCCTTCTTCGTCCTGTGCGGGGTGCACTGCGCCGTCGCCGACCGCCAATGGATCCGCGCAAAGTACGCCGCTGGAGCGACCCGGCGGCTGTGGCGTCCGTGGTTGTTCGCCTCCGGGCTGATGTTCGGTCTCGCGGTCGGCACGAAGTGGTCGGGCGCGTACGCTCTCGCGGCCTTCGGCCTGATGGTCTTCTTCTGGAGCTGGGGCGCGCGCCGGGCGGCCGAGCACAAGGGCGCGTGGTGGCGGGCGCTGCTGATCGACGGCCCCACCGCGTTCGCCCACATGGTGCTGGTGGCTCTGGTCGTCTACGTCATCTCGTGGACGGGCTGGCTCATGCACGCCAGCGAGTACGAGCAGGCCCTGAGCAACACCCAGTACGCCACCTACGAGGGCGGGCAGCAGTGGCCCACGGCGACCGAGCCTGACGCCGAGGGGATCGGCGAGGTCACGCAGTCGCTGCGGTCACTGTGGCACTACCACCACGACGTCTACATCTTCCACACGAAGTTCCTCAACGACGCGACCCATCCGTACGCCTCTGGCCCCGCGAAGTGGCCAGTGCTCGGTCGTTCGGTGGGGGTGAGCGCGACCAACGGCATCCAGCCCGGCGTGGACGGGTGCGACGCTCCCACGGGGTCGAACTGCCTCAAGCAGGTCGTCCTGCTGGGCAATCCGGCGGTGTGGTGGCTGGGCTCCGCGGCCATGGTCCTGTCCGTCATCATGTGGGCCGCGTCTCGCGACTGGCGCCACGGCGTCGCCGTGGTGGGCATGGCGGCGACCTGGCTCCCGTGGTTCATGTACGACGACCGCCCGGTCTACCTCTTCTACGCGATCGTGTCCTTGCCCTTCCTCATCCTGTCGTTGACCTTGGCGCTCGGGATGCTCATCGGGCCAGAGTCGGCTCGCACCGCCCGGCGCACGGCAGGACTGGCAGTGACAGGAGCCGTGGTGGTGGCAACCATCGGCCTGTTCGTCTTCTTCTGGCCCATCTACACCAACGGTCTGTTGACCCACGAGGAGTGGATGAGTCGGATGTGGTTCCGTTCGTGGATCTGAGGTGTGAGCATGGATGACGTGGCGGACGACGCTTTGACGCAGATGGTCCACGCCTCCGTGCCCATCCTGGGTGCGATGGGGCTGCGGGTCATCGAGGCCTCGTCCACGCACGCGGTCGCGGTGCTGCCGTACGACACGAACCGCAACCACGTGGGGACCACGTACGCCGGGTCGCTCTACAGCGTCGGCGAGATGCTCGGCGGCCTGATCGGCCTGTCGATGGGTCTGGAGGGCTTCGCGCCCGTCGTGCGGCACATGGAGATCGACTTCATCGCCCCCGCCCGCAGCGACGTGCGGGCGGAGGCCTCCCTCACCCCGGATGAGGTCGCGGGCATCACGCGACTCGCGCTGGCCGAGGGCAAGGCCGGCTTCCTCCTCGACGCGACGATCACGGACTCCGAGGGCACCGTCGTCGCGCGGACGCGGGGCGACTACCAGTTGCGCCGCTTCTGAACAGGCCCTGTCGCCCGTCTGCGCGACTACCCTAGGTTGACCCCATGAAGCGTGACTTCTGGCAGCGTCACACCGAGTCCCTGGACCCGGCGCGCGACTTCGAGGAGATCTACCGCACCCTCGTCACCTACGAGTTCCCCTGGGACATGACCCAGGCGCTCGGGTTCGCCCTGTTCCGCACCTACGCCGTCCCCGGCATCGGCCGCTTGCTCGGCGCCACCGGAGAGTTCACCCGGACCACGCAGAAGCGCTACGACGACACCGTCCTGCTGCTGGAGCCGCCGATCACGCTCGGCTTCGAGCATCCGCGCTCGCGCGCCGCGATCCGCCGCATCAACCAGATGCACCGCGCCTACGACATCCCCGAGCACGAGTACCACTACGTCCTGAGCACCTTCGTGGTCGTGCCCAAGCGGTGGCTGGACGCCTACGGCTACCGCCCGTTGTCACGCACCGAGGTGGATGCGACGGTGCACTACTACCGCACGCTGGGCCACCACATGGGCTTGCGTGACCTGCCGACCACGTACGAGGAGTTCGAGGCCCTGCTGGACTCCTACGAGGCCGAGCACTTCGGCTTCGACGAGGGCGGGCGCGCCGTGGCCGACGCGACCCTGGCCATGCTGGCCGACGGAGTCCCGCGGATCCTGGGCGGCGTGACCAGCGCCATTGGCCGGGCGCTGATGGATCCGCCACTGCTGGCCGCCTTCGCGTACGACGCCCCGCCCGCCGCCGTGGTGCGGCTCGTCCACGGGGCGCTGCGGTCACGGGGCCGGCTGCTGCGGTTCTTCCCCGCGAGGCGGGTCCCCCAGTTGGTCGAGAACGCCGAGATCAAGACGTACCCGGATGGCTACGAGATCGACGCGCTCGGCTCCTTCCCGGTGCCGGGCGTTGGCGGCTGCCCGGTGCGTCACACCGGGTCGACACCCACCTGAGGGCCAGTCGCTGGGCGGTGTCAGCCGCGCAGCGAGGCGTACGCGACGGCGATCTCCGTGCCCACGCGGGCGTTGTTGCGAACCAGCGCGATGTTGGTCGCCAGGCTCGCTCCGCCGGTGATCTCCACGATGCGCTTGAGCAGGAACGGGGTCGCGTCCTTGCCGCCGACACCTGCCGCGTCCATCTCTGCGAGCGCCTGCACGATGACCGAGTCGATCTGCTCGGCAGGGATCTCGTCGGCCTCGGGGACCGGGTTGACGATCGACACACCGCCGGCGAGGCCCAGTCGCCACTTGGCATCCATCATCCGCGCGACGGCGTCGGGGGTGTCGAGGCGCATCGGCGCCCGGAACCCGCTGGAGCGGGAGAAGAACGCCGGGAACTCGTCGGTGCCGTACGCGACGACGGGGACACTGAGCGTCTCCAGCTTTTCGAGGGTCAGCCCGATGTCGAGGATGCTCTTGACTCCGGCGGAGACGACGGCGACGTCGGTGAGCGAGAGTTCGGTGAGGTCGGCGCTGATGTCGAAGCTCTCCGGCGCGCCCCGGTGGACACCGCCCAGACCGCCGGTGACGAAGACCCGGATGCCGGCTAGCGCGGCGAGCCGCATCGTGGCCGCCACCGTCGTGGCACCATGCCCGGCCGTGGCGACGACGTGGGCGATGTCGCGCACGCTCACCTTGGCGACCTGGGGGTGGGTCGCGAGGAGCTCGAGCTCGTCGGCGCCGAGACCGATGTGGAGGCGCCCGTCGAGGATCGCGATGGTGGCGGGCACTGCGCCGCCGTCCCGCACGATCTGCTCGACACCGCGCGCCATCTCGACGTTCTGCGGGTAGGGCATCCCGTGGCTGATGATGGTCGACTCCAGCGCCACGACGGGGCGGTGCTCGGCGAGCGCCGTACGAACCTCCTCAGTGAGGACGAGGTCGGGGTGAATGGTCATGGCGCTACCTCCTGGGTGCGGTCTGCGAGGGTGCTGCGGACCATCGCGTCGGTCAGGTCCGGTCGTACGGTGTGGGTGCTCTCGACGGTCAGCGCCGCGGCGGCGTGCCCGTATCGTGCGGCGTCGGCGGGCTCGGCTCCCCCGACGAGGGCGTGGCAGAACGCGGCCAGTGCAGAGTCGCCGGCGCCGGTCACGTCGGCCACCTCGGCCGGGACGGCGTCGATGGCGAGGGGCTTTTGACCGGCGACGCTGAGCAGGGAGCCCGCCTCGCCGAGGCGGACCCAGACCAGGGTGACTCCGCGAGCGTGCAGGGCCTCGGCGGCCGTACGGACCTCGGCGTCGGTGCCAGCGGGAAGGTCGGTGAGGGCGGCGAGCTCGTCGCGGTTCGGGGTGATCGCGTACGTCGGGCGGCCCACCTCGATGGCCGGCGACAAGAGCCGCGCCTTCGGGACGCTGACCGGCTCGACGAGGGCACGCACGCCGGCGGCCTCGGCCATGTCGAGGGCGTGCCGCAGGGTGGCGAGCGGGAGGTTGCCGTCGACGACGACCAGCCCGGAGGCGGCGACGAGGTCCCGTGCCGTGCCGACGTGCTCGGGGCTCAGCTCGGCGGTGGCGGCCATGGCGGACACCGCGGTGACGAGCTCACCGTCGTGGTCGAGCACGGCTGTGTACGTGCCGGTCGCGGCGTCGGTGCGCAGGACGTGGTCGAGGCGCACGCCGGCCGCCGCGGTCTGCGCCAGCAGGGTCTCCCCCAGGGCGTCGCGTCCGACCACGCTCACGAGGTGGGTACGGGTGCCGAGTCGGGCCAGGTTTTCCGCGATGTTGCGCCCCACCCCACCGGGCCGCATCGACGCCTCCCCCGGGTTGGAGGTCCCGGGCGTGGCGGGTGCGGCACTGCGCGCGACGACGTCCATGTTGGACCCGCCCACGACGACGGCCCCGGGGGTCTCGCTGAGCACGTACCCCCGCCCCAGGATGACGCCCTTGCGGGTGAGGTTGGACAGGTGGACCGCGATGGCGGAGGCGGTCGTACCGATCCGCTCGGCAAGGGCCGAGGCGTTCAGCAGCGGCTCGCGGCGGAGCAGGTCCACCACTTCGCGCTCACGGTCCGTCAGGTGCATGTTTGTAACTATAAGCGTGCTTTAGGTTTCTTAGCAAGGGGGTGGCGGGGTGGCCTCTGCAGGATCCCCCGCAGATGCGGGGGATCCTGAACTTCTAGGGGCGTGCAAACCCCCAGAAGTTCACGACACGCCCATGAACCTCGGCCGATCCGCCCCCGGATCAGACCAGCTGCACCGTCGTCAGGCACGTGGGATCCTCCGACCCCGTGGCGATGGGCACCGAGGCCGTACGCCCCTCCGCCTCGACCACGAGGGTCCCTTCGAGGCCGCGAGGCAGCCACAGGCCGATGAACCCGTTGTCATTGAGCACCTCGCCCGCGGAAAGGACCACCTCCCCAGCGTCGTCGACCACCTCGACCGAGACGGGCTGACCGCCGAGCTCGCCCACGCACGTCGTCAGACTGTGGAAGAAGCAGTCATGCGTCGCATCGACGTACGGCGCGACAGACAGGTAGAAGACGTCGTCCGGCAGGGGCAACTCCTCCTCCCCCTCGTCGCCGGACAGCACAAGCGCCTCCGGCCGCACCGACGCCATGAGCCCCTCGGGCCGCTCATCGAGGGGTGTGACCTCGAGGCGATCGATGATCTCTCGCGCATTCAGTCCGCCGAGTTCGTACGCCTCCAGCAGCCCGCCACCCTGCCCCGAGGGCGCCTGCGCGCCGGACCCCTCGCGCACGGCACCCGAGCATCCGGACGCGAGGAGGAGCGTCACCAGGGCGGCGACAAGGGCAGTGGATCGCAGCGATCGGATCATGTGACCCACCGTACCCGGGAGGGGTATATACCCGCCTCTTGACCTATACCCCCTAGGGGTATATGGTCACCGCATGGCCACACACGACGAGCACCACTCGGGGCATCACGGCGACACCGCGCGGGAGGACCACGCCGCGCACGAACAGCAGGCCGCGCACGACCACGACCACGCCTCGCACGACCAGCACAGCGCTCCCCAACACCCAGGGGCACCCCAACACCACGACCCCTCCGCGCACTCGGGCCACGGAGACCACGTGGAGCAGTTCCGCCGCCTGTTCGCGACGATGCTGGTGATCGCGGTCCCGGTGATCGCGTTCAACGACATGTTCTCCCACCTCGTCGGCTATCACCTGCCCGAGGCGCCGTGGGTGCCGTGGGTGTCGCCGATCCTCGGCACGGTCATCTACGGCTGGGGCGGGTGGCCGTTCCTGACCGGGGCCGTACGCGAAGCCCGGTCGGGCAAGCCAGGGATGATGCTCCTCATCGGTCTGGCGATCACCGTCGCGTTCGTGGCGTCGTGGGGCGCGGCTCTCGGGCTTCTCCACGCCGAGCTCAACTTCTGGTGGGAGCTCGCTCTCCTCGTCGTGATCATGCTGCTGGGGCACTGGATCGAGATGCGCTCGTTGGCGCGTACGACCTCCGCCCTGGACTCGCTCGCGGCGCTCCTGCCCGACGAGGCCGAGCGCGTCGACGGCGACGCGACGGTGACGGTCTCCCCCGCCGAGCTGCGGGTGGGCGACATCGTCGTCGTCCGCCCCGGGGCGGCCGTCCCCGCCGACGGCACCATCACCGAAGGCGCCGCGCACCTCGACGAGTCGATGGTCACCGGCGAGTCCAGGCCCGTACGCCGCCAACGTGGCGATCGGGTCGTCGCGGGAACCGTCGCCACCGACTCCGGCCTCCGTGTCGAGGTCACCGCGACGGGCGAGGCCACCGCACTCGCGGGGATCCGCAAGCTCGTCGAGGACGCCCAGAACTCCTCCTCGCGGGCCCAGCGCATCGCCGACACCGCGGCGGGCTGGCTGTTCTGGTTCGCTCTCGCGGCTGCAGCTCTCACTGCAGCGGCGTGGACGCTGGCCGGAGTTCCGGACACGGCGGTCGTGCGTACGATCAGCGTCCTCGTCATCGCGTGCCCCCACGCACTCGGACTCGCGATCCCGCTCGTGGTCGCGATTGCCACGGAGCGCGCCGCCAAGGCCGGGGTCCTCATCAAGGACCGCCTGGCGTTGGAGTCGATGCGCACCGTCGACACCGTCCTCTTCGACAAGACGGGCACCCTGACCAAGGGTGAGCCGACCGTGACGGGCGTGGAGTCGGTCACCGTGAGCGACGACGAACTGCTCTCCGCGGCCGCCGCCGCCGAGTCCGACAGCGAGCACCCGCTGGCGCGGGCGATCGTCGGCGCCGCACAGGCGCGCGGCCTCACCGTGCCCACGGCCACCGACTTCACCTCGTCCCCGGCCGTGGGAGTCTCCGCCACCCTCGACGGTACGAGGGTGGAGGTCGGGGGCCCGTACCTGCTCGAGCAGCGTGGCCAGGCCGAGCTCGCCGTGGCCGAGGCGTGGCGCCGCGAAGGCGCGATCATCCTGCACGTCCTCATCGACGGGGCCGTGGCCGGCGCACTGCGGCTGGCCGACGAGATTCGTCCGGAGTCGCGCACCGCGGTGACGGAGTTGCACGCGCGCGGAGCGGAGGTCGTCATGATCACCGGCGACGCCGAGGCGGTGGCCCTCACCGTCGCCGCCGAGCTGGGCATCGACAGGGTTTTTGCCGGCGTACGCCCCGAGGACAAGGCGGCCAAGGTCGCCGAGCTCCAGGCGGAGGGACGTACGGTCGCGATGGTCGGCGACGGCGTCAACGACGCGCCCGCCCTGGCCCGGTCGGACGTGGGCATCGCGATCGGCGCGGGGACAGATGTCGCGATCGGCTCGGCCGGAGTGATCCTCGCGTCCTCCGACCCGCGAGCGGTGCTGTCGGTCATCGACCTGTCGCGCGCCGCGTACAGGAAGATGAAGCAGAACCTGTGGTGGGCGGCTGGCTACAACCTCGTGTCGGTGCCGCTGGCGGCGGGCGTGCTGGCGCCCGTGGGGTTCGTGCTGCCCATGAGCGTGGGCGCGCTTCTGATGTCGGCGTCGACCGTGGTCGTCGCCCTCAACGCCCAGCTCCTGCGCCGCCTCGACCTGACGCCGCGCTGAGTCGGGTCAGGGAGTCGCCGTGACCACCGTCAGCAGGACCGCCGAGTCAGCCAGGGCGTCCAGGCGGTGGCGTGCGTCGGGGATCACGACGAGATCACCGGCGACCCCCTCCCAGGCGTCCTCGCCAGAGGTGAGGACGACGCGCCCGCGCAGCACGTACAGGGTCGCCTCGCCCGGACTCTCGTGGTCATCGAGGGCCCTCCCACCGGCGAGTGCGATCACGGTCTGCTTCAGCGCGTGAGTACGGCCGCCGTGGACCGTACGAGCGCTGCGGCCCGAGGGCACCTCGCGAGCGGAACTGAGCAGATGGTCGACCAGTGCGGTCAGGTTCTCGGCGTCCATGTCGTCCTCCTGCCTCCACGATCCGCCCAGGGAGCGCGTTGGGCAAGGGGCGCATGACCCGACCTGGACGGGACCCGGCACGACCGACGAGCCGCACGGGCCGGGGCGGCGACGGATCAACGATGAAGGGCCGGTCCTGGTGGACCGGCCCTTCGTGTCTGGTGGAGCTGAGGGGATTCGAACCCCTGACCTTCTCATTGCGAACGAGACGCGCTACCAACTGCGCCACAGCCCCGCCGCGTCTTGCGACGCGTCGGAAAAGATAGCACCCACTCCCCCAGCCATTCGAATCCGGGTCGCGTCTGGTGGGCTGGCGCGCAGGTCGTACGAAGGCGCTCTGCGTCTACCGCGCCCCCAGCAGCACTGTCACCCCCGCACACCGGGGTGTCAGTGCGGATAACCCCGCTTTACATGGGAGCAGGCGGGGTCAGACGTGGGCGCAGGTGCATCCAGCGAGAGGCGAGCCACGCTCAGGCGCCGGAGGCCCGGCGCTCGGAGGACTCCTCGGCAGCCTTGGCCACCTTGGCAATCTGCTCGGCCTCGCGGGCCAGAGCCGAGTCGATCTCGTTGCGGCCGCTCGACCACACGCCCGTGGAGTCGAGGTCGATCGTGGAGACCGTACGCCGCGCCGCCGCCGGCTTGGAGACGTACGTCGGGAGCGTCGTCGGGACCGGGTCCCACAGGCCGGGGGTGGAGGCGGTCACAGCGCTGAACTCGCCCGTCGACGCGGCCGGAACCTCGATGAGGGACGAGGTCACCACGACCTCGGGCGCCTCGACGAGCTCCTCCTCGACCACGGCGATCGCGCCGGTCTCGTCGTCGGCACCGTCCTCGATGGCGCTGTCGTCGGGAGCGGACGCGCGCGGAGGCACGGTCGGCATCGACTCGCGGACACCTCGGGCGGCACGCTCGGACTTGACCATGAGGCGGCACGCGACCAGCCAGGCGGCGAGCAGGGCGACGGGGGCGATGACCCACCACGGCGAGATGACGCCGCCGATGGCGGGGCCGATGACCGCGGCGTTGATCGATCCGATCAGGGCCAGCACCCGCTGGCGACGCTGGGTCGCCCGCTTGGCGGCGGCACGACGGGCGGCCGGGCTGACGGGGCGGGCCGGCTGCGGGGCAGCGGCGCGGGCCTTCGTCTCGACCTTCGAGGCCGAGGGGGCGCGGCCGGGCTGCACCACGAGGCGGGCATTGCGGCGGTCCACGACCTCACGGCGCGCCAGAACGCGCATCGAGCGGGAGAACCGCTCGACGGAACGACTGCGCTGCGCAGCATCGTGGTGCTGCAACGCCTTGGGGACGAGGTAGGCAGCCCACGCGGCCGCCAGGGCAACGAAGATCAGCACGCTCGGGTCCACGGGTGAAGCGTACGAGCGCGGGGCCTCCACCGCGCGCACGCTTACTGGTGTGTCGCAGAACTACTCGTGGGACGAATGTGATTTGTCGTCGGGGCCACGTCGCGCAACCAGACGCTGGACCAACCCGCCCTCGAGCTCTTCGGCCGTCACCGCATAGATCCGGTGATCGCGCCAGGCGCCGTCGATGTGCAGATAGCCGGGCGCGAACCCGACCTCCGCCAACCCGAGCTTCTCCACCACGCGCAGCGAGTTGGTGTTCTCGGGACGGATGCAGACCTCGATGCGGTGCAACCTCCCCGCCCCCAGACAGTGGTCGATCACCATCGCCACGGCCAGCGGCATGAGCCCGCGACCCGCCACGTCCCGGTCGATCCAGTAGCCGATCGAGGCGAACTGCGCCGACCCCCGCACGATGTTGCTCACCGTGACCTGGCCGGCGAACCGTCCCTCCACCTCCAGCGCGAACGGCATCGCCCTCCCCGCGGCCGCCTCACGCCGCAGGCGACGGGCGAGTTCCGCGTACGAGACCGGTCTCGCGTCAGCCTGCGGGGGCGCCGTGGCGTCCCACGGCAACAACCACTCCAGATTGCGCTCGCGCACCTGCTGCCACACCCGCGCGTCCCGGGCCGTGAGCGGGCGTACGACCACCGGGGCGTGGCTCAAGGTCGCCGGCCACCCCGGCGTCCTCAATGGTCGCTCCCGGCCACCTGCTCCACCGCGTGGTCGAGGAAGCCTTCCAGCACGCCCAACCCGTCCCGGACTCCCCCGCGCGAACCCGGCAGGTTCACCACCAGACAGCGGCCGACCACGCCCGCGACCCCGCGCGAGAGCACGGCCGTCGGAACCCCAGCAGCCACCCCGGCCGTACGGATCGCCTCGGCGATGCCGGGCACCTCGAAGTCGAGCAGCGGGCGAGTCGCCTCGGGGGTGCGATCGGTGGGCGTCACCCCGGTGCCTCCGGTGGTGAGCAGCACGCGGACCCCGGCCTGCGCGGCGGCGGCGATCGCCTCGCCGACGGGTGCGCCGTCGGGTACGACGACCGGGGCGTCGACGAGATAGCCGCGTGCGCGCAGCCACTCGACGATCAGCGGCCCCGTCTCATCGGCGTACACGCCCGCGGCGGCGCGGTTGGAGGCCACCACGACTGCGGCGGGCAGCCCGGTCACGGCCGACTCCACTCGCCCGACTTCCCACCGGTCTTGGTCTCCACCCGGATGTCGGTGATCACGGCCGCCTTGTCCACGGCCTTGACCATGTCGACCACGGTCAGCGCTGCCACGCTCACCGCCGTGAGCGCCTCCATCTCGACGCCCGTGCGATCCGTGGTCCGTACGAGAGCGCGGATCTGGACGGCGTCATCGGCGACGTTGAGGTCGACCTCCACTCCCGACAGCGCGAGCGGGTGGCACAGCGGGATGAGCGTCGGCGTCAGCTTGGCCCCCATGATTCCGGCCAGCCGAGCAACGGCCAACGTGTCTCCCTTGGGCATTCCCCGGCCGCGCAGCAGGTCGATCACCTCGGCGGAGACCAGCACTCGGCCCGAGGCCGTGGCCGTACGCGCTGTCACGTCCTTGGCAGAGACGTCAACCATGCGGGCAGCGCCGCGCTCGTCGACGTGGGTGAGGCGTCCGGCGGGGGTCTCCATCAGAACTCCTCGTCCAGCATGAGCACGTCGACCTCGGCACCGGCCGCCAGGCGCGCGGTGGCCTCGCCCACCACGACGAGCGCATTGCTGCGGGCCAGATCCCCGAGCAGGTGCGAGCCGTGCCCCCCGACGGGCGTCGCGGTGCCGTCCGCGACGTGCGCGCGCACGTAGCGTCGACGCCCGGCCTTGCCCTCGATCGGGGCGCCGAGCCGAGCCCGGCGTACGGGGCGCACCTGCGGCGTCAGCCCCTGCATCTGCCGGATCGCCGGCAGGACGAACATCTGGAACGACACGTACGCCGACACGGGGTTGCCGGGCAGGGTGAAGATCGGGATCCCGTCCTCGCCGACAGTGCCGAAGCCCTGCGGCTTGCCCGGCTGCATCGCGACCGGGCCGAACCACATGCCGTCCTCGCCGCGCAACGCCTCCTTGACGACGTCGTAGTCGCCCTCGCTCACGCCGCCGCTGGTCACGACCAGGTCGGCGCGCACCAGTTGATCCGACAGCGCCTCGCGGAAGGTGTGGGCGTCGTCGGGCACCACACCGACGCGGTACGCCACCGCGCCCGCCTCGCGCGCCGCAGCCGCCAGCAGGTAGGAGTTGCCGTCATAGATCGAGTCCGGGCCCAGCGTCGACCCGGGCTCCCGCAGCTCAGAGCCGGTGCTGATGACGACCACACGCGGGCGGGGACGCGTGCGTACGGTGACCCGCCCCAGCGCCGCCAACAGTCCGATCTGTCGCGGCCCCAGCACGGTGCCCGCGTCGAGCACCCGCTCGCCCACCTCGACGTCGTCGCCCGCACGCCGCACGTGCTGCCCCGCCGTGACCGCGGCCTCGACCCGGACGCGAGCCACGCCGCGATCGGTCTGCTCGTACGGCACCACCGCGTCGGCGCCGGCAGGAATCGGCGCACCGGTCATGATCTTCACGGCCGTGCCCGGCGACAGCGCCAGGATCGCGGCGCGACCGGCGCCGATCTCGCCCACCACCGGAAGGGTGAGAGGAGAGGTGGCGCTGGCATCTGCCAGGTCCTCGGCGCGCACCGCGTAGCCGTCCATCGCGGAGTTGTCGAAGGAAGGCAGCGCGATCGGAGCGTCGACGTCCTCGGCGAGCGAGAGACCGACGCTCTCCATCAGCGGGAGCGGCAGGTCGGGCAGGGGCCGTACGGTCTCGAGAACGCGCCCGAGCAGGTCCTCGACGGCGATCGGCTCACTCACCCGACGACTCCTCGAGGACCTCGCCTTCGGCCACCCGGCGTGCGGCGGGCGCATCGATCGTCACGTCACCGCGCACCGTCACGCCCGGCCCGAAGGTGACGTCGCCCTTCACCCGGAAGGACGTGGCCGCCTTGAGGGAGGGCGCGCCCTCGGGGAAGCGCTGGTCGAAGTCGCCGACCAGCTTGTAGTGCTCGCCATCCAGGTCGATGAAGGGCACCTGCTCCGCGGCCTGGTCGAGCACGAAGTCTCCGCCCAGGGCGTAGATGTCGGAGCGGAGCACCAGCAGGTCGTTGGTCGTCTTGACCGGTACGAAGCGGTCGCGGCCCACCTCGATCGTCTGAGCACCGTCGAAGACCTCGATCGCTGCGCCCATCGCCGTCTCGATCTGGATCACCTCGGGCGAGGTGACGTCGCTGGGGTCGACCGGCTTGACGTTGCGGATCAGCGGCAGGCCCAGGATGCCGTCGCGGGCATCGAGCGTGTCGAGGACGGCCTGGACGTCGAACCACAAGTTGTTGGTCGAGGTGAAGCGGTGACGCTCGAGGTCGGCGAGCGCCTCGGCGTCCTCGGGCAGGGTCTGCGCGGTCTCACGCAGCACGATGCGCCCATCGGCCTTGCGGCGCGCGAAGTGTCCGCCCTTGCGGTCGGACGGCGTGCGGCGCACCGCCTCGATCGCGAACGGCGCCCCGCTGGCCGCGAACCAGCCGGCCACCCGAGGATCGGGCACCGCGCCCAGGTTGTCGGAGTTGGACACGAAGACGTACCGGTAACCCTGCTCCAGGAGCCGCGTGAGCAGGCCGGTGCCCCGCAGCGCCGTCCAGATGTCGCCGTGCCCCGGTGGGCACCACTCGAGCTCGCGGTCCTTCGGCCACTCGACCGGCGTGAGGTCGCTGGCCAGCAGCTTGGGCTCCTTGTTCTGCAGGAACTCCAGGGGCAGGCCCTCGGTGGGCAGCGACTCGTAGCGGGCCACCGCCGCGAGGGTGTCCGCCGAGGTGCGGAACGAGTTCATGAAGATCAGCGGGAGCCGGGCGCCGTACTCCTCGCGCAGCGCCAGCACCTGCCGCACGCTGATGTCGAGGAAACTCAACCCGCGGCGCACACAGAGCAGGGACTTGGCGTGGTCCATGCCCATCGAGGTGCCCAGGCCGCCGTTGAGCTTGATCACCGCCGTCTGCGCGATGGCGTCGGCGGCCACCTCGGGCGCCACCTCGACATCGGCCAGCGCCGGCATGTCCAGCGGCTCGATCGTGGCCTCCGGGATCATCCCGGTCTCGCCATGCTCGAGAAGTCGGTAGTAGTGGGCGAAGGTCTCGACCGCCACCGGTTCGACACCTGCGTCCTGCATCTTGGCGCGCGCCTGCTCCAGGCCTTGGCTACCCATGACCCGATCGTAGGCTGAACGCGTGCGGAGTGGACGTGTCCCCCATCCAGCGGATGGTTCGGCCGAGGGCGGCGACAAGGCGATGGTGCGCGCGGGGCTCCTCGCCCGGCGTCGGATCCGGACTCCCCAGGAGCGGGAGGCAGCCGCGCGCGACATCGCCGACCGTGCGCTTGCCTGGGGGCCGCTGGCCCAGGCGCGCTGCGTCGCCGCGTACGTGTCCATGGGGTCGGAGCCCGGGACCGCGCCCCTGTTGGCGGCTCTGGTGGCCCGCGGCATCCGTGTCCTCGTCCCCGTGCTGCAGCCCGACAACGACCTGTCGTGGGCGGCGTACGAGGGCCCGCAGACCCTGACGAGGACGAGCCGCGGGCTGGAGGAGCCGCGCGGCGCGGACCTGGGGAGGGACGCGATCGGCCAGGCGCAGGTCGTGCTGGTCCCCGGGCTCGCCGTGGACGGCAGGGGCGTACGACTGGGTCGGGGCGGCGGATCGTACGACCGGGCGCTGGCCCGGGTCGGTGCCGACGCGTGCGTCGCGGTGCTGCTCTACGACGACGAGGTGCTGGACCAGGTTCCGTCCGAGCCTCACGACCGGCGAGTCACGCACGCGCTGACTGCCCGGGGAGTGGCGCTCCTGCGGGATCCCGATCAGGCGGGTTGAGCCAGACGCGCACGAGCCCGCCCCGGCATGACGCCGGGGCGGGCTCGTGAGGTGGTGTGAACTACCTCAGCAGGAGGGGACCACCGTGTAGTTGGCGATGATCAGGCTCTGCGACTGGCCGGCAGTGCCCCAGTCGTTGGGCTTGTCGGCCGGAATGACGGTCGGCGTCATGGAGTGCACGCGGGCGGTCGCCACGATGCCGAAGATGTTGGACTTGACCTTCTGCTCGCCGTTCCAGGTCGCGGCGTTGCTCTCCACCGGCTCCGGCGGGACCGCGAAAGCGAGCTGGTAGGTGCCGGGGGCCTGCGCCGTGAGGGCCGGCATGGTGCCCGTGAACGTGGTCGTCAGCTGACCGCTCGACGGCATGGTCACGTTTCCGGGGTTCAGGTCCATGCGAACCGACGACGAGGTGGCGCTGAGCCCCGCCCCGTAGTTGAAGCCCACGTTGACGTATCCGCTCTGGACCGTGCGGCCCCCCGCGCTGTAGGCCGAGCTCGTGTCCGCCGTGCTGAGGGTCGAGGTGTACGAGAGCGGCTGAGCAGCCACCGTCGAACCGGCGCGGACGAACTGCGGCACCGTGAAGCTGTACACGACTCGCGACACACCATCGGTCCGGTTGGTGATCGGCGAGGTCACCAGCGTGCGAACGCGGCTGTAGATCGTCAACGAGAACGTCTGCCACGTCACGGGGTTGGCCGCGGTCATGCACGCAGGCGGTGTGGTGGCGAAGGCCGGCGCGGTGGTGGCGAGCGTGACGGCCGGAACGGCCCAGGCCGCGGTGCGGATGACTGTGCGGCGATCGGGTGTGACTGAAGACATGTTGTTACCCCTCCCAAGGTTGGTCGAGGCACACCTTGGCGTACCAACGGTCGGTATAACAAGGGGTTACAACTGCTGTGTTACCTAGTGAGACGCCGGTCACTTCCGACCGGCGCGTGGTGCGCTCACTCGGAGTCAGGAAACAGCGTCATCCGATCCTCGGCCGCCTTCTCGACCGCACCCCGGCTGTACGCCCACGGCAGCGTCTCGCCCCGCACCCACAGCTCGGCCTGGTCGGAGTAGTGCGGCGACAGCGGGTGGCCCGACACACCAGTGAGGTTGATCCACCTGGAGTCGTCGAAGTCGGCCAGCGAGACCACCATCCGCATCGACGGCGCGGAGGTCACCGTGTAGCCGACTCCCGCGTCCCAATTGGTCGCATTGACCAGCGAGCTGCCGCCACCCACCTCGTACCCGGTGCGGTTGAACAGGCGAGCCAACAGCGGGTTGCCCGAGCTGCCGAGCGAGGAGTGCTCGAGGTCGAGACGGTGCAGGTGACCCCAGGACCAACTCTCGGGATCCAACGCCTGCAGGTGGGTCATCTCGTCGCGCGCCTCGATCATCGCCGCAGCCAGGATGTCGTCGCGGGTCTCGACCTCGGCGGTCTCCACGTCGTCCCACCACTGCGAGCGCGGCCGCTTCAACAGGTCCTCAATGACCTGGAAGGACCGGCTGCCCCCGCTGGGCCACGTCCGCTGGCGGAGCTGGTCGTGGAAGGTCCGCTCCAACAGCGCGCGCCAGGTTGCGTTGAAGTACGCGGCGGCGCCGCTGTCGGCAGGCTGGGTGAAGTCCCAGTCGGCCAGCAGCCGCTGACCCGACGACGGATAGCCACGGGGCAGGTCGACGGCGAGCAGGAGCGGCACCAGGCTCTTCGCCACCGGGTTGGTCGAGTCCAGCTGCAGCGCGGCCATGTCTGCCACCGACAACCGGTCGGAGGCCTCGAGCACCTCGCGGATGCGCGTGGAGCGGTAGCCGGCATCGAAGTCGTCGGACAGGAAGTACGGGTACCCCGGACCTGCCACGGCCTGGTTGGCCGTGACCACGAATCCTTCGTCGGGGTCCAGCACGCTCGGCAACGCGTCGAAGGGCACGTACTTGCCCGTCCAGTCGTTGCGCGAGAGCCAGCCCTCCGCGGGCATCCTGCCGTCGTGTCCGCGGCGGCGGATCGGGATCATGCCCGGCGCCTGGTATCCGATGTGACCGTCGACGTCCGCGTACACGAGGTTCTGCGCGGGGACGGCGAAATCCGCAGCGGCCGCCCGGAACTCGTCCCAGTTGCCCGCGCGGTTCATGCCCAGGATGGCGTCAGCCGTACGCGAGGGAGTGAGCGCGGTCCACGCCAACGCCACGGCATAGCCGTTGCCGCGCACCCCCTCCTCGGCGGCGGGCGCGTTGGCTCCGACCGTCGCGTACTCCCCCGACACGTCGCTGATCAGGGGGCCGTGGGCGGTCTCCCGGATGCGCAGCGAGAAGTCCTCGCCGCCGCGCACCCGGATGGTCTCCGTACGCACCTGCAGCGGCAGGCGAGAGCCGTCGGAGATCCAGAAGTCATCGCCGTCGGTCTGCTCGAGGTAGAGGTCGGTGACGTCCGGCCCGAGGTTGGTGAAGCCCCATGCGATGCGCTCGTTGTGGCCGATGATCACGCCCGGGACGCCCGAGAACGTGAAGCCGGAACTGTCGATGGTGCAGGCCTCGGACAGCTCTCGGCAGTGCAGCCCCATCTGCATCCAGACTCCGGGCTGGCTGACGCCCAGGTGCGGGTCGTTGGCCAGGATCGGCGCCCCGGTCGTGGTGCGCTCGCCAGAGACCACCCACGAGTTGGATCCGAGCCCTTCGCCCTTGCCGAGCAACTCGGGCACCTGGGCCAGCGAGTCCCGGACCCCGCCGAGTGCCGCGAGCGCGGCGGCCGGGTAGGCGTGGGCCACCCCGACGGCAGTGGTGGGGCTCGGAGCGCTCTGGTCGAACTCTCCGTCCACGACGTCGCCCTGGGTGACGATGGGCGGGCGGGCCGCGTGGTCGTAGTCGGGGTACAACTCGGCGACCTGCGCCTCGTCGTGGTCCAGGGAGAGCAGGACGCGATCGATCTCCTCCTCCATGTTGCCGCGCAGGTCCCACGCCATCGCCTTGAGCCAGCTCAGCGAGTCCACGGGGGTCCAGTCCTCCGGGTGGTGGTCGACCCCCGTGAGGCGCAGGAGGGCGTACTCGGGCGCGAGATCGATCGCCGCGTGCTCGTCCAGGTAGGCGTTGACGCCTTCCGAGTACGCAGACAAGGCCTGCCGCGTGTCGGGGGCCAGCAAGGCCCACTCCCGTTCGGCCACCCGTCGCCAGCCCATGGTGCGCACGAGCTTGTCCGACTCCAAGGTCTGCTCGCCGAAGAGCTCCGAGAGGCGCCCGGCCGTGGCCAGTCGCCGCAGATCCATCTCGAAGAAGCGTTCCTGGGCGTGCACGTAGCCCTGGGCGCGCATCAGGTCGGCATCGGTGTCGGCGTAGAGCTGCGGGATGCCGTAGTCGTCCCGGGTCACTTCCACCGCGGCGCCCAGACCCGGCAGCACCGCCTCACCCTCGACCTGGGGCAGCGAGCTGCGCAGGCCCACGTACGCGGCCACGACGAGCAGGACCACCACCACGATCAGCGCCAGCAAGCCTTGGGCCGTACGGCGCAACCACCGCGGCGAGGACCTGTAGACCTCCCACCAGGAGAAGTCGTCGGCAAGCGCCTCGGGATCCGTCGTGGCGGGATCGGGCGCGGCTGGGCTGGGGGTCGTGACCGAGTCGCTCATGGCATTGTCATTGTGCCGTACCATTGGCAGTCGGAAGGGTCGAGTGCCAGCGCGTTTCGCGCGGTTTCTCCCCCGACGTCACGCCACGTTGTCACAGGTCAAAGGTTGCCCAGATGCCCACCTACCAGTACGCCTGCACCGAGTGCAGCCACGCCTTCGAGCAGGTTCAGAGCTTCAGCGAGGACGCGTTGACGACGTGCCCCGAGTGCACTGGCCGGCTGCGCAAGGTCTACAACGCCGTCGGCGTGGTCTTCAAGGGCTCCGGCTTCTACGCCACCGACAACCGCTCCTCGAAGTCCAGCGCGAAGTCCACCGCGGCGTCGTCCTCCTCGTCGTCCGACTCGGGCAGCTCCACGAGCAGTTCCTCGTCGTCGTCCTCGACCGCCACGGCGACCTCGGCCACTTCTTCCTCCTGACCTGTGCAGCGCGGCCCATCCCCGCGCCAGCTGTGGAAAACCGGAGTGGTCGCTCCTGCGCGGCCTAGGTTCGCCGCATGCCCGACTCGAGTGCCCGTCCCGCCCGACGCCGCCTGGCGCGGTTGACCTCGCCGCTGCGCCGCCGGGTTCTGCTGCACCGTCGTGCCCTCGCGGCAGCGTGTGCCGCGCTCGCAGCACTCGCCGCGCTCCAAGCCGTACGCTCCCCGACCCCTTCCGCTGTGGACGTGACGGTGGCCGCTCGCGACCTGCCGGCAGGCCACGTGCTCGCGGCCGACGACGTGCGTACGGTCTCGGTCCCGCAGTCCGCCGTCCCCTCCGGCGCCCTCAGCGCCCCGGCGGGAGCCGTCCTGGCCTCTCCGCTCCGGCGGGGCGAGGCCGTCACGGACGTCCGCACGGTGTCCCCGGCGCTGGCGCGGGCCCAGCCGGGCGGCACAGCCCTTCCGCTCCGGCTGCCGGATGCTGGCGTGGCGGACTTGCTGCGGCCCGGTGACGAGGTCGATCTGCTGGCCACTGATCCCGACGACGGCTCGGTGCGTACGGTCGCCTCCCGGGTCAGGGTCCTCGCCGTGCCCACGGGCGTCGCCGACGGTCCGGCGGGCGCTGGGTCGGGGGCGCTGGTCGTCTTCGAGGTGAGCGGGCCGCAGACACTTGCCCTCACGTCGGCCTCGTTGGTGGAGTTTCTCAGCGTGGCCATGTGACGCTAACGTCGTACGGTTCGCTAGAGCACACGATCCGGCACACAGCCGGCGGCAAAGGAGCAATCGTGGACGGATTCAAGAACTTCATCATGAAGGGCAACCTGGTCGAGTTGGCCACTGCCTTCATCATGGCCACCGCCTTCGCGGCCGTCGTCAACGCGACGGTCGGGGTCATCATGGACCTCATCGGCAAGGTCGGCGGCACGCCCGACTTCTCCGCCTGGAACCCTGGCGGAGTGTCGGTCGGCGTCTTCCTCACCGCCCTGATCTCGTTCATCGTGATCGCGGCCGTCGTCTACTTCTTCATCGTGACGCCGTACACCAAGGCGCAGGCCAAGTGGTTCCCCAAGGCTGAAGAGGGCACTCCTGAGGACATTGCGCTCCTGGAGGAGATCCGCGATCTGCTCAAGGCTCAGCGCCAGGGCTGACATCGCTTCGGCAACAGGCCGGTCGTCCACCACGGTGGCGGCCGGCCTTTGCTTTGCTCCCACGCCGGTTGAGCCTGTCGCTGGTTGAGCTTGTCGAAACCATCGCGTCTCGACAAGCTCGACGAGCGAACAGCAGCGCCGCTGGTTGAGCCTGTCGAAACCCGCCCACCGCTGGTTGAGGCTGTCGAAACCATCGCGTCTCGACCAGCTCGACGAGCGAACAGCAGCGCCGCCGGTTGAGCTTGTCGAAACCACCGCGTCTCGACAAGCTCGACGATCGAACAGCAGCGCCGCTGGTTGAGCCTGTCGAAACCGCCGCCATCGCCGGTTGAGCTTGTCGAAACCACCACCGCGTCTCGACAGGCTCGACGATCGAAGACAGGCTCGACGAGCACACCCCGCGTCTCGACAAGCTCGACGATCGAACCGGGCGTCTCGACAGGCTCGACGATCGAAGACAGGCTCGACGAGCGCACCCCGCGTCTCGACAAGCTCGACGATCGAACCGGGCGTCTCGACAGGCTCGACGATCGAAGACAGGCTCGACGAGCACACCCCGCGTCTCGACAAGCTCGACGATCGAACCGGGCGTCTCGACAGGCT
>JAEWOG010000012.1 GCA_023460975.1 Actinomycetes bacterium
CGAAACCAACGCCTCGACCAGGGGTGGGTCTCGACAAGCTCGACCGGCGCAGCAGCCCGACCGGCGGAGCAGCTCGACCAGCCGTGGGGTCTCGACAAGCTCGACCACCGGAGCAGCTCGACCCGCAGAGCAGCTCGACACGTGCCGCTGGTCGCCTGGAACGGACCGCTCACCGATGTGGTTGGTCACACACCGAATCCATGGCGACCCGGGCCTGCATTTGTTCGATCGGGGGACTAGCCTTGATGACGATTTGTCCCCGCGCGCGATCACACACCCTGGAAGAGGCGAAGCAAGAGTGCCGCAGTCCCCCGCCGATTCGTCCGGCAACCCCTCCACCGTCATCCCGTCCTCGGATCTGGGAGCCAACGAGTGGCTCGTGGAGGAGATGCGGGAGCAGTACGCCAAGGACCCGAACAGCGTGACCCCCGAGTGGGCCGCGTACTTCGGCAACGGCGCCACGGCCCAGAAGCCGGCCGCCCCGAAGCCGGCTGCTCACCAGCCCCCGGCGGCAGCGGCCCCGGCCGCCTCGGCCCCGGCGGCGACTCCTGCCCCGGCCCCAAAGGCCACGCCCCGTCCTCCCGTCGCCGCCGCTGAGCCGGCGCGTGGCGAGGGCACCCCCCTGGCCAAGGAGACGAAGCCCGCGCCCCCGGCCAGCGCCAGCGACGAGCCCACGTACACGACGCTGCGCGGCATCCCCGCAGCCACGGCCAAGAACATGGACGTCTCGCTTTCCGTGCCGACGGCCACCTCGGTGCGCAACATCCCGGTCAAGCTGCTGTGGGACAACCGCACGGTCATCAACAACCACCTCAAGCGAGCCCGCGGCGGCAAGGTCAGCTTCACGCACCTCATCGGCTACGCGCTGGTCCGCGCCATGCGGACCATGCCCGAGATGAACAACACCTTCGCCGAGGTCGACGGCAAGCCCACCATGGTCTCGCCCGCCCACGTCAATCTTGGCCTGGCGATCGACCAGCAGAAGAAGGACGGCACCCGCCAGCTCGTCGCGCCGTCCATCAAGGGCTGCGAGTCGATGGACTTCGCCGCCTTCTGGACCGCGTACGAGGAGATCGTCCGCAAGGCCCGCGACAACAAGCTGGGCATGGACGACTACTCGGGCACGACGATCTCGCTGACCAACGTCGGCGGCCTGGGCACCAGCCACTCCGTTCCGCGTCTGATGTCCGGCCAGGCCGCCATCTTCGGCGTGGGCTCGATGGAGTACCCGCCGGAGTTCCAGGGCGCCTCCGAGGACACCCTGACTCGCAACGCGGTCAGCAAGATCATGACGATCACCTCGACGTACGACCACCGTGTCATCCAGGGCGCGCAGTCGGGCGAGTTCCTACGCCGGGTGCACCAGCTGCTGCTGGGCGAGGACAGCTTCTACGACGAGATCTTTGCCAGCCTGCGGATCCCCTACCAGCCGATCCGCTGGGGCAGCGACATCGCCACCAGCCACGACGAGGACGTCTCCAAGCAGGCCCGCATCCTCGAGCTGATCCACGCCTACCGGGTCCGCGGCCACCTGATGGCCGACACCGACCCGCTGGAGTACCGCCAGCGCAGCCACCCCGACCTCGAGATCGAGAACCACGGCCTCACGCTGTGGGACCTCGACCGGGAGTTCGCCACCGGCCGCTTCGGCAAGGGCCGCCGCTTCATGAAGCTGCGCGACATCCTCGGTGTCCTGCGTGATGCGTACTGCCGCACCACCGGTGTCGAGTACATGCACATCATGGACCCCGAGCAGCGCAAGTGGATCCAGGAGCGCATCGAGCAGCCACACACCAAGACGCCTCGTGAAGAGCAGCTGCGCATCCTGCTCAAGCTGAACCAGGCCGAGGCGTTCGAGACGTTCCTGCAGACCAAGTTCGTCGGGCAGAAGCGCTTCTCGCTCGAGGGTGGCGAGACCACCATCCCCGTGGTGGACGAGATCTGCGAGGCAGCGGCCGAGGCCGACCTCGATGAGGTCACCATCGGCATGGCTCACCGCGGCCGCCTCAACGTGCTCGCCAACATCGTCGGCAAGAAGTACTCCCAGATCTTCCGCGAGTTCGAGGGCAACATCGACCCGCGTACGGTCCAGGGCTCCGGCGACGTGAAGTACCACCTGGGGGCCGAGGGCGAGTTCGTCTCCGGCAAGGGCGACACCATCAAGGTCTCGGTGGCGGCGAACCCCTCGCACCTCGAGGCAGTCGACCCGGTCCTCGAGGGCATCGCGCGCGCCAAGCAGGACGTGCTGGACCGCGGCGCCGAGTACCCGGTCCTGCCGCTGCTGGTCCACGGTGACGCGGCCTTCGCGGGCCAGGGCGTTGTCGCGGAGACCCTCAACCTGTCGCAGCTGCGCGGCTACCGCACCGGCGGCACGATCCACGTCGTCGTCAACAACCAGGTGGGCTTCACCACCTCGCCCGGGTCGTCGCGCTCCTCCCTGTACGCCACCGACGTGGCGCGCATGGTGCAGGCGCCGATCTTCCACGTCAACGGCGACGACCCCGAGGCCTGCATCCGCGTGGCCCGGCTTGCGTTCGAGTTCCGCCAGGAGTTCAACAAGGACGTCGTCATCGACCTCGTGTGCTACCGCCGTCGCGGTCACAACGAGGGCGACGACCCGTCGTACACGCAGCCGCTGATGTACGACCTCATCGAGCAGAAGCGTTCGGTCCGCAAGCTCTACACCGAGTCCCTCATCGGCCGTGGCGACATCACGGTGGAGGAGGCCGAGCAGGTGCTGCGCGACTACCAGCAGCAGCTCGAGCGCGTCTTCACCGAGGTCCGCGAGGCCTCCAACGAGACTCCGAGTGACTGGATGACGGTCCCCGACTACCCGGAGAAGGACGCGGCCGACGACACCACCACGGCCGTCACGCCGGAGGTCATGAAGCGCATCGCGGACGCGTACGTCACGCCGCCGGACGGCTTCACGGTCCACCCGAAGGTGCTCCCCCAGCTGCAGCGACGCGCCCACTCGATCATCGACGGGCCCATCGACTGGGGCACCGGCGAGATCCTCGCGTTCGGGTCGCTGCTCATGGAGGGCCGACCGGTCCGCCTCGCGGGTCAGGACAGCCGCCGCGGCACGTTCGTGCAGCGCTTCGCGACCATCATCGACCGCACGAACGCCGACGAGTGGACCCCGCTGACCACTCTCACCGAGGACCAGGCGAAGTTCTTCGTCTACGACTCCCTGCTCAGCGAGTACGCCGCCCTCGGCTTCGAGTACGGCTACTCCGTGGCCCGCCCCGATGCCCTGGTGCTCTGGGAGGCGCAGTTCGGTGACTTCGTCAACGGCGCCCAGACGGTCATCGACGAGTTCATCTCCTCGTCGGAGGCCAAGTGGCGTCAGCAGTCCGGCGTGGTCCTCCTCCTGCCTCACGGCTACGAGGGCCAGGGCCCGGACCACTCCTCGGCCCGCATCGAGCGCTTCCTGCAGCTGTGCGCCGAGGACGCCATGACCGTGGCCCAGCCCTCGACGCCGGCGTCGTACTTCCACCTGCTGCGCCAGCACTCGCTGGGCGAGGACCACAAGCCCCTCATCGTCTTCACCCCGAAGTCGATGCTGCGGCGCAAGGAGGCTGCCTCGCAGCCGGTCGACTTCCTCGGCGACACGACGTTCCGCCCGTTCATCGGCGACAGCGAGGCCGACCCGGCCACGGTGGAGACCCTGCTGCTGTGCTCGGGCCGCGTCGCGTGGGACCTCGTGGTTGACCGCAACAAGCGCGACAACGGGGCGAAGTTCGCCATCGGTCGCGTGGAGCGCCTCTACCCGGAGCCGGTCGAGGACATCAAGGCCGAGATCGCGAAGTACCCCAACCTCAAGCACGTGCGCTGGGTCCAGGACGAGCCGGCCAACATGGGCCCGTGGCCGTACTACGCCCTCAACGTGGTGGGCGAGCTCGGCGTCGAGGTCACCCCGGTCACGCGCAGCGCGTCGTCCTCGCCGTCCGTGGGCACGGCCAAGCGTCACCTGGCCGAGCAGAAGGACCTGCTCGACCTCGCGTTCGAGGACTGAGCGATGTACTTCACCGACCGAGGCCTCGAGGAGCTCGAGAAGCGACGCGGCGACGAGGAGGTCACCCTCGCCTGGGTGGCCGACCAACTCCAGGCGTTCGTGGACACGCACCCTGAGTTCGAGACCGCGGTCGAACGGTTCGCCACCTGGCTGGCCAGGCTGGACGACCCGGAGGACTGAGCAGCATGTCGAGGCCCCGCACCGAATCGGTGCGGGGCCTCGGCGCATCTGTTCGGGGCCTCGGGGCATCTGTTCGGGGTCAGAGTCGGGGCATAGTGTCGGGGCATGAGCACACCTCGCGAGCCCGTCGCCTTCGAGGAGTACGAGCCGGGCGTCCACCTGCACGGAACCAAGGCCGACCTCGTCGTCGGAGACCTGCTCACCGCGGGGCGTGAGTCGAACTTCGAGGAGGGGGTGATGAATTTCGTCTACTTCACCGCCACCCTCGATGCCGCCACGTGGGGAGCCGAGCTCGCTGCTGGCGAGGGGCCCGGCCGGATCTACCTCGTCGAGCCCACCGGTGAGTTCGAGGACGACCCCAACGTGACGGACAAGAAGTTCCCCGGCAATCCCACCCGCTCGTTCCGCAGCCGCTCCCCTTTGCTCGTCGTCGGCGAGCTCGTTGACTGGATCGGCCACTCGCCCGAGACCGTGCGGGCCATGCGCGAGGGCCTTGCCGCGCTGAAGGATGCTGGGAAGGCCGAGATCCTTGGCTGACCTGGATGCCGTGGAGGCGCGGATCTGGGAGCTGCTGGCGCCGTACCGCAGTGAGTTGGAGGACGCGACCATCTACTCGATGCCGTCCCTGCGGTGGCCCGGGGCGAAGGGGCACGACTATTTCGCGGCCCTCCAGCGCAACGCCAAGAAGGTCAGCCTGTACGTGATCGCCGTCGACACCTGGCCCGAGGCCCTCGACGGTTCCTCGGAGGCCTTCGTGAAGCGACGCACCGGGAAGGCAACGTTCTCCTTTCCCGCCCTCGACGACGAGATGGCTGCACAGTTGGAGGCTTTTCTCGCCCGCCTGTACGTCCCGTACCGCGCCCACCACTCGGGCGAGGCTGGCTGACGCTGTCCGGGACTGAGCCGCGCCTCTGGCCGGACGCCACGCACGCGCACTAGATTCCCGGCCATGTCCGAGAACGCCGCCGTCCCCGACACCACTCCGGCCTACCCCCCTGCCCCGTGGCACATGCACGGCCAGTTGTGGCTGTCGATCCTCAAGGTCCGCGATGGGGTCGACGCGCGGCGTCCCGCTGGCATGTACGGCGTCGCGATGGTCGACTACCAGGCGCCCAGCCCGCTGACGTACGGCGAACTCCTCGTGGGTCGCGTCGTCAAGGAGCCGGTCAAGGGAGTGACGATCACCGACATCTGGGTCGACTCCCCCGCCTCGGTCGCGGGCGGGCGGGAGATCTGGGCAATCCCGAAGGATCTGTGCGAGTTCAGCGTGGAGGCCTCCCGGCGGGGACCATTCGCTCGTACGGACTGGACGATGACGACCGGCGGCGTCCAGATCGCGACGGCGTCCTTCGCCGATGTGTCCGCGCTCGCTCCACGCACGAAGTTCCAAGCCAACACGTGGCAGCCGGGCATCGCCGAGACGAACTTCGAGGACCGCAGTTCCCCACTGCGGGGCTCGGCGAAGGCGCTTCTCGCACGAGGCCGGTGGACCTTCAACCCCGAGGGTCCCCTGGCGTGGCTGCACGGTGCCCGCACGGTAGCGTCCTTCCGCATGGTGGACTTCTCGATGGTGGTGGACTGACCATGGGCTTGGCGCGAGCGCTCGGATACACCTACCAGCGCCCCAACCCGTTCCAGCGCGGTGTGCAGCACTTCGCCGGCACCCCCGCCGGCGGGTGGGTCTTCTCCCGACTGCTGCGGCACGCCGATGACGTCGTGGGCAGCCTCACGAAGGGTCGCCAGAGCGCCCCCGGGATCTTCGCGGGGCTTCCCGTGCTGGACCTGACCACCACGGGCCGCAAGTCGGGCCAGCCCCGCACGAGCCATCTGATCGCGCTTCCGGCTGGAGACACGCTGGCGCTGCTGGGCACCAACTTCGGCCAGGGCGGCACTCCTGCATGGGTGCTCAATCTCGAGGCGGACCCACGCGCGAGCGTCGAGCACAAGGGCCGCACCGCCGACGTACTGGCTCGCCCTGTCACCGGCGAGGAGCGGGAGCAGGTGCTCGCTGCGGCGAAGGAGATCTACCCCGGCTACCTGAAGTACCTCGAGCGCCTCACCCACCGTACGGTCCGTATCTTCGCGCTGGACCCCCGCTGAGCCGGGCCCGATGAACGCGCCCGCACGGATCTCGACGCTGTCCCACGACGGCCTGACCTTCGGGGTGCTGGACTCGGGGCCCCTGGACGGCACGCCCGTCGTGCTGCTGCACGGCTTCCCGCAGCGAGCCTCATCGTGGGCCGCGGTGAGCCGGGTCCTCAACGACGCGGGCTTGCGGACCTACGCACTGGACCAGCGCGGCTACTCCCCCGGCGCCCGGCCGCCGCGGGTCCGCGACCACACGGTCGCCCGACTCGTGGGTGACGTGCTGGCCCTCATCGAGCGCATTGGCACCCCCGTCCATGTCGTGGGGCACGACTGGGGCGCCAACATCGCATGGGCGCTGTCGGCGTCCCACCCCGAGCACATCGTCTCCCTCACGGCCCTCTCCGTGCCCCACCCGCGCGCTCTGAGCGCGGCCATGCGTCACCGCGACCAGGCCCGGCGGAGCTGGTACATCGCCGCCTTCCAACTGCCGTGGTTGCCCGAGCGGATGCTCGCCTCGCGACGCGGAGTGGCCGCGATGCGTTCTGCGGGGATGGACGAGGACATGCTGGCGACGTACCGCTCCGACATCGTCGAGGCCGGAGCCTTGCCGGGCGGATTGAACTGGTACCGCGCCCTGCGAGTGCGCGACAAGGGCGGCTTCGGGCGCACCGTCCGTGTTCCGACCACGTACGTGTGGAGTGACGGCGACACCGCCCTGGGCCGCGAAGGGGCGGAGGGCTGCGGCCAGTTCGTCGAGGCCGACTACCGCTACATCATCATCGAGGGCGCCAGCCACTGGATCGTCGACCAGCGCCCCGACGAGGTCGCTGACGCTGTGCTGGAGCGCGTGAGGCGTCCCTGAGGCAGATCGGGCCGTCACGCACGGGGTCGGGTCCGGGACGCTCCGCACCTGATCCCCAAATTGGGGACAGTTGGAGCACGTCGTGACGGCCCTCGACCTCCTCCAAGTGTCCCCAATTTGGGCAGGAGGGGTGGCGGTCTGGACCGATGAGCACGTACGCCCAGAAGTGTCAGTGCCTCCCGGTTGAGTAGGGCCATGACCAGCACCGCGACGCTCCCCACGGGACGCGACCTCGAGGCCGACGACCTCGAGGCCGCCGAGCTCGACGAGCGTGCCCTGCTCGCCGAGCTCGGCGTCCACCGCCAGGTCATCACCGCCGCAGAGATCGAGGAGTTGGACCTCGTGCACGCGTGGGCCCGGGCGCATCCCGCCCTCGGCGACGCCAGCGTCCTCACACCCGATGAGGCGCCCGGCGGAGATGGCACTCCCTCCGTGGCGGCGTTCACTGCCGAGCCTCTCGCACTCGCCCTGGCCATCAGCCCCACCGCCGCCCAAGCCCTCATCGCCGACGTCCTCGACCTCCACCACAGGCTCCCCCGACTCCTCGACCAGATCCGCCTCTTCCGCCTGCCTGTGTGGCGCGCGCGCCGCATCGCCAAGGCCACCCGCGCACTCCCCTTCGACGCCGCACGCTGGGTGGACCGGCAACTCCTCGGCACCGCTGGCTCCGTCGGACCCGCCCAACTCGACCGCCTCATCGCCACCGCGATCGCCCGCGTCAACCCCGAGGGAAAAGCCGACCGCGAAGCCACAGCCCAAGCCCACTGGGACGTCACCCTCACCCACCCACGCGGCTGGGCCGGGACCTCCACGCTCACCGCCACCGGCGACACCGCCGACCTCACCGGCCTCATGGAGATCGTCGCCGCTGAGGCCGAATCGCTCGACGCCCTCGACCCAGCCCCCGCCGGAGCCCGGCGCGTCAAAGCCTTGTCGAGCCTGATCCGTCGTGGGGATCGAGGAGCGCAGGACGCCCTCGACTTCACCACCGCGCCTGACGGCCCTGACAGCCCGGACGGCCCCAGGACCGATCGAAGGCGTCGCGACCGCGTCCGCCTCTACCTTCACGCCAGTCTCAGCGAGATCCTTGCGGCCGCCGGCACCGCCGACTCCATCGCAGCCGCTGACGGCGAACTGGACGCCATCGGGACAGTCGAACGCCTCGGCCCGCTCACGCTGACCCGGATCAAGAAATGGCTCGGCCACTCCCGCGTCACCGTCATCCCAGTCCTCGATCTCGCCGATGACCCGTGGACTCCACAACACGACCCGCCACCGCGCACAGCCGAACGAGTGGTTCTGCGCGACGGCGGATGCGTCTTCCCCGGCTGCGGCCGCGACGCCAGATCAGCCGATCTCGACCACATCGTCCCCTGGCCGCACGGCAGCACACGCCCGTCGAATCTTGCTCCCCTGTGCCGCCGTCACCACCGGCTCAAAACCGCCGGCGTGTGGTCCTACGACCGCATCGACGGCGACTACCTGTGGACGGGCCCGCAGGGCCAGCTCGTGCACGTCCACCGAGGCGTGCCGATGTCCCTCGACGCGCTCGTTCAGGACCCGTCGGTCGGGGCGTTGAAGCCCTCGGACGCCAAGCCGTCCCCGAGATCCGTCATGGTCGCGTCGAACTCGCGCTCCAGATCGACGCCGTAGGCGTCGGCCAGCACCATCACGCTCCACAGGCAGTCGGCGAGCTCGTGGGCCAGCGCCTCGTCGAGGTCCTCGCGCGGGCGCACCCCGGCCTTGCCCTGGACGAGCTTCGCGAGGTCGCCGACATCGCCGAGGAAGCCGAGCATGATCTCCTCGGTCGTCCACGCCCGACCATGAGTGGCCGTCTCCCAGGCCGCGTACTGCGCGCGCACCTCGCGAGCCCGGGTCTGCATCTGTGCGAAGTCCATGGCGGGCATCATCGCAGGCGCATCGGTGCCCGTCGGCGTACAAGTCAGCGCGGCCCCGGACGTACGGTGATCTCCTCCAGCGTCGCGTCGCGGGGCAGGTCGAGGACATAGCGCACGGTGTCGGCGACCGACGAGGCCGCGATCCAGTCCTCGGGGCGGTAGTCCTTGCCTTCCTGGGCGTGGACCTTCTTCTGCATCGGCGTGGCAGTACGGCTCGGGAAGACCGTCGTGACCCGCAGGCCGTGGACGCGTTCCTCGGCGCGGACGGCATCCGCAAGAGCCCGGACGCCGAACTTGGAGGCGGCGTACGCGCCCCATTCGGGGCTCACGCTGAGTCCCGCGGTGGAGTTCACGAAGACCACGGTGCCCCTGGCCGCGCGCAGCGCGGGGAGGAACTCGCGGGTGAGCACGGCAGGCGAGGTGAGGTTCACGTCCAACTGGTGCTGCCACTCGGCCAGCCGCAGCCGCTCGACCGTGGCCAGCTCGACCGTGCCCGCCACGTGGACCAGAGAATCAACGGGGCCGTCGACAAGCCTGCCGATCCCGTTGAGCGTGCTCGGCTCGGCGAGATCAGCGACGAGCACCTGCGCCGCAGGGAACTCAGCCGCGATCGCCTCACGACGTGCCTCGTCGCGGGCAAGCAGGACCAGCCCGTCGCCTCGCTCGGTGAGCTGGCGCGCCAGCGCAGCACCGATCCCCGAGCCGGCCCCCGTGAGGACATGCCTGCTCATCGCGTGAACACAATCTTGCCGAACACGTCACCGGCCGCCATGGCCTCGAAGCCCGAACGAGCCTCCGTCATGGCGATCTCGCGGTCCAGCAGCGGCCGGGTCCCCGTCGCATCGAGGAACTTCACCAGCGCATCCAGCTCGTCACGGGTGCCCATGGTGGACCCGATGACCGACAGCTGGAGGAAGAAGATGCGGGTCAACTCGGCGTCGTCGAGGTTGGGCCCCGACGTGGTGCCGCTGATGACGATGCGGCCGCCCGGGCGCAGCGCCCGGATCGAGTGGCTCCAGGTCGCGCGACCGACCGTCTCCATCACGGCGTCCACCTTGAGCGGCAGCCGAGCCCCCGACTCGAACACCTCGTGGGCGCCGATCTCCAGGGCCCGGGCGCGCTTGGCCTCGTCCCGGCTCGTCGCGAGGACGCGGAGGCCGGCCGCACGAGCCAGGGTGATCAGCGCGGTCGCGACACCGCCGCCGGCGCCCTGCACGAGCACGGTCTCCCCCGGCTTGAGCTGCCCCTGGGTGAAGAGCATGCGGTACGCCGTCAGCCACGCGGTCGGCAGCGTGGCGGCCTCCGCGAACGACAACGACGCGGGCTTGGGCACCAAGTTGCGCTTGGGGACGATCACCGTGTCTGCGAAGGTGCCCTGATGGCGCTCGGAGAGCAGCGACCGCCGGGGATCGAAGGTCTCATCGCCCGACCAGTCGGGATCGGACACGACTGCGTGGACCACGACCTCGTTGCCGTCCTCGTCGATCCCGGCGGCATCGCAGCCTAGGATCATCGGCAGCGACTCCTGCCGCAGCCCCACGCCGCGCAGCGACCACAGGTCGTGGTGGTTCAGCGACGCCGCCTTGACGGTGACCGCGCTCCACCCCTCAGGGGCCACGGGGTCCGGGCGCTCGCCGACCACCAGCCCGCTGAGCGGATCGTCGTTGGAGAAGGACTCGGCGTAGACGGCGAACATGCTCCGAGGCTAACGGAGTGGCCCCTCACTGGGCCGACCAGTCCGCGCCGTACAGACACAGCACCTGCGCCCCCGGCACCTCGGCCCGAGTACGAGCCAGAGCGCGCGCCGCGGACTCACCCCCCGCGACCATGCGGTGGTACGCGGCCATCGCCTCCGAAGCGACCTCGTCAGGCAACGGCGAGACAGACGCGACCACCGAACCGACCCCCAGCGCGAGCAGCGCCGCGCTCAGGCCCAATGGCTCGTCCCCCGGGCTGACCGCCGACTGCCCGACGTCACAGGCCGAGAGCACCGCGTGTCCGGCGGCCACCGAACCCAGTTCGTGCACGTAGGCAGGCCCGTCGGACATCCGCAGGGACGAGAACATCGGGTTCTGCTCCTCGTGAGTGCCGTGGGCCGCCACATGGACGACTCCGGCCCGCGCGAAGGCCGCCAGAAGGTCCGCGCTCGTGGCGCCGTCAGTCACCTCCACGGCCGATGCGGCCCCGTGCCATCGGGCGGCGACCGCCTGCGCCTCACCCGCGGCGCCGGGGACCCCTGGCCCCGTCAGGACGCGCACCTGGGGCCGCACAGATCTCGGGTCCGTACGGGCCCACCTGGTCACCGACCCGGCCACGGTGAGGGCTCGCGGGGCCAGGCCAGGAAGCAGGCCCCACGCGCACGAGGCCAACCGTCGCGTCGGCGCGATCACGACGTCGTCGCCCAGCAGATCGGCGACCGGCGCCACCACGGCCGCGTCCAACGCGAGGGCCGACGCCGCCACCGCCTTGTCGAGCATCGGCACCAGCGCCGTCCCGCGGGCCAGGGAGCGCGCCCGCAGGTCGCGCCGCAAGCGATCGGCCAACGCGTCGACGTCCGCGGCGGGCAGCCGCCGTACGGCCGAGACGCCCTCACCCACGACCAGCGCGAACCTGTCCTCTCGATGGGCGACGTACATCAGCAGGGTCTGGTCCGCGGCGACCAGCCGCGACCGCACCTCCGCGTATGAGGCGGGTCGGGCCCCAACGGTCCCGCTTCCGCTCCGCGCCCAGGTCAACTGCCGGACGCGCTCCTCCAACTGCGCCACGCGCGCCGCGTCGTCGGTGCCGTCGCCCTCCCGCGCGCCCCCGAGCCGCAGCAGACGCAACTGCGAGACCGTCTCTGCGATCTCGGGGTCCGGGTCAGGCATGACAGGCAGTGTTCGCTGCGCGGAGCCACGCCAACGCTCAGCGCTGGTGTACAGGTCCTGGGGCCGCCCAGATCGAAGCGCGCGCTCCACGTCCAGGTCGGCCAGCCGGCCCCCATGGATGGACAGTCCTGCGCGCACCTCGAGGCTGGGGACGGCCCCCTGCCGCTGCTGCAGGAGAGTGGCCGCTGCGCGGACCTCGCGCCCGCACCCGACCCCGTCGCCCTCGGCGTCGGCCACGGCTGCGCGCAGGAACCGTTCGTGCAGCTCGGCGCTGAGGTCCTGGCGGCGGCGCCGGCCCAGCTCCGCCAAGGCGCCCCGCGCGCCGGCCAGGTCGCGGGCCAGGAGCCGGGACTCCGCGACCAGGCGCAGACCCATCCGGCCGGAGGTCGTGGTGGCGTCCACGTACGCCGGGCGGGCCGCACGGGTCCTCGCGCCACGGTTGAGGTCGACCGTGCGCCGGATCAGGTCGGCAGCCTCGGCCCTGCCCGTGGCGTCGCGCGACGCGAAGGCGCGGGCCGCGGCCCCGGCAGCTCGGGACGCCGATTCGGCCTCACCCCGCAGCAGGTGGGCACGGGACAGGTCCAGCAGGATCTCGCCCTCGTCGATGCGTTGGCGTCGTGCGCGCGCCGTCGTCGCTGCCTCCTCGAGCAGCCCGACTGCCTGGGTCACGAGCCCCGCCTCGAGGAGGACCCGCGCCAGGTCGTGGCGGGCGTGCACGCGCTCCACCTCCACCTCCATCGCATCGGCCGCCCGCATCAGCCCGATCGCTGCCGGGAGGTTGCCCGCGAAGTACTCGAGGCAGCCGAGGTTGTGGCGCGCCTTGAACACCATCTCCGGCCACCCCTGCTCCTCGGACAGCGCCAGGGCCGCGAGGAGGTCACGGCGGCCCGGCCCCAGTTCCAGACGGGTGACCTCGGCAAGCCCCCGATTGAGCAGGACGGCCAGGCGTTCGAGGGGCACTCGCAGGTCTCCCAGCCGCACGGCGCGCAGCGACGTAAGCCCGCGCTCCCAGTCCCCCAAGGACATCCAGACGGTGCCCTCCTGGATGTCGGCCAACGCGGCGGCGTACGCGGACCCGCACTCGGCGCCCTGCGCCCGGGCATCCGCCAGTGTCGCCAGCGCGCGGTCGAGACCGTGCAGGTGCAGTTCGGTCAGCGCGAGCGTGACGAGCATGCGCGCGCGCAACTCACCACCGCCGTCGGGCAACCCCTGGATGCCGCGGCGCAGTTCCTTTTCGGCGGCAGGCCAGTCCCCCAGGCCGTTGAACCGCTTGGCCGAGGCAAGGCGACGCTCGGCCGTCCCCTCAGCGTCAGCCCTCGGCAACGGCCTCAGACCCCGAACGGAGGGGTGACCAGGGGGCGGTACCCCGCACCGTCGAGACGCTGCAGGACGAGGTGGACCAGGCCCGGCTCCTGGAGCAGGAAGTCAAAGTGGCCCTGCTCGTCGGTACGCGTCGTCAGCGTCTGCTCGCCGCCCCGCAGTTCGACGCTCACCGGCGTCGTGCTCGCCCAGCCGGAGACCCGGCGCCCGCCTCCGGGCTCGGTCTCGATGGTGATCATGGCGGTCAGGTCGGCCCCCGAGAAGGTCACCGTGTCCGCCATCTCCATCTCGCTGCGTACACCTGCCAGCTGGGCCGTCACCACCGTGAGCTCGGCGACCTCGGCCTCCAGCGCGGCGACCGTGATGGCGAAGTTGATGCGGTCCACCATCCCGTCCGGGACCGGGTCCCGTACGTCGTGCGCCTGCCCCAGCAGCGCCAGGATCCGGGCGTCCTCATCGTCCAGCAGACCGGCCGCTGTTGCGTTCATGTCGTTCATCCCCATGATGACCTCGCTCCCGACCAGCGGGTGTCGGCTTCCAGTGCGTTCCTCAGTGCCGCCATGCAGCGGCCGCGCGTCGGCCCGATGCTGCCGACCGGCATCCCCAGGGCCTCGGCGATCGCGGCGTAGTCCGGTCGATCTCCCAGCGCGACGACCCGGAGCAGGTATCGGCACCGCTCCGACAGCTGGGAGAAGTGCCGCCACAGCACGTCCGAGTCATCGGCGGCGACGGCGTCGGCCTCCGGCCCCGGACCGGGGTCCGGTCTGCTGACCAGCGTCTCCTCCTGACGCTCGGTGGCCGGCTGCGCGCGGCTGCCACGTACGGCCATCGTGACTGCTCGTCGCCGCGTCGTGGTCACCAGCCACTGGAGGATCGCCTGCGGCGAGGTGATGGCGTCGCTGTTGCGATACAGCGCCAGCCACGTCTCCTGCACGGCGTCCTCCGCAGCCGTACGGTCCAGCCCACAGCCACGCGCGGTGCTCCACAGCAGCGGGGTGAGTTCGCCCACGAGCCTGCCGAGTGCCGTCTCCTCGCCGTCGCGGTAGGCGGTGAAGTCCGACGCGGCCCGGTCCACCAGTGAGGACGGAGCCTGGCCGCCCGCGTTCACGGCTGCCCTCCGAGCACGGTATCGAGCGCCGCCTTCATGTCCCCGTCCGCGGGCGCGCCGTCCGCGCCGTCCCGCGTGGCACAGAGCGCCGCGGCGAGCTCACCGCAGAGCACCGGAGCAGCGAACGAGGTGCCCGTCCAGACCCCGAAGCCGGTGCCGTAGTCGTCGCCGTCGGGCGTTGCCCGCGCGGGCAGACCGACCGGCGTCGACGCCTGACTGGCCTGCAGCGATCCGTTGAAGGTCACCGGCATCGTGCTCACGACGTTGCTGCCGCAGCGGTACGCACGCACCCACGGCCCGGTGTTGGAGTACGAGGCCACACGAGAGCCATCCAGGACGGTGGCCCCCACGCTCATCAAGGGCACTCCCGACCACGGTGTCATGGCCGCGAGCGCGGCCGGGTGGAACTCGACCGTGGAGGCCCCGTTGCCGGCTGCGGCGACCACGGCGACCCCGTCATCCGCGAGAGCGCGCAGCACCCGGCCCAGCGCCTGCGTGTCAGCGACCGCCGTCGGAGACTCGTGGTAGTACCCCATCGAGAGGCACACGACCTCGATGCGGCGGCCCTGGCTGGGGTCGTGCGCCACGAGCAGGTTGTGGATCAGCAGCCCCTCGAGAGCGGCCACGAGGTCAGCTTCGTCGGCCGCCCCATCGCCGTACATGACCGGGACGGGGACCAGCGTCGCTTCCGGGCAGTACTGACGCACGATGCCCGCGATGAACGTTCCGTGCCCGGCGAGCGGGTCGAGTCGGCCATTGACGCGGTCGACGGTCACGCCGGTCGCCTCCGGGTCATCCTGCGGCGCGAACCTCAGCCCCACCGGCGAGCCGCCCACCCGGAGGTCGGCGACGACCCCGGCGGAGGGGTCGTACCACTCGTGCTTGCCCAGGCCGGTGTCCACGATGGCGACCACGGGGCCGGTGCCCCACTCGCCGCCCTTGGCGGAGCGCTTGGGAGGCGGCGCGGCCCAGCGCACCGGTGACCGCGTCTCGCCGCCGACTCCCTGGAGGTAGCCCACGCCTTGGAGGTAGCCGACCCCCTGCAGGTAACCCACACCTTGGAGGTACCCGACGCCCTGCAAGTAACCCACGCCTTGGAGATATCCCGCAGCACTGACGATGTGGCACAGCCCGACGTCGCCCAGACCCAGCGCATCCTCCTGGTCCGCGGCGCGGGCTTCGCGCAGCACGGCGAAGGCGTCGGGAGCGGGAGCTCCGGGCTCCGGGACGAACTGCACGAGGGTCGTCGCGAACTGGTCGACTTGCTCGGCCAGCCCCGTCTGCGCCACAGCATCGTCGCGGGCCCCGTCCCTGGCGACCCGCATCCGCAGGCCCCGCTTCTCGGCGACAGCGTCGAGCGCCGCCAGCGGGTTGCGGGCAGAACGTCCCGGCAACCCCGGCACCAGCAACGTGTCTCCGACGTAGATGGTCGGCCGCAGGTCGGTGCCGTCGTCGACGGGGTCGAGCACACGGGCACGCAAGCGCAGCGCCGCAGTCACGGTGAGCGGCGGCATGGGTGTCGGGTCGCCCACCCCGGGCGCGAAGCGGCCGTGGCCGTCGTCGCCAGTCGGGTCGTGCGGCGTCTCGTCCATTGGGTCTCCTGGGGCCGAGGTCAGACCAGTGCGGTCAGCGTAGCGATGAGAGCTCTCGTGGATAAGGAGTTGGCGAAGAGCCGTTCTGATACGTGCCGCCCCTCGGCCGCGCTCGCCAA
Source organism: Actinomycetes bacterium (assembly GCA_023460975.1). Lineage (GTDB taxonomy): Bacteria > Actinomycetota > Actinomycetes > Propionibacteriales > Nocardioidaceae > Nocardioides. The sequence continues at coordinate 16,053 of JAEWOG010000012.1, forward strand.
ATGTCTAGTCCACGTATCAGGGCGTCCACGAGAGGCGTCTTCTGCTCGAGTCACCTTCCGGTTCGACGAACCGGATCGGACGAGGGAAAGGTGCGTGACCTCCGTGAGGCAGGCAGGAGCGAGCGTCGTGCTGGACGGCAAGGACCACGTGGGGGGTCTTCTCCAGCACGCGTCGCTCTCGTCCTTGCCGCAGGCAGGTTCCGCATCACCGACGCCGGGTACGGGGGTCCCGGCGCCGAACAGGGGAACAGGGATCGTCAGGGGGGCGAGCCGTGGGGGCTCGACGGCGTTCCCGAGAGCATGGGCAGCGAGGTGAGCACGGCCGTGGGGTGCCGGCTCACCTCGCTGCACGTGCGCACGACTCGCCCACGAACACTTCCGGGTTGAGCCAGCGAGCGCCAACGGCCCGCTCGTTGAGCAGCGCGAGAAACTGTCTTGCTCCGGCTGGCGAACGGAGGGTTGGGTGGGTACATGACCACCCCAGCAGTGACGGTGCGCATCGCCGAGGAACTCGACCGCTTCGTTGCCACGGACGAGATCGTGTGGGCCGGGGAGGAGATCCCTGGCACCGCCGCGCGATTCGGGGCCACCGTCGCGCAGGACCAGCGCTTCGCCGCCTTCACGGGCCACGACCCCGCCGAGGGGCACGCCGGCATCTACGGCGTCTACTCGCTGCGTCTGGGGCTGCCGGGCGGAGCGGTTCCTCAGGTCGCGGGCCTCACGTGGGTGGGCGTCCACCCGGACCTGCGCCGCCGCGGCGTGCTCACGGCGATGATGCGCGACCACCTGGCCCGGTGCCGCGACGTTGGCCAGCCGCTGTCGATCCTGCACGCCTCCGAGCAGGGCATCTATGGCCGCTTCGGCTACGGCGAGGCCGCCACCGGGCTCAAGGTCGTCCTGGGCCGCGGTGCGACGTTGACTGCGCCGTACCTCGACGCGGAGGCCACCGCCCTCACCACACGTACGGTCTCCGCCCGCCTCGAGGGCGTCACCGAGCGGATTCGCGCCCTGGCCATGGCTCAGGCGGCCACGTACCCGGGCACGGTCGTCGGCGACACCGCTCTCATGGCACAGATCGGTCAGGACCGGCCCGAGGAGTTGCGCGGCAGGGAGACCGTGCGCGTCCTCTTTGCCCAGGCCGACGGGGTGGACGTGGGGTGCGCGGCCCTGCGCCGCCTCCCCGAGTGGACGAACTCGCGCCCAGGCGGATCGGTGGTCACGGCGCACGTGTACGGCCCGCCCGCCGCGCGGCTGGCCCTCGCCAAGCGCCTGGTCGACCTCGACCTGATGGCGAGCACGACGTTCGCTCCCGTGGCAGCGGACACCGAACTCCTCGACTGGGTGGGCGGCCCGTTCTCGGCTGCCGAGGTCGTGCCACACGACGCCACCTGGGTGCGCCTGGTCGACGTCGCCGCGGCGTGGGAACTGCGCTCCTACGACGCTGAGTGCAACGTCGTCGTCGAGGTGGCTGACCGCCACGCCCCGTGGAACGCCGGGCGCTGGCGTCTCGCGGCATCCGGGGGGCGCGGTACCGCGACGCGTACGAACGACGCAGCCGAGGTGACGCTTGCGGTGGAGGCGCTGGGCGCGGCCTTCCTCGGCCGGAACACCCACCACCTGCTGGGCAACGGCCTCGTCGCCGAGCACCGCCCCGGCGCGTACGCCGAACTCACCCGCGCGATGCGCACCGACCGGGACCCGAGCCCGGCGATGATGTTCTGAGCTCGCTCAGCGGCGCGCGACGCCGTCGCGGCGCGCTGCCTCGGCGACGGCGCTGCGCACCGCGCCCGGGACCCGCGGGTCGAACGGCGACGGGATGACCAGGTCCTCCCGCAGGTCGTCGCCGACCAGCGCGGCCAACGCCTCGGCCGCGGCCAACTTCATGCCCTCGGTGATCTTCTTCGCGCCGGCGTCGAAGGCACCCCGGAAGATGCCCGGGAAGCACAGCACGTTGTTGATCTGGTTGGGGAAGTCCGAGCGTCCCGTGGCCACGACGCGCGCGTACTTGTGCGCCAGGTCGGGGTGGACCTCGGGAGTCGGGTTGGCGAGACCGAAGATGATCGCGTCGTCGGCCATCGTGGCCACGATCTCCTCGGGAACCGAGCCGCCGGAGACGCCGATGTAGACGTCAGCGCCGTCCATCGCGTCCGCGAGCGACCCCTTGCGACCGAAGTTGTCGGCGGTGTCGCGGGCCAGTGCGGCCTTGACGGTGGTGAGGTCGGTGCGCTCGGAGTTGAGCACGCCCTGACGGTCGATGACCGCGATGTCCTTGATCCCGGCACCGAGCAGGATGCGCGCGACGGCAACACCGGCGGCGCCTGCGCCCGAGACCACCACGCGCGTGCCCTCGGGGGTCCGGCCGGTCAGCTTGAGCGCGTTCTTGAGCGCCGCGAGGGCGACCACGGCAGTGCCGTGCTGGTCGTCGTGGAAGACGGGGATGTCGAGGCGCTCCTTGAGCCGGTCCTCGATCTCGAAGCACCGGGGTGCGGAGATGTCCTCGAGGTTGATCCCGCCGAAGCTGGGCGCGAGCCGTACGACGGTCTCGATGATCTCCTCGGTGTCGGTGGTGTCGAGGCAGATCGGCACGGCGTCCACGCCGCCGAACTGCTTGAACAGCACCGCCTTGCCCTCCATCACGGGCATCGCGGCTGCGGGGCCGATGTCGCCCAGCCCGAGCACAGCCGTGCCGTCGGTGACCACGGCCACCGTGTTGGGGACCCAAGTGTAGTGCTGGGTCATGGAGGGGTCCTCCGCGATCGCCTCGCACACGCGGGCCACGCCGGGGGTGTAGGCCAGCGACAGTTCGTCCGCGCCGGCCAGGGCTACGGTCGAGACCGTCTCCATCTTCCCGCCGACGTGAAGGTCGAACACGGGATCGCCAGCGTGGGGATGGTGCGTCGCAGGCTCAGAATGCATGGCGGAAAGTCTCCCACACCGCCACCGGGCAGGCTCGGTCGGTGGACACGGCGCGGAGGCGATGTGTCCGAGGTCACCGTCGCAGTGCACCGGGGCGGGGCCACACCCGCAGCCGTACGAGGGCCACGACGTCGGCGTCGGGCACGGGTCCACGGTGTCGCGAATCGATGCCCTCGGCCGGGTTGTCGCTCAGCAGCCACCACGCCGCCTCCCCGGTCCGGGTGGCACGACGCTCAACCGCGCGCTTCACCGCGACCGTGCCGTCGACGAAGCGCGCCACCACGACGTCGCCAGCCCGTGCCGGTGCGCCGTGGCGTACGAGCACGCGGTCGCCGTCCCTCAGGGTCGGCTCCATCGACCGCCCCCGCACGATGGCGAAGCCGTACGGCAGCAGCCCCCCTCGTACAACCGCTCCGCCGCGGACACCGGGCTGCAGGTCGTCGGCCATGCGGAGTAGTGTCGCACCACCTGCACCATCCCTGCGCGAGAGGAAGACCATGCTGCACCTCCTTGCCCCGACCGTTGAGGTCCAGGCCCACTGCGACCTGCCCTGCGGCGTCTATGACCCCGCTCAGGCCCGGATCGAGGCCGAGTCGATCAAGGCCCTGATCGCGAAGGTCGCCGACAACGACGACCCCGACTTCCGCACCCGCGCGGTCCTCATCAAGGAGGAGCGTTCGGAGCTCGTCAAGCACCACCTGTGGGTGCTGTGGACCGACTACTTCAAGCCCCCGCACTTCGAGAAGTACCCGCAGCTGCACACGCTGATCAACGAGGCGACCAAGCTCGCCGGTGCCGGCGGCACCAAGGGCACCCTCGACGCCGAGGTGGCCGACCAGCTCCTCGCCAAGATCGACGAGATCGCCGAGATCTTCTGGGAGACCAAGAAGTAGGCATCCTGCTGCACAGCATCCGGCGCCGCAGACCCTCCGGTCGGCGGCGCCGCGCATTTGGCGCACGGACTTGGGACTAGGGTGGGGGCACCCACCACCTGCACCACGAGGGAATGCACACGCAGATGGCTCACGAGACTTCTTCAGACCACACCGAGCGCGCCGCAGTCGAGATGCGGCTGCCGGCCGAGGGCGCGTACGCCGCTGTGCTGCGCACGACCGCTGCGGCCCTCGCAGCACGTGTCGACTTCACCATCGAGGCCATCGAGGATCTGCGCATCTCGATCGGCGAGGCCATCGCGCTCGTCCTCACCGAAGCGGACCCGGGGGTGGACCTGGAGTGCCGCTTCCATCTCGCGGCAGGCGAGATCCGGGTGGAGCTCTCGGCCGAGGCCGTCGACAACCCCGAGGTCGACCGGGACTCGTTCGCCTGGCAGGTCCTCGACACCATGGCCGCCCAGGTGCGCGCCACAGGCGCCGAGGGTCGGTTCACGGTCAGTTTCGCCGTCCACTCGCAGATCGCTGCCCCCGCCACCGGAGCCGGCCTCTGAGATGAGCCAGTTCGACACGGGGGACGCGGCGGCGGAAGCCGCCGGCGCACAGCGCAGCAGCGCGCTCGAGGCGATCCGCGCCCGCAGCGCAGAGTTGTTTGCGCAGATGCGGGACGAGGCGGCGCCAGAAGCCGTACGGATGGGTGCGCGCGATGACCTGGTGCACCTGCACCTGCCGCTCGTCGAGCACGCGGCTCGGCGCTTCCGCAATCGGGGTGAGCCGTTCGAGGACCTCGTCCAGGTCGGCACCATCGGCCTGATCAAGGCCATCGACCGCTTCGAGACCGACCGCGGGGTGGAGTTCTCCACGTACGCCACCCCGACCGTGATCGGCGAGATCAAGCGCTACTTCCGCGACAAGGGCTGGGCCATCCGGGTGCCGCGGCGCCTCCAGGAGCTGCGCATGCAGATCAGCGCGGCGACCGGCGAGCTGACGCAGAAGTTGGGCCGCTCCCCCACGCCCCGCGAACTGGCGGACGTGATCGGCTGCACCGTTGAGGAGATCATCGACGGCCTGGAGTCGTCGAACGCCTACGCGACGCTCTCCCTGGATGCCTCCGACGACAGCGACGACGGCCCGCCCTCGATGCTCACCACTCTGGGCACCGAGGACGCCGGCATCGAGCACGTCGAGATTCGGGAGTCGATCAAGCCGCTGCTCGAGGGCTTGGGAGAGCGCGAGAAGCGCATCCTGCTGCTGCGGTTCTTCAAGAACATGACGCAGTCGCAGATCGCCGAGGAGATCGGCGTGTCACAGATGCATGTGTCCCGGTTGCTGACCCGCACCCTCGCGCAACTGCGCACCTCGCTCGAGACCGACTGACGCGAGCACCGCGTCAGGTGGTCGTACGCCGCTCCAGCGCCTCGATGCTGTCCCGCTGAACGAGACACACCAGCGCCGTGATCGCCAGCGCGGCCAGCAGGATCGACAACGCGAGCATCCCGTCGCGGAAGTTCCACGCGAGGCCGAGTTGGACGAACTGCGCGAACAGGACGGGGCCCCGGCCCCACGACCTGACGGTGAACAACGCGTACGCGCACGCGAGCAGGCCGAGGCCATAGGCGCCGAAGAAGAACGCGGTGGAGGTCCCCATCTCCAGACGCGACGAGTTGAGGTGGGCCAGCTCCGCGACCATCAGGGCGACCAGCGCCAGGCCCTCGATGCCCGCGACCACACCCGCCACGCGCAGGGTCATGGGGGCCACGGAGGGGAGCTCGGGGGTCTCGGAACCAGCCATGCCGTCAGCCTAATGGGGCCCTCTGTGACGGATGTGACCTCCCAAGGGGGTTGTGGGAAGCCGGAAGTCTTGCCAATCTGGACTCTTGCGTCAGGAAACGGTCTCGCGGGCCGTGCCTCGAACCCCTCAGGCTCCCGTTGACGCAGGGCCCACACCCTTGTGGCCCACCTTGTGCATTCACATACGTGCGTTGAAGAAAGAGGAAAACATCCACCCATGGATTGGCGCAGCCGCTCTGCTTGCCTCGACGAGGACCCGGAACTGTTCTTCCCGATCGGGAACACGGGACCGGCGATCCTCCAGATCGAGGAGGCCAAGCAGGTCTGCCGTCGTTGCGACGTGCGAGAGCAGTGCCTGGAGTGGGCCCTTGAGGCCGGCCAGGACCACGGCGTGTGGGGTGGCCTCAGCGAGGACGAGCGTCGCGCGCTGAAGCGCCGCAACGCTCGCGCCCGCGTTCGCACCGCCTGAGCCTTCTCGGCGAGGTCGCGTCAGGTCACGGGCAGGTCGAGCGTGACCCGGGCGCCGCGTCCTTCAGGACCGGCGCCCATCGTCAGGTGACCTGACAGCTCCGATTCCACGAGCGTGCGCACGATGGACAGCCCGAGGCTGCCCGACCCTGCTGGGTCGAACCCCTCGGGCAACCCCACTCCGTCGTCGGTGACCTCCACCAGGAGGCGACCGTGACGGCGGCGGGCCCGTACGTCCACCGTGCCGACCTCGGGGACCTCGAGGGTGCCGTCTGCCGGAGCGGCGTAGCCGTGCTCGGCCGCGTTCTGGAGGAGCTCGGTGAGCACCATCGCGAGCGGGGTGGCCACCTCGGAGGGCACTGTGCCGAAGGACCCGTGCCGCACCACGCGTACGGGCGCGCCCAGGCCTGACACGTCCGTCACCATCGAGCCCAGCCGCGCCGCGACGTCGTCAAAGGCCACGTCCTCCTCGACGGTCTGACTGAGCGTCTCGTGGACGATGGCGATCGACCCGACCCTTCGTACGGCTTCCTCCAGTGCGGACTTCGCCTCGGGCGAGTCGATGCGACGCGCCTGCAGGCGCAACAGCGCGGCCACGGTCTGCAGGTTGTTCTTCACCCGGTGGTGAATCTCGCGAATGGTCACGTCCTTGGTGATCAGCTCGCGATCGCGGCGCCGCAGCTCCGTGATGTCGCGCACCAGCACCAGCGCGCCACCCGGCTCGACGTCGGAGGGGTGCAGCGGGATGCTGCGCACCGCCAGCATCACCTGTTCGCTGCCGAACTCGGCATCCCGCGCTCCGCGACCGCCCAGCACGGCGCTCAGGGTCTCCTCGTCCGGTCGCCGCCGCGGCGGGATCAGCTGCCGGGTCAGGTCGGCCAAGCCCATGCCCTCCAGGTCCCCCTGCAGGCCGAGCCGGCGGAACGCCGACAACGCGTTGGGGCTGGCGTACTCCACGCGCCCCGCGGCATCGAGCCGTACGAAGCCGTCGCCGACACGCGGCGAGTCGGTGTGGTCGCCGCGCTGGGTCGCCTGGGGGAAGCGCCCCGAGGCGATCATCCGGGTGAGGTCGGAGGCCGTGTCGAGGTAGGCGAGTTCGAGCCGGCTGGGCGTGCGGACCCCGATCAGGTTGGTGTTGCGGGCCACGCATGCGATCACGTGACCGGCGCGGCGTACGGGGATCACCTCGACCCGCACCGGGACCGCATCGCGCCACTCCGGGTCACCCTCGCGTACGAGCCGTCCGTGCGTGAACGCCTCGTCGAGCATGCGTCGGCGTCCCACCGGGACGAAGGTGCCGAGCACGTCGTCCACCAGCGCAGTGGGACCCGTCGTGGGGCGCATCTGTCCCGCCGCCCAGTAGCCCTTGCCCTCGCGGTCGGGCAGCCACAGCACGAGATCCGCGAAGGACAGGTCGGCGATGATCTGCCAGTCGGCCATCAAGAGCTGGAGCCACTCCACGTCGGGCGGCGCCAGGTCTGTGTGCGCCTGGACGAGTTCGGTGAGGGAGGGCACCTCCACAGGGTAGGGGTGCGGGCCCGAGTGTCGGTGCCGGGTGGCACTCTGGTGGGCATGGCACTCGGCTACTGGCATGACGTCCTCTCCGACGGGCTCGCCGTGCCGACGGACCGCCCCCTCGACGACCTCACCGTCGAGCTCACGCAGATGCTCGGCTCCGCTGACCCGCAGGTGCGAGACGGCATCGCCTACCCCACCCTGGCCACGTGGATCGGGCGCGGGACCTACGACGACCTGCTGCCCGGCCTGGGCGACGGCATGGCTGCTGGCCTGCAGGTCGGACTCGGCGAGGACGCGGGTCCGCACGTCTTCCGCCGCAGCTTCTCCGCGCTGGTGCTCGCCGAGTGCCTCGAGCGTGACACCGCGGCCTGCGTGCTGCCAGCAGAGACGGTGCTCTCGTGGGGTGATGCCCTGGCTGGCTGGTTCGTCCGCGAGCGCGACCTGCGTGGCTGGGTCGACGGGCACGGCTGGGCCCACGCCATCGCTCACGGGGCCGACGCCCTGGGCAGCCTGGCCCACTCGCGCCACCTGAGCGCTCCCGAGCTCACCGTGCTGCTCGACGTGGTGGCCGACCGAGTGCTCGCCGACGAGGCTCCGTACGCTCACGGCGAGACCGACCGGCACGCCCAGGCGGTGCTCGCGGTGCTGCGCAGGGATCTCGTCCCCGTCAGTGTCGTCCAGCCATGGTTGCGCCGACTCGGGGCCGCAGCGAGCACACGGCGCACCCCGCGCGGCAACCCGTACGCCGGCACGCTCAATGCGGAGGCCCTCCTGCGCAGCCTCCTCATCCACCTCGAGCTCGCCGAGCCAGCCGTGCCTGAGCGCGCGGACCTGCTGCTGGCCATCATCGACGTGCTCCGGGCCACCAATCCGCACACTCTGGGACCGACCGCTCGGTAGCCTGCCCACCATGACGGATGAGACGCAGGTCACCCCCACCCCCGACGGCACGACAACAGACGGCTCCCCCGCCACCGTGACCGGCCACAGCGGCGAGCTCGCCGTGGCCGTGGCCCGCGCGCACGGGGTCGAGACGATGTTCACGCTCTCGGGGGCCCACGTCTTCCCGATGTACGACGGCGCCGTCAAGGCGACGCCGCCGATGCGCCTGCTCGACGTTCGCCACGAGCAGACCGCGGCGTTCGCTGCCGAGGCGACGGGCAAGCTGACCCGTGTGCCGGGACTCGCCGTGCTCACGGCCGGTCCGGGCGTCACCAACGGCGTCTCGGCGATCGCGCAGGCGCAGTTCACCGGCGCCCCCATGGTCGTCGTGGGTGGACGGGCACCTGCGAACCGCTGGGGCACCGGCAGCCTCCAGGAACTGGACCAGCCGCCGATCCTCGCGCCCGTCTCCAAGCTCGCACGCACGCTCCACACGGCCGCTGACGTCGCGCCCGGCATGGACGAGGCGTTCCGCCTGGCAGGCAGTTCCCACCGCGGCCCGGTCTTCGTCGACGTGCCGATGGATGAGTTCTTCAACGCCGCCACCTCGCCCGCCCCCTCGGGCGAGCGCACCCCGGGCGCGTCCCCGGACAGTGACGCGATCGCCCGCATCGCCCGGCTGCTTGCAGCGGCACAGCGTCCCGTACTGGTCCTGGGCACCGACGTGTGGATGGACGGCGCCGAGGTGGCTGCCCTCGAGTTCGCCGAGCAGGCCCAGGTCCCGACCCTGACCAACGGCATGGGCCGCGGCGTGCTCCCCGGTGGCCACCCCCTCCTCGTCACCAAGGCACGAGGGCAGGCGCTGGGGACCGCCGACCTCGTCGTCGTGGTCGGGACCCCGCTCGACTTCCGGCTCTCGTACGGCGTCTTCGGCGGCAAGGACGGCGCGCCGGTGGCAAAGGTCGTCCACGTGGCCGACTCCCCCGGACAGATCAGCGCCCACGCCGAGCTCGCCGACAGCGTCGCAGGCGACCTGACGAGCGTGTTCACTGCGCTGGGAGAGGCGCTGGAGCGGACCTCGCGCCGCGGGTGGACCTCGTGGGTGACCAGCCTGCAGGAGACCGTCGCCGCGACCACCGCACGCGACAACGAGTTGCTGAGCGCCGAGGCCGACCCCATCCACCCTGCACGCATCTACGGCGAACTCGTGCCCCGCCTGGCCGACGACGCGATCGTGATCGGCGACGGGGGCGACTTCGTCTCGTTCGCCGGCAAGTACGTCGAGCCCAAGCGCCCCGGCGGCTGGCTCGACCCCGGCCCGTACGGCTGCCTCGGCGCCGGTCTCGGCGCGTCCATCGCGGCCCGCGTGGCGCGCCCCTCCGCGCAGGTCACGTTGCTGCTCGGTGACGGTGCCGCCGGGTTCAGCCTCATGGACGTCGACACGCTCGTGCGCCACAACCTGCCCGTGGTGATGGTGATGGGCAACAACTCGGCGTGGGGCCTGGAGAAGGGCCCGATGCAGATGCTGTACGGCTACGACGTCGCCGCTGATCTGGCCAGCCGGACGCCGTACCACGACGTGGTCAAGGCGCTCGGCGGCGCAGGCGAGCAGGTCACCGACCCCAAGCAGATCGGCCCCGCGCTGGATCGCGCGTACGCATCGGGTGTGCCCTACCTCGTCAACGTCATCACCGACGTGGACGCGGCGTACCCGCGCAACACGTTCGGGATCTGAGGCTCGCCCGGGTGGCCGCACTCACGCCAGGCGCGACATGAAGCGCTCGGCGTCCACGACCACCCGGGTGACCTCACCGGTCCCCACCTGCTTGGTCCCCATGCGCGCCTCGACGGCGAACCGCACCAGCTTGGCCTCGGTGTAGACGGCGGTGGCCGTCACCACCACCTGCGCACCCACCGCGCTGGCAGCGAGGTGCTGGAGTTCCACCCGCGTGCCCACGCTGGTACGCCCCTGCGCCAAGGTGGGCGCGATCGCGTCACACGTCACCGCCTCACACCACGCCAGCAACCGCGGCGTACCGAGGACTGGCAGGCTTCCCGACCCCACAGCGATCGCCGTGTCGGCCTCGGCGACGGTGAAGGTGCGGGCGGCGGTGAGTTCGGTGGTCATGGACGACAGTGTGGTGGGTTTCGACAAGCTCAACCAGCACCCAACGCCGGTCGAGCCCGTCGAGACCCGGTTTCGACAAGCTCAACCAGCGAATGACAGAACCCCCGGCCAGTGGCTCGGGGGTTCTGTGGTGGCGCTGTGCGCTGATCGAGTGATCAGGCGTTGGGGCGCTTGCCGTGGTTTGCGCCCTTCTTCTTGCGAGCGCGGCGCTTGCGTCCGGTCTTGCCCATGATGTTCCTCCAGTTCGTGTGGCCTCTGACGGGTCGCCCCTGTCAGGGCTGACAGGTCATTGTCTCAAACGCGGGCAGTCCGGCGCGAATCAGGTCCGGCAACCGCGCCCGCAAGCGTCATGCCTCGGAGATGCGAACCTGCACCTCGCGGATCTCCACCTTGATCCGTTCGAGCAGGCCCGCCGGGGCGGACTCGCCGCAGGAGCGAGCGACAAGCTGCTTCATCGTGACCTGGAGGTCGTACTTCTCCAGGCAAGGGTTGCACCCGTCGAGGTGCGCGCGTACGACGGAGCAGTCGCCTTCGGGGAGCTCGTTGTCGATGAGGTAGACGATGCGCTCGAGGAAGTCGGCACAGTCCTCGACGGTGTGTTCGTGGCTCACGACTCGTCCCCTTCGCTGATCGGGACCAGCCGGCCCTCGCGCACGTAGTCCGACAGCATTTCTCGCAGCTGTCGCCGTCCCCGGTGCAGCCGCGACATCACGGTGCCGATGGGGGTGTCCATGATCTCGGCGATCTCCTTGTACGGAAATCCCTCGACGTCGGCCAGATAGACCGCGAGGCGGAACTCCTCGGGGAGCCGCTGCAGCGCGTCCTTGACCTGAGAGTCAGGCAGGTGCTCGAGGGCTTCCATCTCGGCCGACTTGAGACCGCCCGAGGTGTGCGACTCCGCGCGGGCGAGCTGCCAGTCCTCCACGTCCTCCGACATCGACTGCTGAGGCTCCCGCTGCTTCTTGCGGTAGGAGTTGATGTAGGTGTTGGTCAGGATCCGGTAGAGCCACGCCTTGAGGTTGGTGCCCGGCTTGAACTGGTGGAAGGCCGAGAAGGCCTTCGCGAACGTCTCCTGCACCAGGTCCTCGGCATCGGCCGGGTTGCGCGTCATGCGCATGGCGGCGCCGTAGAGCTGGTCGAGGTGGGGCAGCGCGTCGCGCTCGAAGCGCGCCGAACGCTGCTCCGAGGTCTCCTCGGCGAGGAGCACCTCAGGGTCGACCTCGGCGGAGGTCTCGAGGTCCTTCAGCGATTCAGTCATCGCCTCCCACACTACCGCCGTCTGACGGGCGGAGACGTCGAAAGGGTTCCTGGTTGCGAGCACATGGGTTCCAACAGCGCACGCGCCTCAACGATTCCCGGCCACCTCGCGCACGATCCATTCGAGCGTGGACTCCACGATGATCGCCATCGCCTCTTCACTGCTCACGGGCCCCCGCACCGGAACCTTCATCGCGTGGTCGGCACCGGGCACGACGGCGAAGTCGACGTCGACGAGGTCGCGCGGGAACTCGTCGGGGCGCCCCATGGTGTCCCGCTCCCCCTGCACGACCAGGGTGGTGCACCCCGTACCGCGCAGTTCCTCGATCCGGGACTTCTCGGGGCGACCGGGGGGATGGAGCGGGAAGGACAGGGCCAGGACGCCTGCCGCGCCCAGGCCCGGAGCACACCGGCACGCCGACCGTGCGCCCGCGGAACGGCCTCCCACGACGAGGGGAACGTCGAGGGTCAGCGTCGCCGCGGCCGCGACGAATGCCTCGTCGAGGGTCGGGGGCGCTGTGGCGATCTTGCGGCCGGCGACGCGCCACGGCTGCTCGAACCGGGCCACCGTGATGCCTTGGGCAGGCAGGAAGTCGGCGAGAGCGACCAGATCGCGCGCCTCGACTCCCCCGCCGGCACCGTGACTGAGCAGCAGCACGGCGCTGGGGTCCTCAGCCCTGCTGACGTGCAGACGCCCGTCGCCGCGCGGCGTGGGCACCACCTGCACCTGCGCTGGAGCGAGATCGGGGACGCTCATGAGGCCCCTCCTGTCGGGTCGATTCCGGCGGGGAGGTCGTCGAGCGGCAGCGGCGCGACCAACTCTGGACCGTTGTTGCGGACGTTGCTGACCAGGGTCGCCACCGGGTACGCCTCCAGGGCGCCCGGGGCCGCGGGGACGAGCAGGTCCTGGGCACCGGGAAGGGTCGGGTCGAGCCAGTCGGCCCACGCGTCGCGCTCCACCATGAGCGGCATGCGGTCGTGGATGTGGCCGACCGCGTCCTCGGCTTCGGTCGTCAACACCGTGCACGTCCAGCGCCACCGCGCCGGGTCGTCGTCGGCTCGGGCGGGGTCACGCCACAGCTCGTACAGCCCTGCCATCGCCAGGATGCCGCCATCGCGGGGACGGATGAAGAACGGTTGCTTGACGGGCTTGCCCTTGGCGTTGAGCTGCGAGCTCGCGTACCACTCGTAGTAGCCGTCGGCTGGCACCAGGCAGCGGCGGGACGCGAACGCCTTGCGATATGCCGGCTTGTCCGCCACCGTCTCCATGCGCGCGTTGATCATGCGCGTGCCGATCGACGGGTCCTTGGCCCACGAGGGGACCAGCCCCCAGGTCAGCACGCGCAACTGCCGTTCGGCCGGGTGATCGACCCCCTCCTCCGAACGAGGCGGCCGCTCGAGGACGGCGTAGACCTCCTTCGTGGGAGCCACGTTGTAGTCCGCGAGCAGGGGCGCAGCCGTGGCGTCCCGGACGACCTCGAACTCCTCGATGAGGTCCTCCGGGCGACGCGAGGAGGCATATCGACCACACACGCGGCGGAGTCTATCGGCGACCGGAGTCGTTCAGGGCGGGCTCGGCGTCAGCGCGCGAGGTCGTCGACGAGCATGCCGACGGCACCCTCACCGGAGGGGAGCCCCTCGATCCACACGCGGACGCGCGCCTGCTCGGCGGAGCCGGCCAACACGGCCTCGGCGGAGTCGCCGACCATGCCTTCGTTGAGGAGCATGCGCAGCAGTCGGACCCGCCGCCCCAGACGCTCGTCGCGGCGGGCCAGCGTGGCCAGACGCAGCGCGCCGACGCGGCTCACCGCGCCGTCGTGCGGAAAAACGGTCCTGACGTGCTCGCCCGCTGCGGCGATCTCGAGTGCCTGCTCCATGCGGACCCCGCGCCCCTCGGGCGCGGGCAACTCACACACCACCAGCGCCCACTGCGAACTCACGTCGCCGCCACGGCGGTACAGGTCGCTCAGGCAGGTCCTCAGGTGGGTCTGACTCGACAATCCGGTCAACGGATCGTTGCAACTGAGTCGGTTGAGATAGCTCAGCGTCGCATCGCTCCAGGCGCCGAGGGTCGCCGTGACCGCCTCGTACGGGGGGTCCTCCTCCCGGCAGGCTCGCCACGTTTCGCGCAGCCCCGCGAGCACCTCTTCGATGGACGTTCCGTCGTGGGCCAGTCTCTGGCCCACGACGGAACACGCGTTCACGAAGTCCGATCCGGATCCGAGTGCCTCCGCGATCGCTTCGAACCGAGGCGGCAATCCCCATTGCACCTCGGGAAGCGATCCCTCACCCGTACCGGCGACGCTGGGTTGAGAGCGTCGCCGGTGTGCGGCGAAGATCCCCACGATCACACTCCCTTCCCCAGCGGTCCCTCGTGGCCCGACGAAGACGAGACGGGCGTCGATGTCATCCATGACGCGAGTCGAGGGACTTTTCTCCTCACGCGGTGAACCGGTGCATTCTCCGCGTTCCGGCCCTAGTCTGGTGCGTGACCGTCTCAGCAACGGCGCCTGCCCCTGTCCGCATTCACCAGACCGGAACCGCCATGACCACCGCCGCACCGCAGGACCTGCTCAGCGATGCTGAGTTGATTTCGGCCGTCCGCGGCGGGGACGTCGACGCGTACGGTGTGCTGTTCGCACGGCATGTGGACGCCGCCCGCAGGCTCGCGCGCCAGATCACTCAGGGCGACGGCGAGGACCTGGTCTCGGACGCGTTCGTCAAGGTGCTCGGCGTGCTCCAGCGGGGCGGCGGGCCAGACCTGGCTTTTCGCGCGTACCTGCTCACGGCGGTGCGCCGCCTGCACGTCGACCGGATCCGTACGGACTCCCGCGTCCAGACCACCGACGACCTCGACCCCTTCGACCCGGGCGTCCCGTTCCGTGACGTGGCGGTGGAGGGGTTCGAGAACGCTGCGGCGGCGCGGGCTTTCGCGACGCTGCCCGAGCGTTGGCAGGCCGTCCTGTGGCACATCGAGGTCGAGGGCGCCAAGCCCGCCGACATCGCGCCACTGCTGGGCATGACCCCCAACTCCGTCTCAGCGTTGGCGTACCGTGCCCGCGAGGGTCTGCGTCAGGCGTTCCTGACCGAGCACGTCGCCGACCGCGAGGACATCTCGTGCGGCTGGACCCGCAGCAACCTTGGACCGTACGTCCGCAAGGGCATCTCCAAGCGGGACGGAGCGAAGGTTGAGTCCCACCTCGAGGAGTGCCGGGCCTGCGCCGCGATCTATCTCGAGCTGACCGAGGTCAACTCGAACCTTGGGGCGATCCTCGCGCCGATCGTGCTGGGCGGTTTTGCCGCGGCCTATCTGTCCGGGACGGCCGTGACCGGCGCCAGCATCACCGCCCTGGCCGGTACGGCCGCGGGCCGCGTCCGCGATCTCGTCCTGGGCAACTTGGGGGTCGCCGCCGGCGTGAGCGCTGCCTCGGTGGTGGTCGTCGTCGGCACCGCCATGGCGATCACGGGCAACCCTGATTCAGCGCCCGTGAGCGATGCCGCCCGAGCGCAGGTTCTCCCCACCCCCGTGGCGGCGCCCGAAGGCGCCGACGTCCACGCGGGCGATGCGGCACAACGCACGCAGAGTGCGCCGGAATCCGAGGCAAGCGACTCCTCCCTTCCCGAGGCCACGCCCTCCGAGACCGCGCCGGTCGAGACCACCCCCGCGGAGACCACTCCAGTGGACACGCCGACGGACACTCCGACCGAGACGCCGACCGCCACCCCCACCGGGACACCGACGGACACTCCCACCGGGACGCCCACGCAGACCCCCACCGCAACCCCGACGGCCACTCCCACCGGCACTCCCACCGGGACACCGACCGAGA
>JAEWOG010000013.1 GCA_023460975.1 Actinomycetes bacterium
CGGGGTCGGTGTCGGCGTGGGAGTCGGGGTCGGCGTCGGGGTCGGTGTCGGCGTGGGAGTCGGGGTCGGCGTGGGGGTCGGAGTCGGCGTTGCCGTCGCGGTCGGCGTGGGCGTGGGGGTGGCCGTCGCAGTGGGCGTGGGCGTGGGGGTGGGAGTCCGAGTCGGCGTCGGTGTCGGCGTCGGGGTGGGCGTCGGCGTCGGGGTCGCGTTGTGCTCCTCGGCCTCCTCCGCCTGGTCCTTGGCCTTGTCCTCCAACGCCTTCTGGCGCTGGGCGGCCAGCTTGACGCTGATGCCTTCGAGCTCGGCCAGCTCGCGGATCAGTGCGCGGCGACGCGAGACCAGCTCGGCCGAGTGCAGGGCCGCGCTGTCCTGGGCCGCCTGGGCGCTTCGACGAGCAGCGCGCGCCTCATCCTCCAGCTGCTCCGCACGGTCGAGGGTCACCTGGGCCTGCTCGCGGGTGACCTGGGCGACCGTCGCGGCGGCTCGGAAGTCCTGGTAGCGCCCGTCCAGGGCCTCCGCGGCCTGGTCGAGGGTCGTGCTGCGCTCGATCAGGCTGGTGATGCCGTCGGCCTCCAGCATGCTCACCACGCCTTGCAACTGGGGCGCTGACTCGTACGAAGCCAGCACGGCGCCGGCGTACGCGTCGCGCTGGGTGTCGACCAGGACCTGGGCAGCGTCCGCAGCGGAGCGTGCCTGCGAGGCCGCCTCACGCGCCTCCTGTGCCCGCCAGGTGGCGCCGTTGAACGCCTCCGCCGCCTGCGCTGCACTCACCTGGGTCTCATCCAGCTCGACGGCAGCGCGTACGAGATCCGCGCGCACCGCGGCGACGTCGCGCGCCTTGGCCTGGGCTCGACTCTGCGCTTGGGCCACCTCGCCCGCGCTCGGGTAGGTCTCGTCGTCGGCAGCGGCAACTGTGGTGGTGACCAGGGTGACGGCCAGAGCCGATGCTGCGCCCCATCGCAGGACCGTGCGGATCGTCGATCCGCGCACCTGGTCACCCACAGTTCTTCCCCTTCGGCTCATGGAAGGCACGAGGTTCGCTTCCCGGCGAACCACATCCCTCGCGGCACGTTAGTGCTCATTCGCCCCATAAGGGAACAGTTTTCCCAACTTTCTCACAAGTTGTCGGCGTGTCGACTTGACTCACTACATCGATGTAATTCGGAACTACACGGTTGTCATTCGTCAAAGGACGAGGTGCATCCGGTTTCTTGGACCCCAAAGCCAGAAACTGCGAGGTGACGCGGAGTGCAAAGCAGCACAATCTGCGTTCAGCGAACCCGGCGACGGGGTTCAGCCACCCATCCCACGCGCCCGCTCGACGAGCAAGGACTCCCATGCCCACACACCCCATCGCAACACGCCTGATCGCCATGATCACGGCCATGCTGGCGGTCTTCGCCGCGAGCTCACTGGCAAGCGCGCCGGCTGCGCAGGCGGCAGGTCCGGGCTCCATCTCCGGGAGCGTCACCGGCCCCGGCGGCCAGTCGCTCGCCAACATCTCGGTGGTGGCCGACAGGTACGACTCGGGTACCAACATGTGGCACTACGCCTCATTCACCCTGACTCACACCGACGGCACGTACACCTTCGATGGCCTGAACAGCGGGACCTACCGCCTCGCGTTCCGGGACCCGCAGGGCGCCTCCGCGCCGAGTACTTCGACAACGTGACCGCAGCGGGGGATGCCACCAGCATCGCGCTCGCCGACGGTGAGTCACGCACCGGCATCAACGCCCAACTCACCACCGCCGCCACCATCTCCGGCACCCTCACCGGCCCCGACAACCAGCCGCTCCCCAGCGCCACCGTGACGGTGTACCAGCACAACGGCAACTCCTGGTCCATTCAGGGATCGACGTCGACCCAGGCAGGCGGCTCCTACACCCTCGGCGGGCTGAGCGCAGGCACCTACCGCATCGGGTTCTCCCATGGCGCGGGCGGATTCGTCGCCGAGTACTACGACAACACCACCACCTTCGAGGAGGCCACCGACATCGTCCTGGAGGGCGGTCAGGCGCGCACCGGCATCGACGCCCAACTCGCCCCCGGCGCCGCCATCTCCGGCACCCTCACCGGCTCCGACGGACAGCCACTCCCGTCAGCGTTCGTGAGGGCGTACGTCCACGACGCCAGCAACGACACCTGGGACTTGGCAGGATCAGCGAGCACCCAGAATGACGGCTCTTACACTGTCGGCGGCCTCGCGGCAGGCACGTACCGCCTCGAATTCACAGACGACTACCGGGGCAGCCACCTGAGTGAGTACTACGAAAACGCGAAAAGCCTCCACACCGCCACCGACATCATCCTCGCCGACGGCCAGACACGCACCGGCATCAACGCCCAACTCGCCTCCGGCGCCACCATCTCCGGCACCATCTCCGGACCCGACGGCGCCATCCTCACCAACAGCTTGGTCATGGTGCAGTCCTTCGCTTACGACGCCTCCACGTCCCGGTGGGATGCGGGTCCAAGCGTCTCGGCCAGGCCCGACGGGACCTCCACGATCCCAGGGCTGCGGGCGGGGACCTACCGGATCAAGTTCCTCGACTACTCAGGCGCCTACGGAGTGCGCTTCTACGCCAACGCCTCCACCATCGAGGACGCCACGGACGTCGTCCTCACCAGCGGTCAGGCGCGCACCGGCGTGGACGTCCGACTGCGAGACAAGAATGATGCGGGGCCGCAGGTGAACCTCGTCCCGCCCCGCATCACCGGAACCCCTCAGGTCGGAGCAACGCTGACTGCCGATCCCGGCGCCTGGAGCCCCGGAGCGCAGTTGAGCTACGCATGGTCGACCGAGTCTGCCCCCCTGCCTCAGACCACGCCGACGTTGACACTCACCGACGACCTTGTTGGGCACCGGCTGCGGGTGAGCGTGACCGCGACCTGGGCAGGTGGCGCGACGGCCACCGCAACCTCCGACCTCAGCGCCGCCGTCACCCGTCCGACGTCGACTCCCACCCCGGTGCCGACGCCACCGACACCCACACCCCCCGCACCTGCCGGTCCCATCGTCCTTTCCGCCACCACGAAGCCCGCCGTCACCGGCACGCCCAAGGTCGGGAAGACGTTGCGGGTCACGACGGGATCCTGGAACGTCGCGGGAGCCAAGGTGAAGATCACCTGGCTGGCCAACGGCAAGGCCATCAAGAAGGCCACCAAGACCAAGACCAAGCTCACCAAGGCACTGCGTGGCCGCAAGATCACCGTACGGCTCGTGGTCACCGCCCCCGGGGCGACACCGCTCACCGTGACCCTCAAGACGAAGGGCAGGGTGAAGGCCTGACCCGGCCCTGACCAACCGAAGTCACCGAGCGTCTGACCCCGACAGGTCAGGCGCTCGGTGCGTCCGTGGAGCCGAGCGGGTTGGGCTTCGAGGGGCGCGGCCCCGCGGCCGTGCCGGGGTGCAGGTCGTCGAGCACCACCGAGTCCGGATACCCGGGCGGCCACTGGCCGACCGGCAGGGCGACCGGACGATCCGTACGGCGACGGTCGAAGGTGAAGCCCGCCAGGCGCCCACCGACGTAGAACGAGAACAGCGCAATCGTCGCGCCACCCAGGTCATCGGCGATGTAGTGCCACCCGAAGTAGATGGTCGCCACGACAGTGATGCAGAAGTAGCTCCACGCCACCCAGCGGATGATGCGGTTCTTGACGGTGTACTGGACCATCAGCGCCCACAGCAGCGTGATCGCCGTGTGCAGGCTCGGGAACCCGCCGACCGACTGGACAGCGTCCTGGACGCCGCGCCACAGCACCCCGTCACGAGCCTGCTTGAGGCTGTACATCAGCTGGCTGGCGCCGGTGCTCGGCAGGTCGGAGTAGAGCCACAGGTACTGGAAGCCGGGGCCGAGCGTGGGCAGCGCGTAGTAGGCGAACGCGCCGATTCCCCAGGTGAGGCAGGTGGCGATGACGAACCAGTACGCCATCCGCAGGTTCTTGGTCCACACCACGTAGATCGCCACGGAGATCGCGACCATCGGCAGGTACGACAGGTAGACGCTCGAGAGGAAGTGCGCGACCCAGTCCCACGGCAGGATCGTGTGCAGGATCGTGCCTGGCTCGTTGCCGAGCATCAAGGCGCGGTCGACCAGGTGGAGTTCGCGGTCGAACTTGCGCTCACCCAGCAGCAGCGGCCAGAAGTGCTTGATGTTTCGGTAGCAGACGTAGGTCAGGTAGAACGACATCACGCCGACCGCGGTGAGGATCGTACGGTCCTTGGTCCAGTGCTCGCGCAGCCGCTGCTTGGCGATCGGCCACATGGCGGCCGGCTTGAAGCGCGAGAGCCACAACGTCCGCGGCACGAGGTCGGCCAGCATCGCCAGGAGAACCAGCAGCGGCAGTCGCACGAAGGCCGGCCCGAGGAAGCCCTCCGGGTCCAGCAGCGAGCGGTCCAAGTACAGCGCCATGCCCACAGCCGTGAGCCCCATGAACGCGGAGAAGCAGAGCAGGGTCAGGATCGGGCGACGGTACACGGTGAGTCAGTCTAGGGATCACCCGCAAGAACGGCATCGGCGCAGGTCACACCCGCACCCTAGGAAGGTGTGGGGAAGGCCATCCGGTCGGCCACGACACGGAGCCGTACGGACTGGCCCGGCGCCACCTGGGAGCCGATCGCGGCGACCGCGTCCACCTCGCCGACGCCGGCGACATCGGCAAGGAGGCGGACCTGCTCCGGGGTGGCGCGGGCAGAGCGCACAATGGCCGACAGCGGGCCCCGCTCATCGAGGACAAGGGCGGAGCGGCGCAGAGCCACGGGCCCCGATCCACCGTCCATGCCGGCTGCCTCGACGACAGCGCGTGCCGCGTTGGATTCGAGGACTCGGGAGTAGCCGAGGAACAGGGCGGTCCAGGCGTCCGCCGGCTGCCGCCACACCTCGGCCAGCGGCCCCGTCTGGACGAGGCGCCCCTCCCGCATCACGGCGATGGCGTCGGCCACGGCAAACGCCTCCTCGTGGTCGTGGGTCACCATCAGCGCAGTCGTGCCCGAGTCCCGCAGGATCGACCGCAGGTCGCTGGCGAGCCGCTCACGCAGCGACGCGTCGAGGGCGGACAGCGGTTCGTCGAGGAGCAGCACCCGGGGGTCGGTGGCCAGCGCCCGCGCCAGGGCGACGCGCTGCCGCTCGCCACCCGACAGGGTGCCGGGGAACCGGTCCGCGAACCCGGCGAGGCCCACCATCGCCAGCAGTTCGGCGACACGCTCGTCGCGTTGACGCCGGGGAACGCGGCGCAGACGCAGGGCGTACCCGACGTTGGCGGCGACGGACTGATGACCGAAGAGCTGACCGTCCTGGAACATCAGGGCGAACCCCCGCTTGTGCGTGGGGACCCGGTCGACGCGCTCCCCCTCACACCGGATCTCGCCCGTCTCCAACGGTTCGAGGCCGGCGACGGCGCGCAGCAGCGTCGACTTCCCACACCCCGACGGCCCGAGGACGGCCAGCACCTGACCGCTGGGGATCGTCAGGCTGACGTCCGCCACCGCCTGGACACCCTCGTACGAGACGCCCACGCGCTCCAACGCCAGTTCAGCCACCTTGACCACTCCTCACCAGACTCCGACCGATGGCACGCGGAGCCGTTCGACGGCCACCATCACGCCGACCGTCGCGGCTGCCAGGACCACCGACGCCGCCAACGCCATCGCATAGTTGTGCTCGCCGGGATGCCCCAGCAGGCGGAAGATCACCACCGGAAGCGTGGGGGCCGCGTCCCGGGCCAGGAAGGCGGTCGCACCGAACTCCCCCAAGGATGCCGCGAACGCAAACCCCGACGCGGCCAGCACCGGCCGCCACACGGCTGGCAGGTCCACCGTCAACCACGCCCGCCACGGGGGCGCCCCCAACGAGGCGGCCGCCTGCCGCTGGCGGTCGTCGAGCCCGGCGAGCACGGGGACGAGAGTGCGTACGACCAGCGGCAGCGCCACCAGGGCCTGCGCGATGGGGACCAGCAACGGCGAGTTGCGCAGGTCCAGCGGCGGCGAGTCCAGCGTGATCAGGAAGCCGAACCCCAGCGTCACCGCAGAGACCCCGAGCGGGAGCATGAAGAACCCGTCGAGCACCGAGCGCACCCGACGTTCGGCGCGACTGTGCGAGCGGCGCGTGACGACCACGGAGACCAGGAGCCCCAGCAGCAGCGCGATCCACGTGGCGTCGACCGCGATGCGCACACTGCTCAGCAGGGCGTCGGTCACGGGCACCAGCAGCACCTGGTCCTCCCCCGTCGTGGTCAACGCGCGGTAGTTGGCCAGGGTCCACGCCCCGTCGCGACGCAGCGACTCGACCACCAACGTCACCAGCGGCGTCATGAGTGCCGCAAGCAGCACCGCGGTGAAGGCCACCGCGGGGGCGTCCGAGCGGCGTAGCGCGCGGACCCGGGCCCGAGCCACGTCCGTGCTCGTCGCGTTCGACGGCACCGCCCGCAACCGCGCCGAGACGGCGAGCAGCACGACCACGACCACGAGTTGGAGCACCGAGAGCGTCGCGGCGGCCCGCAGGTCGAAGACAGTCGTGGTGAGGAGGTAGATCTCCGTCTCGACGGTGGCGTACCGCAGCCCGCCGAGAGTGAGCACGATCCCGAACGCGGTCGCGCAGAAGAGGAAGACGACGCTCGCCGCACCCACGATGGCGGGCCTCAGTGCGGGCAGCGTCACCGTACGCAGGACCTGGGGCCCCGAAGCGCCGAGTGCGGACGCCGCCTCCGCGGGACGCGGGTCGAGACCCTCCCACGCCGCCCCGACCATGCGGACGACCACGGAGACGTTGAAGAAGACGAGCCCGCAGATCACCGCGGTCGCCGTCTGGTCGAGGCCCAGGAACCCCAGCCAGCCCTGGTCGCCGAGCAGTTGCCGGAAGGCAACGCCGACGACCACCGTCGGAAGCACGAACGGCACCAGCAGCAACGCCCGGACCAGGCGCCGCCCCGGGACCGCGAGCCGGTGCAGGACGTACGCAGCGGGCAGGCCGAGCGCGACCGAGCAGGCCGTGGCCACCGCCGAGGACCACAGCGTGAACCACACGACCCGATGCACCCTCGGCCGCGCCAGCACCTCACCGACTCCGCTCAGGTCGAGGGTCCCCTCAACGAAGAACCCCCGCCCGAGCATTCCGGTCACGGGCAGCACGAAGAAGACCGCCAGGAAGGCCACCGGCACGGCGGCCAGGGCGAGCAGGGAGCCGAGCCGGCGGTTCACTGCGTCGCGTCCGCTGGGGCCCTCATCGGGTCACGACGTCGGTCCACTGGGTCAACCACTCCTCGCGCTGCGCGGAGATGTCGGCGGGGTCCAGGTCGTACGGCTCCTCGGCGCGCTGGGCGAACGTGGCCCAGTCGCTCGGCAGCTCCACGCTCTCGTCGACCGGGAAGACGTACATCGACTCCGGCAGCGCCGCCTGGACCTCGGGAGAGACCAGCCACGTCACGAAGGACTCAGCCCCCGACGGGTTGGCGGCACCGGCCAGGACGCCGGCGTACTCCACCTGCTGGAAGCACGTCTGCAGCAGAGCCCGCGTCGTCGTGGCTCCGTCCTTGACGGTGAACGCCGGCGAGGAGTCGTACGACAACACGATCGGCCGCGCGCCCTTCTTGCTGCCCGCGGTGAAGTCTCCGTAGTAGGCGTCCTCCCAGCCGTCGACGACCCGCAGGCCGTTGTCGATGAGGTCGGCCCAGTACTCCGGCCAGTCGTCGCCGTACTCGGCGATGGTCGCCAGCAGGAAGGCCATGCCAGGCGTGCTCGTCGACGCGCCCGGAACGACCGTGAGGTCCTCGTAGGTGGGCTTCGTCAGGTCGGCCAGTGACGTCGGCTCGTCGATCCCCCGCTCGGCGAACCACGCGGTGTCGACATTGAGGCACACGTTGGCCACGTCGACCGGCGTCAACCGGTCGCCGCCGTCGACCAGGCCGTACTTCTCGTTGCTCTCCCCCTGCGCGGGGATGAACTCGGCGAAGACCCCTGCATCGAGGGGGCGCGAGGCAAACGTGTTGTCGACACCGAACGCCACGTCGCCCGCCGGGTCGCCGGCGCTGAGGCTCAGCTTGGACGCGAGCGTGCCCCCGTCGCCGGCCGCATTCACGGTGAGCGTGTAGCCGCTCTCCTTCTCCCAGTCGGCGATGAGCTCCTCGGGCAGGTGGAAGGAGTTGTGCGTCACCAGGACGACCTCCCCGCTGCCCGTCTGGGCCCCGCGGCTGGGGGCGTCCGCCTGGGTCGTCTTGGTGCCCACCGCGCTGCAGCCGCTCAGGACCACGGCCGCCGCGGCCACGAACGAAGATGAAATGAGCATGCGATTCACGTGAGTGACTCCCTATCGCCGGTGCTAACCGGATCAGGTTCGGAGGGTCTGCGGCTGGTCCGCACTCTCAGCCCCGCGGGGCTCCCCTGTCTTTGTGCCGCCCACCATAGCCGTGCCCACCGACGAACCGCCGACCCCGTCCATCTGTGGCCACGGACGACGAAGGGTTCCGGCCCCCATCGGGCCGGAACCCTTCGCGGTTCCTGCTCTCAGCGACTCCATTGAGTCCAGTGAGTCAGCGTCGTACGACCTTGACCTTCTTCTTGGCCGTGCACGGGGCGAAGTCGCTGTTGCCCGCGTAGCTGAACGACAGCGCGTACTTGCCCGGCTTGAGCTTCAGCTTGATCGTGCCCACCCCGCGCTTGAGCGTGATCACGCCCAGAGACTTCTTGCCCTTGCGCACCACGACCGTGCCCGTGGCTGAGTTGCTCACCACCACCTTGATGACCACCTTGCCCTTCGCACCCTTGGTGCGCACCACCTTCGGCGCCGTCACCTTCATGGACGTTGCCACGGGACCGGTCCCTGGAGCGGGCGTCGGGGTGGGGGTCGGAGTGGGGGTGGGGGTGGGCGCCGGAGGCGTGGTGCCCGCGAGCACGCCGACGATCACGTTGCTGGTCACCTTGGCCGGTGCGTACCCAGGCCGAGTGCCGGTGACCTCCACCGAGATCGACGCTCCGACGTCGGCGCTGCTCACGCGGTAGGTCGTTCCCGTCGCGCCGATGGGCGTCCCGTTGCGCAGCCAGGCGTACGTGGACACGACGTCAGGCTCGGACCACGAGGGCGTCGCAACGGTGATCGAGGACCCCACGACTCCGGTCCCGGAGATCGTCACGGCACCCACGATGCTGGGAGCCGCGCCAGCGACACCCACGATGGCGTTGGAGGTCACCACCGCCGGCTCGTGGTCGGCCCTGCTGCCGGTGACCCGGAAGGCAATGGACCGGCCCACGTCGGCCGCGGTGACCGAATAGCTCAGTCCATTGGCACTCGCGATGGTCTGCCCGTCCCGAACCCACGCGTACGTCATCGTCACGTCGGCGTCCTGCCACGTCGGCAGGGTCGCGGTCAGGGCGCTGCCGATGACTCCGCTCCCCGACACAGACGGGTTCGTCAGCGTGAGGGGAGCCGCCTTGAGGCGCCCGGTCACTGCAGCGCTCTCCGACTCGCCGGAGCGGTAGCCGGTCAACTGTCCCGTCACCTTCAGCGTGAGCCGTGCGCCGACATCGGCGTGGGTGACCTCGTACGTGGGCTGGGTTGCGCCCGCGATCGGGACACCGCCACGAAGCCACTGGAAGGAGTTGCTGACGCCGGGCAGGTTCCAGGTCGGGTCGACACTGGTCAGCAACGTGCCGATCACCCCAGTGCCCTCGATCTGGGCACCGGTGGTGGCGACCACCGAGCCGGCCACGACGAAGGTGCTCCAGGCGGACGTCCCCAGCTCGGCGCCGGCCATGTCGAGAGCGACCACGCGCCACTGCCAGTCCGCATCATCGAGAGCGACCTTGGGGGCGTACTGGAGGCTCGTGGTCACCTGCGACTCCTTGAGCGTGGTCACCCCGCTCTTGCGAGCCTCGAAGCGGTACTTCGCCGCCCCGCGGACCGCCTGCCAGGAGAACAGGCCCAGCGGCGGTGCACCCTCCCCAGCCGTCGGCGCGACCAGGACCGGCGTCGCACCGTTGACCAGGAACTCGCCCCAGCCGCTCCAGGCGCCCCACTGACTGCTCGCGTCCTGACGGCGCACCCGCCAGACGTACGGGGTCGCGCTCGGCGCCAGGGGCGTGGCAGGGGTGAGCACGGACTGCACCGTGGTCTGGTTCACCACGCGGTTGGTGCTGCTGGCGCCGGTGTCGCCGCCCTTGTAGACCTCGACCTGGTATCGGTTCGAGTACGGGAGCGGCTCCCAGCTCAGCTCGAGGTCCCCGTCGACGGCGACGCCGCCGATGGGCGAACGGGCCTCAGGCGCAGGGGACGACTTCTCGAACCCGAGGGTGCGGCTGACCGCCAATCGGTTGTTCGATCCGTCGATCGCCTGCACGCGCCAGTAGAGGGGACCCTCCGGGTACGCCTTCGTGGGGGACGTGTAGGACAACTGGTCCACCGTGGCGTCATCGACGATCGAACCGAAGCCGGGATCCGAGGAGACTTGCACGCGGTACTGCCGCGCCTCAGTGGCAGCCTTGGTCGCAAGGACCGCGCCGTTGGCCGCCGCCTGCTGGTTCGTCTCCAGGAAGTCCGTCCAGCGCATCGTCACCTCGTGGGCGACCTTGGGCAGGGTCGGCGCAGGCTCGCCCGCGACGATCTCGACACCCGGGGACACAGCCTGCGCGGGATTGCTCTGCTTGTTGAAGGAACGCTCGGCCGTGCCCGGACGCAGCTTGCACTGGCCGCCGGCCGTGCACGGCTGGACGTGCCAGAAGTACGCCGTACCGGCGTCACTGTCGGCCAGGGACAGGTGAGGAGTCCACTGGGTGCCGATCACTCGGGTCGTGCTGACGACGTTGGTCATGGCAGCGTCACGCGAGATCACCACCTGGTAGTAGCCCGTGTCCGCCTGCGGATCCCACGACAACACCGGCGTGTGACGCACGTTGGCACACTCCGCGGGAAGCGACGCCCCGCAGTTGTCCCCACTCGCCTGCGCCGTCCCGGTCATGGCCACCCTCTCCCCGGTGACGTCGGGGAGGTTCTCGATGGTGAACGGGTCTGACCACGCCGAGGTCGATGTGAGCGTGCTCCCCAGGTAGCCCTCCACCCGGAACTGGTAGCTGCCCGGCGCGAGCAGGCGCGCGCTCGTGTCGTCGCCTGCTGCGTGCATGAACTCACCGGTCAGATAGCTGCCGTCGTTGATTCCGTCGGCGTTGCGCACCGAGATCTTGTACCGGGGATGAACTTCGGGGTCGGTCTGGCCCGGAATCGGGGTCCACGAGAAGGACGGGCTGCGGCGGAAGGTGCCGCCTTGGGGCGCCACGAGGGTGATCTGAGGCGTGGTCGCCGGGGCGGCCGCGCGGGCATGCGTGAAGGTGCGCCAGGCATCCAACGTACGGCCGCCCATGCCCCAGCCGGTCTCGGTGATCCCCGAGACGTCCCAGCGGTAGACGCAGTCGACTTCGTCCTGCCCCTCCATGCACTTCTGCTTGCCGCGCAAGGTGAAGGTGGTGGCGTGCGTGGTGAACGTCTCGTCGAAGTTGCTGTTCACGCCGACGACCCGCAGCGAGTACCGCGACGCTCCCGCCAGTGGCTCCCACGTCATGGTCGGCACGCCCACGCTGGCGCCGGGAGCCGGCGTGGACAGGGGCACCTTGGGCGGGGCGTAGTTGAACGAGCGGACCGTCGCAGAACCCAGCTCGGTCGGAACTTGAGCCGGGTCATCGATCGCCAGGACGCGCCAGTAGTAGAGGCCGTTGGCCGCTGGCATGCAGGAGTGCGCCCTGGGGTCAGAGGGAGTGAGGGTGACATTGGTGGTCTCGCACGTGTACTTCGTCGGCGAGAAGGTCGGCGACTGCGAGACCTCGACGCGGTACTTGCTCGCGAGCCGAACCGGGTCCCACTGCAGGAAGAACGGGTTGCCGACGGTGGCCCCGTCCGCGGGGTACACCTGCCGCGGCTGCTCGGGCCAGTGCCGGCGGAACAGCCACACCGGGCGGTCGCCCCAGCTCTGCCTGTTTCCAGCGCGGTCGACGGCGCGGACACGCCAGAAGTACTGGTCGTTGGCCAGCGTCTCGGGTCGCGCGTACCGGGTCGAGACGATGTTGTTGCGCGCGTGCACGATCGTGTTGAAGTTCGCGTCCGTCGAGAGCTCCAGGTCGTACGCCCGAGCGCCCGGCAGGGGCTCCCAGTCCAGCACGGACTCGTCGACCACGGCGGCGTCGGAGGCCGGCGCCGTCCGCACCACGTCGGCCAACTGTCGGACCGTGTAGGAGCGTTCGTCGGACCAGACGGTGGTGAATCCCGTGCCGAGGAGGGCGTTGACCCGCCAGTAGTACGTGGTCGCCACCTGCGGGTTCGGCACGATCCAGTGCGTGTTGCGGTGCCCTGACACCGACACGAGGGCGCCGGTGTCGGTGAAGCTGCTGTCCGTGCTCACCTGGACGCTGTACGACTGGGCGCCGTCCAGCGGTTCCCACGACAGGACCGGCGGCTCGTCAGGCTGGGCCAGCGCGGCTCCATTGGCGGGCGCCAGCGGCTGCGGCCCGGCGACGACGGCGCGCTCGTACGAGGTCGTCGTCCACTCGCTCAGCGCGCTGGAGGGGCCATAGGCGCGTACGCGCCAGTACACCCGCCCACCGATCTCCTCGACCGGGACTGCACGGGTGTTGGCCGTGCGCCAGGTCCAGCGCGTCGGGGAGAAGCCGTCCGAGGTCGCGACCTGCACGTCATATCCAGTGGCTCCCGGCACCGGGTCCCACGACAGGACCGGCGTCGCGCCCTCCGTCGTGAGCGCGGGGGCCAGCCCCGAGGGGGATTCCAGCGCCGCATGCGCGGGCGCCTGGAGGGACAGCGCTGCTGCTGTCATGACGAGGACAGTGGAGATCGTGGCCAAGGGCCGCCCGAGCCGGCGCAGATGTGAGATCACCGCAGCACGATATTGAGAACATCCGACCGACCGCAGGCGAATGAAAATTCCCTCCGCAGGGAACCTCACCGCCGAGGGACCCTACGATCACCACCATGCCGAGTCGCTCGCACGACGTCATCGCTCGCGTGCTGCCCACGATCCGCAAGACCCGCGAGATCGACACCGCCGAACGCGAGCGGCGCCGCGTGGAGACATGGCACGCGCAGTTGGACCGGCGGCTGCCGACTCGGCTGGTGCCGCGGTTCGCGCACCGCTTCGAGGTGCGCACCGAGCGGCTGGGGGCGGGGTTCGACTCGCACGTCATCACTCCGCGCCGAGTGCCCGTGACGCGGACGATCCACTACTTCCACGGCGGCGGCTACATGGCGCCCATCGACCCGTTCCACGTGCTGTACGTGACGCGTCTGGCGACCCGGCTCGGCGCGCGCGTCGTGCTCCCCGACTACCCCCTGGCCCCTGAGCACACGTGGCGCGACTCCCACGACGCGCTGGTCGCCGACGCCGCGCACTGGGCGGGCGAGCCGGGCGGCGTCATCCTGGCCGGGGACTCCGCGGGCGGCGGACTCGCGCTCGCAGTGGCCCAGTCGATGCGCGATCGGGGGCTCGGGTCCCCCACCCACCTGGTGCTGCACGCGCCGTGGGTGGACCTGACGACGTCGACGCCTGAGACCTACGACTTCGCTGAACGTGACCCGTGGCTGTTCCCCGGCAAACTGGAGGCGTACGCCCGCTGGTGGGCCGGGTCCGAGGACGATCTCGGGCGGCCCGAGGTGTCCCCCGCGCTCGGCGACCTGTCGGGGCTTGCACCCGGCATCGTGCTGTACGGCACCCGCGACCTCCTCGCCCCCGGGTGCCGGCTGCTGCGCCGGCGCGCCGCAGCGGCTGGCTGGGCACTGACCGGCATCGAGGAGCCGGACCTGCTGCACGTCTACGGCCTGTTCCCGTATGTCCCCGAGGCGCGGCGCGCGTTCCGTCAGGTCGTGGAGTTCGTGTCGTGAACGTCGTGGTGCGCCACGTCGGCTTCGACGCTCTGACCTCGCGTGAGGCGTACGCCCTGTGGCGGCTGCGGCAGGACGTCTTCGTGGTCGAGCAGCATTCGCCGTACCCGGATCTGGACGGCCGGGATCTGGCCGCGGACACCACCCATGTCCTGCTGGAAGTCGACGGCACCCTGGCGGGGTGCGCGCGGGTCCTGACGGAGCCGGGCCGGTTCCGCGTCGGGCGCGTGACCCTGTCCGCCCAGGTCCGCGGCGGCGGGCACGGGCGAGCCTTGGTGGCCGCGGCGTTGGCCGCCTGTGGCGATGCGCCCGTGGTGCTGGACGCGCAGACCTACCTCGTTGACTTCTACTCCTCATTCGGCTTCGTCGTGGACGGTGAGGAGTTCGACGAGGACGGGGTGCTGCACGTGCCGATGGTGCGGGCGGCTGGCTGAACCGCGGCGTGCTGCCCGGGTGGGCCGATCAGGTGGACTGGACCTGTGGCCCACAGTGTCGGTGCCCCTCTGTTGAGTGGACCCATGACGACGACCACGCTCCCGACCCGGGACACCGCATGCGGACGGGCCGAGGCCCTCGGCCGCGCGGTCGCCGCCCAGGCCTCACGGCGGCGCGCGGACGTGGAGCTGTTGGACGCGGCGTTGGGGTGGGCCCACGCGCACACCGTCACCGCCGAGGTCGACGCGGCTGGGTGGGGAGACCCGCACTCGTTGTTCGGTGAGCGCCACACCCCCATCGCTGGGCCCGGCACTCCGTGGGTGGCCGAGTTCGCGGTCGTGGAGCTCTCCGGCGCACTCGGCCTCAGTCACGAGTCCGCGCTCGCGCTGGTCGGCGACGCCTTGGATCTGCACCACCGGCTTCCCCGGTTGTGGGCGCTGGTGCGGGACCTGCGGGTCCCGGTCCATCTGGGGCGTGCGGCGGCGCAGGCCTCTCGTGACCTCGACGGGGCGGCGGTCGATCACGCCGACCGGTTGCTGGCGTGGCAGCCGCGGCGGTTGAACCCGCACCGGATCGGGGTCCTGGTGCATGAGGCCCGCCTGTACGCCGACCCCGACCGTGCTGCGGCCGATCATGACGAAGCATTGGCGATGCGCCGCGTGGATGTCGACCACGCTGTGGGGGCGCCGGGGGTGAGTGAGGTCCACATGAGCCTGGACACCGCTGACGCGCTGGCGTTCGACCACACCATCACCGCTCTGGCGGGCACGATGAAGCAGCTCGGGCACCCCGGCTCGCTGGATGTGCGTCGGGCGACGGGCGTGGGGGTGCTGGCCGACCCGCAGCGCGCGTTGGACCTGCTGGCCGCCGACGAGGTGCCCGCGCAGGAGTGGGACACCAGCGAGGCGATCGCGGTCGCCGAAGAGGCCTGCTTCCGCCGCGCCGCCCCGTCCACCAGCACTGACGGTGGGGAGGTGACGTTGGTGCTGCACCTGTCCGACCGCGACCTCCTGACCGCGGGTCCGCTCGGCTCGGGTGCGGTCGCGACTCATGACGTGCTGGGCCCGGTTGCGGTGACCACGTTGTCGTCGTGGCTGATGGGCGCGGCAAAGGTGGTCATCAAACCCGTCCTCGACCCCGCCCGGTTGTCGCCGGTGGACCGGCACGACCCGCCCGCTCGGCTGGCTGACGCTGTGCGGCTGCGCGACGTCACGTGTGTGTTCCCCGGCTGCACCCGTTCGAGTGCCCGCGCGGACCTGGACCACATCGACCCGTACGTCCCGCCTGGCGAGGGCGGGCCACCGGGCCAGACCTCGTACGAAGGCCTCGCGCCGCTGTGCCGGCGCCACCACCGGGCCAAGACCCACGCCGACTTCAGCTACCACCGCCGCCCGGACGGGGCGTACGAGTGGCGACTCCCCACAGGGACCACGGCGACCACCGAGCCGCCGACCCCGAGACCGAGACCAGAGCCACCCGACGGCTGAGGTCGGGCCGTGGTTTCGACACGGGACTTCGTCCCTGCTCAACCAGCGGGTGTCGGGATTTCGTCCCTGCTCAACCAGCGGGTGTCGGGACTTCGCCCTGCTCCACCAGCGGCTACCACTCAGACGACGGCGTACTTCCGCAAGCCGTCGATCCAGCTAAGCGAGGCCTGCCCGCGCGCGACGAGGAGGTCGAGATGCGCCTGGGTCTCCAGGGTCGCCATCCCAGCGTTGAAGGGGTCAAGCTTCTCCATCCGGTGCTCGTGGCGGGTCCACGGCAGCTCACTGGCGACCTCGTACGGCGTGGCAGCCCCACCGCGCACCGCCTCGAGGCTCAGCGCGAGCCGTGCCTCGTGGTGCTCCAGCAGCTCGTCGACTCTCTCGTACGAACTCGGCGCGACGGGACCGTGTGCCGGGAGCACGGTGAGGTCGGGCAACTCGCGTACCCGGGCCAGAGACCGCATGAAGTCGCCCAGAGCAAGGTCGGCCTGCACCGGTTCGACACCGATGGACGGCGTGATCGTCGGCAGGACGTGGTCGCCCGCGAAGAGCAGTCCGCCCGGCTGGTCGGCGAAGACGTAATGGCCCTGGGTGTGACCGGGGGTGTGCACGGCGTCGATGGTGCGCGTGCCGACCTCGAGGACGCGGTCGCCTTCGAGCCACGTGTCCGGGTACTCCCACATCGACAGGTCCGGGCGCTCGGAGTCCTCGAACCCGCGCCACACCTCGGCGATGTGCGGAGCGCCCGCCGCCTCGTACAGCTCGACGTGCGGGTTGACCTCCAGCGTCGGGTCGTTGATGAGATCGAGGGTGGCCTTGTCGCCGAGTCCGAGCGAGACGTGGGCGCCGACCTCCCGGCGGATGGTCACGGCCTGGGTGTAGTGGTCGCGGTGAACGTGGGTGACGAGGAACCGCTTGATGTCACCGATGCCGTAGCCCACCGACTTCAGCGACTTCTCCAACAGCTCGCGGGCCACCGGGATCGCCCAGCCCCCGTCGATCAGGGTGAGGCCTTCGTCGGACTCGATCGCGTACACGTTGATGGCCTTGAGCCCGTCCATCGGCAGCGGGAGCGGGATCCGGAAGATCCCGGGCGCCGCGCGCCAGGCGCCCTCCGCGCTCCAGTGGGTCCCCGAGTCGGGGGAGATCGAATGGGCGGTGTCAGGACGGTTGTTCACGTGGTCAACTCCAAGGATCGTCAACTCCCACAGGGCGGGTAGCTGCGGTGCGCGGCACGCGGTGTGCCGGCCTGCGGACCGTACCGCGGAGCGGTCATTCGGCGACGAGCCCGCGTCCACTCACCAGGGGAAGGTCCAGGGCCGTCACCAGCCCGCCGGGGGCTGCCACCACCGCCGGGATCGCGTTGACCAGTCGTTGCGCGGTGACGATCATCCCGGAGATGTTGTGGTCGCCGTGCTCGCCGTGGTGGGCGAACTCGATCTCCATCATGGGTTCGCCCGTGACCTCGACCCGGTAGCAACCGTCGCCCTTCGCGGGACGCGGCCACTCGGGCACCTGATCGGCCTGCGTGCGGGTGACGTGCTCCAGGACCACCCGCGGGGTGCCGTTGACCGTGCCGATCACTTCGAACCGCACCGCGCCCATCGTGCCCTCGGCGATGTCGAGGCTCACCGTGCTCACGTCTGCGGTGGCCGGGCGGCGGTCCACCACCTCGACCAACGGTTCATCGAGGGTGAGCCCCAGCCCCGCCGCGATCTGGCGCACGACGCTGCCCCACGCCATCGACAGCACGCCCGGCTCCCACAGCAGCACCTGCGCGTCGACGGGCTGGCCGAAGCCGAACAGGTCCTTCATCACCACCGGCTGGTAGTAGGTGGAGTAGTCGGCGATCTCCATGACACGCACTTCGTCGATGCGCTGCGACAGGCTGGTCAACTGCAGCGGCAGCACGTCGTTGGCCCACCCCGGATCGATGCCGTTGACGTGCAGACTCGCCCCCGTACGCTCGCCCGCCGCAGCGATGGGCCCCAGCACGCGGTCGTCGAGGATGCCGTACGGGAACTGCAGCACCACGGGCCCCGACGAGACGACGTTGACGCCGGCGTCCACGAACGCGGTGAGGTCCCCGATCGACTCGAAGACGCGGTCGTCGGTCATGGCGGCGTGCAGGATGCAGTCGGGCTTCAGCGCGAGGAGGGCGTCGCGGTCGTTGGTGGCCCGCACGCCGAGTTCGCGGCCGAGGCCGGCCAGCTCGCCGGCATCCTTGCCGACCTTGTCCGGGTTGGAGACCCACACGCCGACCAGCTCGAGGTCGGGGTGTCGGTCAATTCCGGTGATGGCGTGACGCCCGACGGTTCCGGTCGACCACACCACTACGCGCAGGGGAGCTGTCATGGCCAGAATCTAGAACAGGTTCTATCCCCTGGGAAGCCCCTATGACCCCGGAGGATCCCCGCTCAGCCGGGGAAATACGCACGTTGTGGCCTTTGCAAAGGCCACAACGTGAAGGAACCCCCGCCTGAGCGGGGGTCCTCCGCAACCCTCAGGCCGGGATTTCCGGGCAGTACGTGCCGCCCGGCACGTAGATGGTCGGCATGCAGCGGTTGCAGTGGATGCAGATGCCGTCCTTGGCCTGGCCCGCGGTGTAGCGCGCGATCAGGTCCGGCTCACGCAGCAGCGCACGGGCCATCGCGACGTACTGGAAGTCGTCGGCCATTGCCTGCTGCATCGTCTCGAGTTCGTTGATGCCGCCCAGCAGCATCAGCGGGGTGCTCAGCTCCGCGCGCCATGCGAGCGCCTTCTCCTTGAAGTACGCCTCCGTGAAGGGGTACTCCTTGAAGAACTTCTTGCCCATCACCTTCATGCCGTGCTTGACCACGAACGGCATGTTGGCCGCGAACTCCTCACGCGGGGCGCCGCCGCGGAACAAGTACATCGGGTTCATCAGCGACGAGCCGCCCGACATCTGAATCGCGTCGAGGTAGCCGTCGGACTCGAGGATCTTCGCGTACTCCAGACCCAGGTCCGTGCTCACGCCGCCGGGGAAGCCGTCCGAGAGCGACATCTTCGCGTAGACCGCGACCGAGTCGCCGACCTCGTTCTTCACGGCGTCGACGACCTGGCGGGCCAGCCGCACGCGGTTGTCGGTCGTACCGCCGTAGTCGTCCTTGCGACGGTTGAGGCCGGGGGCCAGGAACGAGGAGATCAGGTAGCTGTGCGCCATGTGGATCTCGAGCGCGTCGAAGCCGACCTCGACCAGGGTCCGGGCGGCGGTGACGTACGCCTTCGTGATCCGCGCCAGGTCAGTCTTGCTGGCCGTCTTGATCATCTGCATGGACAGCGGGCTGGGCATGGCCGAGGACGCGAGGGCGTGCACTCCGTTGGAGCGGCCGTTGGCGACGGGTCCGGCGTGACCCATCTGCGCGGAGATCTTGGCGCCGGTGTCGTGCACCGCGTCGACGAGGCGCACCAAGCCGGGGCGCGAGTCCTCTCCGACGACGATCACTTCCTTGTGCGTACGCCCCTCCGGCGCCACCGCGAGGTAGGCGACCGTCGTCATCCCGACCCCGCCTCGGCCGACCGAGGTGTGGAAGTCGATCAGCTCATCGGTGACCAAGCCGTACGGCGTCTTGCCCTCGAACGTGGCCGCCTTGATGACGCGGTTGCGCAGGTGGACGGGACCGAGTGTGGCGGGGGCCAATACGTCAGGAGTCACGCGGGGAACTGTAACGCGTTCTAGGTCCCCGGCACTGGCAGTCCATGACGCGCGTCACACCACGAACAACGGCAACGCCTTCCGCTTCTCGAACGCAAACCCTGCCCCCGTCGAGAACCGGGTGACCTCGACCTCGCCGTGCGGCGCGTGCTCGACGTCGTCGACCACGACGCGGGCGCTCCACTCCTCGTCGGTCCCGGACACCTCGACGCTGAACTGAGGGTGCACCGCCTGAACCAAGGCCTCCAACGGAGCCGTACGCCCCGGACCGACCAGACCCAGCCACCCGCCGTCCGCCTGCGCGTCACCGGCGCGGACGGTGAGGGTCTCCTCGACGCTGGCGTCGACGTACGCGGCGGGGTTGAACAGCGGGTGGAGCTCCGCGACGCGGAGGGCTCCCTCGACGGTGGGCTCGATCTCCAGCGCCGCCCTGATCCGCTCGGCCGCGATGCCAGCGATGCCGATGAGCTGCTTCGTGGCGATCTTGTCGGCGCTCTCGGCGTCCTCGGCACGCTTGTCCACGGCGATCCGGAACGACAGGACGAGCAAGTGCATCTGCACGCACACCTCGTCGGCCATGCGCACCAACGCCGAGTGCGAGAAGTCCGCGAAGTCGAGGTCGGCGAGCAGCGGGCCGTCGTACGCGTCCATGCCGCCGCCGCCCGCCACGATGCCGTCGAGGACCACCGATGCTGCGCGCGTCGCTGCCACGGTGGCCAGCTCCGGGTGAATCGGCGCGTCGGGGTGGGAAGGGTCGATCTTGACGGTCCACGCGCAGTGCGGGTTCCGGTCGACCGGCACCCGCGGGGGACGGTGGATGGGTCGCACCTGGGCCTTCGGATTCGTCGCCACCGCGGTCGCGTCGAACGTCGGGTCCTCGATGTCGTGACACATCGCCTTCACGTAGTCGTCGCCCATCGGCTCGACATCCATCAGGGCACCGCAGTGGTCCAGGTGGAACTCGCCATTCCAGCGGTCGTGCACCGTGTAGCGGAAGTCCATGAACTGCGGCGGCGCGCCGATGTCGAGCTGCAGCCCCTTGAAGATCGTGATGATGTCGTCGCCCTCGTACCCCAAGGCCTTCTGCATGCGACGCGTGTAGACCGGCGAGGACGCCGCCCACTCGTCGATCGCGATCTGCGCCATCTCCTCACGCCCGAAGGCGGCGATGCACCACGCCATCCCGGAGCGATCGATCAACTGTCCGATGAGCAGCAACTCCGGCAGCAGGACCGCCAGTTCGTCCCGGCTCAGCGAGGCAAAGCGCGACGTCACTGGCCTGACTCCGCAGCCTTCGCGGCCTTGGCGCGCGCCTGGGCGGCCTTGGCGATCGTGTCCTCCACGATCGAGTTGATCCGCGCACCGTTGGGCCACCCGGCGTAGTGCGACAGGAACACCACGATCTCGCGCAGCCCCTCGTCGTCCAGCTCCCCGTTGGCGTACGCGGCCGGGATCTGGATGCCGAGTACGTCGTGGCCGCCAGTGCCCGCGAGCAGCCCGATCAGCAGTAGTCGGCGGTCCCGGTCCGAGAGCCCCGGCCGGGTCCAGATGTCAGCGAACAGGTGGTCGGCGGTGTAGCGGAAGAAGTCGCCCTCACCATCGGACATGTCGAACCCGTAGACGGTCTCCATCTTCTCCAGGCCGATCCGGCGCTGCTCCGGCAGCCCGTCGAACTTTCCGCTCACGCGCCCTGCTCCTCGTCGTTGGTTCTGCTTGTACCGCTGGTCGAGTTTGTTCCGCTGGTCGAGCTGGTACCGCTGGTCGAGCTTGTCGAGACCCCGGTTTCGACAGGCTCAACCAACGACCCACCGCTGGTCGAGCTTGTCGAGACCCCCAGCCCCGGCGCCAGACGCTCGAGGGCTGTCCGGGCCATCGGCGCATCCACGCCGAGGTCATCGGCCAGAGCGAGGGCGAAGGTCAGGTCCTTCTCCCCCAGCGCACGGACGTGGTCGAAGACCCCGTACCAGAAGTCGCTCTCCTCCAGCGGAGCCGTCGTGGCTCGGTGCATGATCGCCCCCGGCCCGCCGGTGACGGCGTCGGTGTGGCGCACCACCTGACCCAGCTCGACCAGGTCCAGGCCCGCCGCCTCAGCAAGCCGCTGGGCCTCGGTCGCCGCCGCGAACGCCGCGAAGTGCATCATGTTGCGGGCCAGCTTGAACTTCGTACCCGACCCGATCCCGCCGGCGTGCACGACCTTGCTGCCCATGACCTCGAGCGCCGGGCGAGCTGCGGCGAACGCGGCCTCGTCGCCACCGACCATGATCGCCAGGGTTCCGTCCGCAGCGCCCATCGCTCCTCCGGAGACCGGCGCGTCGAGGATGCGTACGCCGTGTCGCGATGCCGTGTCGGCCAGCTGGAACGGGGTGCCTGGGGCAACGGTGGAGTGGATCACCACGGTCTGCCCCTCCCCGGCCACGCCGAGGATGGCGCCCAACACCTCACGCACCTGGTCGTCATCGCGCACCATCACGCACACCACGTCGCTGTTCAGCGCGAGCGAGGCCACGCTCGACGAGGGGTGAGCGCCGGCAGCGACCAGTTCGGCGACCGGTTCGGGCGCCACGTCGAAGACGGACAGGGCGATGCCCTCCGCAGCGGCCAGGCGCAGCGCCATCGGCTTGCCGATGTTGCCCAGCCCGATGAATCCGACCCTCATCGCGTGTGGTCCTTTCGTTCGATCACGTGGTCACGGCCGGAAGGTCTGGCCGCCGTCGACGGCGAGGATCTGGCCGGTCACCCACGACGCCGCATCCGAGAGCAGGAACGCTGCCGCGCCGACCATGTCCTCGGGCTGTCCCATCCGCTTGATGGCGAGGTTCTTGACCAGTTCCTTCGACGCGTCACCGGCCTGAGTCCGAGTGGCGGCGGTGTCGGTCGGGCCCGGGGCGATCGCGTTGACCCGGATCTTCATGCCGCCCAACTCGTGGGCCAGTTGCTGCGTCAAACCGTTGACGCCCGACTTCGCCAGACCGTAGAAGCCGGAGTAGAGGTAGGCGGCCGTCGAGGACTGGTTGACGATCGAGCCGCCGCCTCGCTTCTGCATCTCGCCGAAGGCTGCCCGCGTCATCACCAGGGCGCCGTCGAAGTTCACGCTCATGAACTTCTTGTAGTAGTCCCAGTCGACGGTGATCAAGAGGTCGAAGGCCATGTCGCCGTAGATGGCGGCGTTGTTGACCAGCCCGTCGAGGCCGCCGAACTCCTCGACCGTACGAGCCACGCACGCCGCCGCGGACTCTGCGGAGGAGACGTCGGTGCTCACGAAGATCGCCCGACCGCCCGTTTCGTTGATCGCCGCGGCCACCTTCTCGCCGGACTCGGCGTTCAGGTCGGCGACCACCACGGCCGCACCCTGGGCGGCGAACCCCTTGGCGTACGCCTCACCGATGCCCTGCGCGGCGCCGGTGACGATGACGACCTTGCCCTCCAACGTGCCAGCCATGCTCACTTCACTCCCTCTGCGATCGTCTTGGTCTCGAGGTACTCCTCGAAGCCGGCCACGCCCATCTCACGGCCGATGCCGGACTGCTTGTAGCCGCCGAACGGCGCGTCCGCACCGAACCACTGGCCGCCGTTGATGCCGAGCGTTCCCGTACGGATCCGGTTCGCCACCGCGCGGGCACGATCCGGGTCGCCGGAGTCGACGGACCCTGACAGCCCGAAGTCGGAGTCGTTGGCGATCCGCACCGCGTCGTCGTCGCCGTCGTGGGCGATGACCACGAGGACGGGCCCGAAGATCTCCTCGCGCGCCACCCGCGCGCTGTTGTCGAGGCCAGCGATGACGGTGGGCTCGATCCAGAAGCCGCCCGCGAGGTCACCCTCCTGCTCGGCGAGGGTGCCGCCGGTCGCGAACCGGCCGCCCTCCTCGACGGCGAGGTCGAGGTACGCCTTGACCCTGTCGCGCTGGATCTCGGAGATCACTGGGCCGCAGATGGTGCCGCCGTCGGCGGGGTCCTTCGCACCCAGCATCGCCATCGTGCCCGCCGCTGCCTCGACGGCCTCGTCGTACGACTCCCGCGGCACCACGAGGCGCGTGGTCAGGGCGCATCCCTGGCCCGCGTGCACGGAGACCGAGAACGCGGCCATGCCAGCGGCCGCAGCCACGTCGGCGTCGTCGAGCACGATCGCTGCGGACTTGCCGCCGAGCTCGAGGAACACCTTCTTCAGCGTGGGCGCAGCGGCTGCCGCGATCGCGCGGCCGGTGGCGGTCGACCCGGTGAACGACACCAGGTCGATGCGGGGGTCGCTGGTCAGTTGGGCCGCGACCGCGTTGTCGCGCGGCATCACCACGTTGAGCACCCCGGCTGGGATGTCGGTGTGCTCGGCGACGAGTCGGCCGAGCTCCGCAGCCAACCACGGGGTGTCGGGGGCGGGCTTGAGCACGACCGTGCATCCCGCCGCGAGCGCCGGACCGACCTTGGCCAGATTGATCTGGTTGGGGAAGTTCCACGGCGTGATCGCCGCGACCACACCGACCGCCTCACGGCGCACCGTGCGGTGGGACTGCACACCCATGGTGACGCCGATGCCGAGGTCCGTCTCCCACTCGTAGGTCTCCGCCAGGTCGGTGACCCACTTCAGGGTCTCGACCGGCGCGTCGTACTGCGGGCCGGTGGTGAAGAACGCCGGCGCCCCGACTTCGGCGACGGTGAGGTCGCGCATGATCTCGGCGTTGTCGACCAGCGCGGCGTGCAACTGGCGCAGGCACCGCACCCGCAGCTCCAGGTTGGTCGACCAGTCGGTCTCGTCGAACGCGCGCCGCGCGGCAGCGATCGCGGCCTCGACATCGTCGGCGGTGCTGTCGGGCGCCACGCCGATCTGCTGGCCCGTGGCCGGGTTGAGGATCGGGTACGTCGCGCCGTCGGCAGCCTCGGTCAGCTTGCCGTCGACGAGCTGACGGGCCGGCGGGTTGGTGGGGATGCGGGCGCTCATGCGGTGGCCTCGACTTCGCCCGTCGAGCCGCCGCTGGTCGACCCGGTTTCGACAGGCTCAACCAGCGAGCTCGAAGCCTGCTGGGTGACGTACTGACCCGCAGCGACCGGCGGCGGCCACAGCGTCGAGGTCATGTCGGCGTAGCGGTAGTGGCCGGGCAGCTCCATGCCCTTCGCGCCGACCTCCATCCTCTTCAGCAAGGTGTCGGGGGCCTTGCCCGACTTGAGGATCTCGATGAACGTGTGGGTCGTCGAGGGCAGGTCGAACCAGTCGCGCTGCCAGTCGATCTTGACCTGACCGGCGTCCGCCCCCTCGGTGACCCGCTTGAGGCCGAACCACGAGCCGCCGATGCCGCGGATCTCGTACTCCTCGCCGGTCTCGTCGTTGACGATGCCGGACTTCTGCTGCCAGAAGCCGAGGACCATGTTCTTGGTCTCGTCGATCATGGTGCAGACGTAGTCGTAGTGCCAGCCGTCCAGACCGTCCATCTCGATGCCGATCGCCCAGTCACGGATCTGGTCACGGCCGACCGCCATGAAGTGCTCGTCGGGGTGGTACATCCAGCCGTAGTTGGCGTCGGTGGCGTAGAACTCGGCCAGCGGCCGCCAGTCACCCGTCTCCTCGACGTCGCGGTTGCCCTGGAGCCACCCGGCCCAGAACTCCTCGATCTCGGCGCGGGTCAGGGAGCCGCCGGTGGTTGAGCCTGTCGAAACCATTTCTCAGTCCTCTTCAGTCTTCAATGGAAAGCGCGAAGGCCGGGCAGTACTTCACGGCCATGGTCACGTCGCCTCGCAGCGACTCGTCGGGGTGCGCGTCGAGCAGCACGACCGCATCGGCGTCATCGTCAAAACCGAACACGGTCGGCGCCTCGCCCTGGCACAGCTGGTGCCCCTGGCACACGGTGGTGTCGGCGACGACCTTCATCGGGCCCGCCTGCGGTACGTCACCCGGCACGGCCGCCGCAGTTGGATGACCATCTTGGAGTAGTCGTCCGCGTACGAGTCGAGGTCCTGAGCCGGCGTGAACTCGAAGTCGCGCAGGATCACCGAGAAGATCGCCTTCATCTGCATCATCGCGAAGGCGTTGCCGACGCACCGGTGCTTGCCCGCGCCGAACGGGATCCACGTCCAGCGGTTCTGCAGGTCCTCCTGGTGCGGGTCGATGTAGCGGCCCGGGTTGAACACCTCGGGCTCCGGGAAGTCCTCCGCGATCCGGTTGGAGACCTTGGGCGAGGCGGCGATCATCGTGCCCGCGGGGATCGTCTTCCCGAGGAGTTCGAAGTCCTCACGCACCAGCCGCATCAGCACGATCAGCGGCGGGTGCAGACGCAGGGTCTCCTTGAGGGCCGCCTCCAGTACGGGGATGGAGCGCAGCGCCTGGAACGACACCTCGGGAGCCTCGCCGTCGGCGTCGGGGGCGTACAGCTCGTCCAGCTCGGCGACGACCTCATCCATCACGTCGGGGTGACGCATCAGCTCGATCATGGCCCACGACGCGGTGCCCGACGAGGTGTGGTGGCCGGCGAACATCATCGAGATGAAGATCCCGGTCACCGTCTCGGCATCGGTGCCGATCGAGAGCAGCACGTCGAGGAGGTCGCGGTCCTCGCGGGCCACCGTGCCGCGGGCGATCCGCTTGTCGAGGATCTCGGAGATCATCTCGACCAGTTGCGCGCGGGCGGCGTCGCGCTGGCGGAACGAGTCGATGTCGGCGTAGGCGTCGACGTACGCGATCGCGTCCGTGCCCGACTCGAGCTCGTGGAATCGCTCGGCGAAGCGGACGTCGAGGTCCTCGCGGAACGGCTTGCCAATCAGGCAGGCCGAGGTCGTGTAGATCGTCAGTTCGGCGAAGAAGTCGAGCAGATCGATCTCGCCCTCGTCCCCCCATCCGGCGACCATCCGGCGGATCTCGGCCTCGATGGTCTGGGCGTGACCGCGCATCATGTCGCCGCG
Organism: Actinomycetes bacterium; assembly: GCA_023460975.1. Taxonomy (GTDB): domain Bacteria; phylum Actinomycetota; class Actinomycetes; order Propionibacteriales; family Nocardioidaceae; genus Nocardioides. The sequence goes on from JAEWOG010000013.1 coordinate 26,345, forward strand.
CAACGCCTGGTTCTTGAGCATCTGCTGGCGCTCCTCGGGAGAGGCGTCGAAGACGACGCCCTTGCCGAAGATCGGGGTCATGAACGGGTACGCGGCCGCTTGGTCGAGCAGGTCGTCGGGGGCGCGGAAGAACGCCTCGTTGGCCTCGGCCCCGCTGACGAGTACGACGTCCTTGTCGGCGAGCCGGAACCGCCCGATGTCGCCGCACTCCGCGCGCACGCGGTCGAACAGGGCCACCGGGTCCTGCCGCATGTCGGGCAGGTGTCCGGTGCCGCGGATGATCTCGGGGACCTCGGGGCTCTGGTCGTCGAGGACCGTGGAGACCTCGGGGATCTCGGCCAGGTGGTCCGCGGCGCTGCGCGTGGTGTCGGTGGTCATCAGTTCTCCACGGGGGCTTCGGGGTTGACTTCAATGAGGCTGAGGTGGACGCCGCGCGGCGCCGTGACGACAGAGGTGATCGCGTCCGCCTGGGCGCGCGCCTTGAGGAAGTGCGGGTGCCGAGCGAGCCCGAACTTGATCCACTGGTTGAGGACGAACGCACCGAGGTCGGCGTCCCAGTCGGCGCCCATTTCGCTCCAGGTCGGCCCGGGCCTCACCAGGGAGGCGCGCACGCCGGTGCCCTCGAGCTCCATCTGCAGCGCCTGCACGAGACCTTCGAGGCCCCACTTGCTCGCCGCATACGCCGACATGAAGGGCCGCGCCCGCACGGCAACGTCCGAGGAGACGAAGACGAAGTCACCCCGCCGGCGCTCGGCCATCGCGGGCCCGAAGGTCCGTACGAGGCGGTGGGCGCCCACGAGGTTGACGTCCAACTCCCCGGCGAAGCGCTCGGAGGAAACCTCCAGCAAGCCTCCCGGCGCCACGACTCCGGCGTTGCTGACGACGATCTCGACCTCACCGAGGTCGGCCCGCACGGCGTCGGCGAAGGCGGCGACCGACTCGTCACTGCTCATGTCGAGCCGGTGAGCCACGGCCTCGCCGCCAGCCGTACGGATCTCGGCCGCGACTGCCTCGCACTGCTCGAGGCGCCGGGCCCCCAGCGCGACGGGAATCCCGGCCTCGGCCAGCGCGCGGGCAGTCTCGGCGCCGATGCCGGAGCTGGCTCCGGTGACGACCGCGGGGCGGCGCTCAGGGTGTACGGGCTTGGCCATCAGGTGAGCTCCAGTCGCATCGGGACGTGGGCAAAACCGCGCACGTTGGCGGAGTAGAAGCGCACGCACCGGTCGTGGTCGACGGCGATGGAGCGCGTACGGCTCAGCAGCTCGCGCAGGACCAACCGCGCCTCGAGCCGGGCGAGGTTGGCGCCCAGACAGAAGTGGCGCCCGCCGCCGAAGCTCAGCAGCTTGCCGAACTCGTCGGGGTCGCGGTGCAGGTTGAAGCGCTCCGGATCCGTGAAGACCCGCTCGTCGTGGTTGCCGGCGCCGAGTGCCAGCAGCAGCTTGCTGCCCGCGGGGACCGTGACGCCGTGGCGGGTCCAGTCCTTGGTGACGAGGCGGGCCAGGAACTGGCTCGAGGTGTCGTGGCGCAGCGTCTCCTCGACCCACGCGTCGACCAGGTCGTGGTCGGCCAGCACGGCCGCCAACTGCTCGGGGTGCTGGGTGAGGTGGAACATGGCGTTGCCGAGCAGCTTCGTCGTCGTCTCGTTGCCGGCGACGACCATGAGGAACAGGAACGCGGTGATCTCCTGGTCACTCATCCGCTGCCCCTCGTCCGTGGCGAGGATCAGGGCCGTGGTGAGGTCGTCACCCGTGCTGCCCTTCTTCTTCTCCGCGACGAACTCGGTGTAGTAGTTGAACAGCCAGCCCGCGGCCTCCATCCCTGCGGCGGGCACGTCGCGCAGGCCGTCCGTACGGTGCACGAGGAGGTCGGCCTGACGGCGTACCTCGTCGCGGTCGGCGACCGGGACGCCCATCATGTCGGAGATGACGTCCATCGGGATCCGCCCGGCGACGTCGCCGATCCAGTCGATCTCCCCTGCCCCGACGACCTGGTCGAGGTAGTGGTGGGTGAGTCGCTGCACGAGCGGCCCGAGCTCGCGGACCCGGCGCGGGGTGAACCCCTTGGACACGAGGCGACGCAGCCGCACCTGCTCGGGTGGGTCCATCGCGAGGAAGGACATCACGGTGTGGGCGTGCTTGTTCCACGCCGAGGCGTCGAGGGAGACCCCGTACGAGTTGGAGAACGTGTCGTCGTCGCGGGTCGCGTCGTACAGGTCGGCGTGACGGGTGAGGACCCAGTAGTCGTGCTCGGTGTTGTGGAACACCGGCGCCTCGTCCCGAAGCCGCGCGAACAGCGGGTACGGGTCGTCCTGGACCGCGTGGTCGTAGATGTCGAAGTCGATGCCGGTGTCCGGCTGGGCGATCCTCATGCGAGGCCTCTCGTGGCGATCTTCACGACCCGGTCGAGTCGGATGAGTGTGTCGTCGGTGGTCAGCATCCCCATGCCTGCTTGGAGCAGCGCGCCCGAGAACGCGAACATCACGGCGTCCATCACCTCCGGCGTCGTCGCCTCACCGAGGCTGGTGGAGAACCTGCGCCAGAACTCGGCGCCGATCGCGAGCCGGAGGCGGTCAACCTCCGGGTCGCTGGCCAGCAGAGCGGTGTTGGCGGCGGCCGCGAGGTGGGGCGTGGACAGCAGGGTGGTGGCGAGGTGTCGTACGGCGGCCGCCAGGCGTTCGGTCGGGGTGCCGTCGACGTGCGGGGCGGGGTGGTCGGCGATGTGCCGCAGGTAGATCTCGGCGAACAGGTGGTTCTTGGAGGCCAGGTAGGTGTACGCCGTGGCCGGGCTGACCCCGGCTCGGGCCGCCACCGTGCGGATCGTCAACTCCTCGGGGCCGACCTCCTCCAGGACGGCCTTGCCGGCCGCCAGCAGGCGGTCGACCGTTTCGGCCTGGCGCGCGTTGAGTCCCTGACGCGGCGCGGTGGACACTTGACTGGACACGTGTCCAATCTAGACGGAGACGAGGAACCCCCGCAAGGGAATCGCCCGAATCGCCCACGCCGCCTCCCCCTGATGGCGTACGTCCGTGCACCAGCCTTGAAGGACCCTCAGCACGCACGCATGCTTGATTGACAGGGGCATCCGGTCCCCTGCGCACGCGAAGGCGGTGGGGGCCATGGTCACGGACACTCTTCTTCCCGGGCTGCGCGAGACGCACGCCCAGCTCGAGTCACGCCTCGAGTTCGCGGCCGCCAGCCGCGTGGCCGGGCAACCACGCGCCGAACGTCCCGCGGTGGACACCTTCCTGGAGGCAGTCAGCCGCCACAACGGAGCGATGCTGAGCATCGTCCTGCCCACCGTGCGCAACCGCGTCGAGCACGGCGCCGAGATGTGCCGCGAGCTGGTCGCCCAGTACCGCGTCGTGGAGGTCGTGCTCAACCAGATCAAGGGCCGCGTGTACGGCTCCACCTACTACGCCACGCTGCCCTGGGACGACCTGTTCGAGCGGGCGCGCACTGAGTTCCACACGCTGTGCCTCATGGAGGAGCGCCTCGCCGAGCACCTGCGCCAGGTGGCCTCCGACGACGATCCCGACTGGACCGACCTGCTGCATGCGGCTGAGTTCAGCGCGCCCAGCCGTCCGCACCCGTGGATCCCGCACCAGGGCGTCCCGGGCCGCGCCGCCCGCGCCGTGGCACGTCAGGCCGACGGATTCTTCGACTCCACCGAGTCGCGCATGGTCCCTCACCCGCGTGGTGACCGCGATCGGATGCATGAGGGGCGCCTGACCCAGTGGCTGCTCGCCGACCCCCACCTGTCCGAGGACGACTCGCGCTCCTGAGCGCTCCCGCCTGCTGCCCTCACCCGCTCTGGTGCCCGCCCACCCTGGTGCCCGCCCACCCTGTCCATGTAAAGCGGGGTTATCCCCACTGGAGCGCCGTCGTACGGGGGTGACAGATCGCATCAGGGCGCACCAGTCACAAGGCGCCGCACCGAGGGCACGGGGCCCAACGCCTCAGGCCGCGCGCACCGGGTCGAGCCGATAGCGCCGCTGGAAGACCATCGCCACCACCATGAGTACGGCGGGCACCAGCGTGAAGCCCACCAGCAGCGCCGAGAGGGCCGAATCCGGCTGGACCACGTCCTCACCCGCCGTGCTGGACACGAACCCTCCGAGCGCCAGGACGGCCGAGTAGACGTACGGCCCCAGCGCCGTGCCGAAGGCCTCCGTGGCGGTCCACACTCCCGTGTAGCCGCCGGCCTGGCCCTCGCCCTGAGCATCCGCAGCAGCGACGGCGTCGGGCACCATCGAGAACGCGAACAGTTGCAGCCCCGCGAACGCCACGCCCATCACCACCACGACCGCCACCGAGGCCGCGACCGCGACCTGGGAAGTGCCCAGCAGCGCCGCCGAGCCCACCACGAAGACCGCTTGGGAGATCAGCAGCCCTCGCTGTTTCCCGATGCGCCGTGACACCACCATCCACACCGGCCCCGCGCCGACGGCCGGCACCAGGAACGCGCCCATGAACACCGCGGTGAGCGCGGCGTCGTCGTACACGTATCGCGTGAAGTACGGCAGCGCCGCCATGAACAGGTGGGTGGTCGTGCCCGTGAACAGGTACGACAGCACCAGCATCCGGAAGTCGCGGTCGCGCCACGCGATGCGTACGTCCGCAACGACCGAGTGACCTGCACCCTCGCTGGGCGTACGGAATCCGCACGCCCGGGTCAACGCTCCGACTCCCGCAATGGCGACCACCGCCGAGACCACCATGACCACACACAGGATCGCGGCCATGCGGGTGTAGTCGGCCCGCTGCTCGCTCGCCACCAGAGCAGGGGCGGCGACTCCGGCGCCGAGCAGTCCGACGGTGAGGAAGAGCATCCGGAACATGAAGATGCGGGTGCGCTCGTGGTAGCCGACGATGAGGTCGGACGGCGTCGTCAGGTAGGGCACCTGGAAGGTCGCGAACAGCAGGTTGCCCAGCACGAACCACACGCCGACCCACAGCGCCGCGGCCGGTCCCTCGAGGCCGGGCGGCACGGTGAACATCCCGACCATCGCGCCGCCCAGCAGGACGCCGGAGACCATCATCCGCCGGCGGTGACCGACGCGGCGTGCCTGCCGGTCCGAGCGCGAGCCGATCAGCGGGTGCACGACGACGTCGATGATCTTCGGCACCAGCAGCGTGAGCCCTGCCAGGGCCGCGGCCACACCGACGACGTCGGTAAGGAAGTACAGCAGCAGCAGCCCGGGCACCGTCACCCAGACACCCATGCCGAACGACCCCGTCGCGTACGCCGCCAACGGGCCCATCGGAGCCCGGCGAGCGTCGATGTCCGCCGGCGCGGCGGCCCGGGTCTCACTCATCGCACACCCTCCCCATGTCGCCTCACGGCCCCGGCAGCCAAGGCTGCTTCATCGAACGCGCCGGAGCGGGCACGTTCTGCGAACGTACGCAGCACGATGCGGTCAGTCACCGCCGGCAGGTGCCGAGCGAGCCAGAACTCCACGGCGCCCCTGCGCGTGGTGGTGACGTCGCGGCGCGGGCGCACTCGCAGGGCCGCGCCCTCGAGGGCGTCCACGACCCCCTCCACCGACTCGTAGGTGCTCATCCCCTCCAGCGACAACCCCGCGGCGGCGGTGGAGTCGTGGATCGGGCTGCGCACGGCCGAGGGGTAGACGCAGGTGACCGAGACGTGGGTCCCGAGTTCGAGGCGCAGCGCGTCTGCGTAGGCCACCATCGCCCGCTTGGAGGCCCCGTACGCCGCCGCAAGCGGCAGCTGCATCACGGCCATCCGCGAGGAGACCATGACGACGCGACCGCGGGCCGCCACGAGGGCGTCCACGCAAGCGGCGCTCACCCGCCAGGTGCCGAGCAGGTTGATCTCGAGCTGACGGCGCACCTCGGCGCTCGGCGCGAGCTCGGCGGGCGCGGGGCCGCCGATGCCGGCGTTGTTGACGAGGACGTCCAGCCCGCCGAGGAGCTCGAGCGCGCGGCTGACGCCGAGGTCCACCGAGTCGTCGTCGGTGATGTCGCAGGCGATCACCTCGAAGCCCTCGTCCCCGCGAGGGGCGAGGTCGAGCCCGACGACGTGGGCGCCCTGGCCGACCAGGCGCGCCCCCAGCGCGCGGCCCAGCGTGCCCGACGCCCCGGTGATGACGACGCGCAGGCCGCGGGCGGAGCGCCGGCTCATCGGTTCTCCTGAGCTCGGGGTGCAGGGCGGAACACCTGGGCACCCTGCGCGGCGCGCTCGACGCCGCGCGCGGTCTCCTTCGGGAGGGCCGCCGTGTAGTCGTCGTAGTCGATGCGCATCATCGGCCGCTTCTGTCCCCACCGATCCACCGCCGCGGCGTGCGCGGCGGCGACGGCGCGCTTTTGCTCCTGGGGGCTCGGCAGGGCGTACCTCCCGGACAGGTAGGCAGCCGCGAGTTTGCCCTGCGCCTCGACCACGGGCAGCGCGGCCCCGGTCGACTGCATGAGGCCGACGAACGCGAGGCTCGGGTCGGCGAGGTGGAAGACGCGCTGGAACAGCCCCATCGCCTCGGGGTCGTCGCCCAGCCACTCGGACGACAGGAACGGCATGCTCACCCGATAGCCGGTCGCCCACACGATGAGGTCGACCTCGTCGACCCGTCCGTCGGTGAAGTGCACCCGGTGGCCTTCGATGCGCTCGATGCCCGGGCGCGCGACCACATCTCCGTGCGTGAGGCGGTGCAGGATCGTGTCGCTGATGGTGGGGTGGTTCTGGAACAGGCCGCCTGCGGGCGCCGGGAGACCGTACGACTGGGGTGTGCCGACAGCGACGCGCAGGAGGGTCTCGGCGATGACCTGACGGATGCGCCACGGGAGCTTCTTCAGGAGCGCGCCGGTCGCGTCGGCTGGCCGGCCGAACAGGTACTTGGGGACGACGTGCACGCCGTGTCGCCCGGACAGCAGGACCGGGCCCGCTGCCGTCGAGGCGGCATCGACGGCGATGTCCATCGCCGAGTTGCCCATGCCGACGACCAGGACGCGGCGCCCGGCGTACTGCTCTGCGCTGCGGTGGGAGTGCGCGTGTCGCTGTTCGCCGGCGAAGTCTGCGGTGGCCGACTCATCGGGCCAGCGCGGGTCCCAGTTGTGGCCGTTGGCCACGACCACGGCGTCCACGCGCAGCACCTCGTCGCCGGCCGGGCCGCGGGTGCTCAGGTGCCACCCGTCGTCGGCGCGCTCGACGTGGGTGACCTCGGTGCCGTACGAGATCCGCTCGGCGACGCCGAACGTCTCGGCGTACTCGCGCAGGTATCCCTCGATGTGGACTGCCGCCGGGTAGTCGGGCCACTCCTCGGGCATCGGGAAGTCGACGAACTGCGTGCGGCCCTTGCTGGTGTTGAGGTGGAGCGAGTCGTACGCCGGGGACAGGCCGCTCGCGTTGCCGCGGGCCCACAGGCCGCCGGGGCGGTCGCCCTTCTCGAGGACGGTGACGTCCAGGCCCTCGTCCACGAGGGCTTTCGCGGCGCACAGGCCGGCTGCTCCGGCGCCGATGACGGCGACCCTTGCGTGCTTCATGAGGCGTCATTCAATCGAATGATTGAGAATGCGTCAAGGCTCTCACCTGCGACAACACGTCCATCAGTCGATGGGTTTTCCGATCAGGGCGCTATCGTGTGCCTGTGCCGAAGAAGCCCGCATCGACTTCAGGCAGCCGCGAACGGATCGTCGCGGCGGCCACGGAGCAGTTCGCCCGCCGCGGCTACGAGGCCACCAGCACCCGCGCTCTCGCGGAGGCGGTTGGCCTCAACATCGCCACCATCGCCTACCACGTCGGCAGCAAGGCCGACCTCTACCGCGAGGTGATGCGGGCCGCCCACACCGCACAGCGCGACGCCGTCACGACCGCCCTGACGGACCTTGCGGCCTGCGCCCCCACACCGGAGGCGACGCGCCAGGGCCTGTACGACTTCGTCGACGCCTATCTGGACTTCTGCCTCACGCACCCCGAGGTGCCCGCGCTGTGGATGCGCCGCTGGCTGGACGACGGCGAAGACCTCGTCCCCATCGAGCAGGAGTTCGCCGGTCCCCTCGTCGCCGCTGTCGCCGAGCACGTCGGCGCCGTCCTGGCGCGAGCCGGACTGGCCGACGACGTCGACCTGGAGATGGTCCTCTACTCGATCGTGTGGGCGACCCACTCCTTCAGCCGCGCGGGGTTCATCGACTCCTCCGGCACTCGGCAGCGAGCCTCCAGCATCGCGATGACCGACCGCTTCAGGCGCCACCTGCACCAGATCGTCGATGGCGCCGTACGCCCCGCCGTACGCTGACTCACCCGCTGCCCGGATCGCCTCAGGCGTCACCGCCCTCCGTCTGACTGGCTGACTCAGCGGCTGCGGCTGCCTCTGCCGCCCTCGCCAGCCACTTCGGCTCGGCTCCGTAGCGTTGCGGCTTGACGAGGCGCCCGGCCGCGGAGTCGGCCACCAACTCGACGAACCGGCGCTCGCGGGTGGCCTCCTGTTTGGCGCTGGTCACCCAGTGGATCGCCACTCGCCGATAGGACGCGGTCGCCACCTCCCAGAAGGCCGCCGCAGCAGGCACGGCCAGGAGTCGGGCCAGCAACGCCTCGTCGAACTGAGTGGGGTTCTCGAAGCTGTAGACGCCCGTGCGCTCGGGCGTGCGGGCCTCGTACGCGGCGATCCCGGCTGGCGTCATCAGGCCCTGGGCACGGAGCCGCTCGACGTGGGCGACGTTGACGTTGCTCCAATGGCTGCCCTTGCGGCGCGGAGTCCACCGCTGGCGGCGCGAGTCGTCGTCGATGCGTTGCGACACCGAGTCGATCCAGCCGAAGCACAGGGCGACCGGGACCGCCTCATCCCACGTGAGTCCCCGGTCTGCGACGTGCGCCTTGTGCAACCCCATCCACAACTCGGGGGCGCTGTCGTGGTGGGCCTCCAGCCAGGCTCGAAACTGCGCGGCGTCAGCGAAGAACGTCGCCGGCCGCTCCGGCGTGCCGCCGGGAGTGCCGATCACGTCCAGCCTCGCAGGTTCATGCCGGCACTCTAGGTGTCGGGACCGACAACTTCGCTCGTTCGGCTGCGGACCGCGCCCACCCCGGGGGACCCTGAGGAGCTCGCTCAGCACGTCCCAAGGAACGACCATGCACCTCGCCCGACCCGTCGCAACGCTCCTCGCGCTCGCCTTCACCGTTGTGGCTCTGAGCGCCGCTCCGGCCTCAGCGTTCGTCGACCGCGACTGCAGTGACTTCGCCACCCAGTGGGACGCACAGACGTTCTTCGTCGCGGCCGGCCCCGGGGATCCGCATCAGCTCGATTCCGACGGGGACGGGCTGGCGTGTGAGTCCCTGCCGTGCCCGTGCGCGGACCCGGCCACCTTCGTCGGCACCCCCACGCCGACGCCGACGACCACCCCGGTCCCCACACCGACCGTGGCCCCGACCCCGATCCCCACGGCGACTCCCACTCCCGAACCCACGCACACCGCCCGGCACCGCTGGGCCAGGATCGTGCGGGTCACCGACGGCGACACCGTGGTCGTACGGTTCACCGGACGCCGCGAACACCCGGTCCGCATCATCGGGATCGACACCCCGGAGGTGTACGGCAAGAAGGAGTGCGGCGGCGCCGGGGCGTCCCGTCACATGACCCGGATGGCGCCCGTCGGTGCGCGCGTACGGCTCACGGACGACCCGAGTCAGGCGGACCGCGACCGATACGACCGCCTTCTGCGCTACGTCACCCGCAAGGGCCGCGACCTGGGGTTGGCCCAGATCAAGGCCGGGTGGGCTGAGGCGTACGTCTACGACGACGTCCCGTTCGCTCGCACGGCGAGCTACCAGCGGGCCCAGGAGCGGGCGAGCACCCGCCTGCGCGGCATGTGGAGCAGTTGCCGCTGAGGCGGGTCGCCGAGCAGTGAACTGGTGCGGCGGCATCGGCACTTCTGCGCCGTCACAAGCATGCAGAAGTGCCGATCAGGGCGCACCAGATGCCCTCGGCTGCCCCAATTTGGGTCAGAAGCCGACGATCAGGCGCCCGATCCCCACGAACAGCGAGAGCAGGCCCAGCACCAGCGCGGGCGCGACCGGCTCCTTGCGCTTGGCGTGCACCAGCACGGCGCCGACCATCGTGCCCGCCAGCGCCAGCGCGGCGATCGGGGACAGGACCGGCGCGACGTCGACCAGGGGCGGCAGGATCAGGCCGATGGCGCCGAGGACCTCGGCGATGCCGATGACCTTGATCATGGCCGGGGAGAAGTCCTCGGCCCATCCCATGCCACCGGCGACGATGTCCTCCTTGGACTTGGTCGCCTTCATCGCGCCTGCGCCCAGGAAGGCGAGAGCGAGCAGGCCGGCGACGATCCACAGTGCGATGTTCATGACGGACTCCTGAGTTGTTGTGAGTTCAAGTTCAACTCCTCAACGGCGACCCCTCCCGCCTCATTCCCGTTCGGCACCACTTTCTTGATTGTTCAAGTGACCTAGGCTGGTCCCGTGGAGCCCGACTCGCCCGACGTACGGTGGCTCACGCCTGACGAGCGCCGGGCGTGGATGGCCACGGCGGCGCTGTTCGTACGCCTCCCCGCCGCCCTGGACTCGCAACTCCAGCGCGACGCCGGACTCACCTTCTTCGAATACATGGTCCTCGTGGCACTGTCCGAGGCCCCGGACCGGCGGCTGCAGATGTCCGACCTGGCCGAGCTCGCCTCGGCGTCGCTGTCGCGTCTGTCGCATGCGGCCTCCCGACTGGAGAAGCAGGGCTTCCTCTCGCGATGCCGCGTACCCGGGGCAGGGCGGCGTACGGTCGCCACCCTGACCGACGCGGGGTTCGCGAAGGTCGTCGCCGCCGCGCCCGGCCACGTGGAGCACGTACGAGACCTGCTCATCGACCGCCTGTCCCCCGCCGAGCTCGCGGTCCTCGCTCGCGCGGGCGACGCGGTCATGAACGCCCTGGGCGAAGGCTGCCCGCGGGACTGAGTCCCCGCTGGTGCGCCTCAGAGGCCGCTGAGGTCGTCGGGCACCACGAACTCGTCGGGATCGTCGTTGGTCAGCGCGTCGGGGTCGCGGCGCACCGGCAGGTTCTCGAGCGCGATCTTGACCAGCAGCACCCGGCTGGCCTCGACGACGCGGCGCTTCATCCGACCGCCACCAGCCTCACCCAGCGGCGAGGCGATCGCTGCCTCGATCTGGTCGTCGGTGAAGGTGGCACGCGTCCCCGCGGCGACCTCGACGTCGGGCAGGGCCGCGAACACGGGCAGGATCTGGTCACCGAGACCCGCGAGCACCTGGTAGCGCTCGAACTTGCTGAGCGCCTGCCACGCCTCCTCGGGGTCTGCCTTGCGACGCCGCAGGCCACCGCTCTGAGCGGCGACCACCTTGGCGGCCCCCGTGAGCGCCACGGTCATCTCGTGCTCGGTGAAACGCATGGAACCAGTCTGGCCCACCGCGCCACGATCAGCCGAGAGGGGTCACCCTGCGCAGGCGACCCGGAGCGTCGAGCGCTCGGCCACCGTCATCGCGTCGGTGGGCAAAGTGCACACGTACGCAGTGAGGTCGGGCGCGGCGCTGACCTCGTCGTAGGCGGCGTCGAAGGCGGGCAGCACCTTGGGGCAGGCGTACGTGAGACCGATCCGAGTCACGCCACTGCCCTCGAGGTCGCCACCCAGCGCCAGCGCCACCTTCCAGGGCCCGGCCTTGGTGCGCTCGCAGTCCTCGAGCGCCTGCGCGACCGCGGCGTCGAAGTCGTACCCGTCGAAGCCGAGCTCGTCGCTGAGGTCCATGCGCCACTGCTTCTCGATCTGCGTCTGCGCCTGCGCTGACGACAGTTCGGCGCCACCCGCCGACTCGCTGTCCTCAGCCTCAGCGCCGCATCCGACGAGCAGGACTGCGAGGGCGGCAACGAGGACGGCGCGGGCGACGGGACGCATGCATTCGACCCTAGTTACTTCCCGGTAGGTTGCACACTTCGAACCCGGTGATCGCGGCGTGATCCTCACCTCATGCCGCGAGTACGCCCCACCCGAGGAAGTGCCATGACCGAGACGCCCGACGCCTGCTACGTCCCCCTGTCCAGCCGTACGGATGACTCCGGCCGCCGTACGGAGGAGTTCCTCGCCACCCCCCACACGGCCAGCGCGTGGAACGGAGCCGACCAGCACGGCGGCCCCGTGGCCGCGCTGCTCACCCGCGCGCTCGAGCAGTGCGAGGCGCGTGAGCAGACCCGACTGAGCCGCATCACGGTCGAGATCCTCGGCGGCGTGCCCGTCGGCGAGGTTGCCCTCACCGCGTGGGTCGAGCGGCCGGGCCGGCGCATCGAACTGATCCGCGCCGAGATGTCCGCCGCCGGCCCCGACGGGCAACGCCGTACGGTCGCGGCGGCGTCCGCGTGGCGCCTGCGCACCACACCGACCGAGGAGGCACTCACCCACGCCGAGTCGCCGCTGCCTCCCGCACCGTCCCAGGACGCGCCCGGCAACGGAGCCAGTGTCCTGCCGAAGCCGTGGCAGGCGGGCTTCGTCCTCGCTCTCGACTGGCACCCGTGCGAACTGCCGGGTGCCGCCGGGGGTCCGAGCGGGGCGTGGCTGCGGATGCGGCACCCCCTTGTGGCGGGCGAGGAGACCACGCCGACCCAGCGCGCCATGGCAGTCGCGGACACCGCCAACGGCGTGGGCGCGCGCATCGACACCCGGCAGTTCACCTTCCTCAACACCGAGTTGACCGTCCACCTCTACGAGCCACCGACCGGCGTCTGGGTGGGCCTGCGTGCCGAGACCTCAGCGGGGCGCGACGGCGTCGGACTGAGCGCGGGGACCCTGCACAGCGCGTCCGGCCCGATCGGTCGGGTCTCCCAAAATCTTCTGGTCGAACGTCGCAGAACTGCTACTGGCGGGTAACATCGGTGCGTACGCTGCCCCGCAGCACCCCGTCCGACACACAAGGAGACCGCGGGCCGTGAGCCACTACAAGTCCAACCTGCGCGACATCGAGTTCAACCTCTTCGAGCTCCTGGGACGCGACGACGTCCTGGGCAAGGGCCCCTTCAGCGAGGTGGACGGCGAGGCCGCCCGCGAGATCCTCGCCGAGGTCGAGCGCCTCACCCGCACCGACATCGCGGCGTCGTACGTCTCCTCGGACCGCAACCCGCCGGTCTTCGACCCGACCACCCACAGCGCGCCGCTGCCCGAGGACTTCAAGGCGAGTTACCGCGCCTGGATGGACGCGGAGTTCTGGCGCATCGGCATCCCCGAGGCCCTGGGTGGCACCCCCGCCACCCCGTCGCTGCTGTGGGCGACCAACGAGATGCTGCTGGGCGCCAACGCGCCGGTGTGGATGTACTCGATGGGCCCCTTCTGCGGCGCGCTGGTCTCCAAGAACGCCAACGGCGTCAAGAGCCAGGAGCGTCTCGGCGAGATCGTCATCGAGCGCGGATGGGGCTCGACGATGGTCCTCACCGAGCCCGACGCGGGCTCCGACGTCGGCGCCGGCCGCTCCAAGGCCACCCCCAACGACGACGGCTCGTGGAACGTCACCGGCGTCAAGCGGTTCATCACCTCCGCCGAGCACGACCTCGAGGAGAACATCCTCCACCTCGTGCTGGCGCGCCCCGAGGGCGTCGAGGGCGCCGGCGGCCCCGGCACCAAGGGCCTGAGCCTGTTCCTCGTGCCCAAGTGGCACTTCGATCCCGAGACTGGCGAGCTGACCGGCGAGCGCAACGGCGTGTACGTCACCAACGTCGAGCACAAGATGGGTCTCAAGGTATCCAACACCTGCGAGCTCACGTTCGGCGACCCCCAGGTCGGCGGCGGCGAGCCCGCCAAGGGCTGGCTGATGGGCGAGATCCACGACGGCATCGCGCAGATGTTCCAGGTCATCGAGAACGCCCGCATGATGGTCGGCACCAAGGCCATCGCGACCCTCTCGACCGGCTACCTCAACGCCCTCGACTACGCCAAGGAGCGCGTCCAGGGCGCCGACCTGACCCAGGCCGCCGACAAGACCGCGCCCCGCGTCACGATCACCCACCACCCCGACGTGCGCCGTTCGCTGATGACGCAGAAGTCGTTCGCCGAGGCGATGCGCGCGCTGGTGCTCTACACCGCCACCTGGCAGGACCAGGTCATGCTGGCCGAGCACGCCGGCACCGCCGACTCCGACGAGGCCAGCCTCGCCGCCGCGGTCAACGACCTGCTGCTCCCGATCGTCAAGGGCTACGGCTCCGAGCGCTCGTGGGTCCTGCTGGGCACCGAGTCGCTGCAGACCTTCGGCGGCTCCGGCTTCCTGCAGGAGTACCCGATCGAGCAGTACGTCCGCGACGCCAAGATCGACACCCTCTACGAGGGC
>JAEWOG010000014.1 GCA_023460975.1 Actinomycetes bacterium
GCGCCGACTGCTCAGCGTTCGACTCGGAGGAGTCGGTCACTTGGACTCACCCTCGGTGTCCTCGTCGACGATCTCGGCGTCCACGACGTCGTCGTCGGCCTCGCCCGTCGCGCCCGTCGTACCACCGGCAGCGGCCTGGTCGGCCTCGGCGGCGGCGTACATCGCGGCGCCCATCTTCTGGGAGGACTCGTTGAGCTTGGCGACACCGGCGTTGAGGTCCTCGGCGCTCGCCTCGGCGTTCTCGAGCGTCGCCTTGAGGGCCTCGATGTCGGCCGTGACCTCGCCCTTGACGTCCTCGGGCAGCTTGTCGTCGTTGTCGGCGAGGAACTTCTCGGTCGTGTAGACGAGCGAGTCAGCCTGGTTGCGGGCGTCCACGGCCTCGCGGCGCTTGGCGTCCTCCTCGGCGTACTGCTCGGCCTCCTTGACCATGCGCTGGATCTCGTCCTTCGACAGCGACGAGCCGCCGGAGATCGTCATCGACTGCTCCTTGCCGGAGGCCTGGTCCTTGGCGGTGACGTGCACGATGCCGTTGGCGTCGATGTCGAAGGTGACCTCGATCTTCGGCACGCCACGCGGGGCCGGCGGCAGGCCGGTCAGCTCGAAGTTGCCGAGCGGCTGGTTCTGCGACCACATCTGGCGCTCACCCTGAGCGACCTTGATCTCGACCGACGGCTGGTTGTCGTCAGCGGTTGTGAAGATCTCCGAACGCTTCGTCGGGATGGTGGTGTTGCGCTCGATCAGGGTGGTCATGACGCCGCCCTTGGTCTCGATGCCCAGGCTCAGCGGGGTCACGTCGAGCAGGAGCACGTCCTTGACCTCGCCCTTGAGGACACCGGCCTGGAGCGCGGCACCCACGGCCACGACCTCGTCGGGGTTGACGCCCTTGTTGGGCTCCTTGCCGCCGAGCAGCTCCTTGACGACATCGGTCACGGCGGGCATGCGGGTGGAACCACCCACGAGCACCACGTGGTCGATGTCGGCGACCGGGACGCCCGCGTCCTTGAGGACGTTGCGGAACGGGGTCTTGGTGCGCTCGAGAAGGTCGGAGGTGATCTTCTGGAACTCGGACCGCGTCAGCTTCTCCTCGAAGTGCAGCGGGCCGGACTCGCCGTGGGTGATGTAGGGCAGGTGGATCGTGGTCTCGCTGGAGGAGGAGAGCTCGATCTTCGCCTTCTCAGCGGCCTCCTGGAGGCGCTGCTTGGCGATCTTGTCGGCGCCGAGGTCGACACCGTTGGCGTTCTTGAACTTGTCGACCATCCACTCGACGATGCGGTTGTCCCAGTCGTCACCACCGAGGTGGTTGTCACCGGAGGTCGCCTTGACCTCGACCACGCCCTCGCCGATCTCCAGGAGGGACACGTCGAAGGTGCCGCCACCCAGGTCGAAGACGAGGATCGTCTGGTCGTCGCCCTTGTCGAGGCCGTACGCCAGCGCGGCAGCGGTCGGCTCGTTGACGATGCGGGCCACGTTGAGGCCGGCGATCTCGCCCGCCTCCTTGGTCGCCTGACGCTGGGCGTCGGAGAAGTACGCCGGGACCGTGATCACCGCGTCGGTGACGGTCTCGCCGAGGTACGCCTCCGCGTCGCGCTTCAGCTTCTGCAGGATGAAGGCGCTGATCTGCTGCGGCGTGAACGACTTGTCGTCGATCCCGACAGTCCAGTCCTCGCCCATGTGGCGCTTGACGGAGCGGATCGTACGGTCGACGTTGGTGACGGCCTGCCGCTTGGCGACCTCACCGACGAGCACCTCGCCGTTCTTGGCGAACGCCACGACGGACGGGGTCGTACGAGCGCCCTCGGCGTTCGCGATGACGGTGGGCTCGCCACCTTCGAGTACGGCGACGACGCTGTTCGTCGTTCCGAGGTCGATGCCTACGGCACGTGCCATGTGAGGAACCTCCATTGTTCAGCCCCGGCCCTCGCCGGGAAGTCTCGGTGACGCCAGTGTGCGTGGCGGGGAGTCTGATTTCAAGTTAGTTGAGCCGGATGGACTCAACTTCACTCATAGGATGTAACGCAAGGGAGCCGGGTTTGTTTCCCTCGGCGGGGGTCGGCGTCAGTGACGTGCGTCATACGGGCCTGCCCGGCTCGGCCGGGCGTCATACAAACCCGCCTCCGCGCGCCCGGCGTCATACAAACCCGCCCCGCCAGGCCCGGCGTCATACAAAGCCGCCCCCGCGCGCCCGGCGTCATACAAACCCGCACCGCCAGGCCCGGCGTCATACAAAGCCGCACCTATACGTTCGAGTTCGTATGACGCGTGGCCCGACCAGCCCGCTTCGTATGACGCGGAGCGAAACCAGCCCACCTGGGTCCGGCGTCATACAAACCCGCCCCCGCGCGCCCGGCGTCATACAAAGCCGCGCCTATACGTTCGAGTTCGTATGACGCGAGGCGGGGCAGAAGCAGTTCGTATGACGCGAGGCGGGCCAGCCCGATTCGTATGACGCGAGCCCGCTCACGCAACCGGGTCTGACGCCACCCCACCCACACGCCGTACGAACTCGCGTACGACCGCGGCAGCGTTGGCGGCGAGGACCTCGCGCGGTACGGAGGGGAGGTTCTCCTCCCAGTCCAGCAGCGGGGACCCACGGAACTGCCCAATGCGCGCCGGGCGGGCAATGAAGAACCAGTGCAGGTGAGCGCCGCCGTCGCCGATCTTCATGACGTGGCAACGCCCCACGCTGGGCAGCGTCTCTACCGCGGCAGTCAGCGCCACGATGAGCCGCCCCATCCGGGCTGCGAGGTCGTCAGGCATCTCGTGCAGGTCGAAGTGGCGGCGCGGCTGCAGCATCAGGAAGGCGGGCAACTTGTCGCCCGCGTCGAGCAGACGCCAGTCGTCGTCGTGCCAGACCACACTGTCCTCGGGCCCCGGCCACGACCCCGCCCAGTCATCGGTGGCGCACCGGCACTCGGCGGGGTCCTCGCCCCGGCGGTCAGGCTCGACGTCCAGCATCGGCTCCAGCGGCTTGATGCGCAGCGAGTCGATCTCGTACGGGTAGATGAACCAGCCCGGCATCTCCTCCACCGCGACCGGCAGGCGGCGCTCCTCGTCAGCGGCCGCGAGAACGCGGGCGTAGAACTCCTCGGGCGTCTCCAGTGCGCTCATGGGGCCCATCGTGGCACGCGGGGGCTGCCGGTCGTCGGTAGGAACTCGTACTGTCGCCCCATGCCAGCCGACGAGCATCTCCTGCTGCGCCACGACCCCTGCCCGTGGCTTCCGCCGGGCGGCATCGCGGACGTGATCGCGACCGAGTGGGAGTCCCCGCCGCACCCGACTGCCGTCGTACGGCTGCTCGTGACATCGGCGGCTGGGGTCCTGGTCGTACCGCGCGCCGAGGCCGAGCTCGGCCAGCGCCACTGGTGGCCGCTGGCGCGCCGGCTTCTGTGACGGGCTGGACGCCACCCGGGCGCCGCCCTCACGACGCACACGAGCCCCGCAGCGGGCTGGACGCTGCGGGGCTCGTGGGACCGGGGCCGAGATCTACTGGTTCTGCGGGAAGCCCAGGTTCAGGCCGCCGTGGCTCGGGTCGAGCCAGCGCTGAGTGACGGCCTTCTCGCGGGTGAAGAAGTCGACACCGTGGACGCCGTACGCCTTGGTGTCGCCGAACATCGACGCCTTCCACCCACCGAACGAGTGGTAGGCCACCGGCACCGGGATCGGGACGTTGATGCCCACCATGCCCACCTCGACCTCGCGCTGGAAGCGCCGGGCGGCGCCACCGTCGTTGGTGAAGATGGCCGTCCCGTTGCCGTACTTGCCGGAGTTGATCAACTCCAGGCCCTCCTCGTAACCCGACACCCGGATCACCGACAGCACGGGGCCGAAGATCTCCTCGGTGTACGCGGTCGAGATGGTCGGGATCTGGTCGATCAGGGTCGGGCCGAGCCAGAAGCCCTCGGCGGCACCGTCGAAGGTGTTCTCGCGGCCGTCCACGACCACCGTCGCGCCGTCGGTGGCGGCAGTGTCGATGTAGCCCGACACCTTGTCGCGGTGCTCGCGCGTGATGAGCGGGCCCATGTCGCAGGACCGACGTCCGTCACCCGTACGCAGGGTCGCCATGCGCTCGGAGACCTTGGCGATCAGCTCGTCGGCGATGGAGTCGACGGCCAGCACCACCGAGACCGCCATGCACCGCTCGCCGGCCGAACCGAAGCCGGCGTTGACGGCCGAGTCGGCCACCAAGTCGAGGTCGGCGTCGGGCAGGACCAGCATATGGTTCTTGGCGCCACCCAGCGCCTGGACCCGCTTGCCCGCCTTCGTGCCCGTCTCGTAGACGTACTGGGCGATCGGGGTCGACCCCACGAACGAGATGGACGCGACGTCGGGGTGCTCCAGCAGCGCGTCGACGGACTCCTTGTCACCGTGGACGACGTTGAACACCCCCGCCGGGAGGCCGGCCTCGGCGAACAGCTCCGCCATCCAGTTGGCCGCGCTCGGGTCCTTCTCCGACGGCTTCAGCACCACCGTGTTGCCGGCCATGATCGCGATGGGGAAGAACCACATCGGCACCATCGCCGGGAAGTTGAACGGGCTGATGACACCCACCACGCCCAGCGGCTCCTTGTAGGAGAACACGTCGACGTCGGTGGAGACCTGCGAGGAGACCGACCCCTTGAGCAGGTGCGGCATGGCGCAGGCGAACTCCACGACCTCCAGACCACGGGCGATCTCGCCGGCAGCGTCCGAGAGCACCTTGCCGTGCTCGGAGGTGAGGATCTCGGCGAGCTCCCCCTTGCGGGCGTTCAGCAGCTCGCGGAAGTTGTACATCACCGTCTGGCGCTTGGCGATCGACGCCTGGCCCCACTCGGCGAAGGCGGCCTTGGCGACCGCGACCGCGCGGTCGACGTCAGCGGTGGAGGCCAGGCGCACCTGCTTCTGAACGATGCCCTTGGCGGGGTCGTAGACGTCGGCCAGACGCGAGGAGTCGCCCGCGTCGTTGGTGCCGTTGATCCAGTGGTCGAGAACGGGCATAGTCATGCGATTTCCTTGTCGAGCAGAGAGAGAACTTCGTCGTAGATGCCCACCGCGGTGGCGACCTCGTCATCGGTCACCACGCAGGGAGGCACCACATGGATGCGGTTGTCCGCGATGAAGGGCAGCAGCCCCCGCTTGAACATCTCGGCCTTGGCGCGGCCCATCAGTGCGGCCGGCAGCACGGCCCGGCTCTGACGGTCCGCCACCAACTCGAGGGCCCAGAAGACGCCGCTGCCGCGTACCTCGCCGACCACGGCGTGCTTCTCGGCCAGGTCGGCCAGCGCCGGGCCGATCACGTCGGCTCCGACGCGGGCGGCGTTGTCGACGATCCCCTCGGCCTTCATCGCGTCGAAGGCCGCGACGATCGAGGCTGCCGCCAACGGGTGGCCGGAGTACGTCAGCCCACCGGGGAAGACCCGCTCGTCGAAGAACTCCGCGATCGGATCCGACAGGATGACGCCGCCCACCGGCACGTACCCGGAGTTGACGCCCTTGGCGAAGGTGATCAGGTCGGGCACCACGTCGAAGGCATCCAGCGCCAGCCAGTTGCCCGTACGCCCGAAGCCGGCCATCACCTCGTCCAGGATGAGCATGATCCCGTGCGCGTCGCACAGGGCCCGGACGCCCTCGAGGTAGCCCGGCGGAGGAGTCAGAACGCCAGCGGTGCCGGGGATGGTCTCCAGCAGGATCGCGGCGATCGAGGTCGGGCCCTCGCACTCGATGACCCGTCGCAGGTGCGTGAGCGCGCGCTCAGCCTCCTGCTCCGGGGTGCTCGCCCAGAACTCCGAGCGGTACAAGTAGGGCCCGAAGAAGTGGACGTGCCCACGCGCGAACTGATTGGGCACCCGACGCCAGTCGCCAGTCGCGACGACCGCAGCACCGGTGTTGCCGTGGTAGCTGCGGTAGGTCGAGAGCACCTTGTCGCGCCCCGTGACCTGCCGCGCCATGCGGATCGCGTTCTCGTTGGCGTCGGCGCCACCGTTGGTGAAGAAGACCTTGGTGAAGCCGTCGGGTGCGACCGAGGCGATCCGCTGGGCCGCCTCGCCTCGTACGAGGCTGGCGGTGGCCGGCGCGATCGTGGCCAGTCGAGCGGCCTGCTCCTGGATGGCCGAGACCACCTTGGGATGCGAGTGGCCGATGTTGACGTTGACGAGCTGGCTGGAGAAGTCCAACCACTCACGTCCTGCGTGGTCCCACACGCGGGTGCCGCTACCTCCGGCGACCACTGCGGGGTTCAGTGCTCCCTGGGCGGACCACGAGTGGAACACGTGGGTCCTGTCGAGCTCGACGGTGTGCGCGTCGAGCGACGCGCCGCCCGGGGCCGATGTCTCGTTCTGGGTGGACATCTTGTATCGGTTTCCTTCTTTGGAAGTGTTCGACCCCGGTGCGGGTGGGCTCCCTGAGCGCCCACCCACACCGGGTCATGTTGCTCGTGACGTACGAGCAGCAGGGATCAGTTTCCGCCCTCGTTGAGCGTGACCTCGATCGGGGCCCAGTCGGCGCCGACGACATCGACTCCTTCTTCCTCCAGCTCCGCGAGCGCCTTCTCCACGTACTCGTTGCTGAAGGCCGTGGCCGGGGGCTCCTCGGTGATGATCGTGGCGCCGGTCTCGTTCTCGGTGGTCATGGCGATGTCGACCGTCTGGTCCCACGCCGACTGGCTGATCAGACCGATCCGGTCACCCGAGGGCCACAGCAGCTTGTTGACCTCGTTGACCATCCACAACTGGTGACTGGTGCCCAACTGGGAGCCGGCAGCGGTGACGATGTCCGCGGCCTCCTGGGCGTTGTCGCGGGCGTACACCCACCCCTTGATGGAGGCCTTGATGAACGCCACCGTCTGCTCGGCGTACGCGTCGTCCTCGAGGCGCTCGGTCGAGGCCCAGATGGCGTCCTGGAGCATCGCGGTGCCCACGTCGTTCCAGTCGATCACGTTGAGCTCGTCCGGCTGGTAGAGCTCGCCCGTGTCCGGGTTCACCGTCTCCAGCACCTGGGCGTACTCGTTGTACGTCATCGCCTGCGCGGCGTCGATGTCACCGGCCAGGAAGCCGTTCATGTCGAAGGCCTGCTGGACGAGCTTGATGTCCTTGAGACCCACGTCCTCCTTCTGCATGCCGGCGAAGAGCTCCCACTCGTTGCCGTAGCCCCACGAGCCCACGTTCTTGCCCTCGAGGTCGGCGGGCGAGGTGATGCCCTTGTCCTTGAAGGAGATCTGCGTGGTCGCGGAGCGTTCGTAGATCTGCGCGACGTCGGTGATCTGCGCACCCTGCTCGATCGAGCCGAGCACCTTGGGCACCCAGGAGATGGCGTAGTCGACGTCACCGGCCGACAGGGCGTCCTGCGGGACGATGTCCGGGCCACCCTCGACGATGGTGACGTCGAGACCCTCGTCCTCGTAGTAGCCCTGGTCGAGCGCTGCGTAGTAGCCGGCGAACTGGCCCTGGGCCACCCACTGCAGCTGCAGCGAGACGGGCGTCAGGTCACCTCCGTCGCCGGAACCACCGGAATCGGGGTCGTCGTCGGTGCCGCCGCCACAGGCACCCAGTGCCAGTGCGAGCGTCGCCGCAACGGCGATCGTGGCGACCCTGGAGCGACGCCAGGGACTGCGGGTCATTCTCATCTTCTCTCCTCAGGGTTGGTGTGGCGGTGGTGCGTCGGGGAAGCGGATGGTGGGTTCACGCCGTCGGGGTGTGGCGCGAGAACCACATCTCGACCAGCAGGGTCACGGTGTAGAAGGCGAGGCCGAGGACGATCGAGCCGACCACGTACGCCCACGCCAGCGGATAGTTGCTGCTGGCCGCAGCGGAGGTGATCTGCTTGCCCAGCCCGCCGATGGGCCCGCCGAAGTATTCGGCGATCAGAGCGGAGATGACCGCCATCGACGAGGCCACCCGCATGCCGGTGAAGACGTACGGCATGGCGGTCGGGAGCGTGACCGTACGAGCCACCTGGGCCGGCGAGGCGGCGTACGCCTGCATCAGCTCGCGATGCACCGGGCGCACCTGGCGCAGGCCACGCAGCGTGTTGATGTAGACGGGGATGCATGCGGCCAGCGCGGCCACCACGATGCGGCCGGTGTTGGCGGCGGCGCCGAACATCGAATAGAGCACGGGCGCCAGGGCCACGATCGGGACCACCGACAGCGCAGCGATCACGGGCGCCGCCATCAGGTCCAGGACGCGGGACATGCTCGAGGCCACCGCCCCCAGGATCCCGAAGGCCGCGCCGATCAGGATGCCCACGAGCGCGTTGCGGCCGGTGACGACCATGCCGTCGAAGATCGGGCCGCGGGCGGTGAGGACCTGCTCACCGATCGCCGACGGCGCCGGCAGGACGAACGGGTCCACGCCGAGCCCGGTGACCGCGAACTGCCACACCCCCAGGAAGAGCGCACCCACGACCAGTGGAGCCACCACCGGGACGAGGCGTACCTGCGAGAGCGACGGCAGGTGCCGTACGCGCTCGGTGGGAGCGACGGCGCCACTCATCGGTTCTCCACCCCGCGCGCCCCGCTCACCGGCGCGCCGTGCAGCAACTCGCGCACCCGCTGGACGGTGTGGAAGAACCCTTCCTCGTCGCGGGCGCCCTCGCCGCGGTGCTTGGAGTCGCCCAGCTCCTTGCCGGCGTCCACGATGTCGACGATGCGTCCCGGTCGGGGCGACATCACGACGACGCGGTCGGAGAGGAAGACGGCCTCCGGGATCGAGTGCGTCACGAACAGCACAGCCGCGCCGGACTCCGCGCAGATGCGCAGCAACTCGGTCTGCATCCGCTCGCGGGTGATCTCGTCGAGGGCGCCGAACGGCTCATCCATCAGCAGCAGCTTGGGGGACTCCGCCAGTGCGCGGGCGATGGCGACGCGCTGCTGCATGCCGCCCGAGAGCTGCTCGGGGTGCTTGGTGGCGAAGTCGGCCAACCCGACCAGCTCGAGCAGTTCCGCGGATCGGGCCTTGCGCTCCGCAGCTCCGACACCGTGCAGCTTGAGGGGCAGCTCGATGTTGGAGGCCACCGTGCGCCACGGCAACAGGCCAGCCTGCTGGAAGGCGATCCCGTAGTCCTGGTCCAGGCGGGCCCGCTGCGGCGTCTTGCCGAAGACCTCGACGGTGCCGCCGGTGGGCTGGTCGAGGTCGGCCACCAGCCGCAGCAGGGTCGACTTGCCACATCCGCTGGGGCCGATGAGCGAGACGAACTCGCCCGCCGCGACATCGAGGTCCACCCCGGACAGGGCGTGCACCTGCTCCTTCTTGACGGTGAAAGTGCGGTCGACTCCGCTGACGTGGATGGCGGGGGTCGGGGCGCTCATGAGGGGGCTCCTGTGAGTTTGAAGGGGCGCAGGGCCAGGCCGATCAGGCTGACGCAGCCGGCCGCGACGAGACCGACGAGGACGGCGCCGAAGATGGGCGCCCACGCCTTGGCCGGGTCGCCACTGGCGGACTGGGCGTACTCGACGACCATGCGGCCGATGCCGCCCCGCAGGCCGATGGAGACCTCCGCGACGACGGTGCCGATGACGGCCGCCGCAGCGGCCAGCCGGAGGGCGGGGAGGACGAACGGGACGCTGGCGGGCAGGCGCAGGGTCAGCAGCGTGCGCCACCAGCCCACGCCGTAGGCACGCATCAGCTCGAGATGGGTCGTCTGAGGGGACTTCAAGCCACGCAGGCCGCCCACGGCGACGGTGAAGAAGGCGAGGTACGCGGCGATCAGTGCCACCGAGTGCTCATTGGTCCACTCGAAGTCGCCGATCTGGATCTGCGAGCCCCACCGCCGCACCAGCGGCGCGATCGCGATCAGGGGCACGGTCTGGCTCATCACGACCCACGGCAGGAGCCCGGCCTCGGCGACGCGCCACCGGCTCATCACCAACGCCAGCGCGAACCCGATGACGACCCCGATCAACCACCCCTGGGCGGCGATCTTGAGCGTGAACAGGCTGGCGTCACCGACCGCCTGCCACACGTCGTCGGCCCCGCGCATCGAGTTCACCGGCTCGAACAGCCGCGCCACCATGTCCCAGCTGTGCGGCATCGCCATGTCGGTCGTACGCGGCAGCACCAGGGTGTCGCCCACCTTCACGCCGTCCAGTGGGCCGAGCCACTTGTAGAGATCCCACAGCGCGGCGAGGACCAGGACCCCGAGAGCCCCGAACCCCACCGCAGCCGCTTTGGTACGCACCCGCGTCAGGCCTTCGCCGTCACGTGCTCACGCATTGCCGGGATCACGGTCTCGCCGTAGACCCGCAGCGTCTCGTCCTTGTTGTCGTGCTGGAGGTAGCCGGCGAACTGCGTGACACCGATGTCCTTGAGCCGCTGGAGCTTGGCCATGTGGTCGTCCGCGGTGCCCAGCAGGCAGAAGCGCTCCACGATCTCGTCGGGCACGAAGTCGGTGTGGGTGTTCTCCGCCCGCCCGTGCTCGTTGTAGTCGTACCCCGTCCGGCCCCGGATGTAGTCGACCAGGACCTGCGGGATGACGCCGGTGTCGCCGTACTTGGTGACGATGTCGGCGATGTGGTTGCCCACCATGCCGCCGAACCAGCGGCACTGGTCGATCTGGTGCGCCCTCGACTCGGGGGTGTCCTCGCCGATGTAGAACGGCGCCGCGACACAGAACTGGAGCTTGTCCGCGTCGCGCCCTGCCTTCGTGGCCGCGTCGCGCACCTGACCGATCATCCACTCAGCCACCTCGACGTCGGCGAGCTGGAGGATGAACCCGTCGCCCGCCTCACCGGCGGCCTTGAGCGCCAGCGGACCGTACGCGGCGATCCAGACCTCCAGGGACGAGCTGCGCGCCCACGGGAACTGGATGGTCGAGCCGTTGAGGTCCACCGGACGGCAGTTGGCGAGCTCGCGGATCACGTGGGTCGCCTCCCGCACCTCCTTGAGGGTGCAGGGCTTGCCGTTGAGGGTGCGTACGGCCGAGTCGCCGCGGCCGATCCCGCACACGGTGCGGTTGCCGTACATCTCGTTGAGGGTGGCGTAGACCGACGCCGTGACCGTCCAGTCGCGGGTGGCCGGGTTGGTGACCATCGGACCCACCACGATGCGGTTGGTCTCGGCCAGGATCTGGCTGTAGATGACGTACGGCTCCTGCCACAGCAGGTGGGAGTCGAAGGTCCAGAAGTAGTCGAAGCCGTACTCCTCAGCACGCTTGGCCATGGCCACAGTCCGCCACGCTGGCGGGTTGGTCTGCATGACGACACCGAAATCCACGTCGTACTCCTTCTCGGGGGAAAATCATTGGGTTGAGCTGGTTGAGCCGTTGGTTGAGCCTGTCGAAACCGGTCCGTTGGTTGAGCCTGTCGAAACCAAGGTCTCGACCAGCTCGACCAACGGGGCCCGACCAACGATTCAGATGAGGTACTGGGACAGGCCGCGACGCAGGTACTGCCCGTGGCCCGCCTTTCCATGGAACGTGTCGTCGGAGACGAGGACCGTGCCGCGGGAGATGACGGTGTCGACCTTGCCGTCGATCTCGTAGCCCTCCCAGGCGGAGTGGTCCATGTTCATGTGGTGGGTCTTGTCGTACCCGATGGACGTGTGACCGTTGGGGTCGTAGATCACGACATCGGCGTCCGCGCCGGGCTGCAGCACGCCCTTGGTGCCGTACAGACCAAACATCCGCGCGGGCGTGGTCGAGGTGATCTCGACCCACCGCTCCAGGGAGATCTCGCCGGTGACGACGCCCTGGTACATGAGGTCCATGCGGTGCTCGATCGTCCCGATGCCGTTGGGGATGTTGCGGAAGTCGCCGATCCCCAGCTCCTTCTGCTCCTTGAAGCAGAAGGGGCAGTGGTCCGTGGAGACCATCTGCAGGTCGTTGGTGCGCAACGCCTGCCACATCGAGTCCTGATGGCCCTCGGCGCGCGAGCGCAGCGGCGTCGAGCAGACCCACTTCGCGCCCTCGAAGCCCGGGGCTCCCAGCTGCTCCTCCAACGACAGGTAGAGGTATTGCGGGCACGTCTCCCCGAACACGTTGGCGCCACCGTCGCGGGCCGTCGCGATCTGCGCCACGGCCTGCTTCGCGCTCACGTGCACCACGTACAGCGGGGCGCCGGTGATGTTGGAGAGCATGATCGCGCGGTGCGTGGCCTCCTCCTCGGCCTGCCAGGCGCGGGCGATGCCGTGGTAGTACGGGTCGGTCTTGCCGGCCTTGACCAACTGCTCGGCCAGAACGTCGATGACCGGGCCGTTCTCGGCGTGCATCATCGTCATCAGGCCGAGATCAGCGGCCTTCTGCATGGCCTTGAGGATCTGGTCGTCCGAGGCGTAGAAGACGCCGGGATAGGCCATGAACATCTTGTACGAGGTCACGCCCTCGGCGACGAGGTTGTCCATCGCCGCGAGCGCGTCGTCGTCAACGCCTCCGATGATCTGGTGGAAGCCGTAGTCGACGGCGCAGTTGCCCCGCGCGAGGTCGTGCCAGGCCTCGAGGCCCTCCATGACCTTCTCGCCCGTACGCTGCACGGCGAAGTCGATGATGGAGGTGGTGCCGCCCCAAGCCGCCGCCACCGTTCCCGTCTCGAACGTGTCGGAGGCAAAGGTGCCTCCGAACGGCAGCTGCATGTGCGTGTGGGCGTCGATGCCGCCGGGGATGACGTACTTGCCGGTCGCGTCGATGACGGTGTCGGCGCTCGCCTTGAGGTCGTGTCCCAGAACCGTCGAGCCGGGCTCGAGGATCGCCACGATCTTCTCGCCGTCGATGAGGACGTCTGCGGTGACGGTGCCGGTGGCGTTGACCACCAGGCCGCCGCTGATGAGGGTCGTCATGGTCGCCTCCCCCGCCTCAGGGCTTCGCGATCTCGGTGTAGGAGTCCGGTCGGCGGTCCCGGTAGAACTGCCAGTCGTCGCGCATCTGCTGGACCATGTCCATGTCGAGGTCGCGGATGAGGATCTCCTCGTCGCTGCCCGAGCCGCGCTCGCCCACGAAGTTGCCGCGCGGGTCGATGACCTGCGAGGTGCCGTAGAAGTCGACAGCGAGCTCGCCGTACTCGTTGTCCTCGCGTCCGACGCGGTTGGGCTGCAGCACGAAGTAGCCGTTGGCGACGGCGGCGCACGGGCCCTCGACCTCCCAGAGGCGGTTGCTCAGGCCGGGCTTGGTCGCGTTGGGGTTGAACACCATGTGCGCGCCGCCCAGGCCCAGCTCGCGCCAACCCTCGGGGAAGTGGCGGTCGTAACAGATGTAGGTGCCGACCTTGCCGACCGCGGTGTCGAAGACGGGGTAGCCGATGTTGCCGGGGCGGAAGTAGAACTTCTCCCAGAACCGGTCGAGGTGCGGGATGTGGTGCTTGCGGTAGGAGCCCAGCACCGTGCCGTCGGCGTCGACCACGACGCACGTGTTGTAGTAGACGCCGGTCTGCTCCTCCTCATAGATCGGGAGGATCATCACCATGCCCAGCTCCTTGGCCAGGGCTGCGAAGCGGGTGACGATCGGCCCGTCGACGGGCTCGGCGAAGCGGTAGTACTTCTGGTCCTGCGTGATGCCGAAGTAAGGACCGTAGAAGAGCTCCTGGAAGCAGATGATCTGCGCGCCCTGCTCCTTGGCATCGCGGGCGAACTGTTCGTGCTTGTCCAGCATCGACTCCTTGTCACCCGTCCATGTGGTCTGGGTGATCGCGGCCCTCACGATGGTCATGCCAACCTCCTGGTCACTTGCGTGGTTCGGACGGCGGAAGCCCGGGTGGGCGACGCCGTCAGATCGTTATCCTTGCTCTTGAACATTTCGCGGTTGTTACGGCAGGTTACCTACGTCACACATTCTTGGGAAGGCTCGATTTGACTATGGGGGAACTCCTGGTTCTGGACGGGCTGGACGACCGCAGCCCGCAGGGAATCGCCGGGGCGCTGGCCCGCGCGATCCGCACCGGCGAGCTCGCCGAGGGCGACCGCCTGCCCACGGTCCGCGACGTCGCCGCCCGCCTCGGAGTGAGCCCGGCGACCGTGAGCGCCGCCTGGCAGGCGCTGCAACGCACCGGAGCCGTGACCACTCGCGGTCGAGCAGGGACGTACGTCAACGCGCGCCCCAGCGGGTGGCTCAGCCCCCGTGTCGCGAGCCTGCGCGGCGAGACCAGCGCCGCCCTGCGACTGGACCTGTCCCGAGGGACCCCCGACCCCGACCTGTTGCCCTCGATCGGCCCCGCGCTGGGTCGCGTCGCAGGCCGCGCGGCAACCGGCGGCTACCAGGAGGAGCCGGTGCTCCCCGAGCTGCGCAGGCTGCTCGCCCGCCAGTGGCCGTACGAGGTCGAGACCATCACCGTCGTCGACGGCGCCACCGACGGCATCGCGCGCGCCCTCGAACTGCTCGTCGGCCTGGGCGACCGGGTCGCCGTGGAGGCACCGGGGTTCCCGCCGGTCTTCGACCTCGTCGAGGCCCTCGGCGGTGAGGTGACGCCCATGGAGCTCGACGGCGAAGGCGTGAGCGTACGGTCCCTGCGCGCGGCGCTCGCCACGGACCCAGTGGCGGTCGTGCTCCAGCCCCGCGCGCACAATCCCACGGGCGTCTCCCTGTCGCCGGCGCGCGCGGCTGAGCTCGCCACGGTGCTGGCCCGCCACCGCCAGTCGCAGCCAGTCATCATCGAGGACGACCACTCAGGCCCGATCTCGGGACGCCCCCCGGTGTCGCTGGGCCGACACCTCCCGGATCGCGTCATCCACGTGCGCAGCTACTCGAAGTCGCACGGTCCCGACCTCCGCATCGCAGCGCTCGGCGGCGCGGCCGACCTCGTCGAACCGATCATCGCCCGCCGCATGCTCGGCCCCGGCTGGACCTCGCGGATGGTGCAGACGATCCTGCTCGACCTGCTCACCCAGGCCCAACCCATCGAGGAGGTCACCGAGGCCGGGCGGCAGTACTTCGGCCGCCAGCGCGACCTGCACGCCCGACTGGTCGACCTCGGGCTCGACCTGCCGCTGCCCGACGGCATCAACCTGTGGGTCCCCGTACGCGACGAGCGCGCCGCCCTCACCCACCTCGCCGCCGCCGACATCCGCGCCGCCGCCGGGGCCCCGTTCTTCCCGACCGACGACCACCCGCCACACGTACGACTGACCACGGGGCTGGTGCGAGCCGAGGAACTCGACCACGTGGCGACGTCGATCGTCGAGGCCGCCTCGTCCCTCTAGCGCCCCGCCTTCCCCGCCTTCCCCGCCGCCTTCCTCCCCCGCCTTCCTCATGTAAAGCGGGGTTATCCCATCTAGCGCCCCGTCACAGGCATGCACCAGTACGCACCAGGGCGCGCTAGTCGCAGCTCGCCGACGACACGCCAGTTTCCGTCCACAGGCCGCCCAGGACCCCGACAACCCACAGCCAGGCCCGTACGGCCCCCGCGGCGCCCGCTTGGCCAACAGGGTGAGCCCATGCTGACCGCCGACCTCGCCTCGCTCCTGTCCCGCCGCGCCCACCTCGTCACGTACGAGGAACTCCGCCTGCTCGGATACGACACCGCCGAGATCGCACGGCTCGTGCGCACGCGCGACCTCGTACGCCTCCGCCAAGGCTGTTACACCAGCGGCGAGCACTGGATGTCTCTGGGCACGCCGCCCCACCGCGAGTTGCTGCGCGCCAGGGCCGCGAGCACGGTGATGGACGCCGCCCACGTGCTCAGCCACGACTCCGCTGCGCATGCGTTGTCGATGCCGTTCCTCATGCCGCCCACCCCGCTCGTCCACGTGTCGCGCCCTCACGTTCACGGGTCGCGGACCAAGGCCGGTGTGAAACACCACGGGGCACCGTACGAGGCAGCCCAGGTCGTCCAGGCGCAGGGTCTCGCCGTGCTCGGCGCCGCGCGGACCGCCGCCGACCTCGCCCGGGAGCACGGGTTCCACGCTGGCCTGAGCGCCTGCGACTCAGCGCTGCGGCAGGGAGCGACGCTCGCCGAACTGGAGGCGGCGGTGAGCGCCATGACCTCCTGGCCAGGAGTACGGAGTGCACGGCGAGCCATCGCACTGGCCGACGCGGGCGCCGAGAACCCCGGCGAGTCCCTGGCCCGGATCATGGCGCTCGAGACCGGTGCAGGGCCGGTGGCCACTCAAGTGCCGTTCCGGATCCCGACGGGTGTGGCGTGGTGCGACATGGTGGTGGGGGCGCACGTCATCGAGTTCGACGGGCGGATCAAGTACCGCCGGCGCGAGGAGGGCGGCGTCGCCGAGACCGACTCGGGCGAGGTCGTGTGGCGCGAACGCCAGCGCGAGCGCGAGTTGCTGCGACTGGGCCTCGGCGTCTCGCGGCTCGTGTGGGACGACCTCCATCCTGCTCGGTGGGGTCGTACCCGGCAGCGGCTCAGCGACGAGATCGGCCAGACCTTCAGCCGGGGCGGGCACACGCTGCCCGCTCCCCTGGCTGAGCAGGTGGCGGCGATGACACTCGTACGGGAGTCCCGGCTGCGCCGGAGCGCACACGCGGCGTGAGCACTGGCGCGCCCTGGTGCGTACTGGTGCATGCTTGTGACGGCGCACCAGTGCCGATAACCCCGCTTTACATGGGGTGGGGAGCGCGGGTCCACACGTACGGAGTGGTGGTCGTGACGGCGACCAACCCGGACCGCTCAAGGATCGGGCGCGACATGTCGGTGCAGTCCGAGTGGATCAGCCTGATGCCCCGCTCGAGCGCGACGCGCGCCCGGGCAGCCACCAGGGCGCGGTAGATGCCGCGGCCCCGCCAGTCAGGGTGGATCGCTCCGCCCCAGATGCCGGCGAACTCCGTGCCGACGACCGGCCGAATGGTCCCGCTACCGATCACGCGCCCCTCCGCCCGGGCGATGAAGCACTGCTCGGCTCCCGACTCGTGCGCGGCGAGCATCCGCTCCACCCGCGGGGAGCGTCCGGGCCCGAAGACCTCCTCCTGGAGGGCGAGCATGGCGACGAGATCTGCGCGAGCATCCCCCGAGTGCCCGACGGGCGCGATGACGACGCCTTCCGGTGGCGACGGCACGTCGATGAGTGCCGCGGCCTCGCCGACCATGACGGTCTCGACGTCCTCGGCCACCAGTCCGTGCGCCAGCAGCCGTTGGGGAAGGTCGGCCGGCAGGTCGTGCCCGCGCGTCTTCCACTCGAACCGCGCCACGTCCGTGTCGTCGCGGAAGTGCCGCACGGCCCGCTCGATCGCCTCGTCGAGCGCCGCTCCGGACAGCCCCGCGAGGTCGCGATAGGTGACGAAGCCCCCGAAGTCGAAGATGGCCCAGTGCACCGGGCCGTCGCGCCAGACCTGGTGCGCACCGCCCAGCTCGCCTTCCTCGCGGAGTTGGGAGTCGTACGCGTCCCTCAGGTCAGCACTCAGCACCAGAACAAATTACGGTTCCAGCCGGGCACCGGGCAAAGGACTTTTGTCCAAGCCCGCCGATCACACAATCCCTGTGGTTCAACTTCTGGCGATGCAAAGACCTGCACCTCACATTTCGTTGACCCGGGCACGCCGAGTTGCCAACTTATGCAACGGTCAGCACCACCCAGTCCGCTACCACAGCAGATTGGAACCCACCGTGAGAACACTCCGTCTGGCAGGCCTCGCGGGCCTCGCCGTCACTGCGGTCGCCGCGACCACCCTGTCGCCGACCTCACCCACCGCCACCCCGGCAGCCGCGGCCACAGACGCGCTCGCCGAGGCACAGCAGGCGGCCTCCTCCTGGGTTGCCGGGCACTCCCGGGCACTCGAGAAGGCCGCCGGCGACAAGTTCGTCCGCGCCGGCACCTACTCCGGCGACGGAGACGTGTACGCCGTCGCGTACGAACGCACTCACGAGGGGCTCCGCGTGGTCGGTGGCGACTTCGTCGTCCTGACCAACGACGCCGGCCAGGTCCTCGAGACCTCCATCGCGCAGGAGAACCCCGTCGCGCTCGGTTCGACCACCGCCCGCATCCAGGCAGCGCGCGCCACCAAGGTCGCCGCGGGGCTGGCCGACGCCGGAGCCACCACCAGCACCCCTGAGCTGGTGGTCTGGCACCGCGAGGCCGGCACCAAGCTGGCGTACGAGGTGGAGGTCCGCGGGTCCAAGGACGGCGAGGCCACGTGGCAGAAGGCGTGGGTCGACGCCACCAACGGCACCGTCCTCGAGTCGCGCGAGCAGATCGCCCACGGCTCGGGAACCGCCGCCTACTCGGGCCCCAACCCGCTCACCATCGCCACCTCCGGCTCGGGCAGCAGCTACTCGATGACCGACCCGACGGCCACGACCCTGAAGTGCCAGGACGCGGCCAACAACACGACCTTCACCGGCTCTGACGACAACTGGGGCAACGGCAACGCGACCAACCGGGAGACCGGCTGCGTCGACGCCCTCTACGCCGCCCAGCAGATGAAGGGCATGATGAACGACTGGCTCGGCCGCAGCGGCATGGACGGCTCGGGCGGGTGGCTGCCGATGCGTGTGGGCCTCAACGACCAGAACGCGTACTACAACGGCGTGGAGACCCAGTTCGGCAAGAACACCGCCGGCCAGTGGATCACCTCCATCGACGTGGTCGCCCACGAGTTCGGCCACGGCGTCGACGACCACACCCCCGGCGGCATCTCGGGCGGCGGCACCCAGGAGTTCATCGGTGACGCGCTGGCCACCGCCACGGAGTACTACGACAACCAGGCCTCCGGGTACGACTCCCCCGACCACACCATCGGCGAGGAGATCAACCTCGTCGGCCAGGGCCCGATCCGCGACGGTTCCAACCCGGCCAACGCCGGAGACCCCAGCTGCTACACCAGCTCGATTCCCACCATGGGCGTCCACGCCGCAGCCGGCCCCGGCGACCACTGGTTCTACCTGCTCTCCCGCGGCGGCGCCTCGAAGTGCGACGGCACGGCGGTCACGGGCATCGGCGAGCAGAAGGCGATCAAGATCCTCTACAACGCCATGCTGATGAAGACCAGCTCGTCGAACTACCTCAAGTACCGCACCTGGACGCTGACGGCAGCCAAGAACATCGACAGCACCTGCGCCCAGTTCAACGCCGTCAAGACGGCCTGGGACGCGGTCAACGTGCCCGCCCAGAGCGGTGACCCGACGTGCGGTGGTACGACCACGACGCCGACGCCGACTGACCCGACCACGAACCCCCCGACCGGCACCAACCTGCTCGGCAACCCCGGCTTCGAATCCGGCAACACCACCTGGACCGCCACCAACGGCGCCATCAACTCCTCCACCAACCGCCCCGCCCGCACCGGCTCCTGGAAACTCTGGCTCGGCGGCAACGGACGCACCACCAACGAATCGGCCACCCAAAACGTGACCATCGCCGCCAGCGCCACCAACCCCACCCTGTCGTACTGGATCCGCA